>CAZKBH010000008.1:101654-105162 GCA_964550795.1 uncultured Saprospiraceae bacterium
CACTTCAGAAATAGTAGGCCTGCAGGTGCTGCGCGTCTATCCGAACCCGGCACAGGATCGGGTTTATCTGGATATGCAGGTTTTAAAAACCACGCGTGCACAACTTGATTTGTACGCAGCCGATGGTCGGTATGTGGGGCGTTTGTTCCAGGGCGATATTTTGGCTGGGGGACAGGTTTTGGAACTTGAGTTGCCCGTTTTGCCAGCCGGGATGTATCAATATCGTTTGACCACTGCGTCGGGTAGCCTGAATGGGAATTTGGCCGTGCAGCAGCGGTAAATTGGGTCAAGGGTTTAGTGAGGCGGTGACTTCGAAGTCACCGCCTCACCACCCCAAATTCCATTTTAAAACAAAAAATTTTAAAACAAGCGTGATTAAATTGCCCCGCTGTGTTATTTTCGCCCTTCGAAACGCAGACCGCTCTTTTAAGGTAGTTTGTGTCCCCAAATCCAACGTTTAACGATACCCGCTTCCGGTTCACCTTTGTTAGCGCTTAGCGGGCAAACAATCCAAAGTCCAACCAGTGCTAAAACGCCTACACATTCGCAATTACGCGCTCATTGACGAGTTGGAGATCAACTTTTCCGAGCGGCTTACCATCATCACCGGCGAAACAGGCGCAGGCAAATCCATTCTACTCGGAGCCCTGGGCCTCATCATGGGCGAACGCGCCGACACCAAGGTGTTTTACAACGATGCTGAAAAATGCGTAGTGGAAGCTTATTTCGACGTGTCGGAATACGATTTGCGCGCTTTTTTTGAGGAACACGAACTGGACTACGATCCCGAAGTGGTCGTTCGCCGTGAATTATCGCCTACGGGTAAAAGCCGCGCGTTTGTAAACGACACGCCCGCCAACAATCAGGTACTCCAGCGACTCACGGAACATCTCATAGACCTTCACCAGCAATTCGACACCCTTGATATCCATAATGTCAATTTCCAATTGCGGATGATTGATGCGCTGGCGGACAATGGTCCCATGCTCAAGGAATACCAACAGGGTTACCGACAATATGCAGTGGACAAAAAACGCCTGGCCGAACTCATAGAACGAAGCAAAAGTGGGGCGAAAGAGATGGAGTTTCTGCGCTTCCAATTGGATGAATTACAGGCAGCCGATCTTTTTGAAGGCGAACAGGAAAGTCTGGAGGGCGAACTCGCGCAACTGACCAATGCCGAGGACGTCAAGCGCAGTTATGGTGCCGCTTACAACCATCTTTCGGACAGCGAGGTGAACCTGGTAGGCCAATTGCAGGAGATTGCCCGAAGTCTCTCGCCTACGCGAAAACTATCGCCACTCTTGTCCGGCATCAGCGAACGAATGGATGGTTTGATTGCTGATTTACAAGACCTTGCAAAAGATTGTGAACGGGTTGCCGAGGGCACCGAGCATGATCCACAACGGATTGCAGAGGCTCAGGAACGGCTCAATGTGTTGTATAAATTACAAAAAAAACACGGCGTTTCGGGTGTGGCCGAGCTGTTGCAAATTCAATCCGAACTCGAAACCCAAACCGCTGGTTATACCAATCTTGACGGGGAGATTGTTCAGCTGGAGCAATCCCTCGCTACTCAGGAAAAAACCTTGCGCAAAACGGCCAGCACGCTCAGCCAGCGCCGAAGAGCTATCCCAAAAGTTTTTGAGGAGCGGGTACAGGCGATGTTGACCCAACTTTCCATGCCACACGCCCGGCTGAAAGTTGAAATTGCGGAATTGCCTCAACTCGGCCCAACTGGTCTGGACGATGTTCAATTTCTCTTTGCCACCAACATCGGTGCGCGTTATCTGCCCATCAAAGATGTGGCTTCCGGCGGCGAGCTTTCGCGCCTAACGCTTTGCACCAAAAGTCTTGTGGCCGATGCCATCCCCTTGCCCACCCTCATTTTTGACGAAATCGACTCCGGTATTTCCGGCGATGTATCGCTTAAAATGGGTTTGATTCTCAAGGAATTGAGTGCCCGGCATCAGGTTATCAGCATAACCCACACCCCTCAAATTGCCGCCCGAGCCGACGCGCATTATTTTGTGTTCAAAAAAGTGGAAGGTCAGCGCACCGTGACCAATGTACGCTACCTGGCGCCCGAAGAGCGGCTGCGCTCCATTGCGGTCATGCTCAGCGGGAACCCGCCGAGCGAAGCGGCGATTGCAACGGCGAGGGAGTTGGTGGAGGGCTGAGATTATGCGTGCTATGAGTTAAATGGTGACTCGAAGGACTCTGATTCACTGAAGTATGTGTGTGGATGATGTCGGTTTCAGGCTGTGACTAAATTTTTCTCTTGCCATTGTTGGCGTCCTCGCCAACAACACTCCGGAGCGACAATCTTTGACTTGGAATCCTGCTTATCGATGTTGTTGGCGAGGACGCCAACAACGGAAGACAAATCTCGCTCCGCCGTTGTTGTTGGCGAGGACGCCAACAACGGAAAAAATCCTGCTTATCGTTGTTGTTGGCGGGGACGCCAACAACGGCAATGCATTGATTGTCAACCTTGTTTAAGTAAGAGCTGGTCTCACCTTCCGTTGTTGGCGTCCTCGCCAACAACAACGACGGAGCTCAATTTCAGGTGAAATGATGCTGTATAAGTTTTTGCCTGACGTCTATGGCGTCCTCGCCAACAACAATCCTAGTGGTGAACTTTGGCTTGAAATCCTGCTTCTAGTTGTTGTTGGCAGGGACGCCAACAACGGAAGACGCGATACCTGCTAAATCAACACAAGGATTGGTAAAAATCAAATAATAGCCTATATTTGGAAAGCCAAAATACAATCCAAATGTTTCATCGTTATTACGGACTCTACTTTACCACTGCTACTATTTTAGAGTGGAAACACTTACTAAAAAATGACTCATTAAAAGACATTGTCATTGAGTCACTGAGATTTTTGGTACGTGAAGGTCGGGCAGTGGTTTATGACTTCGTCATTATGCCCAACCACATCCATATAATTTGGTACATTCCGGAGCCGTATGTTTTAACTGAAGTTAAATCAGCCCTACTCTCTTACACCGCACATCAGTTCAAAAAAGTGTTGAGGTCAAATTATCCCACTGTCTTGGAAAAATTCCGAGTTGATTTGTCAGATCGTAAATACCAATTTTGGGAGCGCAACCCGCTTTCCATCGAGATATTTCACAATGAAGTGCGTTGGCAAAAAGCACATTATATTCATCTGAATCCATGTGCTGGAAAGTGGACCTTGGCAGAACATCCCGAAGCATATAAGTACTCGTCCGCTTACAAAAGTAGCGAGGGTGGTTACTGGGATTTTGTTACTGTTTTTGGTTAATTAGCCCTTGCAGTTGTTGGTGTCCTTTTTCCGTTGTTGGCGTCCTCACCAACAACACTTCAGCGCGACAAACTTTGGCTTGGAATCCTGCTTATCGTTGTTGTTGGCGAGGACGCCAACAACGGCAATGCATTGATTGTCAAGCTTGTTTAAGTAAGAACTGGTCTCACCTTCCGTTGTTGGCGTCCTCGCCAACAACAACGACGGAGCTCAAT
>CAZKBH010000009.1:0-2064 GCA_964550795.1 uncultured Saprospiraceae bacterium
GAATGCCAGAAGGGTTGCCCACTTATATCGGCGGCTGGGATTCGGGGCCAGTCATGCGCAAATCCAAGCGGGCCTTCAGCTCTCGCCCGGCGATTTGATTGACCAGATTTTGGACACTGCTGCAGACCGTGGCTCACCAGATCCGCCGTTTTGGGGCGCTTGGACTATGGATGATTACGCGAACATCCCCGACCCAAACCTTGTATTCATCCATCGGGATGAACTGCGTCGTCGGTGGTTGGCTGAGATGCTGGATGAAGGAATTCAGGCAAAAATGGCGCTCTTTTGGCACAATCACTTCGTAACGGAGTTGGATGTGTATGGCTGCAATGCCTATCTCTGGAGCTACTACGCCATGATTCACGAATATGCTTTTGGGAATTTCCGAATTTTCGCCCGCGAAATGGGGAAAACCGGGGCCATGCTGGTGTATTTGAACGGCAACTTAAGCCTTGCAGGCGCTCCAAACGAAAATTACGCCCGAGAACTCATGGAACTTTTCACCATGGGCGAAAGCAATGGCTACACACAGGCCGATATCGTGGCCATGTCGCGGGCACTCACGGGCTGGCGCGCCAGTGATTATCTCTGCGATCCACCTTATTTTGATCCGAACCGCCACGACAATACGCCGAAAACAATCTTTGGGGAGACCAGCAACTTTGGGTACACCACCGCGCATAACCTGGTTTTTAGCGCCCGAGCCAATCAAGTTTCACATTACATCGTGGGGAAATTATATAAGCACTTTGTGTATCAAAATGTTGATAATGAAGTGGTTACGACACTTGCGCAAACCTTTCGAGACAATAACTGGGAAATCCTTCCGGTATTGAAACAACTGATTAAGAGCGAACATTTTTTCGAAGAAACGTTCTTTAACGTGCAGCATAAAAGTCCGCTCGAATCCATGTTGAACCTGTACAAGGCAGCGGATACTCCGGCATCCCTGGTGGAGGAAAATCGCTGGAATGCCATCGGATATTGGTCTTATCAACTTGGGCAGGAACTTTTTAACCCGCCCAATGTGGCCGGTTGGAAAGGGCACCGAAGCTGGATCAACGAGAGTACGCTTACTGCCCGATGGAATTACAGTTCCGCCGTTGCTTATTGGCTGACTACAGAGGAACAAAGCCGGGAAAACTTGCGCACGCTGGCGCAAACGCTGACCAACGACAGCAATGACCCAACCCTGATAACAGCCGCTCTAGTGGAATATTTGACCGGGCAATCCCTCGATCCGGTGAATCTGCAAGCCGCTGTCATCAATTTTAAAGCAGGTATTCCAGAGAACTATTTCCTCGATGGTACTTGGAATTTATACTGGGATGAAGCTCCATATCAGATCGTCAACATGCTATACTATTTGGTGAAATTACCGGAGTTTCAATTGACCTAATGCCTCTAAGCAAAAATTCAACTGGTAATAATCACCTTCGTCACGGCCTATACGCATCCAATGAGTAAAATACACAAACAACCCCGGCACGGCGCATCCCTCGAACACGGAGAAGCCCACACCCGCGAGCACCAACTTTGGAGCCGCCGCGACTTTCTTTCTGCCACCGGAATCCTTGGAGCAGGCAGTTTGATGATGGGCAATCTCGGCCTGCGGGCATTCCAGCCCACGCCGCTCATGGCCTCGCTGGCCAATGGGTCCAATGATCGAATCCTCGTGCTGATCCGGCTGGATGGCGGAAATGACGGACTCAATACCATCATCGAACGCGGCAACCAGTTTTACTACGACCTCCGACCGACCATCGCCATTCAGGAGCCTAACCTTTGGGCTTTAAGCAACGAATACGGAATGCCACTGGCAACCAATGCTTTACAACCCATGTGGGACAATGGCATGATGAAAGTCATCCATAATGTCGGGTACCCTGAACCAAATTACAGTCACTTCCGCTCCTACGATATTGTAGCCTCTGCCAGTGATTCAGATGTGGTAGTGAATACCGGCTGGATGGGGGGCTTCCTGGATAATGAGTACGCGGTTTTTTTGGACACGCCGCCCACGGCGCCGTCGGCGCTCACGGCCACCGCCAGCGGCACGACCAC
>CAZKBH010000009.1:2074-8972 GCA_964550795.1 uncultured Saprospiraceae bacterium
GGGGCGTTTCCTTGATAATGAATACGCGGCTTTTTTGGAAACACCGCCCACCGTGCCGCCCGCCCTGCAAATTGGCGTACAAACCGACCTCGTTTTTCGGGCGGATGCAGCCAATATGGCACTTGCCGTGAGCAGCCCGCAGGAGTTTTATCAAATTGCCCAAACAGGTCAATTGTACGACACCGCGCAGCTGGGTAATACGCCCAGGGAACTCGAACTCGCCTACGTTCG
This sequence comes from uncultured Saprospiraceae bacterium, assembly GCA_964550795.1. Taxonomy (GTDB): domain Bacteria; phylum Bacteroidota; class Bacteroidia; order Chitinophagales; family Saprospiraceae; genus M3007. Next base: position 2,306 of record CAZKBH010000009.1, read on the forward strand.
CCAAACGGCCAACGCTGCGTTTCGATATGCTGAAACCATTAAAACGGCCTATTCCAGGGGCAAAAACCAGGTAACTTATCCAAGTAACAATTATCTGGCAGAACAATTGGCCATTGTTGCAAAACTCATAAAAGGCAATCTCGGCACCCGCGTTTTTATGGTTTCCATCGGCGGTTTTGATACCCACGCAATGCAATACGACTTACACCTAAGTCTGCTCCAAAATATCGCAGAGGGCGTAAAAGCATTCTATGACGACCTCGGGTACGGCGGGAATACGGAACTGCCGAACAAGGTGTTGGGCATGACATTCAGCGAGTTTGGCCGGACGATCTATGAAAATGCCTCCCTGGGCACCGACCACGGTTGGGGGACACCCATGATGTTGTTTGGGGGCGGAATCGGCAACGGATTTACGGGCCAATTCCAGGATTTGAGCGATCCTGATCCCTACGGAGACCCTGACTTTAGTGTGGATTTCCGATCTGTTTACAGCACTATTTTGCAGGATTGGATGGGAAATTCAGCCGATTTGGTCAATTTTGTGATGGGGCAGACGCATCCAACGCTCAGTGGATTGGTGCCCGCCGCTGCACCGCTTTTGGGTGATAATGGTCGTTGTGCTTTGCTTGGGCACAACCCGCACCCCAGCGAGCCGGCAACCATCGAAATCAAGTATGCGATGATGCAAAATGGTCCCATCCGGCTTCAAATTCTCGACTCGGCGGGCCATGTATTGCGCACGCTGCTAAACGAGTATAAGGAGCAGGGCAGTTATATCTTTGATTTTAAAGCACCCGATTGGTATCTATCGCCCGGTGCGTATCAATATCGTTTGCAATCGGGCGGGCAGGTGTTTCAGCGTTCGTTTAAGGTGTAAACATCCTCGAACGCCCCATCGCAAAAAGTCTATTTTACAACCCGAATTTCAACCCGGCGGTTTCTGGCGCGTCCGGCTTCTGTGGCATTTTCAGTGATGGGCATGCTGGAGCCGTATCCTTTGAATGAAATTTTATTGGCCGGATAGCCCTGTTCAACCAGGAAATCGCGGACGGCTTTGGCACGGGACGTGGAGAGTTGCAGGTTGCTTTCATCGCTGCCGACATTGTCGGTGTGTCCGCCAATTTCAATGGCCCATTGGAAATTTTTGATGTTGGCGTAAATCCGTTTCAATTCAGCGCGTGCATCCGGGCGCAGGTCTGATTTTGCAAAATCAAACAGCAAATCGCGCAATTCGAGGGCTTTCCCTCCGCTAGCGGCTTCCTTGAAGGTGGTAATTTCGACCTTTTCTTCCGCTACGTCTCCTTGATAAGTAGCAGCATCCACAAACGTTTTTTTGGTGGTAATGAGGCTGTCGCCCGTTGCGAAGTAGTTGATTTGGGCTGTTTTAGGAATTGAAAATGAATAATTACCGTCGGGGCGGGTAGCAACGGTCTGGATTACCTGGCTCGTTTTGGCGTCTTCCACCGTAATGGAACCACTTAAAGGCTGACCACTTCCATCGGTCAAAGTGCCCGTGATGACAATCTGGGCCTCCGGGCGGGCGGTGACGCTGAGGGGAATACGCATGATATCAAGATCCCCGAATCCAGAGCTGGTAGCCAGATAGGCCATATCTCCAGCGGGCGGGATGCAAAAACCAACCTCTTCTTTCGCGGTGTTGATCTCCGGGCCAAGGTTTTCCGGAGTGGACCAGTTTTTCCAGGTATCGTCGAGTCGGGTAGATTTAAAAACATCATAACTGCCAAAACCACCGTGTCCGTTGGAGCTAAAATAAAGCGTTTTGAAATCGCTGTGCAGGAAGGGGGTGCGTTCGTTGGCGGAGGTGTTGATTGGACTGCCAAGATCAAACGGGATTCCCCAGCCGCTGTCCTGGGTGCGCAGGGCAACACAGATATTAATGTCGCTATCGGGGGTTATTTTGGATTCAAAAATAAGGGCTTCCCCGTTTCGGGTAATGCTCGTCACTCCGATCCAGTAGTAGGATTTCCGGAGTAAAATGGGGCGGGGTTCCGTCCAGCCGGTTTTGGTTTTATTTGAAATAAAGGGCTTTCCGCCAATAAAAAGGACCAAATTATTTCCATCCGCGGACATGGACACCACGGCTTCATAGCTTGTTCCGCTAAAAAAACGATCAATTTTCGGCTCCGACCAACTACCATCCGCCATGCGTTCGCTGAAAAAAACGTCCTCGCCCACGAAGTTGTCCGCCCGGTTTTCCCCCACGAAATACATGATTTTTCCATCCGAAGAGAGTACCGGAATGTATTCCGAGCCTTCGGTATTGATTCCTTTTACGAACTCAAGTTTGGACCCTTCGGGTGGTTGTCGGTCCACATAAACGGGCTTTTTTTTGCTGGATGCCGCAGGATTCATGCGTTTCCGTTGGGTGTTCGGGTTCGTTTTTTGCTGCACCATCAATTGGTTGAAACGGGCTTTATAGACCTGCGGAATCACGGTCACAGCGTTCAAAAAAGAATCGCGCGTGGCTTCAGAATTGGGTGTTTTTTCAATAAAATTGATGGGTTTATCGAACAATTGCGCGTAGGCTTGCTCCAAGGTTTCCCGGGTGATTTTATAATCGCTGTTCAGTTTTTTTTGCTCTTTTTGGTCCAGCGCATCAAATGCCTTGAGCGTTTTTTCATAGCCTGCGATTGCCTCGAACCAGTGGCTGCGCCGGTTCATTCCAGCGCTTGCTTTTAAAATTCCAAAGCCAGCGGCCAGACTATCTTCCCTGTTTTTGGGAACGTCGTGGAAGCAGAGCAGGGCTGTTGAAAAATCGTTTTTGTCCAGCAATTTGAAGCAGTTTTTTACCTGAGCGGGCAGTAAAACGGCTTGGAAAATAAAGGCCAAAAGCAGGCAGTAGGAGAGACGGAACATGGTGAGAAATGTTTAATGGAATGGGGGCCGCACTTACAACTGCGCATCAAAAATATTCCTTCGATAGGGTACTTTGACAAAATCGAGGGAGCCGGGTTTTACGCCAAGGAAAAATTCATAGGTGCCGCGATCAGGCTGCCACCGAAAACTGAGTTGCCAGCAGTGCAGGTCACGCGTGAATCCAAAGGATGGATAAATGAGTGACTTATCAATAAAACTGTAACTGATATTGTCTACATCGAAGCTCCATTTGGCGGAAAGCGGGATGCTACCCGAAAAATTCAAACTATTGGTACCGATTTTAAAGGTATCGCGGGCGGTCCCCAATCCGGTAGGGATCAGCTCTCTAGTAAAGGATATTCGGTGGTCCACCCGGAAATTATCGAACAAGCTCAACAGATCATCTTTGGGCACTTTGGCTCCCGTTGATGCGGAACTTGCATCGGTGGGTTTGCCTTTGGAGGACAACATTACGCGGAGCTGTTTTACCTGGAAACCGGTGTTGAGCGCGATACCGAATTGTGTGGTGCGCACCAGTTTTTTCTTTTCCCGAAAGGCAAACTGATTCACCGGTTTGCCCCGGCCATCAGCGATGTATGGATCGAAGGTTACATTCCAGGTCAGGTTGGAAATGCCTTTAAACAGTCTGAACAGACCGCCTGTGCTTATGGTACTCCATTTCAAGGAGTCGCGGGTAGGCGTGTATGATCCTGCAAAGTTTAGTCCGTCGAAAATCCGTTTTTTAAATACCGAATCTCTTTTAGCAGAGAAGTATTTGAATTCCAACACGTTATTCACGCTGATCCCAATATTCACGTCTCGTCGTCCAAGGGTTGGTTTGCTGTAAAACGCGTCGTCGAAAATGCCGTACGTGATGGAGTCTCCTCTTCCAGGGCGCAGATCCGTGTAATAGGTTTTGAAATAACGATCCTGTTGTTTGGTAAAATCCGGTCCAAAACCTGTATTGATCGTGGGCGACATCTTGTGTCGGATACCCTGAAACCATGCTTTTTTTCGCTTTGATTGATGCGTCAGGAACAAGGAGGTGCTGGCCGAAACGCCCACGTTGTAGGTGCGGAAGGCATAGAAACCCCAGTTGCGCGTATCCTCTACAAAGCCAAACTTCGACAAGTTGTCGTTTTGGCGGATTTCCAGGATTTCGCCATCTTGGAAGGTTGTGTCGTTAACAATTAAGATGGAGTCCGTTAGGTTTCTTTCAATAATATATGGATACCAGTTTTCTTCATACCGGATATTAGGCGTGATGTTGATGTACTTGAAAAGTTTCAGTACGTAGTCGGTGCTTGCCTGGTGCTGGATTCCCATGCGGGCATTTTCCAGGGTTTCTCGTTCGAACAAAAGTGTGTCAGCCGTACGGATGGAATTGTCGAGTCTGGAGGAGTAGTTGACGGAGAGCTTTTCGTACCAGCGTTCTTTGCCGACTTGTATTTTGCGTTTGAAGGGAAAAACGCGCTGCATGGTAAACTGCGCACTGGGCAGGGTGATGTCCATCTGCCGGGTTTGGTTGTTTTGTGAGTGCCGCATGGCAACACTGTATTGGTAGGGTTTACCTGGAAATGTTTTGTTGTAAGAGATATTGGAGCTGAGGGTGTTTGTAAATACACTGTTAAAGTCGTTCTGGTTTCGTTGTTGGTCGCGGTTGGTCTGGATGTTTACGGAGCCGCTGAGCCGTCGGGAAGGGTGCGCCTTGGGGTCTTGTGTATGGGTCCATTGCAGGCCGAATGATTTGGCGGAAACTTTGTTGGCTTGTGCGTCTTCTATGACCCGGTTGTTGTAGTTCAGGTTGAAATTACCATTGACTTTATAGCGATAATTATAGCGCGAGGAGGCTGTAACGCCCCAGGTTCCACCCGTAAAAGCGCGTAAAAGCAAGGTTGCGTCCATATTATCCGAAATGGGTTGATACCATCCGAGCCCTTCGATCCCAAAACCTTCTGCGTTTCTGAAATCGAAATCTTTGGGGACAATCAGCCCGGCTTTGCGGGTTTTGGTGATGGGGAAAAAGCCAAAAGGAATGATGATGGGCGTCGGAATTCCGCCCACTTCCAGGTTGGAGAGGCCCGTGACCACGATTTTATCCTGGATGAGCTTCATTTTTTTGGTTCGGATGCCGAAATGCGGATGTGGGTCGTCGCAGGTGGTGATGATGGCATCTTTGTTGTAGATGGTGTTCCGCGCCTTGGATGCGCTGATTGAGTCTGCCCCGGCCACGGTAGTTGCGCTGACGAATTTAGCGCGTTCGCCCAGCACGTACAGGTCTTCCTGCTGCGTTCTGGCCTCGTAAATGATGCCTTTTTTAGTTTTAAAATTATAGCGCAGGCGGGTGGCGGTAAATTGTTGGTCGCGATCCTTAAAATCTGGCAATCCCGTTAATTTACCCGTGCTGTCGGGAAATTGTTGGGCCGAAATTTCGTTGTTGGCATAATCCAGAAGAATGTACCCGGCGGTGATATTCAGGGAAGTATATTTAACTGCTGCTTCGCCGTACAAATGCACCTGTTTGTTTTTGACATCAAACCAGATGGAGTCCTTAGCCGAGTATTCGACCACATCATCCAGCGCGTCGTTGCTGATTTTAATCCTGGACAGGTCCACCGTTGCGGAATCGCGGAAGGTGGCTGGCGGGATGGAATCGAGGCTTGGAATGGTATCGTTTACTTGAGCTAGCGCAGGGCCGCACAAGAGCAGGCAAACAATTTGTAAGAAAAGCCGATATTTGCGGGGTAATTTTTGCACTGGTCTTTTTAGACTTAGGATTCTATGAAGTCAAAATTCGCACTACGAACGTGTACACTCCTCTTGGCGTGGCTTGTTTTTGAAAATTTTAACCTCTTGACAGCGGACACTGCCCTGCATTCGGTACTCGGCGGGCATTGTACAGGACACGGCACCGGCTTTCTGGAGGATTTTACCGACTTTCATGCTTGTTATACCGCTTCGTGCGGCAAAAGTATGGAATCCCACGCGCATCAGCTACCCTACGCGACAGTCCTTGCACGTCGTGGCGTGCCCGGCCCCTCTTACAGGATCAAAACGGTGGTGCTCGATGCGGGCCACGGCGGCAAAGATCCCGGCTGTGTAGGGGCTTCTGCTTTTGAAAAAGAGAATGTTTTGGCCATTGTGTTGCGTTTAGGCGCGTACATCGAGACCAATTATCCGCACATCAAAGTTATTTATACGCGGAAAACGGACGTTTTTGTGGAACTCAACGAGCGTGCAGCCATTGCCAACCGAAATGCAGCTGACCTATTTATCAGTGTGCACTGCAATGCGCTTCCGGGTAAAGCCGTGCATGGTGCCGAAACTTATGTGCTGGGTTTGCACCGCAGCAAAGACAATTTGGAAGTAGCCAAGCGGGAAAACGCGTCTATCTTTCTTGAAAAAGATTATCAAAAAAATTACGGCGGCTACGACCCAAACAGCCCCGAAGCGGAAATTTTTGCCAATTTGTGGCAAAGTGCCTATCTCGAGCAAAGCATCGTTTTTGCGAGTTATGTGCAACAATTTGCCAACGCCATCGCTTTTCGGGAAGATCGGGGCGTGAAACAGGCCGGATTTCTGGTGCTTCGTGAAACGGCTATGCCCTCTGTTTTGATCGAAACAGGTTACTTGACGCATCACAGCGAAGAGGAATTTCTGGCTTCGGATGAAGGACGGGAACAGATGGCCGTGGCGATTTTTCAGGCTTTTGAAGCCTATAAACGCCACATGGAAACGGGCAAGCCCGCAGCTGATTTGCCAAAACCAGTCAAATCCGCTATTGCCC
>CAZKBH010000009.1:8982-69996 GCA_964550795.1 uncultured Saprospiraceae bacterium
AAAATGCCGCTGCTCCCGTCAAAACGGTGGCTCAAAAAGTGCCTGTGTCTGGCACAGCTTCTGTCAAAACTACCCCTGAAAAACCCCAAGCCGCGCCAAGCAAAACGGTCGTAAAGGCAACTCCGCCAGCGGCGGCCAGCTACACGATTTTTCTGCTGGCCTGGCCCAACCGACTTGATCCCGATGTTGGTCAGCTGAGCCTGCTTGCCAATGTAAAGGAATCGTTTAATGAGGGCAAGTATCACTATTTTTCCGGTACTTACGCCACCAAAGCGGAGGCAGAAAAAGTGCTGCCAGAAATTCAAAATATGGGCTTTAAATCGGCGCTCATCGTGTCCAAATAGCATTCTAAACAGCGTCCTTTCCAATTTTCCAATCTTAAGTAATCATGCTAAAAATAAGCAACGAAGTCAAAATTGCCCTCCTCGCATTGGCCGCCCTTGGCCTTGGTTTTTGGGGTTTTAAATACCTCAAGGGGATGAATGTGCTCTCTTCGGACAAGACTTTGTACGTCAAATATGACAATGTGGACCAATTGCGACCCTCCAGCCCGGTTTTTATCCGGGGTTTTCAGATTGGAATGGTTAAGGACATGTATATTGACAAAACCGACGATAAAACCATCATTGCGGTTTTGAACATCAACGGCGGGGTAGATATTCCCAAAAACGCCATCGCCAGCATCATTGGCCTGAGCCTCATGGGCGGTAAAGCGATTGAGGTGTTCATTCCACAACCCTGCAGTGGCAAAGACTGTGCGCAGGATGGAGATTATTTGATCGGTGGATCCAAATCACTCATCGAGAGTCTGTTGGGGGATCCGGCGGAAATGGATGCTTATACCGACCGACTGAGACAGGGGCTTTCGATTGATTTTGATTCTTTGGCGAGGGCAAATCCGAACGGTTTGGCAGGATCAGTTGTGGCACTCGATAACTCGCTGCACAACATTGAAACAATGACGGAGCAGTTGAATAGAATCCTGTCGCTCAACGAACAGAGCATCCGAACGATTACGGGCAATTTTGCGTCCATCAGCGGAACGATCAAAGCCAACGATAAAAACATCAGCGAGGCCATCGCCAATTTGAGCGCCCTCAGTGCACAACTCAAAAACGCGGGTCTGGATGAAACTTCCAAAAAAGCATCCAGCGCCATTGATTCCGTGACCCTTTCCCTCAAAGCACTTCGGGGTACGCTCGCTGCGACTACGGGCACCCTCAAGCACGTGGATACCCTCGCCCAAAACCTCATTCGGGGTAAAGGGCTGGTGGGGAAAACCCTCACAGACGAAGAGCTGTACGACAATCTGGTCAGTTCCAGCCGCCACCTGCACCTGTTACTGCAAGATTTGCGAATGCACCCTAGTCGTTACAACACGGTGCGGGTCAAACTTTTCGGCAAAAACAAAACCCAGTACACCAACCCTGTGGACGATCCCGCCTACCAGCTTCTGGTGGACAGTCTGGAACGGGAATACAGCAAGAAGTTGAAGGATTGAGCCAAAAGATCCGCCCATTGTACGATGAACACGGGGCCGAGGGCTACTACCGTGCCTACGCTGATGCGTACGAAAACCCGCATTTGCCCGAAATTCAGGCACTGTTAGCGCGCAATTTTGAACGATTCGATTGTTCAGGCACCGTCCTGGACTTTGCTGCGGGTGGTGGCGAGGTGGCCAGTAAGCTTCTACAGCTTGGGGCGAAAAACGTCCTGGGCTGCGATCCTTTCACCCACGCCCTTTTTGAGCGAAAAACGGGATTGCCCTGTCTGCAGCTTTCATTTAAAGAAGTTGTGCGCGCGGGACTACCGGGAACATACTCCCTGATTGTCAGTTCGTTTGCGCTGCATCTTTGTCCACTCAAGGATCTTTTTTCCCTCACCTGGAATCTGCTGCAAGCAGCGCCCCTGCTGGTTGTCATCACGCCCCACAAACGCCCGGAGCTGGAGAAGTTGCCCGGAATTGAGCTTGTTTGGGAGGATGTGGTAGAGACGGAACGTGGGAAGAAGGTGCGGATGAAGGGGTATAGGGTGAACATCACATAAATCATACGAATCATAGTTCAGACAATATACCTATTGCCAATGTCTCAACACCTGCCACAACATCTGCACAAACACAATTTTCCCAATTAACAATAAAGGATACACCAAGGCATAACCGTAAGTAGGTATTTTATTGCCTGATACGTTGTTGGCATAATCCAAATTGGCCGGATGGTGACTGAGCATGCCAATCAGCAGGGAAAAGGGGATTTTGAGCCATTTATACCCCGCTGTCAGGATCAAAATACTGCCTACAATGCTGACCAAGGCCGCCGATGTGAACATCAATGGACCTGCAGGGCTTAGCATGGTACTCAAAAATGCTGCACCTGAGTTAATCCCAATAGCGGCCAACATCAAAATAAGGCCAATCTGGCGCAGCGTAAGGTTGGCAGAGTAGGGGAGCGTCCAAAGAACAGGCCCAGACCGGCGAATATAGGACAATAACAGCCCTGCCACCAAGGGGCCTCCGGCAAAGCCAAGGCTGAACAAAATATCACCTGGCAAAGTCATTTCGATAGAGCCAATCAGGATACCCAAACCCATGCCTAAGCCAAACGGCAACAAATCAATATGACTCAGTTGTTCATACGAGTCGCCAAAAAGTTTTTCCAAAGCTTTCATATCCTCCTGCTTGGCAAGCACCCGGATTCGGTCGCCCAATTCGAGTACGGTATCGGCATGGACCAATGAATCCAGATCACCGTGGCGGATTCGGGTAAGCACCACCTGATACTGTTCATGCAGATTGAGGGCCGCGACGGTTTTGCCGGCTGTTTGTGCGTTGGAAATAAACATACGACGGGTGGCAAACACGGATTGATCGCCGGCCAATTGTTCCTTATTGGGTTCTCCAAATAAATGAATTACCTGCTCCACCGACTCATTTTCGCCCGTAACCCCGACCTCATCGCCCAGTTCAAGAACGCTGTCCCAGTGACACAGCCAATCTTCCGTACCGCGTCGTAGCCTGCCGAATACCACCGGCCATAGGTATTGGTTATTCAGGACGCGCAGAGATTTTCCAGCCACTTCAGGATTGGTTACGACGAGGCTGCGATTGACAATGGGGCGACCGGAAGGGAACTCGCTGTTTAAGGATTGCGCCTCTGCAGCAAAGTCAATGCGAAACCAACGACGCAGGAGCGCCACGGCAATCATCAGTCCCAGTACACCCATCGGATACGAAATGGAGTACCCGACCACCGCGCTTCTGGTCATTGCATCGGAGTCGGCATTGGGGCGGGAATGGATGGCGTCCAGCAGTCCGGCAAGCGCGGGGGTGTTGGTGGTAATCCCGGAGAGCATGCCTGCCGCAGCCGAAGCATCAAAACCCAGCATGATGGCTACGATGCCCAGCAGCAAAGACAAAGTACTCAGCGCCGTTATGGCGAGGATCAAATTGGCGGTGCCGCGCTTTTTAAATGAATTAAAAAAAGAGGGTCCTGAGCTTAAGCCAATACTATACACAAACATGGCAAGGCCCAGCATTTTGATCACTTCGGGGATTTGAACATCAGGTTTAAGCGCCCCTATGGCCAGTCCGACGAACAGAATGGTGGCCACCCCCAGTTTATGGCCTCGCCAGGAAATATTGCCGACCAACGAGCCTAAAGCCGCTGCCAGAAACAAATATAAGAGCGCCTCTTCTGTGCTGCCGTGTTCCATTTTGGCAAAATTACGATTACTAGTGCCGCATCCACCGAATGTCCTATGAATTGGCGGTTATATTTTCCGTTCATCTGCGTTCATCGTCGGTTAAAATGTCCCGCATTGCGCCCTCCTCAGGGCCTTGATGAACAAAAAATCTACCACCCCAATTCATAAACCATTCGGTGGATGCGGCACTAGGAGTTAAGTACCGATGAAATACCGCAAAAAAGGCGGTTTCACCTTCTGGTGAACCGCCTTTTTGCACATCGCAAATGTTCTCAGGTCTTAAATCATTTAAATCACCTGAATCAAATCTTGTTTTTAATGCGTTGCCATTTCGTGCATTGATTTTATGGTCTCAAAGTCAGCTTTTATTAAACTCAGCTGCGTAGAAATCATCCTTTGCTGGGCTGAACTTAAATGTTCGCGGTCATTTTCGAGCACATTTTCATAAGTATCCACGGCCTCAGACTCACCGTACTCGTAGGAGTCGAGAATAACTTACCGTGTGAAGACGCGTTGCAGATCTTCCAGTTATGCAGCGCTTTAGTCCACAATTTTCTACCTTTGCACTGTTTTTTCGACAACCTTACAGAAGGATGTTTTGTTTGGGGTTTTAAAATTGCGCTCAGGCCAAATATTTGCGCTCCAAACACCGCCAAAATCGTTCATCACTTATCTTCAACATTTAATGGCTGCTTACAAAGTCAAAGACATCGCCCTCGCCGAATGGGGTCGCAAAGAAATTCAACTTGCCGAGGCTGAAATGCCGGGTCTCATGGCACTTCGCGAAGAATTTGGCGCCACAAAGCCACTGCAAGGTGCACGAATCGCTGGTTGCCTGCACATGACTATCCAGACCGCCGTGCTCATCGAAACCCTGGTGGAACTCGGCGCGGAAGTTTCCTGGTCGTCTTGCAACATCTTCTCAACCCAAGACCACGCCGCGGCGGCCATCGCTGCTGCGGGTATTCCCGTATTCGCCTGGAAAGGCATGAATGCAGAGGAGTTTGACTGGTGTATCGAGCAAACACTCTTCGCTTTTGAGGGCGGCAAACCGCTCAACATGATTCTCGACGACGGCGGCGACCTTACCAATATGGTGCTCGACCAATTCCCTGAACTCGCAGCGGGCATCGGCGGTATCTCGGAGGAAACCACCACGGGCGTACACCGCCTCTACGAGCGTGTGGCAAAAGGCACCCTTCCCATGCCCGCAATCAACATCAACGACTCAGTAACGAAGTCGAAATTCGACAACAAATACGGCTGCAAAGAAAGTCTGGTGGATGCCATCCGCCGCGCAACCGACATCATGATGGCTGGCAAAGTTGCCGTGGTGGCTGGTTACGGCGACGTAGGCAAAGGCTCCGCTGCATCCCTTCAGGGCGCTGGTGCTCGCGTAATCGTGACTGAAATTGACCCCATCTGCGCCCTGCAGGCGGCTATGGATGGTTTCGAGGTAAAACGGATGGAAAACGCAATCCCACGCGCCAATATCGTGGTGACTGCTACAGGCAACTGCGACATCGTGATGGAAAAACACTTCCGTCTGATGAAAGACAAGACCATCGTTTGCAACATCGGCCACTTCGACAACGAGATTGATATGGCTTGGCTGAATAACAATTACGGTCACACCAAAGTTACCATCAAACCTCAGGTGGACTTGTACAACATTGATGGTAAAGACATCCTCGTGCTGGCAGAAGGCCGCTTGGTGAACCTGGGCTGCGGAACGGGACACCCTTCGTTCGTAATGTCCAACTCCTTCACCAATCAGGTGTTGGCTCAACTCGAACTTTGGCAAAACGCCAAGGCCTACGAGAACAAAGTATATATGCTGCCTAAACATCTCGACGAAAAAGTAGCGCGTCTGCACCTTGCCAAAATCGGCGTAGAACTAGAGGAACTTAACACCATGCAGGCCGACTATATCGGTGTGAAGGTGGAAGGACCGTTCAAGCCGGAGTATTATAGGTATTGAGTTAATGTGGCCAATGTGGTTAATGTGGTCAATGGGTCAATGTGGCCAATGTGGTTAATGTGGTCAATGATTTAATGTGGTCAATGTGGCCAATGGGTCAATGTGCCTGAAAAATCGCGTTTCATCGAGGGTTCGGTGAGGCGCGATTTTGTTTTTGATTTCGACTGAAGAATGGTAGGATAAACCAGACTTTTTGTTTATTTTGTATTCTAAAAATTAAAAAGTATCCAACTATTAACGCGCGACGGAGAAGAGGTTTTTTATAAAACAGAATTGACCGACCCCATCACGGGCATAAAAATTAATGTAGAAAAGGTTTTTGAGGATTTGGCTTGAAATCCGTTGGTCTTGAAGCATAGGTGACTGCTTTAACTTGGTCTCTTCAAATCACCTATACCATACTATATCCCCGTCTAATATTTCCCGGCTTCCGTCCGGCTTTTTGGCCTTGTCTGTAACAAGTTGCCCCTTTCGCTGTTCCAATTTCTCCAAGAAATAAGCCACAATCGAATCAATCGAACCAATCGAACCAATCGAACCAATCTTTTCAATCGAATCAATTGTCTCAATCGTCAAAATCGAATAATGCTCACTGTCTCTCACCTCACCAAGCAATACCGAACCGCCCACAACACCGACCTCACCGTGCTCGAGGACGTGAGTTTTAATCTGGAGGCCGGCGATACCTTCTCCATCGTGGGACCTTCCGGCTCCGGCAAAACTACTTTGTTGGGGCTTTGTGCAGGATTGGATCGCGCAACCAGCGGAACGGTTTCCTTAAATAACATTGCCCTGGAATCACTTTCCGAAGACGAACGGGCTGATGTCCGCAACCAACACGTGGGGTTTGTTTTTCAGAATTTTCAGCTCATTCCAACCCTCACCGCGCTGGAAAACGTGATGGTGCCGCTCGAGCTTCGGGGCGATAAATCCGCGGAAACGGTTGCCCGCCAATGGCTGGCGAAGGTTGGACTTTCTGATCGTCTGGATCACTATCCAACCCAGCTTTCGGGCGGCGAACAACAGCGCGTTTGTATCGCCCGCGCATTCTCCAACAGTCCCAAAATCCTTTTCGCCGATGAGCCAACAGGCAACCTCGATGTGGACAACGCTTCGGGAATCGTTGATCTAATCTTCGACCTAAACCGCACCGCTGGAACCACCCTCGTGCTCGTCACCCACGACCCCGAACTCGCCCAACGCACCCAGCGAATTTTGAAAATCAAAGGTGGAAAAATAGAATCTTTAAGCAGCACAGCCGGGTAAAATGCCAACCTGTTTAAGCCCTACGATGGAAAAAATCGCTCGGCGTTTTGTTCGTATGGACAAGTTTATCTCCGCCGCACCCATTGGAAATGGCAACATCAATGACACGTATCGCATTGATTTTGAGGAAGATGGAGGACAGAAATCGCTGTTGTTGCAGCGGCTGAATCACCAGGTATTCCGGCAGCCGAGCCTGGTGATGGACAATACTTTGCTTGTGTGCAAACACCTGGCGCAAGGCGATTATCCGTATCAAATTGCTGCGCCTCTGCCCGCTTTGGATGCTGCGTTTTTACAAAAGGACGAAGCGGGGAATTACTGGCGGGTGTTTCCGTACCTCGAAAACACTTTTGCCCCCGAAGGCGTTACAGACCCGGGAATTGCCTACGAGGCAGCGCGGGCCTACGGGTCATTTGCACGGGTATTGCGCGATTTTCCGGCGCACACGCTGGCAGAAACAATCCCAGGGTTTCATGACACCGACCAGCGCTGGGCCTTTTTTTTGCAAACTTTGGATAAAGATCCTGTGGGTCGTGTCGCGGAATGCAAGTTGGAAATAGAAGCTGCTTTTGGGACAAAACCCGTCTTTGACCACATCAGCCAACTGAAAAAATCGGGATATTTGCCTCTTCGGGTAGCGCACAATGACACGAAGGCAGGGAACGTACTTTTTGACCACACGACCCAAAAAGCATTGGCAGTCATTGATTTGGATACGGTGATGCCCGGCACCATTCTATCTGATTTCGGGGATATGGTGCGCACGTTTGTGCCCGATTGTTCAGAAGATTCCGCCCAAACCCCGAAATTAAGATTAGACGTACTGGAAGCTTTAAAACGCGGATTTCTGATAGAAACAGCGGGCTTTTTGACCGAAACAGAGCGCGATAACCTGATGCTTGCCGGAGCCTGGATGGTTGGAGAACAAGCCCTTCGCTTTCTCACGGATTGGCTGGCAGGCGATGTTTACTACAAAATCAAATCACCGGAACATAATTTAAGAAGGGCGCAGAATCAACTCGCGCTTTTTGGTACGCTTTATCCTTTTTATTCTTCTTCAATATGAAACCGCAGCTCGAGCAATTTTTCCAAACCCTTGAACATCAGCAACTTTCGCAAAATGTGCAAATTCCGCCAAGGGCTGAAGCGCATCGTTTGGCAGACGCGTTGTTCCTGTTCCTTTTTCCCATGCTCAGTGAGGAGCCAAAACCAGCCAGGGTGCAATATGCCCTCTTGCGGCACGACCTGATGAAACTGCTCTATCCGCTTACCAAGGATAGTGGCGAATCTGTCGCAAACATTGCAAACGGCTTTTTCGACGAGTTGCCAACCATTTACGAAATGCTCCTCGAAGACGCAAAAGCGTTTTATGATTTTGACCCGGCAGCTACTTGTATTGAAGAGGTAATTGCCACGTATCCAGGGTTTTATGCCATTTCAAATTACCGCATATCCAATTTGCTTTTTCGTTTGGGAGCGCCGCTTTTGCCGCGATTTTTTGCCGAATACGTGCACGGAAAAACGGGCATTGACATTCATCCCGGCGCCACCATCGGTCGGTCCTTTTTTATTGACCACGGCACCGGGGTCGTCATCGGAGCAACGGCAGTGATCGGCAACAACGTGAAAATTTATCAGGGCGTTACGCTCGGCGCTTTGCAGGTAGACAAATCATTGGCAAACGTAAAACGCCACCCAACCATCGAAGACAACTGTGTATTGTATGCCAATTCCACCATTTTGGGTGGTCGCACGGTCATCGGGCACGATTCCGTGATCGGAGGCAACTCCTGGCTGACAGAGAGTGTGCCGGCCTATTCCGTCGTGTTGCATCAAAGTCAGGTCAAAGTGCGCACCCGGCCCTTCGATGAACCAGTAAACTTTGTGATTTAAGTAAGTGGCGCTGAACGATTTGGTTAAGGCGGAGTTGTTTTTCAATCGAATCAATCGAATCAATCGTCAAATCGAATCATTCATAACGGCTTGATGAACCCCCAACACCTGTGGGAGCAACAACTGCGAGCCGTCGTTGAGAATGATAAAATCCGCCAGTTTTAGTTTGTCTTCCTCCGGCAATTGTCCGCGCATTCGCGCTTGCACCTGCTCCTCCGTCAGGCCATCCCGTTCCATCACGCGCTGAATGCGCAGCTCAACCGGAGCGGCCACCACAATCAGGTAATCGAGGTGCTGATGACTCCCGCTCTCCACCATCAGTGCCGCCTCTTTCAGCGTGTACGGATGGCCCAATCTGGCTTGTTCTTCATGCCATTCCAGGCTGACACGCTCCACTGCCGGGTGCACCAAGGCATTGAGCGCGGCCAGTTTTTGGGGCTCTGAAAAGGCAATCTGAGCAATGTAGGGGCGGTTGTATTCTCCGGATTCCAGATACGCTTCCGGGCCAAAAAGGGCGATTAAACCGGCCTGGATCTCAGGATCAAAGTTGATCAGTTTTTTGGCCCAGATGTCCGCATAAAAAATCGGGATGCCGAACGTTTCCTCAAAAATACGGCAAACCAGGCTCTTTCCACTCCCGATTCCGCCAGTAATGCCGACGCGTGGAATGGATGACTGGGGAATAGATGTTTGAACCTCGGACATGGTATGTTTTGCTGAAAGGTGTACGATTTGGCAAAGTTACGGGTCTGTGTCGGTACTTAGGAATCGGATGAAACCAACAAGTTAATATTCCCCCGTTCCTCAGTTGCCGCTGAAGATCAAACCGCTTCAACCCCTGCGCACAAACACCGATTCGCCAAACAACTCCAACATCCAGCGGTTCCAACTGTTAATGCGTGGTTGTCATCTTGCATTCGCTGTATTTTGCGGCCAGCATATCCCGACCTATGACACAAGTCAAGGCTACTTTTTTAATCTCTAGTCTGCTGATAATCAATTTTTTGAGTGCGCAAACACCGCTCACAAACCGAATTGATTTTGAATGCAGTAACTGCCGTCCAGCCGATGCGTTGGTGGCCTTGAGTCGTCAGACTGGGGTGAACATTGTATTTAGCGACCGCTTTTTCGAGTCCTGTGCCACTTTAAATGTGCAAGCCAGCAATCAGCCGATGAAATCTGTGTTGGAAACCATCACGGCTTGTGGCAAGGTTTCGTTTAAGGCAATTGACGGACAAATTGTTTTTTTTAAAAAAGCGACCAAACGCAGCCTCAGCGGCTATGTGCAAGATGCCGAAACTGGCGAACGCCTCATCGGTGCCAGCGTCCGGGCCTTCTCGTCAAATGGACTCATCGGAATGGTCAGCAATGAGTTTGGCTTTTTTAGTCTTCAAGTTGAGGAAGGCGTTTTTGAATTGGAAGTGTCTTATGTAGGTTACCAGCGCCAGCGGGTCAATTTGTCTGTCAACGACGATCGGATCATGCGGGTCCGCCTGATTCCAATGGCTACTTTGGCGGAAGTGGTTATACCAAGTTTTTCTGCAAATGATGCGAAAGAGCAAATGGCGGGCAGTCCTAAGTATATAGATATGAAGGAGTTACGTGCATTGCCGATGCCTGGTGGAGAAGCCGACCTGCTTCGATTAACAGCCTTGCAAACGGGTATCCAGACGGGTGCCGATGGGCTTGGCGGACTGCATATTCGCGGCGGAAATGCAGACCAAAATCTTTTTCTGCTCGACGATGTGCCCGTGTACAGCCCCAGTCATGCCCTGGGTTTATTCTCCATTTTTAACCCCAGTACGATCAGTAGTGTGCGGCTTTGGAAAGGCGATTTTCCCGCGCGTTACAGCGGAAGGGCGTCTTCGGTGCTTGATGTACGTACCCGGGATGGCGATTTTCAGCGTTTCCGCAGCGAAGTTTCCAGTGGTTTATTTGCAAGTTCTGCGGTGGTCGAAGGCCCGTTGAAACGCGATAAAGGATCTTTTTTGCTCGGCGGGCGCATGACCTACTTTGATCCCTGGGTGGATTTTTTCAGCGAGCGCGGGAACCTGCTTACCTTTTCTGGCGATAAAATCAAGTACCGTTTTTACGATACAAACCTGAAGCTGAACTATGCACTGAGCAACCGCGACCGGGTGTTTTTTTCCTTCTATCAGGGTGGAGATTCATTTAAAAACGAATTTTTACAAAACTACGATGACCCCAAAGGGTACATTACCGATAGTTTTGATTTGAAAACAGATTGGGGCAACAGCATTGCGGCCCTGCGCTGGAACCATCTCCTGCGCGAAAACTTATTTACCAATACGACCCTGCGTTACAGCCGTTTTTTTTACACCAGCGGCCTTGGCTTTCAATCCAATATCCTCTACCCAAACGGCAAGGAGTTTGTTCTGGCCGATTATGGTCAATTGTACCAGACACTGATTCGAGATTGGTCCGGCAAAACGGACTTTACTTTTTATGTGTCAGATAAACTTACCCTGCGCTGGGGCGCTGCATACACGGCGCATGGTTTTCAGCCGGGTGCGCTTTCAGCAAACTTTTTGCAACCCGGCCAAACCCAGGAAAATGTGGATTCCCTGGCCAATATCCTGCTCAACAATGAACGCCTGAATGCCAGTGAAGCGGAAGCATACGTGGATGCAGAAATTGATTTTTTAAAACATTGTCGGCTGGACGTTGGCTTGAATGGCTCGGTTTTTCAGACCACAAACACCAATTATCGCTTGCTTCAGCCCCGGTTCAGGGTTCGCCGGACAGGTCCAAATGGCTGGAACCACTGGGCTGGCTGGCACCGAATGGCCCAAAATCTGCATCAAATCGGTACTTTCAACGTGAGTTTGCCCTTCGAGCTTTGGGTGCCTAGCACGCGCCGGGTCCCGCCTGAAATTGTATGGCAGGCTTCTGCGGGTATCGGTTGGCAGCACAAAAATTGGGGCTGGCAGGTGGAAGGTTATTACAAACAAATGGAGCGCGTACTCACCTTTATAAACTCCAATGACGCCCTTTTTGCCGGGGGAGCAGTGGACGCCAGCGGTTGGGAAGACCGGATTGCACTGGGTACGGGCTGGAGCAAAGGGCTTGAGGTTTTGCTTGAAAAAACAACCGGCAAATTCAGGGGTTCCATCGCGTACACCCTTTCTGAAACGGAACGTTTTTTCCCCGAACTCAATGCCGGGCGGCCCTTTCCTTTCCGGTTCGACCGTCGGCATGATGTGAAAATTACCCTGCGGCAGCAATTGGCTAAATGGCTGGAAGCCAATATAGTTTGGGCCGTAGCAACGGGAAATCCGATTACCCTCGCCGGCGTGAAATTCCGCCACGAATCCGTGGAAGGCGACGTGGAACGAGACGTTTATTTTTATACAGAAGTGAATGGTTATCGGCTCCCTACTTATCACCGCCTGGATGCTGCGCTCAATGCCAGCTGGGGCAACAGCAAGTGTAGGCAGGGTATTCAAATGGGCGTTTACAATGCCTACAACCGAGCTAATCCGTTTTATCTTTTTGTAGATGCGGGCAGCAGCGTGCGGGGAAAAGCCATCCAATATACCCTGTTGCCGGTGCTGCCTGTTTTTCGATACGAATTAAAATTTTAATGGCTCCCTTACTCCACTATCTTAAACGTTGTCCGCCGATTGGTCTGATGTTCTGCCTCTGAACACGAAGAACAGGCGCAATTCGCAGCAGGTTGGCTTTCCCCATAACCTTTGGCTGAAAGTCTGGAAGCATCTATTCCTTTGGAAATCAAGTAATTGACCGCGCTTTGAGCCCGTCGTTGCGAAAGGGTTTGGTTGTAGGCATCGTTGCCACGACAGTCGGTGTGACTACCGAGCTGGATGCGAATCTCGGCATTTTGGCGGAGCACCTCTGCAAGTCGGCTGAGGGTTGGCTCCGCATCGGGCCGGATATCCCACTTGTCGTAGTCGTAATAAATATTCTCCAACACGATTTCGCGGTTGCGGTAAATCTGGTCCAGCACAATTTCAATCTCGAAGGTTTGCTCCGGGTTGGAAGGATCTTTGGCGATGCCTTTGGTGCTGAATTTTGCACTGTTGGCTAAGTAGCCTTCCATCGAGGCATTGAAGGTATAGTCAGTGTTTTCGGCCAATTCCATGCGGAAATAACCGTCTGATTTGACGGTAAAGTTTTGCTTTTTGGTGCCCCAATCGGCCTTCACCACAGCTCCTGCAAGCGGTTTACGGCCCAAAATTTTGCTATTGGGATCGTTGGGAATGGAGAATATTTTTTCCAGAATATAACCTTCCAGAATGAGTTTGTACACCAGTGGTTTGGTCGGTACCGTATCAATTTTGGGCGGTTTGGGCGGTGGTACGCGTTGTTCGTAACGGTAAATATCATCGCCGCCTTTGGAATTTTCGATACTTCGATTGCTGGTAAAATAACCTGATTTAATCAGATCGCCCGGATTGCTGGGCTTGGGGATTTTGGCACTGTTCCGGTCCACGATCAGCGCGAAATCATCCGCCCCGCTGTTAATCGGCGACTTCAGATTTTGCGGCGGCGACCAGGCATTTTTTTCTGATTTGTAGGTTCTGAAAATATCCAGTCCGCCCATTCCGGTGTGCCCATCGGAAGCAAAGTAGAGCGTGTCGGCGTCAAAATTTGGGAAAAGTTCGTTGCCCGGAGTATTTACGCTGCGCGGCAGGAGTTTAGGCTCGTCCCAGCCAGCTTCTATTTTGGTATTGCGCTGAGCAGCCCAGAGGTCGAAACCGCCCCAGCCTTCGGGGTCGTTGCAAGCGAAATAAAGCATGTTGCCGTCGCTGCTCAGGGTAGGATGGAAGTAATTAATTTTTTCTTTTTGAAAGGGTAGGGGAGTGGGTACCGACCAGAGTGCGTCGGCGCGGCCTTTTTCCGAATAATAGATTTTGCAAAAAGCGTCATCGCCCGCATAGGCGCCTACCGCTCGCACAAAAAAAGCCTCTGTACCCACTTTGTTGAAACAGGGCGTGCCTTCGTTGCTCGCGGTATTCCATTGACTATCAAATGTTTGTGGGCTTGCGCTACTCGGATCGGTGATAAAAATATCCATGAATTTATTGCCCGTCCAGCGGTAGGTTTCTTTGCCGGTCACCATACTTCGGTCGCTGGTAAACACAAGCCGGCCATCGTAAAAATAGCTGGGCGCGAAGTCATTTTGAGGACTGTTAAAGGGGGCTATTTCAATGCTCCAACCATTTCCGGGTCTTTCGCCGAGCCATCCTTCCGCCACAGTACACGCGGTAATATCTTTTCGGTATTCATAGGGCGAGCCGATTTCGATGCCGAGATTTTTGAACACCTCCCGGGCTGCAGGGTAGCGCTCCAGTTTTTTCAGGGTAAGTGCCTGCGCTTTCAAGGCTTCAGGTCCAAAATTGTTGGCGTAGGCAGCCTCAAACCAGGATAGTGATTTTTCATCCTGCCCCATTTTGCGGTACGAATCGCCTAAAAGATAAGCCAATTGACCCTTTTCTTTCCGGGTTTTGGCGCTTGCGTACTCTTTTTCGAGCATTGGAACCGCAGTTGCAAACTGCTTCCGATCGTAAGCGGTGCGACCGTCTTTGATTTTTAAGGTATAAGAACAGGAAGCAAAAAACAGGAAAAGTAGTATGGAAGCTAGAATTTTCGTACTCATTTTTGTGTTCATAATCAAGGAGTTGTATGCTTTTAATTGCGGACAAGGCGTACCTCTGGATATTTTCCTGAATCGAGACCTATAAGGTTTCCAAAAACCTTATAGGTCTGGTAGCAAAACAAAAATGTCCAGTAGTGTGGGCGTAAGGCCAAATTTCAGGTAACGGTAATACAGGATGCTGCGCCGATTACAAAGGTGTTGGTTTTTGAAGAAATAAACGGGCTATGAGTTTTGCACATGGTGTTCCAAACGGCAAGTTCTTGTAATTTCGCCGCGCTAATCTCAAAAGCATCCACAAACTACGCAAACATTTTAGAAGCAAAAAAGATGAATAAATTCGTTTGTACCCTGCTCCTGGCCGTGCTGTTTTCCGCCTGCCAAGATACCCCTAAGTCCGCCTCCGAAACCCCCGCCGAAACAACGAATGTGCCTGCCGCACCAGCAATGGCTGCACCAGAAGACCTCGAACGTGCTGCATCAACCCTGGCATCCAATGTGCAAAACATGGAAGACCTGCGCAAACAAGTGGATGCCGTTCCGGACAAAATCCGAAAAGCAAATGCTGCGGTTGTGAATGAAATGTATGCTGGTCTCGAAGGTATGATCGAAAAGCAAACCCAAATGATCAACGATATCAAAGGCACGGCGAATCCCACGGAAAAAAGCAGCGATTCGCAAGAAAGCGGCTCAACCACAGTGGACGTAAACACCTTAAAGGATTACACCGAATCGGCTGAACGCTACGCCAAAGAGGCTAAAATGATGCAAGAAACACTGGCCAAATTGGCTTCTGGCAACAAATAAACAATCCCTATGCTCCAACTCTCGCGCCTCCAAAACACCGATTCCAACAACTTTTTCCTCATCGCCGGGCCGTGTGCCATTGAGGGGGAGCAAATGGCCTTCGACATCGCCGGGCAGGTCAATGAAATTTGCCAGCGTTTGCGGATTCCGTATATTTTTAAAGGCTCTTATCGAAAAGCAAATCGCAGCAAACGCGACTCGTTTACCGGTATCGGCGATGAAAAAGCATTGCAAATCCTGCAAAAAATAGGCGAAAAATTCCAAATTCCGACCACAACGGATATCCACACCGAGCCAGAAGCGGCCCTCGCGGCCCAGTTTGTGGACGTGCTCCAGATTCCGGCTTTCCTTTGTCGCCAAACCTCTCTGCTGGTGGCAGCGGCCCAAACGGGCAAAGTGGTTAACATCAAAAAAGGCCAGTTTGTCAGCCCGGAAGCCATGCAATTCGCTGCGGAAAAAGTGCGCGAAGAAGGCAATTCAAACATTATACTTACGGAGCGCGGAACCACCTTTGGCTATCAGGATTTGATCGTAGATTTTCGTGGAATCCCGGTGATGCGCTCGTTTGGGGTTCCTGTGGTGCTGGACTGTACCCATTCGCTCCAACAGCCCAATCAGAGCTCCGGCGTAACGGGCGGGCGACCTGCGCTCATTGAAACCATCGCTCGTGCGGGGATTGCCACCGGTGCAGATGGCCTGTTTATCGAAACCCATCCGCGTCCCGCAGAGGCTAAGTCTGATGGAGCCAATATGTTGCCACTCCATGATTTAGAAAGAATTTTAGAACGTTTGCTGCGCATTCGGGAAGCCATTGAGTGATTCGATTTTTGACGATTAAGCCGATTGATTCGATTGATAACAAAGCCTTATGTAAATCACAGGAATCATAGTCAACCTTCTTTTGGATACTCAAGTTATCTTAGACAAAGCCATTGAAATGGCCTGGGCTTACGGCCCCAAAACCCTCGCTGCACTCGCCTTATTATTTGGAGGCTGGTGGATTATTCGCCGCTTCACCCACGGATTCGACAAATTTCTGCAAATACGTCGGATGGACGAGGGGCTTCGACCGTTTTTTACAACGCTGGTAGATACCGGGTTGAAGGCCGTGTTAGTCCTCATGGTGGCTAGTACCGTCGGCATTGCGACCACCTCTTTCATTGCCATATTTTCAGCGATTGCATTTTCGGTCGGATTGGCTTTGCAGGGGAGTTTGGGTAATTTTGCCAGCGGGGTGCTCATCCTGCTGTTTCGCCCGTTCAAGGTGGGCGACTGGATTACAGTGGCCGGACACGCGGGAAAAGTGGTTGAAATACAGACATTTAACACCATTTTGATCACCGAAACCCGCAAAAAAATCATTGTACCCAACGGTAAAATAACGGAAGGACCTATCGAAAACATACCCCATGGCGTGGAATTACAGGCGGAAATCACCATTCTGCTGAGTTCCCAAACTGCGCTGGATCAATTGCAGGAAGCCGCGGGAATAGCTGCCAAACGCTGCCCAAATATCCTCCCGGGAAGGGAAGTTGAAGTTAAAGTCAGGGGAATTTCTCGCGACGATCTGAAAGCTGATATTGCGGTATGGACCCTGGGGCAGCATCATGAGGACACCCTCAACGACCTCTATGCAGCACTCCGGACCACGTTTTCAGAGCAGGGCATTGAACTGGCAAAAGAGCGCCGGAGAGACTTGGTTTGACCTAACAAATCTGGTGCTTCCTCCAGCATTTCGCAAAGTTTTGTTAAGCACTTTGCAGCTTCAGGTATAACTGGGCAATGCGTGTACCTTCGCCTGCGTTTAATTCGCTGTGTTCACCATCAACCTTTTTTTGCATCCTATGCTACGTAAGTTAATCCTAACACTTCCGCTAATTTTGTTGACATTGGCCGTCTTGGCCCAGGGATCAGGCTCTTCCAAGAGCAAATCCAAAGACCGGTTTCGGGAAAAAGACGACCGCCAATACCCGGTTCGTCTGCAAAATGTCAAAGCGCTCAATTTCGATGGCACGGATTACGCCCCAGTTTTTTACGACAATGGCATCCTGTTCGTCTCTGCCAGAGGAAGTAAAGGCCCGAAAAGTCAAGGTACCGGCGAGGTTTTTGAAGCCCACTACCATTCCATATTTGATCAATTGGGGGCCTTACTCGAACCCAAAAAGTTTGAGTTTAACTCCAGTAAAAAGTCCGATTTTCACGAAGGTCCGGTGGCCTTCACCCGAGATCACAAAGTGGCTTTTGTCACCCGAAACAACAACGAAAATGGTGTTCTCCGAGGCGGGAAAGGCGGCAAATCTTCCCAAAAGATTTACCAGATGAAGTACGGATTCCCGGATTGGACTACGCCCATTGATCTGCCCTTCAACAGTGATGATTATTCCTGCATGCACCCCAGCCTCAGTCCCGACGAAAAATGGCTTTTTTTCGCTTCCGATATGCCCGGTGGCCACGGCGGCTACGACTTGTACGCGGTAGAACGGCTTGAAAAAGGAAAATGGGGTGCACCCATCAATCTTGGACCGGGCATCAATACCGCAAAGCAGGAACTATTCCCACACATGAGCTTTTTTGGTTCCTTGTTTTTTTCCTCCAATGGCCGGTCGAATACGCTCGGAAATTTGGATATTTATTTCGTGAACAACCCGCTTAACGTCAACGAAGATACCGAAGTAGTCAACCTGGGAGAGCCGTTCAACTCTCCTGAAAATGATTACAGTTTCATTACGGATCCCGATGGCCACAGTGGTTTTTTCTCGAGCGAACGCAAGGGCGGGACGTACGGAAAATCCGATATTTTCCAGTTTTTTGCTCCTAAAGGACTCGGCGGCACAGGCAAACCTGAAGTTAACTGGGCAACCATCAATGTAATAGACGAAAAAACCGGGCTTCCACTTCAAGGTGCTGAAATTCGCATTTTCCAGCCTACGGACGATGGTTTTATCACCGGAAACAATGATTTTTACGATTTCGACTACGTGGCCCTACCGGATAAACCCGACGTGTTCACGTTTCAATTGGTGCGCAAGGATGCCAAAGACATGGGTAATCCAGACCTGTTCTCCAATGCAGTAGGCTCGGCGCAAACGGAATTCACTCGGTACCGCAATTACCTGGTGATGGTGAGCGCAAAAGGCTATACCTCCAAAGATCGTTTTCTCGTGGTGGATTCAGACGATAAATACACGTTGAATTTTAAAATGAAAGAAACTCCGCCTTGCCTTCGCGCAGGAGGTATCGTATTGACCACGGAGTTTAATACCCGAATTGCCAATGCGAGTGTTCGCCTTGAGCACCGTACCTCCGGCGCAATCGAGATGGCCCGAACCACCCGAAATGGGGAGTTTGACATCTGTCTGCCTCGGGATGGAGAATGGATCGCCAAGGTTGAAAAGGGCGGATTCCGTAGCGAAACTTTCCGGCTCACTGCGGGCAAAAGCACTCCCTCCTATGAGGAAATACGTCTGAAGCCTGTGGATGAAGGTGCCACCGTTGCAGAAACCATGCCGCTGGCCAATGGTCTGATGGAAGGTTCGGTATTCATCCTGGACAAGATTTTTTATGAATACAACAAGGCCACACTCAACCAGGGCGCGGTACGTCACTTGGAAACCCTTATTGACTGGATGAATACGTATCCATTCATGGAGGTTGATCTGGTTGCACATACGGATGTACGCGGAGACGCGCAGCTAAACCAGGAGCTGACCGATTCGCGGGCGCAAAACGCCAAAATATTCCTGATTAATAAAGGGATTGAAGAACGCAGGATCAATGCATTTGGGAAGGGCGAAACGCAGTTGCGCAACCATTGTAAAGAAAATGCGGAATGTTCCGATGAAGAACACCAGCAGAACAATCGCCTCGAAATTAAAATTCGCAAATTAGGCGAGGCAAAAAGGCCCTGATTTTTTCAGAAATCTGCCAAATTTTGAGGCTTTTGCCTCAAAATTTGGCAGAAATTGTACCTTCACAGTCGCTATAAAACACAAACAGCTTGCGTATCACCATGTCTTTTCGCCTTCTCCTGGCCCTTATGCTGGGCTTTCCCCTGTTCCTATTTGCTACCCCCGGCGATCCTCAAGACAATTCCAAGGCTGATACCGATGGCCCGTATGTTTTTTACCACGGCGGTAAAATCACGGTGAAATATGTGCTTCGACGCGATACGGTGGTGATGGCCAAAACATTTCATTTTGACCAAAAAGATGATGTTTCACTCGCCTGCCAGGTCCGTTCAAGCGGTGATGCATTTTCTTTCCTGCTCAAAGATGAATTAAAAGAGGAGTCCACGGTTTATCCGCTGCCGGAACGCATGCTTGCCTTGTCAGACATAGAAGGTGATTTCCTGGCTTTCAAAACCATGCTGCTCGGGGCCAAGGTGATGGATTCAAAATTTAACTGGAGTTTCGGGAATGGCCACTTGGTGCTGGTCGGCGATTTTTTTGACCGCGGGCTGAACGTTACAGAGTGTTTGTGGTTGATTTATAAACTCGAGCAAGAAGCTGAAGCCGTGGGCGGGAAAGTCCATTTTATCCTGGGCAACCACGAAATCCTTAATTTACAGGGCAACAGCACCTACGTGCGCAAAAAATACTTGGATAACGCTGTACTCATCGGCGAGGAATACAAACGTTGGTACGATCAACACTCAGAGCTCGGACGTTGGCTTCGGACCAAAAATGTGGTGGAGAAAATTGGTGATTACGTGTTTTGCCACGGAGGAATCAGCCGGGAAATGGCCAATACCCGCCTCAGTCTTCCAGAAATCAATCGCATCAGCCGCCAGCACCTTGGCAAACCCTACGAGACGATTTTGAGTGTAGAGGCCCGGGCTATTTTTGATTTTAAAACTGGCATTTTATGGTATCGCGGCATGGCCAAAAATCTGGCCTCCAACGAGGACGTCACCTATGCACTGGAATTTGCAGGTGCCCGGCGCGTGGTCATTGGCCACACCCTCCAACCAGACCTCCTTCCGCTTTACGGCGGGCGCGTGATTTGTATAGACCTCTACCACGAGGAAAATATGCGCCAGGGGCTCATGAAAACCTTGTGGATAGAAGACGGCTTTTGCTACGTTCTGGATAGTAATGGCGTCAAATCTTCCCTTTTCAGCGTTTCTTTTCCGCGAAAAATTGAGGAATAGTCAGGCCTTCAACAGCCTCTTCCTAACGGCACAAGTCAATTTTAAGAAGTGACACTTTTTTAAAAAGTGTCACTTCTACTCAGCATTTTTTTAAAGGAGAGTGGTCACATAATTTCTGGCAACCCCAACTTCCCGAAAGTTTTCAAACTTTCGGGAAGTTGGATTCCAGAGAAAACTACCTAATCACCCCTATCACAAAAATAAAAAGAATCACAGTTCAGACAAAATCCCCATCACCTCCTCAATCATCTCCCTGCTCACATCCAAATGTGTAACAAATCGAATTGTTTGTGGGCCAAAAGCCGAGGCCACCACGCCTTTTTTCTTTAAAAAATCCAGAAATTCTACGGGCGAACGCGGTGGTACCAAATCAAAAATTAAAATATTGGTCTGAACCGGGCGGATATTGGTCACCCAGGGCAGTTGCGCCAGCGCTTCCGCCAGCATTCGGGCATGCGCGTGGTCGTCCCGAAGGCGTTCCACATGGTGGTCGAGGGCGTAAATACCCGCCGCTGCCAGATAGCCCGCCTGTCGCATTCCGCCGCCCATCGCCTTGCGCACCCTGCGGGCTTCAGCGATAAAAGCTTGATTCCCAATCAATACGGAGCCAACGGGAGCGCCCAATCCCTTGGATAAACAAATCGAAATGCTGTCTAAAAGCGCGCCGACCTCGTGGGTGGAATCGCCCGTTTCGACCAGTGCATTAAAAAGCCGCGCGCCATCCAGATGCAGGGCTAGTTTTTTTTGTTGACAAAGTGCCCGGATGGCCCGAATTTGGGCAATTGGATAGATGCTTCCGCCGCCTTTGTTGCAGGTATTTTCGATGACCACCAGCGTGCTCCGTGGAAGCCAGTCATAAGGCGGTTTAATAGCTGCTTCGACCATTTCAGCACTGATAATGCCATTTTCTCCCTTTAACAGATTGACTCCGATGCCTGAATGAAAGGCATATCCGCCCACCTCGTATTGGTAAATATGGCTCATTTCGTCGCAAATCACCTCGTCGAGCGGGCGTGTGTGGACTTTGAGCGCAATCTGATTCGCCATGGTTCCGCTTGGACAAAACAGCGCGGCTTCATGCCCGAACATGGCTGCACACTTGGCTTCCAGGGCATTGACCGTTGGGTCTTCGCGAAAAACATCGTCGCCCACTTCGGCTGCCCACATGGCTTTTAGCATGGCGGGAGTCGGCCTGGTGCCCGTGTCAGAAAGGAGGTTAATCATAAAAAAAGTGGTCTAATATTGATTCTCAAGCGTATTTGCCCGCATTCTGAGCAGATGGTCTGCCAATACCAGGGCCGTCATGGCTTCTACAATGGGCACGGCACGCGGCACCACACAGGGATCGTGTCGGCCTTTGCCTTTGATAGACACGACCTCGCCTGCGGTGTTCAGGGTTTCCTGTTCGCGCATAATCGTCGCCACGGGTTTGAAGGCCACGCGGAAATAAATATCCATCCCATTGGAAATACCGCCTTGTATGCCGCCGGAGCGATTGGTTTGAGTGCGGGGTTTTTGTCCTTCTGCCCCGTCATCTTGATTCACTTCAAACAAATCGTTGTGCTCACTTCCCAACATGCGCACGCCAGCGAAGCCCGTTCCGTATTCAAATCCCTTAGCTGCATTGATGCTGAGCATGGCTTTGGCGAGATCGGCTTGCAGCTTGTCAAAAACAGGTTCGCCGAGGCCCGCAGGGCAACCCCGAACGAGCCCTGTGACCACGCCGCCAATCGTGTCGCCCGCTTTGCGGACTTTTTTGATGAGCGCAATCATTTTGTCGGCCAGTGCTGGGTCAGGGCAGCGCACGTCGTTGGTTTCGGTGAAGGAAAGATCGAGTTCGGTGTAGTCTTTTTTAAGTTCCAAATGCCCCACTTGACTCACAAAGCTTTGAATTTCAATGCCTTGTGTGCGTAAAAACAGTTTTGCTACTGCACCGGCAGCCACGCGGGCGGCGGTTTCGCGGGCACTGCTTCGTCCGCCACCCCGGTAGTCACGATGACCAAATTTGGCCTGCCAGGTATAGTCCGCGTGACTGGGTCTGAATGCGGTAGCAAGGTGGTCGTAGTCGCGGCTGCGCTGATCTTCATTGGGAATCAGGAGGGCAATTGGAGTGCCGGTTGTTTTGCCTTCAAACATCCCGCTCAGCACCTGCACCGTGTCACTTTCTTTGCGTTGGGTCACGATACTGCTTTGGCCCGGTCGGCGGCGATCCAGCTCGTGTTGGATAAATTCGAGGTCAAAAACCAATCCTGCCGGACAGCCATCCACGACACAACCGATGGCTGTGCCATGCGATTCGCCAAAAGTAGTAACTCGGAAAAGGTGGCCAAAAGTATTGGACATGAGATGCTGGGCTGATAAGCGGATTCAGTGCCGCTTCCGGCAAATGTACCCCACTAACGCGAATTCAGGGCAGGCTGCCTGAGCCGTGAGTGCTTGTTGAACACCAGAAACTAAAGTTTAGACAAGTACTGAGGGGCACAAAAAAAGCAGGAGGCCTAGAAGGAGACCGCCTGCTGCTGCAATGAGGATGATGAATAAAAGATTATTGAATCAAGATTTGTAACAAACCGAAAACATAAGAGGGTGAAATTTTTTGCCCTTGGTGCTAAGATTAGACAAGCACTTAAAATGGGTTTCCTCAAATTGTGGTGAGGAGACCAGCCCTACCCCCCAGATGGACTGGTCCCTCGCCCACGGGCTTAAGGCCAAAATGACCTTAAATTCTTAACTTGTTTCTTTGAAACCGCTCCTGCTCGATGAAATCCAGCAGCAGCGTTCGTGCAAATGATTGGGCAACTACTGTGCCACAATTAACAAATGGGCAACATTTTTTTTCGGTGATTGGACCCCTAAATGTGGTAAAACCTTGCTTTTAACAGGGTTAATTAATTGATTATCAATATATTGCGGCTAAAATGTCAGAAACCGTCATTTTGGCAGCAAACTTTCAATGGCACAGCCTTTGAAAAGAATTGTGTTCAAGAAAGTGTGGCATATCTAGGTGTGCTACACTTCAGTTCATGATTTACGTATCACCCACTCAACATATCACCCAACCATGCAGACAGGTACCATTTCCGTCCAAACCGAGAACATTTTCCCCATCATTAAAAAATTCCTCTATTCCGATCACGAGATTTTCTTGCGCGAACTGGTGTCGAACGCCGTGGATGCAACGACCAAACTTCAGGTGCTGGCCCTACGCGGCGAGGTGAAACAAGAAATTGGCGAGGTCACAATTGAAATTATCCAGGATCAAGAAAACAAGCGCATCATCATCCGCGACAAAGGCATTGGCATGACCGAAGAAGAGGTGCTGAAATACCTCAACCAGATTGCTTTTTCGAGTGCAACCGAGTTCCTTGAAAAATACAAAGACAGTGGAATCATTGGCCACTTTGGCCTGGGCTTCTACTCGGCGTTCATGGTAGCCGATAAAGTGGAAGTTGTAACCAAATCCTGGCAGGAAGGCGCCGAAGCTGTGCGCTGGACCTGTGCCGGAGATCCTTCCTACACACTTGAACCAGCGCCGGAAAAAACGGAGCGCGGCACGGATATCATCCTTTACATCAACGAGGAGAACCAGAATTTTCTGGAAAAAAACCGCCTCGAGGATTTGTTGGAAAAATACTGTCGTTTCCTACCCATTCCCATCCAGTTCGGCAACCGCGACGAGTATGTTGAAACCACGGAGGGCGAGGAACCAAAAGAAGAAAAGATTTCGGTACCCAACATTATCAACGACACCCGCCCGGTGTGGAAACGGCAGCCAACGGAGTTGGAAGACGCTGATTATCAGGCGTTTTATCGGCAGTTGTTCCCCATGGCTTCCGAACCGATGTTTTGGATCCATTTGAATATTGATTTTCCGTTTAACCTCACGGGAGTCCTGTATTTTCCGAAAATTGGCGGAAGCGCCATGGAATTGCAGCGCAACAAAATTCACCTGTATTCCAACCAGGTGTTCGTGACCGACGATGTGCGTGATATTGTGCCGGAATGGCTCCAGCTTTTGCACGGGGTGATTGATTCGCCCGACATTCCGCTCAATGTATCACGCTCCTACCTGCAGGCCGATGGCAATGTGAAAAAAATCAGCGAGCACATCACGAAAAAAGTGGCCGATAAGCTGCACGAAATTTTTAAAGCAGATCGTCCCTCGTTTGAACAAAAATGGCGCGATTTGGGCATTTTTGTTAAATACGGGATCATTTCCGACAAAAAATTCGAGGATCGGGCCAGCAATTTTACCCTGGTGGAAAACACCCGCGGCCAGTTCGATTTGCTGAGTGAATACAAAGACAAAATCAAGGAAAATCAGACCGATAAACACGGCAAAACCGTGGTTATTTACACCAATGATGTAGAAGGACACCATGCGCAGATCGCTGCGGCAGAGGCGCGTGCTTACGAGGTACTCCGGCTGGATACCGCGATTGACAACCACTGGATGCAGCATCTGGAATACCGCGCGGATTTGGGCCTCGTGTTTGTGCGGGTAGATTCGAGCACCGTGGATAATCTGGTTCAAAAGGACGAAAAACGAGAATCAGTGCTTTCTGAACAGGAACAAACCGCTTTGAAATCCCTGTTTGAAAAAGCACTCAACGGCCAACCAGGTGCCTCCATCGAACTTGCCTCACTTTCTCCCGACGACCAGCCGGTGCAGATTGTTAAGCCGGAATTTATGCGCCGAATGAAAGAAATGCAGGCCATGCACGGCATGGGTGCCCTGGGCGATATGCCCGATTCCTACAACGCTGTGGTGAATTCAAACCACCCGGTTATCGTGAATAAACTGCTGAAAATCAGCGAAGAAGAAGCGCAATTGAATTTTTCCAAATACCTGCTCAACCTCGCGCTCCTGCAACAAGGCATGCTGCGCGGGGAAGCCTTGACGGGATTTGTGAAAGAGACGCTGGGGCGATTGTAGTCGGCATCCAGCACATATTGATAGGGCACAATTTCCCATCGAACTTTTTCAAGATGATGTACAAGAAATTTCCTTACTTTTGCGCTCCAATTGACAAAACTCACTCACCCATTCACTCTATAGAATGTCCGTAGAAGCATCCATTGCCGACAAACTCACCATGCTGTGGAAATTACAGCTGAATGATTCACAACTCGACGAGATCCAAATTCTCAAGGGCGAACTTCCAATGGAGGTTTCCGATTTGGAAGACGAGGTAGCGGGGCTTGAAACCCGTATCAAGAAAATGAAGGCCGTGCTCAAAGAAAGTGAGCAGGAAATTTCCAAGATGCAGTCAACCTCCAAAGAGGCGGATGCGAACATCAAACGCTACCAAAAACAGCTTGATGAGGTCAAGAACAACCGCGAGTACGAGGCCCTGCAAAAGGAAATCGAACTGGCTAAGCTTGATATTCAGTTGGCTGAAAAGCGGGTCCGCGAAGCAAAGGGCAATCTGGAAGGCAAAAAAGAAAGTATGATGATTGCAGAGGCGAAATTTGAGGCCAAGCAAAAAGAACTGGAGGCCAAAAAAGTGGAGCTTCAGGGCGTCATCGAAAAAACAGAAGGCGAAGAAAAGCGCCTGCACAAGCAGAGTGAAAAACTGCGCGAAGGCATCGAAGCCCGCCTGATCAATGCGTACGACAAAACACGCCGTACTTATCGCAATGGCATCGCGGTTGCAACGGTAGAACGCAATTCCTGCGGAGGCTGCTTCAACAACGTACCACCTCAGGTACACCTCGAAATTGGTCTCCACAAGCGCGTCATCGCATGCGAACACTGCGGCCGGATTCTGGTAGACCAAAGCATCGTGTCGCCAGAATCGTTGGTGGAAGCCTAAACGGTTATTCCGTCCAACTCATATCGAAGGTGGGTGTTTTGCTAAATTGAGATTGGGTTTTTAGCCTGATCAAATGTGCAAAACACCCACCTTTTTTCATGCCTGTGCCAAAACTTACCTTAAAAATTTAACAATTTTATTCACCTAATAAATTGATAATCAATGGGTTTAAATTTTAATAACAATTTATCGCAAACGATTGGCATGTCTTTTGAAAAGGTATAATCGTCGTACCAACAAAACGATTACGACCCTCCACGTATGAAAAAGAATAAAACAGTAGCGACCCTCTTTGCCCTGGTCTTCCATCTTGCCCTGATCTTCTGGGCTTTCCAGCAAGTCAGCTGATTCAATCTCCTTCCAATTTTTACTAGACGGCTCAGATTTTAAGACCCCTGTGGTCAACCCAAACGGCTCAACTGCCCTGTTTGAGGAATGACTAAACAATGTCTAAAAACTGAAAATCGCCCTGAGATCACTCACGGGAGGGCCGTATCTATGTTGTTGGAAAATTAAATCATCTTTTCGTCACAAAAAAACGTTAAAGGATTTGATGTTAGCGTAAAACGTCGTTCCTTGCAATGTCTTTTTTAATAAACTTGTCTCATGTCTCTCATGGCACATTCGTTTCGCCTGTCCCTTGTATGTCTTTGCTTCGCAGCTTTCCTCTGCGTGGGCACGCCCTTGCGGGCACAAGACTTTGTTGTTTACGACAATCTGGAAGATTTACAAGCTCGCATCAACCGCGCTGGAGATACAACGCTACTGCTCAACTTCTGGGCAACCTGGTGCAAACCCTGTGTAGAAGAATTGCCCTGTTTTGATGAGTTGCGCGAGTTCTATGGTACTCAAAATGTTCAAATTGTGCTCGTTAGCCTTGATTTTAAGAGCCAACTAGACAAAAAGTTCATTCCTTTTTTAAAGGACCAACAACTGAAGTCGGAGGTCGCCCTGATGGCCGATCAGGATTTGGACACCTGGATTCCCATGATTCACAACGAATGGGACGGCGCAATCCCTGCCACCTTACTTCTTAAAGGCAAAAAGCGCCGATTCACGCTGGGCAAATTCGATAGTTTGGAAGATTTGGAGGCATTTGTTCGCCCATTCGTCACCGATTCTGCTGCGCTGTTTGATGGCAAACAATTCAACTGCGGCGATCTCAGCGGAGGCAAAAAATAGGCCGCCTGATTGTTTCAAAATTCGATTTTTTCGCAATTACCGAGCATATTCCATTTACCACGCTTTTGTTTATCACAGTTTTTAATAAATTTTCTCGCATGAAAACGCACATCCTCCTTTCGATTGCGATCGCAGTAAGTATGCTGCTGACCATGAGCTCATCCGAGCCCCAAGGCTATTCCATCGGCGAAATAGCACAGGATTTTGCACTCAAGAATGTTTTGGGCGACACGATATCCCTGTCAGATTACAAGGATTCAAAAGGGATCATCGTAGTTTTTACCTGCAACCACTGCCCGTTCGCGCAGTTGTACGAACAACGGATCATAGATCTGCATCGCACTTTTGCCCCACAAGGATTTCCGGTTGTTGCCATCAACCCGAATAGCCCATTGGTGGTCCCAGAAGATAGTTTTGAAAAGATGCAGGAGCGCGCCAAGATCAAACATTACCCCTTTGCTTATCTGTTTGATGAGTACCAAACCGTTTATCCAAGATTCGGGGCTACCAGAACCCCACATGTTTTTATTTTGGATGAGCAACGCGCAGTCCGCTACATCGGTGCCATTGACAGCAACGCTGAAGCGCCCAATTCCTCGACCAAAAAATGGGTAGAAGATGCTGTAAACGCACTCCTTCGCGGGGAATCTCCTGAAAAATTTAGCACTAAATCCGTGGGTTGTACCATCAAAAAAAGACCTTTGGATACAACGGAATCAAGGCAATAACTCAGAAAGGCCTTGCGGGTTTGACCGGCACCACATCGTCTGGCGGATCGACAAACCAATACCGTATCGTGGCCTCTATCGAGCCGTTGCTATGTTTGCGCAAACGGGTCAACCCAATGTCGTAGGAAAAACAGAAAAATAATTTGTCAACGGCCTGAAAGCCCAAGGCAAAATCAATGCTCTCCCCGGCAAAATTGGTATCTCCTCCCACGCGATAAGTAAGCCCTCCGTAGAATTTGTTGCGCAACATAACACTCAGATTCATCTCGGCATCAAATGGTGCACCAATGGCGTAGCGGAGTAATACCTGCGGCGTAACATCCAGTTCATCGGTGGCTTCAAACTTGATTCCACCCATGGCATTGATGTGTTGTACCTCCCGGGAAAGCACTTCCCCAAACTCGGCAAAATCTATGCTGTTGCTCACGATGCGTGGTAGCGCAAGCCCTGCGTACCAACGGTCTGAATAGGCATTGTAATAAATCCCAGCCCCAAAATTTGGGACAAACTTACTCTTAGGATCCGTAGGGATACTCGGGTCGTTCTGGTCAATCGCAATGATTCTGGAATCGGCCCAATTCTGACGGATGTTCCGCATACTGGCCTGCAAACCGACTGAAAAATTGCCGCGCTTCATCTGAATACGATACGCATACACCGCATCAATGGTCAGGTTGGTGTTGATGCCAATGCTCTGCCGGGCAATGTTCCCCCCGATACCTACCCGTCCATTGATTACCGACTGGTTGTAAGAAAGCGCCATTGTTTTGGGCGCCCCATCCAGTCCCATCCACTGGTTGCGGTAAATGGCGGTCAATGTAGGCGAAACAAAGCTGCCTGCATACCCAGGATTATACATCAATTTATTGAACATAAACTGCGTGTACATCTGTTCCTGCTGCGCCGAAGCAGTCAGCGCCAAGGCTAAAAGCGGTATAAAAAAAATTCTTTTTTTCATGATGTACAGGTGGGCTTTGGGAGTGTTATTTTTTCAAACGCTGCAGTATTCAATCTTGCCAGCATTGCCTTAAAATATTGATTATCAATTATTTGAAAATCGGTCTTGACCTCTGACTGAATGATTTTCAACCTATCGTTGGATCAACAAAAAGCCCGTGCGGGGTTTATCGTTGTCATATAATCTCACCACATAATAGTAGGTGCCCGCGGGCAATTCCTCGTTGTTGTAAGTGCCTCCCCAATCGTTTTGGTAAGGCTTGGCGTGGAAAACAACATCGCCCCATTGGTTGAAAATTGTGACATCCAGCTGGGCGGCACCTTCACCAACCGTGCACTCATTGGGTATTTTAAATTCGTCGTTGAATCCATCTGCATTGGGCGTAATAATACTCGGTATAAAACATTGCTCCGCTTCTCCTACCCGGAATGTCACGGTACCAATGCTGCAAGCCGATGGACAGTTTGTATTACAGATGCTGTACGTCATGCCTGAATCCGTCCCTGAAAATCCAGACTGCGGACGATACACATAAACACCATTCGCCGGATTGTCAACCAAGGCCCCCGGGATGGGTTGAGTAAGCACCGTGATGGTGTAACTGTTGGGCAAAATGTCATTCGCCAATACATTGAATTGTGCGGAACCGCCAAAATCAACGTCCACTATGTCATTCACCGCCGTGGGGAAAAGTTCATAGTACACCTCCGTTGTGTCGCGGGATTGGGAACCGCATACACCACCATTGGTCGTCCAAAATAGGATATTGTTGCCTGGCTTTAGGCCACAAACGCTGGTATTGGGTGCGTTGGGATTGGAGAAACTCAAGCCCGTGTGGCTGCTCCATTGCCCGGACTCAAAACTGGCCAGGGGGGATGCACCCAAGTCAGTACAGTTATCATTGTCGCAAACAAATTGCACGGCACCGGCATCTGGCTTGGGAGAATAGATATAGATGATAACATCATCCGAATTTTCTCCGCAGCCGATATTTCCGATTACCCAGAAGAAAGCGTAGGTCTGCCCGTGATTTATACTGCCGCTGATGCTTGTATTGGGATCATTCGGGTTGTCAATCACAATGCCCAATTGGGCTTGCTGGGGCAATTGCACCCATTTTCCTTGCGAAAAGGCGCCCTGTGTAGCGTTTAGCTTGATGCCTTGTGTGGTACAATAAAAAGAGTCAGCACCGGCATCCGGCATTTCCAGATTTTGGGCCGTAATGACCACTGTATCGCGGCTATAATTGGTACAGGCGCCATTGCTGAGGCTCCATTGGAAGGTGTAAGTATTCACCGCGGAACCTTGGAAGGTTGCGTTCGGCAAATTAGCGTTGTCAATGGTCACAAGGAAGCCTCCTAATTGCGACCACATCCCAGTTACCATACCAGAGGGCGCGGTTGCGTTGAGTGCGATGGGCGCATTGGCACAGGCAAAACGATCCATACCAGCGAAGGCATTAATCCCGTCCGGAATGGTATCGAACTTGACCGTAACTACATTGGAATAGGGAGACCTGCATCCATCCAGCGCAGGTGTTTCGGCAAACACCCGGAAGGTATGTGTGCCCGGCCCTAACCACAATACACTGTCTAAATTCAGTTGGCTTGCCGTGGAAGGCCCGGCCAGTATGAAACCAGTAGCGGCGTTTTCCCAGGTGTACAACATCCCGTTTTCGGGAATAAGCACATTCAGGAATTCCCCAACAGGCGGCCGATCCATACACACCGCCATAGAAGGTGTAGCGATTTGCGGTGTTTTAGGCATTTTAACTACCTCTACAAGGGTGGAATCCAGCGCTGAGCTACAGTTGTTTACCTCGACCCTCAATCTGTACTGCCCAGCCATCTGTGTTGTCACATTATTAAGAATAGGATCTTCTAAATTAGAAGAAAAGCCTGGTCCTGTCCAGAAGTAGCTGGCAAATTGAATAGTTGGGCCGTAAAGCTCCAAAATTCCTCCTTCACAAACAGGCGAATTACTGCTTACGGTCGGAGTAGCCGGAATTGCGTTTACGGTTACTGTCACCGCATTGGAAGGGGTGGATTGGCAGATTCCATTGCTCGAAACTGCTATTACGCTGTAATTCCCACTGTGCCAGGTCTGGGCGTTTGGAATCTCCAGGGTTGAACCCGTGGTCGTCGTATCTCCGAGGTTGTTCGGGCGTTTCCAGATGAAAGTGGCCTGCCCCGAGCTGGTAAAGGTCAAGGTAATTTTCGCGCCTGCACAAACGGGTTGACTTGGGTTTACCGTCAAAATAGGCGTTGGGGGAGGGGCCTGGATATTGATTTCCGTCGTGGCAGGTACTGAGGGACAACCAAATAAATCCTTCACCACCAGAGTGTAAGAGCCGTTGTAGGGGGTGCATACATCCGCAATGATTGGGCTGGGTAAATTGGAGGTCCCAAAGGCCGCCGGTCCCGTCCATAAATAACTGGCTGGTGAAGGTACCACGGTCGCCGAGAGGATTGCATCCGTACTGCCATCGCAGCAAGCAGGAGCGGTATTGTTGATGGAGGTAATGGTTGGGGGCGTCACGTTGTTCACCGTGACGGTCGCCGTGCCTGAACAGCCATTCGAGGTAGTTGCAACAACCAGATAAACGCCACTGGCCCCATTCGGCACGGTTACATTTTGCGAAAAAGGCTGCATGCCGTTCGGGAAGGTCCAATACCAGTTTAAGGGCAAGGTAGAGGAGCTGGTAGCCGACAATTGGAGCAGGGAATCCTTACAAATGGGCGCATTGGAGGAGGCCGAAACGCTGGGATAATTTTGAACGTTCAGTTGAACAGGATTGGAGGCATCCGAAAAACAGCCCCCTAGCGCTGCGATGACCGTAATGTTGCCATTGTTGGCCGGACTTGCGTTCACAATTTGTAAGGTGTTTGAACTGGTGGTAGTGTCAAAAAGGCCACTGGCCGTAGGATAAGTCCAGAGGTATTGCGAGGCAGTCGGCACGTTTGGGCACACCAAAGTCACGGTCTGTCCCGTACACACATTTAAATTTCCAGACAAAACGGGCTTTTCGGGTTTTGAGTTGACCGTCACCATTACCGTATCCGGGAGGGAAAAACAACCATTGCGCTGTGTCACCAGAATATATTTCCCTTCATGAACCGATTTGATGGCACTATTGGTCACCAAGGGATTTTGCTGTGTGGAGCTAAAGTTAGGCCCTGTCCACTGATAGGTCAGGCCGCCGGTAGGGGGCGTGGGAGACATGAGCGAGATCGGGAATCCCTCACACACCTGGGTCATTTCTGGCTCCGCATCGGCGGGTGGGGTAGGGTGCATGGTTACCATGATCGGGTTTGACAAAGCGGTGTTGCAACCGTTGGCAAAAACCTTCAGATAATAGGTATAAGTACCAGGGGGAGGATTGGGAATGATAAAGGTGGTGGTTGGCGTAGTGCCCAAAATCTCCAATCCACCGGGTGTGTCGAGCAACCATTGGTAACTGACGTTTTGGCCGCTGTAGGAATTGGTGGTGAGTACCACGTTTTGTCCGGGACAAAAAGAGGTGCCGCCAGGGGAGGTGAGCACGGGAGTGTTGTTCAAAATTGCCAGATTAACCACTACACAAGCCGATGAGGTACACCCCGTTGCCCCGGTAATGGTGACGCAGTAGGTTCCGTTGTGGATGGCCATAGCGTTGGTGCTTACTATGGGATTTCTTAGTGTGCTGGAATACATATCTGGCCCGCTCCAGTTAAAGAAATATGGGCTATTGGAGGGCGGATTGGCAAAAAGTTGCAAGGTGCCATTTTCACAAACTGCCGGATAACTGGGCGCAGCAGGAAGATTCGCTACCCCAATCAAGGTCTGGCAAGTGGCTGAATTACCGGATATATCGGTAACGGTAAGTGTTGTGGGGATTGTGCTGCCCGCCTGACTACAGGTGAAGGTGCTGGGCGATAC
This sequence comes from uncultured Saprospiraceae bacterium, assembly GCA_964550795.1. Taxonomy (GTDB): domain Bacteria; phylum Bacteroidota; class Bacteroidia; order Chitinophagales; family Saprospiraceae; genus M3007. The sequence continues at coordinate 42,024 of CAZKBH010000009.1, forward strand.
GGAGAAGCTCAGGTTTTGAGAAGGCGTACAATTGTCCGTACTTCCGTTGTTGATTCCTACAGGTGGAAGGATGTAAGGTGTCGCCCCGGAAGGGTCCACTTGCACAATGAAGGTTGGCTGACATAAAGCCTTGGGTTTCACCGTGTCTAGTACGGTAACGGCAAACGTGGCCATACCCAACAGCCCTGCATCATCGGTGGTGGAGTACATGACCGTGTAGTTGCCCGGAGCAAGCGTGTCTTTGGTCATCGTTCCGGTAATATTCCCGGTAGAAACGGTCTGGTTGGCGGCGTTTTTAATGGCGTAGTCAATCACCGCGTAGCTGTATTCCAGCATCACCTGAATCTGACTGATGCCGTCGGTGCCATTCGGCAATAAAGGGGCACAATTGCCCACAAAATCGTTGTACGTGATCAAATCCCGATTTGATTCCAGATAAAAGGTTGTGAAACCTAATCCCCCGCCCAAAAGTGCCCATTCATTGATTTGTGCTGCAGTAACTGGTATTTCCGTTTCCCAGAAAGTCGTACACTCCCCGGTCAGGGTGCCTTGTCCGGTGGAGCCAAGCGGATTGCCATATTCGTCGTACACATTGAAAAACTCGCCTACCTGTGCATTATCGCCGCGGTGTCTGATTTTGAGTGTACCTCCTCCAACGGCATTCGGAATCAAACCCGTCAAAGCGGGGGTAATATCTTTGGCCACAATGCCTACATCCAAGTCGTTCTCAAATTGCAAGGGCAAAACCGCTGAAGAAAGATTCAAATTGGCCGACATGGCGCAATTTTCCGTAATGGCCGGGAATGGCAGCGTAACCACTCCCAAACAATTGTTTTGGCCCGTAAAAACCGTGATGTCGGCGGGTGTTGTGATGCTCGGTGCCTGGGCATCATTGATTGTAATCTGAACAGAAGCTGTTGCAGCATTGCCCACACAATCCGTCGCGGTGTACACCACGGTGTGTGTACCAACAGATAAAAAAAACGGATTGGCAGGCGGATAAACCTGGGAAGGCCCACCATCAACCGTAAAAGTTAAATCAATCGGCACGGGTGATTCTGCATATACATAATCAAGTATAGCAGTCATTTTGCCGCCCGGACAAATCGGGTTGCAGGCTCCCGCTCCAGTGCCATTGGGGTTTGCGTCAAAGGTAATCACTCCGTCGGCCAACCAATTATTGAGCTGATTGGCATTAATTGAAATATCATTAAACTTGCTCAAGCACTGGCCATTTGTGTTAGCAGTACCAAGCTGAAGACTATTTTCGTCCAATATATTAAAAAACTCTGTTAGCCCTTCCGCGTCCGCGCTATCAAGGTGAATGGTCAATACAGGCGTTCCGATAACAGGTTTAAAAGGTATCGCATTTGGGGCAATCAAGGGAAAACTCATGCTCGCCACGGGTACTATGAAGGCCAGGCCCGGACCGGAAGCTACCAAAGGTTCGGTTTTCATCAGGCGCACACTTCGCAACCGTTCGCTGCAAACATCCGTAATGGACTGTGGGGCTGGAATCATCACCAATGCCCCGCAGTCATCAGGATCATTGGGGAACATCATATCCGCAGGCGGCACAATTTCAGGCGGCGTAGTATCCTCAATCTGAATCAGTTGTGTGTAAGTCCGGCTATTGCCACAGTGGTCCGTAGCCGTCCATTCACGCTGCAAAATGTAGTTGGTCCAGTGCGCGCAACTCGTGGTGTCCGGGTTGCGGAGCTCGGTTTCTAAAAAGGTTACCACCACGGCATTGTCACAATTGTCAGAAGGATTGAACAAGCTTGTTTCTGGAACCGAGGGGATTGCATCACATTCGACGGTAATGTTCGGCGGCAGATTCATCAAGGTTGGCGCAACGGTATCTATGACCTGCACCAATTGATTAAACGGTGTTTTGTTGCCACAAACATCCTCCGCAATCCATTGAACCACAATGGTGTATTGGTCGTTGCAAGGCCCGGGTGTGATGCTTTGCCCTGTATTGGTAGGCGCACCCGTGGGGCCGCTGCAAGCATCTGTTGCGAGGGGCACAGGGGCAGGGAAAGGCACCAGTGCACTGCATAAAGCTGTGGTGTCTAAAACGCCCCCGGGCACCGGACCCAGATTATCCACCACTGAAATGGTTTGGGTGGCGGTTTGGGTATTTCCACATTCATCCGTTGCGGTGAAGGTTCGGATAATATTATAGGTGTAATGACCGCAAACGGCCGGGTCAGGGTTTTGAAGCGAATTGGTCGCGGTGCTGATGCTGACCACGGGGCTGCATACATCGCTGGCGTTGATGTTCATACCCATCACTGGAACCGGAGGCAGCACGAAGGTGTCGCAACGGAAAGTCTGGTTGGCTGGAATGAGGGTAAAAACAGGACTTGTGGTGTCGCGCACGAAGATGTTTTGGGTAGCCGAAGCGGAGTTCCCGCAATCGTCCGTGGCGGTCCAGGTAGTGAGCACGGTATAGGAGCCATCACAAAGACTGTCTTTGTAAATCCTTGAAAATGTGATGGTTACGTTTGCATCGCAGTTATCGCTCACGGTGGCGGCGGGTAAATTAGGCAGTGGATTTGGGCAATAAACCGTGATGTCTGGCTCCAAACCCGTGAACGTGGGCACTTGGGTATCAATGATGCTCCAACGCAAAGTAATGGTGCTGCTATTTCCGCAATCATCGGTGGCACGGAAGGTAACATTGGCAAACCAGGCGCAATTGTTCGCCTGCACGGTCGGGTAGGGGCCGACGTTAAAATTGCCCGCGCCCGTTTGTCCCGTGGACGTGACGAAGGAAAAATTGGTCCAGGTATAATCCGAACAATCTTCCGTGACGGTGGCATTTCCGTAGGCGTTTATCCAGTTTTGCAAATTGGTTTGGTCGTTCCCATCCCCACATTGCTCCGTAGCATTGACTCCGGCAAGTACTGGCGGCAGGGTGTCAATGGCGCCAAAATCGGCGTTGGCCATGAACGTTTCATTCCCACAGGCATCGCGCACAAAAAAGTCAACGGAAACCAGGCCGTGTACTTTGTTGAAGGATTGATTCCCAACCATTTGTGTAGAGCATCCATTCGCGAATGAAGCTAAGAATGCGTTGACCACTTGAACGGAATCCACTGTATTTCCGCCAATTTTCATGGAATAGGTCAGTGGAGCGGAGCAGGTGTCAAATGCTTGGGAATAAGCATTGGTTTGAATCCACTCGCCCAATTTGAGCATTTCGTTGCCGTTTTGCGAACAATAGGCAACAGTGTCTTTGGGCGGTTTGACCACCACTGGTCCCTGGGTATCGGAGGTTGAAAAGGTTACAAATACATTTTGCAAAAAATTGCAATTGTCCACCGCCTGAAAACGCACCGTGAGCGGCACTTTACAACCCGGCGGGAAAGTAGCCGGCGCGTTGTTGGTGATGGATTTTATGCCCGAAGCGTCTGTAGCGGCGAATGTTGCAATTTGAGTAGCTCGCCAGTTGGGGTATGCAATCGGCAGGGCCTCGCAGGTAGCTGAGCCATCAATGGGGTAGCCCGTGATTTGCGGCGGGAGCGAATCCTTGTAAATGATGATCGTTTGGGTAAAAACAGCGGTGTTATTATTGGCGTCGGTGGCGGTCCAGGTGCGGGTAAAAGTGCCGCTTTGGCAGGTGTCGGGACCGGGCGTTTCTACAAAAGTTTGTTGTATAATTGGCGTGCAATTGTCTGCAACCGGGATATTTGAAGCGGGTGGTACTGCCACAATTGAACTGAACTCAAGTGGGCTAAAAATGCCAGTCAAGTCGAAAACCGGAGGCGAAACATCCACAAAATTGATGAAATATTCATACGTATGTGAATGTCCTTCATCATCTTCCACGAACCAAAATACGTGTGCGGTGGCGCCATTAGTGAACGGATCCGTGTATAAAAAGCCGGAGGCCGTCGCATCAAACATGGAGGTGATGATGTTTGCACCCACCGTCGAGCTGACCACTGGATCAGGCACATTACCCTGCAACATGGAGCTGCATGTAGGCCCGACGGGTAGCGTAGTGGGGCCATTGTAACTGAAATTAAAAAAGGACGGCTGCGCCTTGAGCGATGCCGCTGGGGTAATAAAGAGGCAAAATCCTATACAGAAAGTCGATGCCCGCAAAAAAATGCGTAACCGGTTTATCATACGGACGGGTTGGGTTTTAAAAGTGCATTGCACCCTCGGTTTGTACATGTGATAGGTCATAGTGCCGCATCACTTCGATGGATTACGGTTTAATGGCGGAAATATCTTCCGATTCAGATAACTTCTTGTCTGGCACCGTTTCGTCCAAAAACGCGTTTAAATCGTCTGTTTTTACATCTCGTACTATTTCCCCAAAAGCATTTACGTGCAGACGGACATTTTTGATTTCCCCGTTTTCTGGAATAGGTTTAGGGGTAGGTTGGGTATCTTTTGAATTGCGCATACGCTTCGATTCAGGTAATTAAAGGAATTTAGTGGCACAAACGCCTGATTTATAGGCGATTATAATATTTGTGTGTTCAAAGCTACACCCTCATTTCTTGCTATAAACATAGATTCCCTTCAGGAATTTGAGCGATGCCTGATACTTGTTTTCTACGATTGGACAATGCCCCCCACCGAGCGACGGTTCTACATCCACATTGACCCCATTGACCACATTCCCCACATTGACCACATTCCCCACATTAACCCCATTGACCACATTCACTGGATAATTCTTTCAACCGCACCACCGTCTCATCCCGGCCCAAAACCTCCGCTGTTTCAAATACTGCCGGGCCTTTCATCGTCCCTACCAACGCTATACGCAGCAGGGGTAAAATTTCACCGGGCTTCAAATTGTTTTCCTGCATATACGTTTTGACCGCGTCCTCTAATGCTACAGCCTTAAACGGCTCAAAAGTAGCCACTTTTTCCGTCAATGCCGTAAAAACTGCCGCTATGTCGCCATTCCAACGCTTTTTTAGCGTTTCTTCATCATAGCTGCGCACTGGCTCGAAGAAATAATATCCTGTTTCCACAAAGTCCGGCAAAAACGTCACCCGTTCTTTCATCAGGCCGACAGTTTTGGTCAAATATTCGTCCGAAACCTGGTATCCTTTGGCATCTGCCAGCGGGCGAACCAGTTGGCTCAGCGCCGCATTATCCATTCCCTGAATATACTTTTGGTTGAACCACTTTGCTTTTTCATAATCGAAGCGCGCGCCACTTTTCCCGATGTTTTCGATGGAAAAAGCGGCAATTAACTCCTCAATGCTCATAATTTCCTGCTCACCGCCAGGGTTCCAGCCCAACAATGCGAGGAAATTAACCACAGCCTGCGGCAAAAAACCCGCTTCCCGAAATCCGCCAAAACTTTCCTCTGGTGTGTTGCCTTCCCAACCAAGCGGGAAGACCGGAATGCCAAATTTGGCCCCGTCGCGTTTGCTTAATTTGCCGTTGCCCACCGGTTTCATAATCAAGGGGAGATGTGAAAAGCGAGGCATAGTTGCATCCCAACCAAAACCTTCATACAATAGGACGTGGTGCGCCGTACTGGGCAACCACTCTTCCCCACGGATTACGTGCGTGATGCGCATGAGGTGATCGTCCACAATATTGGCCAGGTGATAGGTGGGCATACCATCCGCTTTCAAGAGTACCTTATCGTCCAATTCGCTGCTCTCAAAAACCACGTCGCCGCGAATCAGGTCGTGGATATGGATGCTGCGTCCGGGTTCAATTTTGAGTCGAACAACAAAAGCTTCTCCGGCCTCGATGCGGCTTTTTGCGGTGGCTTCACCCAGACTTAGGCTATTGGATAAAGCATTGCGAGTCAAGTGATTGTAGGTAAAATTCTCTACCGATTGCCGCTGCGCATCCAGTTCTTCCGGGGTGTCAAAAGCGTAGTAGGCATGGCCCCTTTCAACGAGTTCATGCGCGTATTTTTGGTAAATTTCTTTACGGTCGCTTTGCCGATAGGGGCCATCCGCGCCGCCGAAACCCACGCCCTCATCTGGCAATAATCCTGTCCAGCGCAGGGCTTCAATGATGTAATCTTCCGCACCGGGCACATAGCGGCCCTGATCGGTGTCTTCAATACGAAGGATAAAGGTTCCGCCATTTTGACGGGCAAAAAGGTAGTTGTACAACGCTGTGCGAACACCGCCGATGTGTAGCGCTCCGGTAGGGGAGGGCGCAAATCTTACGCGAATTGGAGTCATAGTTTGGGTCATTCATCTCTTTTTCCTTGGGGGAGTGGATCAACTTGCATCCAAGGACAAAAAACGCGGCGACCGATAGATGTCGAGTCGTCGCGATTCGTGAACTTGGAGGCGCAAAAATAGCAGTTTTCTGGTATGCTTGACCAGGAGTTAGAAAGATGTCGGCTTCTGGCACAATGATTTTTTAAAAAATTCGTCTCTGGCCCCAACCTTTTACTTCGCCCGACCTGTCTTGCGAAAGATTTCGCAAACCATTCGCCGGATGCGGCACTAGCCCCCTGCAATCCCCGTTTTTTTGAAGTCTACACACCCTTACTATGTATCTTTCCAGGACACCCCGCCTCTTGCAAACCCTGCTGCCCAGTTATACCTGGCACATCCCGACTACAGAAAAAGTGATTTACCTCACCTTCGACGATGGCCCAATCCCGGAAGCCACGCCCTGGGTGCTGGATACCCTCAGTACTTACGGCGCAAAAGCCACCTTTTTCTGCGTCGGCGACAACGTGCGGAAATACCCCGCTATTTTTCAGCAAATTTTGGCCGAGGGCCACGCCGTGGGCAACCACACCTTTAACCACCTCAAAGGCTGGTCAACAGACACTTCTGATTATCTGGACAATGTGGAACGTTGTGCGGAGATGGTTTCCAGTCCACTTTTTCGCCCGCCGTATGGCAAATTGAAGCCCTCCCAAACCCGCCAACTCAAATCCCGCTACCGCATCGTCATGTGGGATGTGTTGAGCGGCGACTTTGACCCCACCATTTCTCCAGAGGAATGTCTGCAAAATGTGCTGGAGAACATCCATCCCGGCTCCATCGTGCTTTTTCACGACAGCGTAAAAGCCGAAACCCGAATGCGTTTTGCGTTGCCCAAGGTGCTGGAAAAAATGACCGCAGAAGGCTGGCGGTTTGAGAAGTTGGATACTTCGGAATAGAGGTTAGGCAACCCGTGGTTGGGGTATCACGTCGTAGGTGAAGTTTTCAATATTTCACGTGCTCGCTTTAAATTTCGGTTGCTCGTCTGCGACCCGGACTTTGTATGCGCCACACCTGACCTTCACTATTCAAACGTTATTTTATGAAACACTTGGCTCTTACCCTGCTCAGCTTCGCATTAGTATTATTTTTCTCATTTTGCAAAAAAGAAACAGCGGAAATTCTAGAGACTATCATGTATCCCAATTTTTCCCAATTAAAGGTGGGGAATTATTGGATATACGAACGCTACAGAATAGAAGACTCCGGCATGGAAATTTCAACGGGCACATTTGACAGTTGTTATGTAGAAAAAGACACTCAAATTAATAATTATACCTACTACAAGGTTCTCCGGCCTTCGCTCAATGAAACGATACAAACGATTCAATTTATACGGGATTCACTCCATTATCTGGTGACAAACGATGGCGAGGTTCTTTTTTCTTCCCAAAATTATGTGGATACACTACAGCAATATCACATGTTATTTGTGTCCGATACGATCTGTGAAGTCGTGGCGAAAATGGCCGATAAAAATTTAGCAGTTAGCACACCTGCGGGCGTATTTGAAACTTCAAGCTTAAAAAGAACCTTTCACATGTATCCTTTATTTGCAGATTTAGGAAATACCCGATATATGGATACCCGCTACGCTGAAAATATCGGGATTGTTTCAGAAACGCTCACTTTTTTTGCATTTCTTCCCGTTTCTATTGAAATACGATTGGTTAGATACCATTTGAATTAGTGGCGAAATTTTAGTGAATAATCGCCGCTCCTGGATCTTCTGGTCTACGGCATGCCCGTTAACGGTTGATAATTCATCAGGAACCATCTTCTTTCCAGTAGACAAAATGAGCAATTATTCAAAAGCTGAAGAGCCAAAGGTCCTCAGCTTTTGAATAATTGTACCCATTATCTACTACACCATTTGTGTAAAGTTGTAACAATGTATTCGTTTAGCCAGACATTTGGCACTTCATGACCTTATATGGGGTGGATTTGGAGTTAGGTATGCATCACATTTATCATCTTGTAACCCCCGAACTTCAGTCGGGGGCTAGGCATCATCACCAACCACATCTACCTTCTTTGCAGAACATCTACATTTCATAGAGTTATAGATGCTTATGTTTTGCAAAGAAGGTAGATGTGATTAGTGAACGCACTGGCCTGCTCGTTGAAACGAGCGGTTACAAGATGTTAGATGAAAGCAGTGATTACTAATATAAGTCATGAAGAACTAAATACTATTTTATCACCAACTATCGCTGTATATCAATATGACACGTACCATTGTTTTGATCTGTATGCTATGTCTCCCCCTCGTTTACCCCTCCAATGCACAGCAGAACCTTATTCGAAATGGGAGTTTTGAAGAGCACGGTGAGCAAAAATGTTTAGAATGCAACACTTTGTACGGCCAATATCCTGCCCTGGTGTACCACTGGGATAACGGAGGCTGGGGCTGCCATCTTTATGACAAGAACTACAAGCGAGCTTCCGATGACAATAAATGGAACGGTAATCCATTCGACCGATTGTCGCCACAACACGGGAACGCAATGATTGCAATGTGGTATTTGCCAAGATGCTTTGATTTGTATTGTGCTACCTATTTGTCTGCTCGAAGCACCAAGCCGATGGAAGTAGGAAAAGTGTATCAGGCTAGTTTTTGGCTGTACATCGAAAGTGCTAAAAGGTCCGATCCAGAATGGACCAAACATATTGGCATTGCTTTGTTGCCTCAAAATCTTAAGGTAAGTGGTCTATATGGCAAAAAATTTAGGCTGCCATTCCTTAGTATTGACACGATTATTTATGATAACTGGTATCAAGTCCAATGGCGTGTCCGGCCCTTGTGTACCAGTAATTATTTAATGATAGGCGTATTCGGAGATGATGGCTGGCCGACCTTAAAAAATTACGAGGATATGTTTTATTATGTGGACAATGTGACCTTAACCGAAATCCAAACGGAATCCGCTATTTCCGACAGTTCCACCTTTTATTGCAGCCGCTACGACCCCAAAACCCTGGGCATTGACCCCAAAATGGACAATCAAACCCTTCTTTTCGAAAACAAATCGTACGAACTGACGGCAGCGCACAAGGAAGCATTGGATTCCTTTGTTGTCTTTGCCCGGAAATATCCTGATCTGGTTTTTGAAATATCCGGACATACAGACAGTATTGGAACAGAAAATCTTCCCCTTTCACAAAACCGGGCGCAGTCCGTATTCCAATACCTTACGGAGGAACATAAAATCCCCACTTTTCGATTTTACACGCTCGCGACGGGCAGCAAACACCCCTTTCGGCCCAACCAGACCGAAGCAGGCAGAACGCTCAACCGACGGGCAGATATCCGGCAGTCGGGACTGGATGTTTCCAATATGTTTTATCGGAATGCCTTGAGGGCTGTTGAAAAAAAGGAGTACGCGCAGGCTTTTTCATTTCTCCATAAGTGGCTGATTAAACCCAGTAAAGGGGATTCAGGCAGACGGATAATGCTGCTTTTTGATCCACGTTTTGAAGTGTTGAAGAAGGATAAACGCTGGAGCACGGTAGATCAAAAAGTGCGGGCGGAATACCGTTCGTTTAAATATGAGCGCTATGCTTTTCTACTGGATTCCATGCGCTTCGATGAGCTAATCGTCAACGGCAGGCTAAACGCGATGGGGCATCAAGGCGGCCTGAATGCCTTGCCAGGTTACATCCAGGTGCTGGATACGGTGCTTTTGGAGCTGCCCATCCAGTCAGAGACCGAGCTGCAAAAGAAATACGAGCAACATTTTGCCGCGCTGCTTCCGATATTGGGAAAAACGGGTTGGCCCAAAAAGTCGGAATTTGGAGAAACCGCATCCAATTCAGCTTTTACAATGCTCCTGCAATCCAAGGAAATTCTTACGCAACTCAAATGGCTTCCTGCCCTGCAAAAATCCTGCGAAGAAGGGGAAACCCCCTGGATGCACTATGCAAAACTGTATGATCACTGTAATCTTGCGCTGGGCAAGCCACAACGGTATTGCACACAAGTACTCATGCTGGAAAACGGCGCGCTTGAAGTGCCAGCCTGGGAGGGCAATGTAGAGACGGTGAACAACCAGCGGGCAAAAATTGGCTTGCCGCTGCTTTCGCTGGCGGTAGCAGATGCGATGGCGGAAAAGCAGTGAGAAAATCCCATCCCCACTGTTCACGCCCTCCAGCTAAAACACATTCACCCGCATCCTTCATCTTTCATCCCTGAATCATGGTAACTGCTCGTATTTCTTCCGGCTTCGATCTTGAACCCGCTAGTGCGAAGCTGCCCAATCCCAAGCCCAACACACGCTGGCGCGACGTTTAGTGTGATGACATAGTGATTTAGGTGCCACTTTTCTGAACACTCCTACCAAGCATAAGCCAGTTGAACACCAATCCCAGGCGTAATCAGTGGGTAAAACGCCGGGGCTTTTCCCAGTTCCCATGTGAATACTTCGAGCATCGTAAGCCCAACAATCCCGACGCTAAAGCGTGGTACGATATAGTAGTGCAAGCCCCCGTTGGTCGCCAATCCGATAGTGCCGTATAGACTATCACTGTGATAGATGCCCCGATGTTGACCAGTAAAAATCTGCATCCAAGGCCCGGACGATAAAGTCCAGGCAAATTTTTTCTCCGATTTTTGGAAGCACAGGCGATAGCTAACCTCAAAATATCGGCTTTGGCTTTGGTAAAACTCTGACTTCTTTTCGGCATATGCCACGCGCACGCCCAAAGCATTACGATCATTGAAATTATAATAGTAACCACCCCCCAAAAAATAATCTTTGTCGCCATCAGGTGTTCTGAAGCCGATGAATATCAATATTATATCTATGTCTCGGCGACGTAACGATAGACTATCTGACAAAATCGGAGCGCAATCTTCCGGGCGAATGCCCTGAACTGCCTGCCGCTTTACTGTCACGATCCTCAAAAGCCGCTGAAACTAATTTTCTATATCCCGACGTCACGCTCGGCTGCCTCTATCGTTTGTGCGAACTACGGATTCCCCGCAACAGACGACTAAGCAAAAAAACAAACCCACGTAGTCGTCCGTTGCGGGTAAGTAACCTATGTAAAATGCCCTCCGACCACTCACGAACAGGCGTGAAGCAACCATGTGGCACAGGCAATTTCAGCATTTGGACTCGCAGGCATCCAGGGTGATTTTGGTTTCTTTGAAGCAAATATATAGGGCAGGTTTCAATTGGCAACCTTTGCGACACATTATGAATTAAGAAAATCCCCAGCTTCAAAATCCACCACCTCCTCCCAACCCAAGCCCAAAACTAAGCCCCCACAAAACACCCTGCAACCAAAATCAAAAAAGTATGAATTCATACGGAAACCAAAAAAACAATGGCCATCCCGCCCCCAAGCGAAATGGCCATTATCTCCTGTAATACTGCCTGTCCGGCACCAAAGATCTACTTTCCTATCGTCTGCGCGCAGGATCCAGTGCCACTTCGATGCGCTCCAGACAGTCCAGATAATGGCTGCGGCTCATCGCGTCGTTCGAATCGTTGTAGGCCGCCGTCAGGTCGGTGCGGAGTTGCCGGAGCGTACCCAGGGCAACCGAAGGCACGTCCGTATTGCGCAGGGCCTCGGTGGCCGGAGATGGCTTGTACAAGTCGATCATCTTTTCCAAAAAAACCTTTTGCAGGTTGCGCCGGTGTACGCTGACGGGGCTGCGCGCCGGTATTTCCGACCAGATCCCTGTGCGCAGATCTTCGAACAGATTGGCTACGGTGTAAGTATTCCGGTCGAGTGCCTCGTTTTCGATCATGCGCTGCAGACGCGCGCCGCCGAGTAAGCTCGAAAGTATATTGCCTTGTAAACGAGCCACGGCAGCCACTCCGTTGTCGGGGCGGATGAGGCGCAGCACTTTCGGATCAAGCAGCCACTCGGGTGTCTGGAACAATTGCTTTTGCAGAAACGCCACAGCATCGCGCTGTTGGGCTGCCGGCGCCGCTTCATAAACCACCCCGGACTGGTCGTATGTTTTCGGCGTTTCGAATACACCACCTACCCATTTGGCCACATGGCCAAGGTAGCGGGCGTACTGACCTACCACATTATTGTAGGTTTCCCCGGCGAGCTCGTAGGTTTTGGCCTCTTCCTTCGTCCAAACGGCTGCATTGGGCAGGATGCGCTGGAGGTTTTTGATGCCATATTCGGAAGCCAGCATGGAGTTATCGCCCAGGTCTTCGCTTTGTGCACGGGGGTCGTAGGAGCTGGACTCGGTCAGGAAATGCAGGCGCGGGTTGTTGGCGGCTTTTTCCAGGTACCAGCGGTTGAGCACTTTACTGTCCGCTTCGGCGTCTTTGGTGCCATATATGGGTTTGTAGCCCCATTCGATGGCCCATTTGTCGTAGTCGCCCACACGGGGCATGAGGTCGGTGATTCCGTCTTCGGGCTGTGCCACGTAGTTGAAGCGGGCGTAGTCCATGATGGAAGAGGTGTGGCCGTTCGCTTCCATGAATTTTTTGTCCCGCAGTTTTTCCACCGGCGTAGCATGGCTGGCACCGAAGTTGTGGCGCAGGCCAAGGGTGTGGCCTACCTCGTGGGCTGCCACAAAGCGTATCAGGGCACCCATGAGGTTGTCGTCCAGTTCGTTCGGACGCGCACGGGGGTCAACGGCGGCGGCCTGAGTGGTGTACCAGGTTTTAAGCAGGCGCATCACATTGTGGTACCAGCCGATATGGCTTTCGATGATCTCGCCCGTGCGGGGGTCGTTCACATTAGGGCCATAGGCGTTCTGGATATCAGAGGCGAAGTAGCGGATGACAGAGAAGCGCGCGTCTTCGAGGCTCATTGTGGTGTCGTTTTCGGGCCATTCGCGGGCGATGATGGCGTTTTTCCAGCCGGCCTGTTCGAATGCGGGTTGCCAGTCTTCCACTCCTTTTTTTAGGAAAGTCCGCCATTTTGCGGGCGTTGCCGGGTCAATGTAATAGATGATCGGCTTGGCCGGCTCGATCTTTTCGCCTTTTTGCTGGCGGCGCATGTCGGCCTCGTTTTTCGGTTCCAGGCGCCAGCGAACGGCGATGGTCTCGTCCTCGGCGCGCTGCTGGTCGTCATCAAAAACCGTGCGGCCGGTAGCGAAATAACCCACCCGCGGATCGTACAGTCGCTTGCGGAAGGGGGTGCGTGGCAGCAAAACCAGGGAGTTGTTGATCTCGAAGGTGACTACGCCGGCATCCAGACCGCCCGGCAGGTTCATGGTTCCCGGCGTTTCTTCCCGCAGGGCCGGTGGCGCCACCTTGTAGGTTTTCACCGTACGCACCTCCAGATTGATCGGATAGGCCCGGATGCTTTCGATATAACTGCGGTCTTTTTGCAATTCGCCCATTTTGAAGCGCTGCTTCGCATAAGAAGGCAGCGAAAACACCGGATTGTCTTCTTTGAAAAAATCCGTGACCTCGATCACCACCGAGGTGTCTTTGCGGATGGATTTCACATCAAACGCCGCAGCGATCGGATCCACATTGGAATTTTTAACTGCCTTGTAAATGGGTTGCAGCGTGTCGGAACTCACGTTGTTGTAGGCCACGGCTCGAATAAATACCTTATCGGAAGGCCCCCGCTCGAAACGGATCACCTGGCTATTGGCCTGTTCGCCGCCATACCCGGCGTCGGTGGGTACCCGGGTCATTCGGGTGACAGACATGATCTCAACACCAAACATGGAGTCCGGTATTTCCAGAAAATACTTGTCCTCGATGCGGTGTACGGTCACCATGCCCGCCATACTCACGGCCTTGTCGGTAATGACCTCGCGATACGGTTTCGGTGCTTTTTTCGCGTCTTTTTTAGCGGTGGTGTCCTTGGCAACAGCAGCCGGTTTTCCCACAGAGGGAGGCAGGGAGTCGCGTTTGGGCGGCGCCGGCACTTCTTGTGCAACCAGTAGGTGAGCCATTGTAAATGCCACTGAAAAGAGCCAGAGGCGGAGGAGTGTGTTGAATTTCATGTCAATATCAGAAGTGGTTAGGTTACGTTGTGTGTGGTTGAAAGGGGTGAAGTTGCAAAGATTCCGTCGATTCAGCGCAGCGTTTATGTCTTTTGTAACATGCAATGGGAACACCACACAAGGCTGAAAGGAATCCTGGCACGAGGAGGTGTCACCCGCGCAGCACAAAAATGATAACAGTTGCTCGCCTGTAGGCTTTTTTATTTCATCGGTATTAACAGAATAAAAAAAGCATGTTGGGTGGTATTGCCTTAGGCAACCTTCACCCAACATGCTTGAAGTGTTTTTCACCAGGAGCAGCAGAACTAAGGTTAACCGTCACCTCCCTCCATATCTTCTATTGCGTGAAAACCCGCATAATCTCCCCAACACTTACGTCTATCCAACCCAAATTCGCTGGATACACGCAACCCAACCCACCCAACTAAAAAACGCAGCTCACCACACTACACGTGCTGGCAAGCTGCGCTTGAAAGGTCTTCTCAGGGTAAAGCAGATGATTCATGAGGTGATTGAATGACAGGCAAAAGTAAGCAAGCCGATCGAATTTCCAAATCTAATAAGGCTTTTTTGTTTTTGTCCAACTTTTCTTTGTTTAGGGGCGGCATTTTGCTCGTTTTTCTTTAGAGAGGCACACGTTTACTAAACTTTTAAAGTTTAGTAAACGTGGCTCCGCCGCCCGGCAATGGTTAAAACCCAACCCCAAATCCTCAAAAATACAAAACCGGATTCGTGCTCAATTTAGTCAGGTGCAGCGGTGCGGCGGGGAATGTTTCCAGCACAATGTCGCGCATCAGTTCGATGGTAAATTGTTCGCTTTCAAAATGCCCCACATCGGCAATGACCAGGCGGCCTTCGGCATCAAAAAACTCGTGGTATTTGAAATCAGCGGTCACAAATGCATCGGCTTTGGCGCGCAGGGCTTCGGAGAGGAGAAAGCTGCCAGCCCCCCCACAAACGGCTACTTTGCGCACGGGTTTGTCGCGCAGGGTGGTATGGCGGATGCAGGTGGTTTGCAGGGTATTTTTGAGGTGTTGCAAAAACTCGGTTTCCTCCATGGGCTTGGGTAAATTACCCAACATGCCCGCCCCGATTTCAAAATCGGCTGGTTTTGGGGCCAGGATTCGGGTGTCCACCAGCCCAATCCGCTCCGCAATTTTGCTGTTCACGCCTTGCCGGTACACATTGTCGAGATTCGTATGAATGGCAAAGATGGCCACATCATTCCGGATGGCCTGCATGACGGTCCGCTCGATGTAGGTAGCGCCATTGAGGCGTTTTAGTCCCCGAAACACAATCGGATGGTGCGCGACCACCAGGTTGCAACCCCGCGCAATGGCTTCATCCACAATAGCTTCGGTGGAGTCCAGACAAAAAAGCACGCCCTTTACCTCGGCATTCGGATCGCCCACAATCAACCCGGAATTGTCGTACGACTCCTGCAAATGCGGTGGCGCGACGGATTCCAGGATGGCGCAGATATCATTGATTTTCATGGTGTTCATTGATTTGTTCGTTTGCATGTTATTCAAACCATTCCTGGTGTTTGCTGAAGCTATGGCGGGTAAAGTGGATCAAACTTAGACTTTCTCTTTGCGGGATTTCCTCGGGGGCGTACACCGTGTTTTTCGAAGTAGGCTTGTATGTGTTCGTCCTCAATCTGTTTCGCTAAAATACGTCCAGAGATGTCTGTTTGAATAATTCGTCCGACATACCTAACCCAGCCCGCAGAAAGATTTAGAAAATAAAGTTGATCCCGGATTCTGTCCGACAGGTTATCTGCTTCAATCAGATCATCGCTGATGCCATATTTGAAGAGTTCATCCTCACCCTTGTCCCAAATTTCGTAGAGGTGGTGCGGGCCATCGTTTTGGTTTGAATTGCGGTGGAGTGCCACGGTAGCAGGGGAGATGCGGCTATTTCCAGCCTTCTTGATTGCTATAGGTTTCGTAATTGAAAGCAGGTACGATGGTCATTTTCTTGCCTGTTTTGCGTTCATAAGCTGTTTTGGCGATGCGTAACAATGGGGAAAATGTGATGTCCAAGGGCATTTTATTCGGGGTGTCCAGCACTTTTTGGTAGAAGTCTTTGCCATTGGCTACAACGCCGCAGCGTACGTAGAGAAAATCGTCCACAGATAAAGCGTCTTCATCTTCAGTAAAAACGGTAGCATGGGCATGGGTGTCCAGCTTCCAGAGTTTTTCAGAGAGCAGGTCTTGAAACTGGTAGATGTTCGCCACGGGCATATGGGCGAGCGCAGCTACAATCGGTTCAATAACCATATTATTGTCAGTCTTCGTCCAGTCCAACTGAGCGATCAAGGCCCAAAAAATCGACTCGTCCAGCATCCCTGCTGCGCCGGGTATGTCGTGTACCCTGATCTCCACTTTTGCGTTGCCGAACTGCTCCTTGAGTTCGTCTACCAAAGCATGGTTTAAATCTTGTGCGCTGATGTTTAAGGTGGTGCCCATGTTGAAAAATTTGAACAAAGTTAGGTGTTTTAGTTTACCTGCCGTAGCTTCAGGGAAGGGGGATTAGTGGAATGGTAAATTGGTGGAATGGTTTGCCCGCCTTCGCTGAAACTATGGGTAGGTAATATTCGTAGTAGATTCCATGGTTAAAATACAAACAGTCCACCAAATTGCCAATCAAGCGATGTAACTTTGCACTGCCTTTCAAGTCGAAGGCATCCGGGCAACAGGCCCGATTACTCTACATTAAATTTCAACGACTATGACTGCTACACTTTTGTTTCTCGGCAACCTCGGCGGCTCGGAGTTCATACTTATCTTTTTGGTAGTGCTGCTCCTTTTCGGGGGCAAAAAAATTCCTGAACTCATGCGCGGCTTGGGTCGTGGCATTCGCGAATTCAACAGCGCCAAAAACTCGGTAGAAGACGAAATTCGCCAGGGTATGCGCGACGCAGAAAAGAAAACCATTGATTAATAATCCCGGTTTTTCTAACAAAAAACGTCGGTTTTAAGAAACACCCCGCTTGGTACAACCAAGTGGGGTGTTTGCTTTTTGGCTGAAATCCACCGGGCGAATTCGATCCACCCAAGACTTTCCAAGTTTTTAAAACTTGGAAAGTCTCTCACTAAAACGGAATATCCTCGTCGTTCATCCGCGACTGTCTGGAAATGACACTGGGCTGGAATGGCCCGGACAATGGATCCGAAAGCCCCGCAAAAGATGGATCGTCCAGATTGCTGAATTTCGCGAAGGTGTCGGTAAATTTAAGTTTCACTGTATCCAAAGCACCATTCCGGTGTTTGGCAATGATGAATTCTGCGACGCCTTTTAGACTTTGACCCTGCTCATCTTCCAATATCTGGTAGTATTCAGGTCTATATATAAACGACACAATATCAGCATCTTGCTCAATAGATCCGGACTCCCGAAGGTCGCTCAATTGTGGCCGTTTGCTACCGCCCCGCACCTCCACAGCCCGGCTCAATTGCGAAAGCGCAATCACCGGAACGTTTAATTCCTTGGCCAACGATTTTAAAGCACGCGAAATACTGCCGATTTCCTGTTCCCGGTTTCCGCCGCGCCCCGCATCCGCAGAGCCGGTCATCAATTGCAGGTAGTCAATGATAATCAACTGAATGTCGTGCTGCATCTTGAGTCGGCGGCATTTGGCGCGCAGTTCAAAGATGTTGATGGCCGGGGTATCGTCAATAAAAATGGGGACTGTGTTGAGGCGTTCTACGGTTGTTTGCAGCATCTGCCACTCGTAATCTTCCAGTTTTCCGTTTCGGAATTTGGTGGCCGGAATCTCGGATTCCATGGAAATCAGACGCTGCACGAGCTGCGTGGAGGCCATTTCAAGGGAAAACAAGGCCACGCCTTTGCCAAAATCCAGGGCGGCGTTGAGGGCCACGGCGAGTACCATGGACGTGTTGTGCGTCACGGTCATATCCTCTAACAGGAAAAGTCCATTTCCATCCAATTCAAAGCCGTAATAATCGTCCTCCTTATCGGCTTCTACCCGAATTCCCGTCACCTGCCAGTTAATCTTGCTTTTCCAGGGGTTTGGTTGTTTGCGTTCGATGCGTACGGGCACTTTGTCGAGATCGCCGTAAATGCGCAAACGCCACACCATGGTTTCAAATCCAATGGAGGTGATTTGGGCTTTCTTTTCGGTCAAAGAAGTACGAAAACCCAGGGAATCGCACAGGAATTTGATGCCACGGGCCAGTTTTTCGTTCTTTTGCGTAATTTCGATTCCATTGGACTGAACCAGATAATGGCCGTCGCTGTCAATCAAACCCGCCAGGAGTTCGAGGCGTTTAGACGTAGAATTGATCAGATAATCCTGCGGAATGTGTTTGTTGCCCAACACTCCCAAGGCGCGCAACATACCATGCAGCGAATAGCCCATCGCGTGTTGACGATCATTGGCAATGCAATAAATCGGGCATTTTCCCGGTGCTTGCTTCTGCCGGCTCAAACGCAGGCCCAATTCCTCCGAATAGGATTCCAAATAGGATACCACTGCTTCATCGGTGGTAGAAATATTGCTGTTTTCCGAAGTGCCATCGCCCAACCAAAGCCCCAGGAAATAGGGATGCACCGGGAGCGGCTTTTCGGCAAACTCGACCGAGGTTTTGTAGCCCTTGTAGTTGGTCTTAAACTTATCCGATTGTTGGAGGTATTCTTTGACGCTGATGTTCAGCACATCGCCGTTTTGATGCCGCCATTCCGTTCTGCTGCGTTTTAAGGAGAGGATATGGCTTTCATTTACCCGGTAATCAATGCCTTTGTTTTGGCGAACCCAATACATCATTTCCCGACCTTTAGTGGTGGAAAGTATGGTTCGTGGGGTAGAATCGTCGCCCATGAGCAGGTCGCCGGGATTCAAATCCTCCACATTGCAAAGATCTCCATTGAACATCAGCACTTTAGTTCCCTTGGCGAGGCACTTTCCCATACCCGGCCGCGCCGCCACAATGATCAAATCCGAAGGCTGCCAACCCGAGGTGAGTCGGTCGAGATCGGTAAATCCGGTGGGTACGCCCGTGAGGCCGTCTTCCTTTTTGGAAAGTTCTTCAATTTGTTTGAGCACCTTGCTACTCAGACTGCCCATGCTCTCATACGAGCGACTCAGGTTGTTCTGAGTAATGGCAAAAAGGCCTTTTTCGGCCTCATCGAGCAGGTTGAATACGTCAGTGGTGTCCTCGTAGGCATCGCGGATGGTGCGGGTGCTGACGCTGATGAGTTCGCGTTGGATGTGTTTTTGGGCAATAATCCGCGCGTGGTACTCGATATTGGCTGCCGATGCCACCCGGTTGCTGAGTTCTACGAGGTAATACCCGCCGCCGATTTTTTCGAGGTCGCCTGCTTTTTTCAGTTCTTCGGTCACGGTGAGCAAATCCACCGGATTGGAGCGTTCAAACAGCCGGATAATGGCGCGGTAGATTTGCTGGTGTCCTTCGAGGTAAAAACTTTCGGGGCGCAGGGTATCCATTACCATGGGCAGCGCCTCGCGGTCGAGCATGAGTGCGCCGAGCACAGCCTCTTCCAGGGGCACGGCCTGCGGCTGCACCTTGCCGAACACGAAGTTCGACAGGCTCTCGTTGTTGGGCGCATTTCGGCGTTTGCGGTCGCCGCCGCCTTGTTGCCCGCTTTGTTGGTTATTGCTCGAGTCGTTCATAGTCGTGTGTATCCCGGAACGCTGTTCCGGGCATGTATCCTGGAACGCTGTTCCGGGCATGTACCCTGGAACGCTGTTCCGGGCATGTATCCTGGAACGCTGTTCCGGGCATGTACCCCGGAACGCTGTTCCGGGATACACGGAACAGCGTTCCGGAGTACTTAAAAAGGCTGCAAATCTACTTTTGGCACCCCGCAATTTCTATTTGAAACAATCCGTGTGGCCCGAATTCTGTGGAGAAACCCGTTCATAACTGTGGAGAACCTTGGAAACAAGGCACTTTATCCACATAGCCTCAAAGTTATCAACAGTGCCCGTCCTCGCTTTTTTAAAAATGCTTAAGGCTTGATAAGCACTGATTTAGCAAAATTAACACCTCAAAAATGAAGCCCTCAAAATGGCGGTTCCGAATACTTGAAGGTTAAGTTGAGGTTAATTTTCCACAGTGTAAAAGTTTTTCAAGCCCGTTTTTTCAGCCCAAAATTAACAGATTTTGTGTTGAAATTGGCTTTTGGTTTTTTTGAAAAATAAAACTTTTTTAAATAAGATACGTCTTCGTTCCCGCGCCGTTTTTTATAAAAAACAACCTTTTTCTGTGAAAATTGCACAAATGGCTGTTTGCTCGAAAAAAAGACCATTGAATTTTAAAACAAAATTCAAGTCCAATTTTTGTATAATTCACTGATTTTCAAGGCTTCACAAATCACGGCCTCCCAGCTGCCCCATATCGGGCCTCAAAACCGGCCCAACCTTGCAGTCCGCCGGTGTGCAACACGACCACCGTGCTATTGTCGGCGAAATCACCTTTGGCAAGCATATCAAAAACTCCAAACAGCATTTTTGCGGTATAAACCGGGTCGAGCAGGATGTTGGTGGCGGCGTGGAATGCGCGGACAAACGCCATGACGGGGCTATGAAATTTGGCGAAGCCACCCAAATTGTAATCGTGCACCAGTCGCAGTTTTGGTGCCATTGCCGCACCCTCGGGTAAAAGATTCAGAATGGTTTCCGGGCCAAAATCATGGCTGCTAACCGGGAAAACCACCACTTGCCCCCCCTGTATTCCCCCCAACACCCCCGCTGCAGTACATCCGGTGCCTGCCGGAACACAACAATAAAAGGGCTGCTCCCGAAAGGCTGGCGGCAATTGGGTCATAATTTCCTCCGAAATAGCTTTGCAGGCTTCCACCGCCGCCGGAATATTGCCTCCCTCGGGAAGTATGTATGTGGACGGAAAACGCGCTTTGAGGCTTTCAAAACCCTCTTTTTTGTCCAGATCATACTGTTTTTTGGATATGGGGACCAATTGCATCCCGTTTTCTTGGCAAAAACGAAGCGTCGGATTTTGAAGATCCAGATGTTCGCCGCGCAGCACCCCGATGGTAGGAAAATCAAAAATCCGCCCGGCTGCGGCAACTGCGTGCAAGTGATTGGAAAAAGCCCCGCCAAACGTTGCAATCCCCCCGGGATAAGCCGCCTGGACCAAGGGGATTACGGCGGCCAATTTTCGCGCCTTACTGCCCTGGATCAGGGGATTGAGCAGGTCGTCGCGTTTGAGATATAGCGAGATGCCGCGACGGAGTCCGGGATGCTCCGCAATTAACTGGAGCGGAGAAATTGGAAATGGAAGGGCTGTCATGGAGGTATTGAGAAGGGTCATTCGGCTGCAAAGTTTGTCAACATTCCACAAGTTCGCAGCATCTGACCTTACTTTTGCCAATCCCAACTCAAGCACAACATCCATGATCCTAATTACAGGTGCCAAGGGCCAGCTTGGCCAATGTTTTCGCGAAGCTTCGGCACATTGGCCGGGACAAACCTTTGTTTTTGCCAGCGCGCAGGATTTGGATGTGTCTGATCGGCAGGCGGTGCAAACGT
Source organism: uncultured Saprospiraceae bacterium (assembly GCA_964550795.1). GTDB lineage: Bacteria > Bacteroidota > Bacteroidia > Chitinophagales > Saprospiraceae > M3007. Next base: position 63,718 of record CAZKBH010000009.1, read on the forward strand.
TTTTGTCTGCTTGCAAGACGCAAAACAAATCCTTGTGGGTCGTCAATTGTGCGGCCTACACCGCAGTAGATAAAGCGGAAAACGAACCTGAAAAAGCGCGTAAAATAAATGTTTTAGGGGTTAAAAACCTCGCAGAAGTTTGCGCTCAATTGGATGTTCCACTCATTCATTTCAGTACGGACTATGTTTACCACAACCAACAAAATACGCCCTTTGTGGAAACCGATCCCGTACGTCCTAAAGGTGTGTACGCCCGAACCAAACTTGCGGGCGAACGCGCTGCATTCCGCGCCCACCCCGGACAGACAATGGTGATCCGCACGGCTTGGGTTTATTCCACTTTTGGACAAAACTTTGTCAAAACCATGCTCCGGCTCGGCCGCGAACGCGAGGTCCTGCAAGTCGTGGCGGATCAAATCGGCTCGCCGACCTACGCACCGGATTTGGCCGAAACCGTCCTGAAAATCATCGAAAAAGTGGAATCAGGCAGTGTTTCCCGCGAAAGTATTGCAGGGATCTGGCACTACTCGAATGAAGGGGTGGCCAGTTGGTACGATTTTGCTAGTGCTATTTTTGAACTGGAAAACATTCCCTGCCGCGTTCAGCCGATTGCCACCAAAGATTACCCGACCCCGGCCAAACGCCCGCCGTTTAGCGTGTTGGACAAAAGTAAAATCAAGGCAGCATTTGGTTTGGATATCCCGCATTGGCGACAAAGCCTTCAAAAGTGTTTGAAAGCGATGTGAATGGTACTCTTTCAATAAAATGCCCGATATCAACAGACGTGATACCGGGCTCGGTAGGAAGAACTATATTAGGATGAAATGCAAATACAGGGCGTGCCACATCAGGCATCGTGCAGTACTAAAATGGGGACTTTTGCTTGCTGCGCCAAAGCACGGGATACACTCTTTCCAAATATTTTCTGTAACAGCCCACGCTCATGTGCGACGGCCACTAAACCATTACAATCAGTTGCTTCAAGGAAGTTTTGAATGGCGCGAACAACGTTTGGATTGTGCAGATAATGGAAGTTGTGTGGGATGGTCCCCAACCGTTCGCTCAAAGCTTTTTCTGCGGGAGCATTGGGCTGTTTGTCTTCATCGCTCAGGACATGAACAACGTCCAGACCGCTATGTTGCAAATTGAGCATCTCGCGCATAACTTGCAAGGAATCCTGACTTACGGGGATTTTAAAATCGGTGGCAAAGGCGAAACGGGCTTCGTTGCGGAAAACTGCTTTGGGTGGAATGACGAAAACGGGCTTTTTACTTCCTGCAACCACCCCTGCCGCAACACTGCCCAACAATACGCCGCGCAATCCACTAGCTCCGGTCGTGCCCATCACAATGATGGAAGCGCCCAACTCTTTGGCAGCCTGTGCAATCGTGCTGACCGGAAATCCAATCTGGCATTCGATGTTAATTTTTACGTCCTTCATGTGCGGGCTTTTGGTGAATTTCCGCGCCCATTTTTTCATGCTAATCAACCTTTCCTGTACATAATTGTCCACAAAAAAGGCATCGTAAACGTTGTTTTCCACCCCTTCATTGGGATAAACGACATAAAGAGCCGTGACCGAGCGCCCGGTTCGAGCGGCAATTTCGAGCGCATACATCATGGCGTTGTTGGCGCATTTGGAGAAGTCTGTTGGAACGAGGATGGTCATGATTGCTGAGATGGTTGAGATGGTTGAGATTGTTGAGATTGTTGAGTGTTTAGGGGTTTAGCGTTTAGGGTTGAGCGTTGAGCGTTTAGGGGATTTAGCGTTTAGGGTTTTTACCCGTAGATGCTTCGATACCCCCCTAAACCCTAAACTACCCTAATCCTGTTCGCGGTAATCCAGTGGGTCCACAAATTCCTGGCGGATATTTTCGCTATTGGCTGCTTTGATCTGTTGTTCGGCCAAGGTGAGGTTATCTGTTACGGAGGTCTCCAGCCAGATATTGCCCGATTTTCGGAATACTTGGACGTGAAGCCCAAATTTCTTTTCAAATTCCTGTTCTAAATCCATCACCACCGTTTCAGGACCAAGTTCCAATTCTCCTGCCTGGAGTTTGGACGAAAGCTGACTGAGCGGAACTTCCCGATCTTGTAAGAGAAATTTAGCTGCACTGCCTTTGAATTCGCGGTGCGGTTTGCTGAAAAAGGCAAGTTTTAAGCCCGGAAAGGCTTCCGAAAACTCGGTTTGCAGACTTCCCATGCTGCGTTCGGATGTGATGTCAAGTGTCATAACAGTTTGAATTTTATTTATGCAAATTTACACACAGGACACCACTACACCTGAATGATGCCCGTCAACGTATACAATGACTTTCATTTTGATGAATATCACCCTGTCTCCTGACCAGCGTCACCCCGGCCAAAGGCTTCGCGCCGGACTTTTGCCGTGTTTAAAACGATTCGCAAAATGTCAGCATCCTCTGTCCTGCTTCAGCCGCCAAGCCCTAAGGTAAGCACAAATACTTGCTTCCACTGCCATGAAATATGCCCCCCGCCTGCGCAGAATGGGACTGAACTGCGTATTGGCGATAAATTTTTTTGTTGCCAGGGATGCCAGATGGTGTACGAAATACTGCACACCAACGACCTGTGTGAATATTACAACCTCGATCAAAACGCAGGAAAAAGTCTAAAAAGCCAAAAATTTGCCAAAAACTACGCGTACCTCGACGATCCTGAAGTGCGGGAAAAATTGCTGGAATTTGAACAGGACAATATGGCGCAGGTCTCTTTTTACCTGCCTCAAATGCACTGCGTTTCCTGTCTTTGGTTGCTGGAAAATCTCTACAAACTCGATGCTGGCGTAACGCACTCCCGCGTCAATTTTTTGAAAAAAACCGCCACAATTCAGTTCAACCCCGCCCAAACTTCCCTTCGAAAATTAGCCGCTTTGTTAGCCTCTATCGGGTATGCGCCCGACATTAACCTAGGCGACGTGGACGGCCAAAAACGCCCGCTCATCAGCCGGCGTTTGGGATACCAATTGGCGGTGGTGGGTTTTGCCTTTGGCAATGTCATGCTATTCAGTTTCCCGGATTATGTGGGCATGAATCGCTCGACCGACCCCTGGTTCTCCAATATTTTTGGCTACTTAAGTCTGCTGATTTCGCTCCCCGTGCTCTTGTACAGCCAGATTGATTATTACCGCTCCGCCTGGCAGGGCTTGCGCAATCGGCAACTCAATATTGACATTCCGCTTTGTTTGGCTTTCCTCTCGCTCTTCGGCAGAAGTGTTTGGGAAATTTTTACCCACACAGGACCAGGCTACCTGGATTCTTTCGCAGGACTGACCTTTTTGATGCTGATTGGGAAATGGTTTCAGCAACATGTTTGGCATCAACTTTCCTTCGAGCGGGATTACAAATCCTACTTCCCCGTGGCCGCCACCCTGCGCAATGGGGCCGAAGAAACCTCCGTGCCCGTCAGTCGGCTGGTGCCAGGCGATATCATTCTGATTCGCAGCCAGGAAGTGATTCCTGCGGATGGAATTTTGCTAAAAGGTTCAGCCAGTGTGGATTATAGTTTCGTGACAGGAGAATCTGAACCGGTTTTGGTTCAAAATGGCGAACGTATTTTTGCGGGTGGCAAACAGGTTGGAGAAAGCATCGAGATCGCGCTCACCCGGCGGGTTGCGCAAAGCCACTTGACTAAATTGTGGAACAACGATGCGTTCAAAACCAACGCAAAAGGCCAGGTAACGGAACTGGCCGATGCCGCAGGCCGCATTTTCACGTACCTGATTCTGGCTTTTGGCGGTGGCGCATTTGTGTATTGGTGGATGCGCGGCGATATGCCCACGGCCATCAATGCGTTCACGGCGGTGATGATCGTGGCTTGCCCTTGTAATGTGGCCCTGGCCATTCCATTCACGCTGGGCAATATCCTCCGCATTCTCGGGCGACACCGTTTTTACCTCAAAAATATCCGCATCGTGGAGGCTTTTGCCGATGTCAATGCGGTGGTTTTTGACAAAACGGGCACTATCACGAACGTAGCCCAACAAGAAATGCACTTTCAGGGCAAAGCCTTGAGCTACCCGGAAAAAATTGCAATCCGCTCCCTGGTGCGCCACTCGTCACACCCGCTCAGCCGCCGGATATTTGAACTCCTGGCCGATGTTCCCACGGAAGCACCCGAAAAATTTGAGGAAATCCCCGGTTTAGGCATTCAAGGCGTGGTACGGGGCAAAATGGTGAAAGTGGGTTCCCATAATTTTACCGATACGCTGCAATTAAAGGGCCTTGATGCAGGGGTTTTTGTGTCCATTGACGGCCAGGAACTTGGGCATTTTGAAGTGAAAAACCATTACCGCGACGGGTTGGCTCAAGTGCTTGCCTTCTTCCGGCAAAAGAATAAATCGGCCAGTTCAAAGGCTCAATCTGATACCGAATCGCCGATTTTTTTGCTTTCCGGCGATCAGAATCGCGAGGCAGTGGCCCTGAAATCGTTTTTCCCGGAGGCGGATACGATGTTGTTCAATCGTAGCCCACAGGATAAGTTGGAGTTTGTAAAAAAGCTCCAACAGCATGGCCGCAAGGTCATGATGCTCGGCGATGGCCTGAACGATGCGGGTGCCCTCCGTCAAAGCGAATTAGGCATTGTTGTGGCCGAAAACACCAACAACTTCACCCCAGCCTGCGATGCAATTCTCCATGCGGATGAGTTTGCCCGTTTGCCACAGTTTGTGCAACTGGCCCGGGAAGGGGTTCGGATTGTGAATCTTTCCTACATCGTAGCACTGACCTACAATGCCATCGGTTTGAGTTTTGGGGTTGCGGGCGCTTTATCGCCACTCGTGGCTGCGGTGCTGATGCCGATTAGCTCGGTTTCAGTGGTGCTGTTCGGGGTGGGCATGAGCAATTGGGCGGCGCGGCGGATAATTTTAAAATCCGGCAATGGAAGTATGTAAGTGTTAGTGTGTATATTTTAGCGGATTTGGTCTGCTTGGGCAACAAAAAATCGCTCTCCCCACTTTTTCTTTTCGTAAACCGGCTTCAACAGAAACCCATTTCTGGCAGATATTGCTTGCATTTTCAAAAAATCACAGTCTTCAGAAAGAATGATCCAAACACGGGTTTCCTTTTGTGCGAGGTTGCCTGGTTCTTGCATGTCGAAAATGTATTGCGGCAATTGGGCAAAGAGTTTTTCGAAGTATTCCAGGTTTTCTCCAGCAAAGAAGGCGTGTTCCGCTAAATCGCGGGCACGACGAGGATAATACGGTGGGTTAATGAGTACAAAATCAAAGCATTGCCTTGGAAGGCAGTCGAACAGATCACTTTCAAACACCTGGAGCGATACACCATTCTTCGAAGCGTTCAGGAGTGTCGTTTTTACGGCCAAAGGATTGATGTCAAGCGCGGTTGCGCAGGCACCTTTTTGGGCACAAAAGATGGCCAAAATGCCGCTTCCTGTTCCAATATCCAACCCTTTTTTATCCTGAAAATCAATGTGTTGTAAAAAAGAAATAAAAATTTCGCTGCTAAAAAAAATACCCGGGTGAAAGACCCCCGGAGGTATCACCAGTTGCAGTCCGAAACCGTCAAATGAGCGCTCCTGCTGGATGTACTTCAATGCCCAACGGCGGTATAATGGCAACCAAAAATGTTGGAATAAAGATCGTTGCATCAATATAGGGAGCAGGAGAATAGTAGATTGATTCGATTTACCTTACTGAACACTCAGCATCTGCGAAGAAACACCTTGCGCCGTTTGCAATGTAACCTGATACATCCCTTTGACATTCAATGATTTAGCAGGAATTTCAAAAGTATTTTCCCCCGCTTGAACGCTGGTATTGAACTCAAATACCTTTTTTCCGGATGTGTCAGTGACGCTAAGATTGGCCCTTCCCGTTATTGCAGCATTTAAAACCACGCGAGTAGAATCATGGGTTGGATTTGGACTTAACTGAAACGAGGGTTGTGCCAGGGCGCCAGCATCCGAGCTGCCAAGAGTACTCTCCAGGGGCACGATTTGAACAAAACCAGGGACATTAAGCGCGGGCGTCCAAACATTGAAAAGGGCGCCGTTAAAGGCCTCCGCTCCGCCGGTTGCGGGTGGAAATCCCTCACTGCCCGGAGTAATGTCGGTGCTGTTGCCCACGATGCCAATGGTTTTAAAACACACCTCATAGACCACTGCGCCATCTGCTTTGGTGATTGAATTGCCGTTTGGATCACTCCATGCCACCAGCAATCCATTCGCAGTGATCGCATGGACATCCATTTCGCTAAATCCCGGGAGCTGGCTATTTTGAATGTGATCATACTGAAGCAC
>CAZKBH010000009.1:70006-78472 GCA_964550795.1 uncultured Saprospiraceae bacterium
GTGGGATCCCACGTGAGCGAGTATTGAAAAGATAGAATTTCAGTAAAGCCTTGTGCATTGACGGGCACACAAATAATTTGGTCGGGCGCGGCCTTGGCACTGTCAACAACTACCCCAAAACCTTGGGCATTTAGGTTCAGGAAACTTGCGGTGAAAAGCGCGCATAGCACGAGCGAAGCAAAGCGAATCGTCATCATGTAAATATATTGGTTGTTAGGGAGGCTGACACAGCCTCAAGGTGAAAAACAATTGTTGCGACAAAGAAAATGCCATGTTGGACACTTTGCCGCGAATGCGTCATAAATAGGTTATCAACCCCAAAATGAATGGCATACGCCCCCCCTCGCTGCGTTTTGGTCTAATCTTCTCCGTTTCGCCGCACAACGCGTTAATTTTGCCGTTTCTAGTTTTAGCGTACCGGATTATTGGGAGCGCTGAATGCATTATCAAAAGTTTTCATCAAAAATTTTTACTACATGAATTTCAAAAGAAGTCTTTTCGTCGTCCTTGCATGCCTACCCGGCCTGTTTATGTGGGAGCAGGGCAAAGCCACCGAGAACTGGTTCAACCTAGATGCATCTACGGATAAAGTGAACGGAACTGGCGGGGATGAGGCACTAAAACTGCTCAAAAGCAAAGGCAAAAAAGGCCAAATGGTTATCGTAGCCGTACTGGACTCAGGTGTGGAAGTTGACCACGAAGATCTTAAGGATGTGATGTGGGTTAATCCAGGTGAGATACCAGGAAATGGAATTGACGACGACAACAATGGTTATGTGGATGATATCCACGGCTGGAACTTCCTCGCTGGCCCGGGCGGCAATGTCAACCACGAAACCCTCGAAATTACCCGTGAATATGCGCGGTTAAAAAAACGTTTCGAAGGCACCGATCCGAAAAATCTACACGGTGATGCCGCCAAAGAATTCAAATACTGGCAAAAAGTCAAAGAAGAGTTTGAAACCCAGCGCGCAGAAGCCATCTCTGGCATGGAAAACGCAACCAAGCAGCTTAAGCCTATCGAAGATGCCTTGGATGCCGTAGAAAAAGCACTCAATGGCAAGGAGTTAAACGCCGAAAACGTGGCGGCTATCAAAGTGGATGGCAACGAAGAGCTCACTAAATCGGTGGAAATCATGAAGATGGTAATGGCACAGGGCCTCAGCACCCGCCAAGACCTCGAAGATGCTAAAAAAGACGCCTCAGCCTACTTCTACAACCAGGTAGAATACCAACTCAATCCAGATTACAATGCCCGTGCCATGGTCGGCGACGACCCGAACGACGTAACCAATCGTTTCTACGGCACCAATGAATATGAAGGCCCTGATGCATTCCACGGCACACACGTGGCTGGTATCATCGCTGCCAACCGCAACAACAACATCGGCATCAAAGGTGTAGCGGACAATGTGCGCATCATGACCGTGCGTTGTGTACCTGATGGCGACGAACGCGACAAAGACGTAGCCAACGCCATTTACTACGCGGTGGACAATGGTGCGAGCATCATCAACATGTCGTTTGGTAAAGGGTACGGCTCCCATAAATGGTATGTGGATAAGGCGATGCGCTATGCTGCAGAGCACGACGTATTGCTCGTTCACGCGGCTGGTAACAGCTCTGCCAACAACGATACAGAAGCAAATTTTCCGAACGATGAACTTGAAAAGCCAATCAAAAAAGGTTTGTTCGGCAAAGAAAAACACATTTCTACCTGGATGGAAATCGGTGCATTGCACTGGAAAACAGGCGAAAACCGCGTAGCCGGGTTCTCCAACTATGGCAAAAAGAACGTTGACCTGTTCTCACCTGGCGTACAACTTCAGTCCACCATTCCTGACGGAAAATACGGTCCAGCGAGCGGCACCTCCATGGCTAGCCCTGCGGCGGCTGGTGTTGCAGCGGTCATCCGTTCTTATTATCCCGAACTTTCTGCCGTGCAAGTGAAGCACATCATGGAGCAGTCGGTGATCAAACAAGACGGAGAAGTGCTCAAGCCAGGTTCCAGAACCGAAAAAGTGAAATTTTCGGATCTCTGCGCTAGCGGCGGTATCGTCAGCACGACCAATGCAGTGATGATGGCGGAAAAGACCAAAGCGGCCAAAAAGTCTAAAAAGGCGATTTGGCGCGAAGCGGGAATGGGCAAAAATGTCAAAAAATTAGGCAAGGAGCCAAGGGCTTAATTTCAATTGGTTCGATTGATTCGATTGATTCGATTGGCGACCAAAGCCTGGCAAACTACATTGTTCAAACTTTGCGTTTGTTACATAAAAATTATCCCCCTTTGGTGCGTACACCAAAGGGGGATGTTTTTTTGTTGCCCTTTCGAGCGCAAGTTTAGTGTAGCCAAGGAGGGGTTTAGAACATCCAGTTTACGCCAAACGTGAAACCATTGCTGATTACACCCAGCGGGCTGATGCCAATGCCGTTGTTGTTCAGGCTCAGACCAAACTCGGTAGTAGTATCTTTGATATCACTGTCATTCGCGTCGGTGAACGTAGTTTGGTTAAAGCCCAATCGGCCAAAAGAGGCTCCTTTCAAAGGAAATAAACGAACGTACTTGCAGAGGCGACTTCCCGCTTTACATTTGTGCAGAATTAAAAAACAAATCTCCCATTGAGTCCTGCTTTCTTCGTTGACCTTTCTGTTGGTTCTGTCTTGGCACTCGTGATGTTCGGCGTGGGGCTTTCGCTTAAGTTTTCCGACTTCATTCGGGTGATCAAACATCCCCGCGCGTTTTTTACGGCGCTGACGGTCCAAATGCTTGCGCTGCCGCTCATTGCGTTCATCATAGCGCTGGTTTTGCCCATCCCGGCAGAATTGAAGGTGGGGTTTATCATCCTGGCGGCTAGTCCTGGTGGTGCCACCTCGGGTTTTCTGACCTATTTATGGCGCGGTAACGTGGCGCTTTCGCTTTCACTTACTGCTGTCAACAGTGCACTTACACTATTTTCTATCCCCATCGTGGTCAATTTGGGGCTGCATATTTTCCTGGGCAAATCTTCCGACATGCACCTGCCTTTTTGGGATACCGTCGGACACATCTTTTTTATCACCATCATACCTGCGTTTTTTGGGGTTTTACTGCGCAAAAAGCGCCCTGTTTTTGCTGAAAAAATCAACAAACCAGCCAAATATGTTATGCTGGGCTTGCTCGCAATTGTTTTTGCCGTCAAACTTTTTGGCAGCGAAAGTGTGGGTGGCACGGGTCTGAATGGCCGTGATATCCTGCTGATTCTACCCGTTGGACTTTTGCAAAACGCAGCTTGTTTGCTGACGGGTTATTTTGTGCTCTATTACATTCGCGCACCGCACCCCTCGCGACTGACGGGAGCCATGGAAAGTGGCGTTCAAAACACCACGCTCGCCTTTCTGATTGCCGGAAACCTGCTGGGTAGCCCGGAAATGGTCAAACCTGCCCTGGTTTATTCTATGTTTTCGTTCTGGACCGCCTGTGTTTTTGCCTGGAGCGCGAACAAAATGGCGGGAAAAGACACGTCTCTAAGGCATTAAACACATAGGATATTACATAAGATTTTCGCTGGTTTACTTGTTTACAAACTTTGGGCACGAGCGACTAACCAGATTAAATTGCCCGAACCAAAGTATATTGCCCCATCATTTTCATTCAACACTGCCATCATCATGCGGCTACCACTTTTTTTGCTCCTTTTATCCTTCGCATTCACCTCCGTTGCCCAAAGTCCCGCACCAGCCCCAGCGCAAAGCAGCCCGGTACTCATTTGGGGCGCAACCGCGCATTTGGGCGATGGCACCGTCATCGCGAACAGCGCCATTGGATTTGAAGGTGGAAAACTGACCCTCGTTGCAGACGCCACCACGATTCGGCTGGATCGTTCCAAATATCCAACGGTTTACGATGCCACGGGAAAACACGTGTATCCCGGTTTTATCGCCCTAAACACCAATCTTGGGCTCGCTGAAATCGAAGCCGCCCGCGCAACGGTTGATTATGCAGATATTGGGCAATACAATCCCAATCTCCGTTCGATTGTGGCGTATAACACAGATTCGGACGTGATTCCCACCGTGCGTTCCAATGGGATTTTGCTCGCGCAGGTAACGCCACAGGGCGGAACCATTTCCGGGGCATCTTCAGTCGTTCAGCTGGACGCCTGGAACTGGGAAGATGCGACCTACCGCAGTGATGAAGGCATTCATCTAAACTGGCCCGCTTTTCAAAGCTTCGGGGGTTGGCAAACCGGTACACCGGGGATGCGGAAAAATGAACAATATGAAAAGGACGTGCAGGCGCTGCGGCGTTTTTTTGAAGAAGCACGCGCATACGCACAACAAGCTACTCCTGCGGTAAAAAATCTGCGTTTTGAAGCAATGCGTGGGCTTTTTACGCAAAAAACCACGCTCTACATCCATACCAGCAACGCTAAAACCATCCAGGAATCGGTGCTTTTTGCGGAATCCTTCGGGCTGAAAAAAGTGCTGGTGGGCGCAAGCGATGCCTGGATGATAACGGATTTTCTTAAAAGTCATGACGTTCCAGTAATTCTGCATAAAACACAATCACTTCCAAACCGGGAAGATGAAGCGGTGGATCAGACTTTTAAAACGGCTGCATTGCTACACGAAAAAGGGATTTTGTTTGCACTCTCCAACGACGGTTTTTGGCAACAACGCAATCTGCCATTCCAGGCGGGTCAGGCCGTCGGTTTTGGATTGCCCAAAGAAGCGGCCGTGCGTGCACTCACCCTGCATCCCGCCAAAATTCTTGGAATTGACCAAACTTGCGGATCGCTCGAAACGGGTAAAGATGCCACCCTTTTTATTTCTGAAGGCGACGCACTGGATATGCGCACTTGTCAGGTGACCGCCGCTTTCATCCAGGGCCGGACCATCAATCTGGATAACAAACATAAACAACTCAACCAGCGGTTTGAGCAGAAGTATAAAGGACGTTAACATCTAAACCCATGGACATCGAACAATTCCGCGAATATTGTCTTGCCAAAAAGGCCAGTTCGGAGGATTTCCCCTTTGGGCCTGATACCCTGGTTTTAAAAGTAGGGGGTAAGATTTTTGCCATCACGGGTCTGGATTCCGAGCAGTTCAGTGTCAACCTGAAATGTGACCCGGAAAGGGCGGTGGAACTTCGGGAGCAGTATCCTGAAATCCAGCCCGGCTGGCACATGAGCAAAAAACACTGGAATACAGTGGACTTTGAGGGCAGCCTAAATGGGGCACTGCTGCGGGAGTTGATTGACCATTCCTATGATTTGGTGGCCAAATCTTTGAAAAAAGCGGATCGGGAAGCGCTGGGTTTGTGAGTTGATAAGGGTTGATAAGGGTTGATAAGGGTTTATAAAGGTTTATGAAGGTTTATGAAGGTTTATATTTTGAGCTCAAATGGGCGAAATGCTAACAATTCTCAAGCGAAAACTATCAACCCCTATCAACCCCTATCAACCCCTATCAACCTTTATAAACCCCTATAAACCTTCATCAATCCTCGTCAACCCTCATATCCGCTCGCCAATTTCCATTAAAATCAGCTGTTTGCCTTTTTCGGAAAAAGCTTTCTGGGCCGCCTCGTGGTCAATTTTAACGAACCCGAAGGTGTCAAAATGACTCCCGATAATGCGATTACACTGGATAAAATCGCTGGCAATTAAGGCATCGTGGTAATCCATGGTGAAATTAGATCCTATCGGGAGAATGGCTACATCGAGGGGCCGGCAGGTCATTGGGATTAGTTGCATATCCATCGTCAGTGCAGTGTCTCCTGCGAAATAGAGCACGCCGTCGGTGGTATCGAGCACAAAACCTGTCGGATTGCCGGCATAACTTCCATCTGGCCAACTGCTGCTGTGCACGGCATGGACCATTTTTACCCGACCAAAATCAAAAGTCCACCATCCGCCGATGTTCATCGGGTGGGTTTTAAAGCCCATTTGACTATACCGCTCATGGATTTCCCAGATACCTACAATGGTGATGCCGGGATTGTTTTGAGCAATGATTTCCAGATCCGCACAATGGTCGCTGTGACCGTGACTCAGGAGGATGTAATCACAACGAATCGCTTTAACATCCACCGCTTGGGCCAGGGTATTTCCGGTCACAAATGGATCGAAAAGAATGCGTTTTGAGCCAGTTTCAATTAAAAAACAGGAATGGCCGTAGTAGGTGATTTTCATTTTACCAGTTATTTTCGGATCAATTTGCCATTTTCTTCCTTCACCACATAAGCGTCTTCATAACCCATGTCAACGAGTTGGTTGGCGACCTTGTTGGCGATTTCCATGTTTTCATACGCGCCAAGCAGTAGCACCGTCATGCCTGGAGAATTGGACGCACTGCGCTGATGGAAGCTGCCCAAATGCTCGAGCCGCCACACATCAAACAATTCTGGTCTGGAAAGTGCGGCGATGCGGACCAAAAACGGATGGGTGGTGGTAACGCTCGTGCTGTATTCAACCTGAGCAGGCGCTGGGCTGTTTGGGACAAACTTATTGCCCTTGGGGGCCAGGTTATTTGGGCTGTTGCTGTTGGAAATCAAGTAATCTCTGATTTCAGGGTCATCGGCGCGTTCCGTGATAATGGTCGCATCCGGGAATCCACGACGAATGGCCTCCGATTTTGCACCTTCCGCCTGGCTGTAATTGCTCCATATCCCTAAGCGAACTTTGGTGTATCCGTTTTCAGATTTTGAATACAGGTTTCCAAGGCCATCGAGGCGGTTGTAGTCGCTGATGGGAATAGATTTTCCCGCAGCGAAAGAACCTAACTGGATTCCGTATCGTACGCCCGTGTCACTCCCACGGCTGACAGGTGGGATGGCATTGTACTGGATCGGAGCGACGGTCATTTCGTTGCCAATAATCAGGGCTTCATCTGCGCCCCGTTCTTCCACTACCCAGGCACCTTTGTTCTTCTTCTCTAGCAAAACCTTTTTCAGATTGGCATTGGCCTCGGCCTGCGTTGGGTAAATCCCTAGCCGGATTTTATTCATTTTGTCCTCTGCTTTAACGTACAGGTTGCCTAAAGTGGTCAGGGCATCGTAGGCGCCCAAAACTGCTTCACTGGGCACGTCAGGGATGGCTGCCAGCTGGATGGAGTATCCGTTGAATTTGTCCGCACTGATCGGTGATTTGGCTGTTTCGCGCGGTATCACCTTGGTGACTACTGGATTTACAGCGTTCACATCATTGTACGTGATGGGTTTTGCCGGGTCATCGTACGTTTTGGACTCATCTGGTCTGCGAGGTGGCACGCTGCGGTCATCGTAAGTTTTTTCCAGATTAACGGTAGCGATTCGGCGGGTGCTGTTGTAAGGGAAATTGGTACGCACTACGGCATCGGTGTAGCCATATTTGTTATACGTAATGAGATAAGAAAGACCAGGTTCCACATTCAGGGAATAAAACCCTGTTTCGTCTGTGGTGGCTTCAATTTCGCTGTCGAGCAATTGAAGTTGTACCGTTACACCGCGAATGGGGGCCAGGGTTTGTGCGTCAAAAACAAAGCCAACGAATTCTTCTCGAACATCATTTGAAAGCGTAATCTTAATGTTTTGTTTGCCAAAATCACGCAAGACGATGGTTACATCGCGGTATCCACGTTTGCGCACGCTCACATTACAATCAATGGGCCGCAAAAGCTCATCGAAATAAAATTTTCCGTCTCCTGCCGTAAAGCCCTTCGCGCCATAACAGTCCGAAAGGTCCACTTCTGCATCGGTGAGCGGGAAACCGCGTTCATCCGTAACCAAAAGGTGCAGACGGACATTATTCCGATTCGTTGCGGTGCTTGGCGTATTGTTGTTCAGGTCACCTGGAGTGGAATATTCTGTAGGGCGCGGGGCCGCATCCCGAGTGGCGGGGGCAGCAGGGTTGCCCGAGCGCTCCGAAAAAGCCTGGTCGCTCCATTTTTTAGACACCATCCAGATGTCTTCATTGCCGCGGCCACCGCTGCGAGTACTGGTTAAGTAGCCAATATTTTCGTAGGCATTGTAGATAAATCCATAGTCATCGCGTGGGGAGTTAATGCCGGGGCCAAGGTGAAAAACCTCGGTAATTTCTTCGCGGCCGAGGGATGCGCGGAACACATCCAGGCCCCCAAAACCTTTGTGCCAATCGGAGGAAAAGTAAAGGTCTTCGCCATCAAAAAACGGCGTAACCTCATTTCCGGGGGTGTTGAGCGGGGTACCTAAATTACGCGGCTCCGTCCAGCCCGTTGCGGTAAAGTTGGACACGTAAATGTCCCAACCGCCAAATCCGCCTGGTTGCGTGGATGCAAAAATCAATTTGTTGCCGTCTGGCGAGAGACAAGGGAATCCGGTGGCATAAGTAGAGCCGTTGAAAGGAAACGCTTTCACGTTTTTCCAGGTGCCGTTCTCTACATCGGCGATGTAGATGCTCATATTCATGCCGGTTTCGGCAATTTGCCGGGTTCCGCTGATGAATTTATTGCGGGAAAAAGCAACCC
>CAZKBH010000009.1:78482-93917 GCA_964550795.1 uncultured Saprospiraceae bacterium
GACGGCCATTGGAGGAAAAGCTTACCGGACCTTCATTTCGGACATTTTGCACGTCCGAGCGAAGAAAATTGGGTCTGTTGAGCAGCTCCGTTTGTGGGTTGCGTTCACTGACAAAAAGGTAATTGGTATTGCCGCCCTGAGGCTCGGTGCTGGTTTTGCTGGTCGGAACAATGTCGGTCCGGGCAGAGTTAAAAGCTACCCGGTTGTTGTAAAACGCAGCGCCATAATCGGCGGAAGAAGTATTGATGGCTTCATTTTTTACCTGCCACTGCGATTCCTTTTTGGCATTTTTGATGGCGTAATCGGCTACGCTGGCAAATTGCCGACCCACTTTTTCATCTACTTCGACGTAGAGCAGGAACTGATCCCTGGCCGCATCATAATCGCCTGTTTGCATCAGCGCCTTGCCTAGGCGGAGTGGCACATCGGCCTCCATTTTAAAGGTGTTTTGTGCTTTTTGGTACCATTCTACGGCCCGGTCTGGGTTATTCAGTTGGTAATGGCAGTCGCCGATGCGTGCCAGCGCACGCGCGTTGCTTTTTTCTTCCTCCAGTACTTGCTCGTAGGTTTGGATGGCGAGGTTGTAGGCGTAAAGATCAAACTGCCGGTCAGCACGGGTTAAAAGCTCTGTGACCGTTGATTTTTGGGCAAAAAGTGCGCTGGAGATGCAAAGAAGCATTACAGCCAAGTACCCGGCACGAAAATTCGTGTTCATAAGCAGCAAGGTTTGAGCAGACGCGGGAAATGTCGGGAGCGTTATTTTCCGGGGAAAACATACTAGGACACTCCACCGCTCTTGCCAGTTTTGGAAATAAGATTTTTTATAAAGTTGTGCGAACCGCGGTCAGACGCAGTACGTACTAAGCGTGTCAAAACGGGCGTAAAAACTTCGTTTTGAGAAACTTAGTATAGTGGAGGGACAATCTTTTGAAATGAGGGACGCCGCAAAGGTACGAGCAGGAATGATACGGCGCAAGGGGTATTTTTTTGGGGTGGGGTAGGGGGATCGGAAGAATAAACTATGCCGCTGGAAGCTAAGGATGTGACTTTGGTATTTGTCGGGAAATATCATTCACCCCATCTAATAAAGCATTGATAATGTGTTGATTATCTTCAATGTACTCATTTGACATCAATCGGGCCATTCCTGATCTTTTCGACTCTTCTTCTAACATTTTTTGTACTCTTTTTTTCAAATCCGCATCACCCTGTAGCATTCCACCCATTTGCCTTCCGACATACCGAGCGGAGACAAGTTGGTCGAATAAGTTACCTCCGTCCTCATATAAATCCAGTAAATCATCCTCTGCAATCTCCTCCCAGTGCAGAACCATGAAGTTTTTCAAAATATATGCAATATCAAGAATGTCTTTTTCTCGTTCAGGTTTATCCTGCCATGCTAAGAGTTTTAAAAGTACAATGCCGGATAAGGATGAAACATTCAGGGTCAATCCCTCCTCAGTTTCAACCGTTTCTGCAAATGGATGGACCAAATCAAATCCAGGCATGTCCAATACAAAGGCGTTTTTTGCAAGTAATTCAATTTGACCTTTCTCATTCGTAATCTCGCCAAATGGAAGAAAATCAACAACATAAGTATTCTTAAAAACAAATCTATACGGCTCTTTTTCATCCTGTTCAAAATCAGGTAATGCGCTAATCAATTTTTTCAATTCCTCATATTCATCCAAAGAGCCGACCATTACTGCTAAATCAACATCATTTGTTTTTCTTGCTGGAGGAGATGTGTGTCCCTTTGCTAACATAGTTACGTCCCTTGCGAAGGCTCCTACTGCAAAATAATCAATTCTTGCGATTTTCAGCGCTGGTATAACAGCCTTTAGCAATTTGATTACGACTTCGTCAGCAATTTTAGTCAATAAGATTGTGGAGGTATTGCGCATAGATTTTTTTTGCTGTTTCAAAATTTCGGTCGTTGCCTGAGCCAATTAATTCTGCATAAACCAGTAAAGGGTGGACAGTCTTCGACTCTGGCAACACAAAGTCCTTGTTTTCTAACTTCCAAAAGAGGCTGTAAACTGTAACATTCCCTTTATCTTCATCAGGTATCAATTGAAGATCCTGAATCAACCCCCTCCGATTAAGATTAGAGTAAAGTGTCCAAGCGCCAGGGTTTAGATAATTGGTCAACAAATCAGCAGCTGGCTCTCCTCCCCAAAAAGATTCGTCTCCAATATTCATCTGCGACCAAATTTGTGTTCTAAGTCTAAACCGACCACGCATCAATTTGGGTTTTAGTTTTTGGTTAAAAGCCGTAACCCATTGGCTCAAAAGTTCCGCCTTATTAATTAGAGCCATCTTTTTTTCATTCATCTGTACTAAGAAATTCGCTGCTTTCAAGTCAGTCAAAATATCTCCGACCGTGCTTGAGGAAATCCCCGCCACGGAAGCAATTTCGCGGTGTGTTTTGTTGAGGAGGTCTTCATTGAGCAGTAGGGCATAAATAAGTTTAATGCCATTTTTTTGGAAAGCGCGATGCTTAATCTCTCCGTTTTTTGCTGTTTCACGTTGTCCTTTAATGTGCAAGAATATGTTGCCACCACCATTTCTGATGAAACAATTTCCTGAAATATCTAAATAATTAATGCCCTGTATTTCCAATAATACCTTTGCCGGATTAGAAATGTACTTTGCTATTAGTAAGGTCCCTGGTTCATGCAACCTATCTACCCAACGGGGTAGGCTTGAGGGCAATACATTCTCTTTTACCTCTACCTTAAAGCAACTCTTATTTGTCCCCGTTCTGATGTGAATTTGAACATCCAAATGGCCATTGGGATTTAAGGGCGTAACAATCTCAACCTCCATGGGAGTCAGGTCTTTGAGATTTTCTACCGCCATGTATAAAATATCCGATTCTGTCATGACTCAAAATGTTTACCAAAGGTGAACAGGTGCAAATATCGAACAAATTATACTTCTTTTGGAAAAAGATGTCTGCGAGTTGTGAAATATGAACACTAATTAATCAGATAATTTTGCTGAAACTACCCAAACACCCCAAACAACAAACGCAACTACCTGATTACCAGATAATTGCGTTGTTATGTTGTCGGGATACCAGGATTCGAACCTGGGACCCCCTGCTCCCAAAGCAGGTGCGCTACCGGGCTGCGCTACATCCCGAAAAGTGATTGGTGACTGGTGCTTAGTTAATTGGTAGGAACCAAATATCTAACAAACCAAATACCAAACCGCGGATAGGCCGGGATTCGAACCCGGGGCACAGGGTTACCCGTGCGTCGGTTTAGCAAACCGGTGGTTTCAGCCACTCACCCACCTATCCAAAATGGGCCGCAAAGATATTGCGACGTTTACCTTATCTCAAAGCGTTGTGAAAAAGAATTTTCATTTTTTTTTAAAGACGCAGCACACGGTTAACGCAGCAAAGCAAAATCAAGTTCCCAAGGCATCTTTTTATCCAAAAATGCCCATTTTTAGCGCGGTGGCACCTTTGAAACAAGCACCGAAAATGATGCATGCCTTGTTTCAAAGGTGCCACTCGCTACACGCTTTACCGCTGCAACACAAATCGAGCCGTGTGCCGTTCCCCTTGTTCGGTCAAAACCTCCAGGAAATACAGTCCCGCAGGCAGTGCATCCGGTAACTCGAAGTACTGGGCATCTCCACTCGCCGTGATGCTGCTTTGCTGTACCCGCTGTCCGCGACTGTCGAGCACCTGCACTTGCAAGCGTTCGCCCTGCCAGGGGGATAGATCGGCAAAAAGTTCGCCGTCGGTCGGGTTGGGGAAAAGCAGCAAGGTGCCAGCGGCAAGGGGTTCCTCCAGTGCATCCCGCTGGTTTATGGGCCGGTTTTCAGTTTGTGTGACCCCAATTGGGCAGTAGAAGGTGTTGAGATGCGCGCTTAGCGACAGATTGGGTGCCAAACGCGAGATGACGTGGATGAACAACACCTCATTCGCTTGGGCAGGGATCGTGTATTTGAAAATGTCAGATTCGCCATTGTGGATGCTGTCGGAAACAGAAGAGAAACGAATCGAATATTGCGGAGAGAAATTCGGACTGCGCACCACGTAGGTATTTCCCGAAGGAGCCGTGTAGGTGGAAAAATTGGCTGGTTCAATGGCTACTAATCCGCTTGGGATTTGAATAGCCGTGTAAATCAACTTGTTAGCGCAATTGTTGGTCACTCGAATACGGTATGTGCGGTTTTTGCCCGCATCTTCCGTAATGGTCAGGAGTTCATACTTGATACAGCCATTCACTTTGGTATCGCAGGCATCTTCATCTTCGATGGTCACATTGAAGCAGCAGGAGCTTGTCTGGCCGCAACTATCCTGTGCCGTGTAGCAAACGGTGCTAGTGCCAGATGGGAAATTGCTTCCAGATGGCAAACCACTGCTCAAGGAAACATCGAGACCCGGGCAAAGACAATCACTGGAAGCCGTCGCATCGGCGTAGTTCACCACAGCGCCACTTCCGCCGGGCACTGAAATGGATATGGCACCTGGACAGGTAATGCTGAGGTTGGAGGGTGCAGGGGTGCTGAATTGAAGGGTATAGGTAGCGAGCGTGTCGCAGCCGCCCGTGCTGGATGGCAGGGTGAGGATCACGGTGCCAGGTTGGGTGTAATTTGTTCCGCCGAGTGAGATGCTTTCTCCCGGACAAAAGCTGATGCTTTCATTCCGGGTGGGTTGTGTTAGCAACGTGAGGGTGTACGTCACCACGGTATCACAAGCGTTCCCAAGACCCGGCAGCGTATCCATTACCGTTCCCGATTGGTCATACACCTGTCCGCCGATGGTTACGGAACCGCCGGGACAGAAGGAAATATCTTCGGAGCGGGTCTGGAAGGGTAATAAGGTCAGTGTGTAAGTTACCACGGTATCACAATCATTGCCTTGGCCCAGGAGCGTGTCTATCACAGTTCCCGATTGGTCATATACCTGCCCACCGATGGTTACGAAACCGCCGGGACAGAAGGAAATATCTTCGGAGCGGGTCTGGAAGGGTTGCAAGGTCAGAGTGTAAGTCACCACGGTATCACAATCATTGCCTTGGCCTGGTAGCGTGTCAATCACAGTACCCGATTGATCATACACCTGCCCGCCGATGGTTACGGAGCCGCCGGGACAGAAGGAAATATCTTCGGAGCGGGTCTGAATGGGTTGGAGTGTCAGGGTGTAAGTCACCACGGTATCGCAGTCGTTGCCTTGGCCCGGCAGGGTATCTACAACAGTACCCGATTGGTCATACACCTGTCCGCCGATGCTTACGGAGCCACCGGCACAGAAGGAAATGTCTTCGGAGCGGGTAATATGTGGCAGGAATGCAAGGGTGTACGTGCGCAGGGTGTCGCAGCTATTGTTTCCCAAAATTTCGAGTTGAAAAGTGGTGTCTTGGGCGTATAAAATGCCCGCAATTAGCACCGTATCTCCCAAACAACGAGTGATATCCACCTGATCTTCCACCAGAATCCTGCACAGGGTTTCCATGACGAGATTGGTGGGGTTGAGGGCGAGCGTGCGCAGACTTGGTTCCTCGTTGAATGGCAGCGGCGCTAAGATGGTGGCCAAATTTACAGGTGCATTTACCGTGCTGCCTTCGGCTAAGATTGGTTGAATGAAGTCACAATTGCCCTCCAATGTTCCATCAAGGGTCGTTTTAACGACCAACATTTGGTAATCACTGCCCGCCTCCTTTTCTGTAGAGGCAACGAAAAACAGGTGGTCGTTTTTTAGTAAAATCTGTGATTGATAATTGGAGAGATCTCCCACAAAATCCACAAAACCATAGTCCACTTTTTTCGACCACAGCAGGTTGCCGTCCTTGTCTGTTTTAATCAGAAACAGATCGCTTGGCACATCTCGGTCACGACCATAAAGGATGAACCCATCCGGTATACTAATCACTTCGTCCATGGATTCGGAGAAAGCTTCCGGGATGTTGAAACGTTTTACCCAAACGAGGTTTCCATCGAGGTCGTTTTTCTGGAGGTAAATCTGACTATTGAGCAAGCTCAGGTCCACCTCACTTCCAAACCCGAGGGAAATGAGGTGTTCATCTTCAATCAGCAGATCTACGCCCTGGATGCGTGCGGGTGTATTCGGGTCAACGTGACTGATGCGTGTCCAATCAACATTACCCGTTGCCAGGTCTATACAAGTAAGCAGATGGCGATAATCCAGGGACAGCGCGCTGAGGTCGCTGCGGCCCACGCCGTAAAGTTTCCCGTTATGAATCAGGGCGCTGTTCAAACTTTCAGAAGTGCCTGTGCTGAGTTTTTGGCTCAGGGGGCTGCTGGGGTCAATTGTACCATCTGGACGAGTAATTTCCAGGGTTCTAACGTTTTCTGTGGGTTGTGATGGGTTATCATAAATTAGATAATTCCCGTTGGGGAGTTCCAGAATCCCGCAGGTGGTGGGCGTTTCGAGGGAAAACGTACTGGCCCATTGGAGGAGGTTGGTTAAGGGATTGTAACGAAATACAAAACCCGACTGCCCCGTCAAGTCTCCATTGTATCCACAACCCACAATCCGGCCTTCGGTATCCACAATCAATTCCGTAATCCGGTCATTTATCCCCGCCACGATGTCAAATGTACGCGTCCAAAGCACTTCACCATTTGGGGTCATTTTTAGAATCATGGCACTGTCTTGCTTCATGCCCGTGACATACAAATTCCCGTCCTGGCTGTCGTAAACCCCAAATCCTTGCACGTTTTCGCCGGGTTCGCCCAGGGTTTTGAGGAATGTGTTGGCAGCGCAACTGCAATTGCTGAATTCCAGTTCGTTGGAAATGGATGCCGTTGCACCGCAGCCATCGGTCACGCTCAAGGTGTAAGTTCCGGTAGTGCTTGGGCTGATACTCAGGGTGGTGTCTCCAGTGTTCCAGAGATAGCTGTAGCCCGGCAATCCCCCCGAAACGGTGGGGGTGAGTGCAGCAATTTCCCCTTCACAAAGCGCTTGGTTGTTGGATTCCAGCGAGAAATCGGGCCGGTCATTGATCACAAATTCTATGGTTGCTTGGGTACAAGAGCAGGAATTGGTTAGGACAAAAAAGATGTTTTCCGGGCCTTCTACAAGTTGATCTGGAATGACCTGAATGGGCACCAACAACTCCATTTGTCCGGCAGGAATAGTGACCGGGCTGCTAATAGGGACATAATCTACCCCGGGCGTAGCCGAGCCAGCCACGGTAAAATCTACGACCAATGGCTGGCTGACATCGTTGTTGCCACGGGCAAAACGGACGCTGCCAGCATCACAATTTTCGTACGCAGACCCGAAGCCACCCGGGTAGGCGGGACTTGCCAGCACTTGCCCGCCAGCACTGAACGAATTGGCGCGCAGAAACACCGCAGAATCCCAAACCCCGTCTCCCACATCGGCGATTTTAAGCCTGATGCGGTAGGTCTGGCAGGGAATTACGTTGGCCACCGCGACCATTTTTTTGGTAAATCCGTCGTATTGAAGTTCTTGGACTGCGGGGCCTGTAGCGGGAGCGACAGGCGGTACATTAAGGCTGCTTTGGCAATTATTCCGGCCCGGGGTGCCTGGGGTATTGTGGGTATAAAGCCCCTCATTCACCGTATGGTTTACGGTGTTGATGGTAACGGGAATGTTGGTATTGGGCACCAGAGCGATGTTCTGGGTTCCGTTAATTCCGGGGCCGGAAATGAAGAATCCAAACACGTCGTTGAACTGAGAGTTGACATATTCGCAGTATTCTTCAGAGGCAAACGCGAATTCAAAAGAGATCTGGTTTTGCGTGGGTACGAAGTCAAACTCAATTACGGCCCTGTCGAAAATACTGCCATTGGACAGGCTTTGCAGGTCAGCGTCCGGGGTCGGGATGCCGAAACCGAAACTAAGTCCGTCCGAGTTGTTCGGGCCGGGAGCCATCAGGATATTGCCCGTGGCCAGAATGACGCCGTTATCGAATCCGATGTTGGTCAGGCCATTGGAAAAGGTCCCGATTTGGCTGTTTTGGCCTGAAAAAGTCACGTTACTGATTTGGAAACATCCACCACCCACCAGTACATTTTCAATCAAAGATTGAGCACTTTGGCCGCCCTGTACACCCAATACTGCTTGTTCGGATTGCCCAATTATTTTGTCCAGCCAACCGGGTGCTGCGGGGCTGGTTTCGCAACGAATGGAAAGGTAGAGCGGGATTTCCGCGCCCTGTTCTACGCTGCTCGCTTTGACTTGAATGTCAATACAGGCAGCAGGCGCGGCAAAATGAACCGAATGTTGGTCGTCTCTGGAGAATGCAAACTGGCTCTTTCCTTTGGTCAGCACGGTGGCCGGCGCGATCTCAAATGTGGCTTTCTGCTTGAAACCCATTGGCACGGCGATTACCTGATAGGTCGCTCCGGGTTCGAGGCCACAAATTTGCACCGTCGAAGTGCCTTTGGGAAGGCTCAGCGGCGCGCGCATTTGGGCACCGGAAAACTGTACCACGGGGTTTTGCTGGGCAAAAACCAAATTCGTGAGCAGTAGAAAAATGCAGGAGAAAAAGGCGTTGGGCAAAAAAGTACGGAAGCTCATAAAAAAGATATTGGGTAGAGAAAGGCTTGACCAAAAGTGTCGAGTCCGAGTCCGACGTTTTGTTTTAAGTGCTGAGACGGAGTTTCAAGAATCCATAAATGCCGTCTGAGCACTTGAGCGCGCTAATATACAAAAAAAGGGAAATTCCAGCCAGTCCGTCGGTTTCCCCTTCTAAAAAACCGCACAAACCAGGCTAGAAAATCCCCGCCCCGAAAGTAGGGCGATTGTTATGAATCATGGCCTTACTTGTGGTAGGTTTATTTCATTAAATGTCGCTCGTCTGGCAATGAACAGGGGTGCTCGGAAAAGCACTGCAAAGGTGGATCTGTTTGGTACCGAGTTCCAATCACATTTTTGGGCATTGCTTCCAAGCCAAACAAAAACAGGGCGTGCCGTTGCCGACGCGCCCTGTTGTTTCTGCTTGTTGGGTGCGGGGTCGTAAGACCCTCGCACGGCGTAGGGCATAGGATAGGTTTTATCGCCAAGGCCAATTGAAACCCGCCTGCGGAACCTCAAAGTCATAGGCTGAGGGCAAGCTCGCGCATGGCGGTACAAATTCATTTTATCGCTTACACTCGCCGTAATCTCATGCACTGCCGCCGTGCGAGGGTCTTACGACCCCGCACTTCGCCCACACAGCCCAAACAAAAACAGGGCGCGCCGTTGCCGACGCGCCCTGTTCAGAGGCTAAAAATATATTCCCGATTACATCATGCCGCCCATGCCGCCCATGTCTGGGTGGCCGTGGCTGTGGCCTTCTGATTTTTTCGGTTTTTCGCTGATGACACATTCGGTCGTTAGCACAAGGCCAGCGATAGAAGCAGCCATCTCAAGCGCTACACGGGTGACTTTAGTTGGGTCAATGATACCTGCTTTTTTCAGGTCTTCGTACACGTCGGTACGAGCATTGTAGCCAAAATCGCCTTTTCCGTCGAGCACTTTGTGGAACACCAAAGAACCGTCCACGCCTGCATTTTCAGCAATGATACGAATCGGAGCTTCGAGTGATTTGCGCACAATCGCGATGCCGTAGTTCTCGTCTTCGTTTACCCCTTTGAGACTTTCGAGGCTTTTGATGGCGCGCACGAGGGCTACACCACCGCCCGGAACGATGCCTTCTTCGATGGCAGCGCGGGTAGCGTGCAGCGCATCGTCTACACGGTCTTTTTTCTCCTTCATTTCAACCTCCGTAGCGGCACCGATGTAGAGGACTGCCACACCACCTGCCAATTTGGCGAGGCGTTCTTGCAATTTCTCGCGGTCGTAGTCGCTGGTCGTAGCTTCAATTTGTTGCTTGATTTGGCCGATACGGGCTTTGATATCCGTTGCGCCGCCTTTGCCGCCAACCACAGTGGTATTGTCTTTGTCCACCGTGATGCGCTCGCAAGAGCCGAGGTGTTCGAGGCCGGCATTTTCAAGTTTGTAGCCTTGATCTTCACTGATAACTGTTGCACCGGTAAGGATGGCGATGTCCTCAAGCATGGCTTTTCGGCGATCGCCGAAACCTGGAGCTTTTACGGCTACCACTTTCAAACCTGCGCGGAGGCGGTTAACCACCAATACGCCAAGTGCCTGACTGTCAACATCTTCTGCGATGATGAGAAGCGGGCGACCCGTTTGCAAGGATTTTTCGAGCACAGGCACGAGGTCCTGCATGTTGCTGATTTTTTTGTCGGTGATGAGCAGGTACGGGTTTTCGTAGTCTGCCACCATTTTCTCCGCGTCGGTAATGAAGTAAGGGCTGAGGTAGCCGCGGTCGAATTGCATACCGATCACTTCATCCATGTAGGTGTCAGTGCCTTTTGCTTCTTCTACGGTGATAACGCCGTCTTTGCTGACGCGTTTCATGGCATCGGCGATGAGTGTGCCGATGGTTTCGTCGTTGTTGGCAGAGATAGCCGCCACTTGCTGGATTTTGCTTAAATATTCGCCGACGTTCTGGGTTTGGCCTTTCAGGTTTTCAATGATCACTTTCACGGCCTTTTCGATACCGCGTTTCAGGTCCATCGGGTTGGAGCCTGCGGCTACGTTTTTGAGACCTGCAGTCACCATTGCTTGTGCAAGCACGGTAGCGGTCGTGGTACCGTCGCCGGCAGCATCGGCAGTTCTGCTGGCCACTTCTTTGACCATTTGCGCGCCCATATTGGCCACGGCATCTTCGAGTTCAACTTCTTTGGCCACCGTTACACCGTCTTTGGTGATGGCAGGCGCGCCGAAAGATTTTTGAATCACGACGTTGCGGCCTTTTGGACCTAGGGTGACTTTTACGGCATTAGCCAATGCGTCAACGCCTTCTTTGAGTTTTTCGCGGGCTTCTGTGTTGAAGTTAATTTGTTTTGCGGACATATCTTTACGAGTGGTAAATGTTAAGTGATGGGGGTGACTTAAAGAATCACCAAAATTTCCTCTTCACGCATAATGAGGAGGTCTTGGCCTTCGTGGCTAATTTCTTGGCCGGAATATTTGCCGTAGAGCACCATATCGCCCACTTGAACGGTCATGGTGTGTGCGTCTTTGCCAGATTTACCTGGGCCGACGGCTACTATTTCACCGCGTTGCGGCTTTTCTTTTGCAGTGTCAGGGATGATGATACCGCCTTTGGTCTTGTCTTCGGCGGGAGCTGGCTTGATAATCACGCGGTCAGCGATTGGCTTCATAACGTATGTGTTATTTTAATTTTGGTGAAAGTAACTCTTATGAAGCCCTTTATCAAACTTCGTGCTACGAGCCAGGAACTGCCATTTTTTCAGACCCTGTGTCGGATTCTGTCAGTTCAATGGAAACCGGCTGCCAATTTTTGCAGGAGTGTGTATTTCCGCACGGGAATTCATCTAAGGCTTTACTTTTGGCGGTGCATTTCTGAGACCCTGGTTTTATGCTGAGATTTCTCCGCCCAAATATTTCCGAACACCTAAGCGACGAGCAGTTGCTGGCCGACTACGTAGGTGGCCAGTCGCCGCGTGCTTTGGGCATTTTGTACGAACGGTACATGCCGATGGTGTATGGGGTTTGTGTCAAAATTTTAAAAGACCCGGGCAAGGCCGAGGATGCGGTTATGGCGATTTATGAGGAACTAACCCGGAAAGTCAAAGCGCACGAAATCGGGGCATTCAGGGGCTGGTTGTATGTGTTGGCCCGAAACCATTGCCTGATGGAATGGCGAAAAGCCCAACGCCGACCCACCGATCACCATGCGCCGGAGAATATGGTGTATTTTGATGCTGTGGAGCCGGTTTTTGAATATGAATTGCCCCAGGGAGCCACGCTACTCGAACGTTGTTTGGCAGAACTTGCAGCACAACAACGGGCCTGCGTCCAGTGGTTTTATTACGAAGATAAATCCTACAAGGAAATCTCCGATATGATGTCAGAAGATTTAGGGAAAGTGCGCTCCTACATCCAAAATGGAAAACGAAACCTGAAAAATTGTTTGGAAAAAAATACCTAACCCCCTCCTTCGCTAAAGCTACGGCGGGTAAACCAATCACCACCACACCATGTCCCACCAAGACGACAAAAGACTGCTTGACTTGCTCGAACGCTGGCAATCGGGAGATTTCTCCCGGTCCGACGAGCAGGAGATGCAGGCATTGGCGGCTTCCGACGAATTCAGACGGGAGACGGTGGAGGGCTTTTGGGCCTTGCCGGAAACGGATCACCAGGCGCATTTGGCTGCTTTGCGGGCGCGTTTGCGTACACAGAACGGTTTGGCGCGGCGGGTGCGTTTGCCACAAATGTGGCTGGCCATTGCGGCGGCTATGCTGTTGCTTTTGACTGCGATTTGGTTTTTCCCCACCAAGGAATTAGACAGTCCCGTAGCCCAGGAAAAAATTTCAAAAAACACAGAAGATCAACCCATTGCATCGAACATCCCGGAGCCAAAGCCGGAACATACGGCTCCAACTGGCAGTCCCACACCCTTCAAACCCGCGCCTCCACAGGCTGGTCCCAAACGGAATCAAGTAGCTGCAGCCAAACCGACGGAGGAGGTAGCCGAAGCGGATGGCCTTCAGGAAATCGTAAGCGCGCCCGCACCGATGCCCAGTGCCGTTGAATCGAAGGAACTGGGTGCAATAAGCCCGGCCACCCCGCGCGAGTACGCCAAGGTGATAGATGAAATGGAAGGGGTGGACCAACAAGCGGGCAACATGGCCAAGCGCTCCCAAGCTGCCGAAGAAAAAAACGCTAAATCAAAGGTTTCCAAGCAGAAAAAAGCTGTAGCCAAGCCCCTGGAATCAGAACCTGCGGGCGGATGGGATGATTTTACGGACTACCTGCGTCGAAATGCCCGCTTGCCAGAGGCTGCCCGCCAGAACAATGTAAGCGGCACTGTGCGACTTCAATTTATACTCAACGAAAAAAGTTTACCCATCAATTTTCAGATCCTCCGCTCGCTTGGCCACGGCTGCGACGAAGAAGCCATTCGTTTGGTGAAAGGTTATAACTGGCAAGTCGGTACCGATCCGGAAGTCACGGTAGATGTCCCCTTTGTTCGCTAATCACTACACACTACATGCACGCACTCCGAACCTGGTTTTTACAGCCCTATCCATTTGAGCGACACTGGGCCACTTCCTTTTGGGCAGGCGTTTTTGTTACCTTTTTCCTCTATTTTATCCAACCTTTTGGCACCCGGATTCGTCCCGGCGAGGAACTCGAATACTTGCTCGTTTGCAGTTATTTTGGACTCATTACAGTGGCGATAACCTTCTTATTCAATGGATTATGCCGGATATTTCCAGACATTTTTGACGAGGAAAAATGGAGGGTTTGGAAAGAAATCCTGTTCAATCTTTGTTTTGTGGGTTGTATCGGGTTGGGTAATTTGTTGCTAGCCAACCTGCTTTGGAACGTTAAGCTCAGTGGCCGAAGTTTTTTGGTTTGGCAGGGGCTGACCTTTGCAGTGGGCATTTTTCCGGTTTTTTTTGGGGCATTTTTGGTTCAACTGGGACGAAGCAAAAAATATGCTGCGGAAGCGGCCTTGCTTCATCTTCCGGACGAACACCCAAGCCTTTCAACACCGATTACTTTTTATGGCGAAAACCAAAATGAGGTGTTGACGTTACAGGCAGATCAGGTAGCTTACCTCGCTGCGCAAGACAATTACGTGCAGGTTTTTTACCTCGAAAACGACGCGCTTAAAAATCGCCTACTCCGGACTACTTTGCGGAAAATGGAAGAAACCTTGAGTGATTGGCCCCAGTTTTTCAGGTGCCACCGCACTTTTTTGGTCAATTTTGATAAAGTGGTGAAAGTCAGCGGCAATGCGCAAGGATATCGCTTGCACCTTCAGCATCTCGAAGAAACGATTCCCGTATCCCGCAACCTCAATGAACTGGTGCGGACTCGTTTGAGTGGCCGATAGCATCGTATCTAGTGAACCTGATACCTCCAAATTACCACTTTTCCGTTACCTTTCGCCCTCAAAAATTAACGCTACAGATTTTCAAAGGCATGAAAAAACTACTCTTTTCCCTCTTATTGGTGGCTGGCGCACTGGCTGCCTTTGCTCAAAACGAGCCTTACGAGTTCAAAGAATACAAGCGCAGCAAGGCTACGACTGTGAAAAATCAAGGCCAAACCGGCACTTGTTGGGCATTTAGCACCGCTTCCTTCTTAGAAAGTGAGGCTATGCGTGTGGGCAAGAAGGACGTGGACTTCTCCGAAATGTTCATCGTCCGGCATATTTACCGCCTGAAATGCGAAAATTACGTGCGTCGGCAGGGCAATGCACAATTCAGCGAGGGCGGACTTGCACACGATGTGCTCAATGCCGTGGCCAAATATGGCATCACGCCCGAAAGCATCTACCCGGGCCGCAAAGATCCCAACGCACTGCCGAACCACGGCAAATTGGAAAGAAGTCTCAAAAGCCTCTGTATCGAATTGGTGAAACAGGGTAAAGACGGCAAACTTCCCGCCGATTGGCTGAAACAAATTGACGATATTCTGGATGAGGAATTTGGCAAAGTACCCACGAAATTTGACTATGCCAATGTGGTGTTTACCCCAACTTCGTACCGCGATTATCTGGGGATTAAAACCGATGATTACGTGACCATTACGTCGTTTACGCACCATCCTTTTTGGACAAAATTTATCCTTGAAGTCCCCGACAACTGGGCCAATGGCGAAATGTACAACATGCCCATCAGCGACCTGATGCGCTGCGCCAAAAATGCCATTGACCTCGGTTATTCCGTCGAATGGGATGCCGATGTGAGCAATGAAGGTTTTTCAGGCCAAAAAGGTCTGGCTATTGTGCCTGCCACAACCATGAAAGATAAGGACGCGAGCGCCCAAGCCAACACCTTTAAGTTTTGGGAACCGGAAGCTAAAGTAACGCAAGAGCTGCGCCAACAACTTTTTGACCGACAAATTACCACCGACGACCACCTCATGCACATCGTGGGATTGCTCGACGAAACAAACTCCGGCTTGTACTACGTGGTCAAAAATTCCTGGGGTGAAGGCACCGAAAATAAAGGCTACGTCTATTGTTCCGAGGCCTACATGCGCCAAAACACCATCTCTTTCACGGTGCACAAAGAGACCATCCCGGACGATATCGCCAAAAGACTCGGGCTGAAACCCGGTGAGGTGAACGTGGAAGGCACCCCTGCTGAAAAACCCGCGCGCAAACCATCCATGAACTTGACGCCCACGCCGTCGCTTCGTTCGGGCAAAACAACCCCGGCAGCAACCCCGGCACAGCAGGCACCCACAAAAAAAACGTCCAATAATTAAACGACCGCTATCCAGGTGGCACACCGCGTTAACCGGTTGTGCCACCTGCAATTTTCGCCTAGTGCCGCATCCATCCATCAACGAATCCACTTTTGATGAAATCTACACCACTAACAGAACGACACATTGAACTTGGAGCCAAAATGGCCGAGTTC
>CAZKBH010000009.1:93942-103064 GCA_964550795.1 uncultured Saprospiraceae bacterium
ATGCCCATTTCCTATTCCACCATCTCCGAAGAACACCACGCGGTGCGCCGCGCAATGGGTGCTTTTGACGTGAGCCACATGGGCGAATTCATCGTACGCGGCAAAGAAGCAACGGCGTTTTTGCAAAGTGCTACCAGCAATGATGTTTCCAAACTTCAACCCGGTCAAATCCAGTATTCCTGCATGCCCAATAAAAAAGGGGGTATTGTGGACGATCTGCTGGTGTATCGCCTCGACGATGCGCCCGAAATGACCATCGAAGGCGAACAATCCTATATGCTCGTGGTGAATGCCAGCAACGAAGTGAAAGACTGGCGTTGGCTCAAGCGCCTTTCCCGTGGTTTTGAGGTGAAAATGCAGAATATTTCGGCTAAAACGGGTCTGATTGCTGTTCAAGGCCCTAAAGTAGTAGAAGCGCTCAAAAAACTCACCGATATAGATTTGGGCAGCATTGAGTATTACTCGTTCCGTCGCGGCAAATTTGCAGGTTGCAAAAACGTCATCATATCGGCTACGGGCTACACGGGTTCAGGTGGTTTTGAAATATACGCCCGCAACCGTGATTTGCTCAAAATCTGGGACAAGCTGTTCAAAGCCGGCGAAAAATTCGACATCAAACCCTGTGGCCTTGGTGCCCGCGATACCCTGCGACTCGAAATGGGTTACTGCCTCTATGGCAATGATATAGACGACAAAACCAGTCCTTTGGAAGCCGGACTAGGTTGGATCACAAAATTGGGCAAGGCATCTGATTTTCCTTCCAAAGAAAAATTCCAGAAACAAAAAACCGAAGGTGTAAAACGCCGCTTGGTTGGATTCTTATTGGACGAACGCCGTGTGCCCCGCCATGGCTACGAAATCGAGAGTCGCCGTGGGGCCAAAATCGGAGTAGTAACCTCGGGTACACACTCGCCCACGCTCGACAAACCGATTGGTACTGGCTATGTGAAGATAAAATTTGCCGAACCAGGCACCAAAATCATGATTGTGGTGGGTGGAAAAAAACTGGAGGCAGTAGTGACGAAACTGCCTTTTGTTCAGCCGGGGGTTTAAGTGTTAAAAACTTTGTTCCTTTGCCCCCAAAACAATCGGCAAATTGCATCCTTTCAACCTGCCACTACTATGGATTTTAACCAGATACAAGAGCTCATCCGAATGGTGAGCAAACACAAACTTTCTGAGTTCAGCCTCAAAGAAGGCGAATTCAAGCTCACGATCCGCAACCAAGGTACTATGGTCGTGGAGAGCAATGCCCCCGTCATGGTGTCTGCGCCACAACCTGCGATGGCCGCCCCGGTTGCTGCACCTACGTCAGCGCCTGCGCCAGCGCCCGCAACCCCCGCTCCGGCACCTGCGCCTGCAGTTTCGGATGATTCCAAACTACTGGCGATCAAATCGCCCATGGTTGGTACTTTTTACCGCAGTGGAGGCCCCGACAAACCGCCATTTATTAAAATTGGCGATGTCGTGGAAGTCGGTGCAAAGGTTTGTATCATCGAAGCGATGAAACTTTTCAACGAGATTGACTCCGAAGTGAAAGGCAAAGTCGTCAAAATTCTGGTCGAGGATGCAACTCCGGTAGAATACGACCAACCGCTTTTCCTCGTCGAACCAGTTTAAAAGTGATCGTGCATAAAAGTGTCGAGCGCGTCGCTGGGAACACCTTTCCAGGGCCTTCGTGTCACTTTTTTTAACACCACTCACCCTTACCACTAAGATCAGGATGTTTAAAAAAATACTCATTGCGAATCGGGGCGAAATAGCGCTGCGGGTCATTCGCACTTGCAAGGAAATGGGCATCAAAACGGTGGCAATCTATTCGACCGCCGATCGCGACAGTCTCCACGTTCGGTTTGCCGACGAGGCGGTGTGCATTGGGCCACCTTCTTCTGCGGAAAGTTATCTCAATGTGCCGCGCATTATGGCCGCCGTTGAAATCACGAACGCCGATGCGATTCACCCCGGATACGGATTTTTGTCCGAAAACGCAGCATTTGCAGAAGTTTGCAAACAATACGGCGTGAAATTTATCGGGCCTACCCCCGATCAACTTCGGTCTATGGGCGATAAAATCACGGCCAAAGAAACCATGCTCAAAGCAGGGGTCCCCTGTGTACCGGGCACCCCGGGTTTGATCACTGATGTGAAAGCAGGGTTAAAAACCGCCGCAGAAATTGGTTTTCCCGTAATTCTGAAGGCCACCGCGGGTGGGGGAGGCAAGGGGATGCGCATTGTCTGGAAAGCAGAAGAATTTGAAGATCAATGGGATACGGCGCGGCGCGAAGCGAAGGCTTCGTTTTCAAACGACGGTATCTACATGGAAAAGTATATCGAAGAACCCCGCCACATCGAAATACAAGTTGCCGGCGATCAATTCGGTAAAGCTTGTCACCTCTCTGAGCGCGATTGTTCCATTCAGCGCCGCCACCAGAAATTGGTTGAAGAAAGTCCTTCACCGTTCATGACCCCCGAATTGCGGGAAAAAATGGGCGAAGCGGCTATCAAAGCCTGTAACGCAATCAACTACGAAGGCGTAGGAACCATCGAGTTTTTGGTGGACAAATACCGCAATTTCTACTTCATGGAGATGAATACGCGGATTCAGGTGGAGCACACCGTGACAGAAGAAGTCATTGATTTTGACCTGATTAAAGAACAAATCAAAATCGCGGCGGGACTTCCTATTTCGGGCAAAAACTATTTCCCTGAAATGCACGCCATCGAATGTCGGATCAATGCCGAAGATCCTTTCAACGATTTTCGGCCAAGTCCGGGTAAAATCACCTCGTTTCACTCCTCTAAAGGCCATGGCGTTCGGGTAGATACCCATGTTTATTCGGGCTACACCATCCCGCCTTTTTACGATTCGATGATTGCTAAAATCATTTGTCGTGCCCGCACCCGCGATGAGGCCATCAAAAAAATGGAGCGTGCCTTGGACGAATTTGTGGTAGAAGGCGTGAAAACTACGGTACCTTTTCACCAGCGTCTGATGCGCAACAAGGATTTTCAGGAAGGTAATTTCACGACCAACTTCCTGAATACCTGGGATTTTAAAAGTGTGGAACTGTAACCCGGAACGCTGTTCCGGGAATTGTGGCACACCTAAATTGCATTGTAACCCGGAACGCTGTTCCGGCCAGAATAATTAACCGGAACAGCGTTCCGGAGTACAGCAGGGCGTGAAGAAGCAGGATTTCCTGTTTCTTCGCGCCCTTTTTAGGTGAAAAGCATCCCCTCATGTCCCAATCACGTACCCCCGCCCTGGTTTTTATCTTCATCACGATGCTCATGGATGTCATCGGGTTTGGATTGATTATTCCGGTATTGCCCAAATTATTGGAAGAGTTGACGGGAGAAGGTTTGAGTGCGGCGGCGCGCTGGGGCGGGATTCTGATGTTTACGTATGCGGGCATGCAGTTTTTGTTTTCGCCCATTATCGGTGGTTTGAGCGATCAATTTGGCCGCAGACCCGTCATTTTGGCCGCATTGTTTGATTCAAGGTGTTTCACCCAATATTTGGTGGTTTTTTGTGGGGCGGGTGTTGGCCGGCATCACCGGGGCAACGTTTACTTCCGGTATGGCCTACATTGCAGATGTGTCGCCGCCAGAAAAACGCGCCCAGAATTTTGGGATGGTGGGAGTCGCTTTTGGCGTTGGTTTCATTATCGGGCCGCTTATTGGCGGGGTGGTTTCGTATCATTTCGGGATACGTGCGCCGTTTTTTGCAGCCGCGGGTCTGGCCATGCTCAACTGGCTCTATGGTTACTTCATTTTGCCCGAATCCCTCGCGCCCGAAAACCGCCGTCCTTTTAGTTGGCGGCGGGCCAATCCGGTAGGCTCCTTGATGAGTCTGCGTCGTTATCCGGTGATTTTGAGTTTGGTGGCCTCGCTTATTTTTATCTACGTAGCTGGTCATGCCAATCAAAGCACCTGGACGTATATCACGATGATGAAATTTGAATGGGATGAGCGTTGGGTCGGATATTCACTCGCTTTTGTGGGACTTATGACCGGGATTGTGCAAGGCGGACTCACGCGAGTCTTGATTCCAAAACTGGGTCAACGTAACTCGGTGTTCATTGGTTTAGGGCTTTATGCCGTAGGTTTTGTACTTTTCGCCTTCGCAACGCAGGGTTGGATGATGTTTGCGTTTATGGTTCCGTTTTCGTTGGGGGGTATTGCAGGGCCTTCGCTGCAAGCGATCATTTCCGGGCAGGTGCCGTCTAATGAACAAGGAGAACTGCAAGGGGCACTTGCCAGTCTAATTAGCCTGACCTCGATTATTGGGCCTTTATTGATGACCAATCTTTTTTCCTATTTCACCGCCCCCACGGCACCCGTATATTTCCCAGGCGCGCCGTTTTTGATGGGGGCCGTATTGTCCCTGGGGAGTATGTTCCTGGCCATGCGGTCTTTGTTTAAGCATGATGCAGGAGGGCGGGGGGGGAATTAAACTGACTATCCGTATATTGGGTGCTTTGATGAAATATCGAATATCGAACGCCGAATATCGAACACCGAATATCGAATATCGAACGCCGAACACCGAATATCGAACACCGAAGTAGTTTAAAGGTGACTGGATATTACATCCAAATGTTCTATCAACGCCGGTTTACGGGTATCTCCCTTCAAAATTCAGTGTTCGATGTTCGGTGTTCGATATTCGGTGTTCGGTATTCGATGTTCTCTTTGTTACCCAACATGCAAATAGTCACTAAAACTAAACTATGAAATCTTCTACGCGTACCCTCATACTGGTCAACGCTTTGGCGTTCGTGCTCGTTTTAGTGGTCAACTATCTCGCCAATGCCCTTCCGCTGAATGGCAAAAACACGGGTGAACTTTCGGAGCAATATCCAAATATGTTCACGCCGGCAGGCCTCACATTTTCCATTTGGGGAATCATTTATCTTTGGCTGCTTGTATTTGTCAGCTATCAGATTGTGGCCCTTTTCCGGCCGTCCTTGGCTGCGCGGGTGGAGCCAATCGTGGACAAAATCGGATGGTATTTTGTCGCCACCTGTGGTTTTAATGTGGCATGGATGTTTGCCTGGCATTGGGAACAGGTGGGCCTTTCGGTGCTGATTATGCTAGGTTTTTTGTTCACTTTGCTGCGGTTGAATGAAACCATTGGCGTGGGTCTGTTCAAAACAAACCCCTTAGAAAAATGGATTTCGCATGTGCCATTCGGTATTTATCAGGGCTGGATTACGGTCGCAACCATTGCGAATATCACGGCATTTTTGGTAGATTCCGGATGGCGCGGAGGAGCATTGGGGGAAGTTTTTTGGACCATTTTGATGATAACGGTAGGTGCTGCAGCGGCTGTTTTTATCTTATTCCGACAAAATAACCTTGGACACGGACTCGCCGTTGCCTGGGCTTTGTACGGAATATACCTCAAACGAAACGTCGCCCTGGAAACTGGCTCTGACACAGTGGCCCTGGTTGCAATTGCTGCCATGGCAATTGTACTGGGAATCACTATTTTGCGTTGGAGACGATTTATTGCATATTGAAATACATCCTGACACTGATTAGATGCTTCGACTCCTACGCTATTATCTCCCCTACAAACGCCTGCTCTCGCTCGCCATCCTTTGCAACATCCTGATGTCGCTTTTTGTGGTGGTCAGTATCCCTGCGCTGCTGCCGTTTTTGCAGATTTTGTTTAATCCCAACGCCCCCGCCAATCCATCCACCTCCAGTCAGCCAACGACGGATGCTTCTGGCCTGCAGCACAAACTCGACTTCTTTTTTGAACACTTGCTGCTGAACTATGGCCGTGAAGGTTCCCTGCTCATTGTGTGCAGTTTTTTGGTTCTCACTTTTTTGGGCAAAAACTTATTCAGATACCTGTCGCTCTATTTTTTGGCGCCCGTGCGCAACGGCGTTGTGCGCGATTTGCGGCAAAAAATGCTGCGCAAAATGCTCGATCTGCCCCTCTCCTTTTTTTCCGAAGAACGCAAGGGCGACCTCATGAGTCGCTTTTCCTCCGACGTACAAGAGGTTGAGTGGAGTATCATGGGCGTCATGGAAGCCCTTGTGCGTGAGCCGATTGTGATTACCGGAAGTTTGGCATATATGCTTTGGGTGTCGCCTTCTTTGACTGGTTTTGTGTTTGTGCTACTCCTGTTCAGCGGGGTCATCATTGGCGGCATCGGCAAAACCCTGCGCAAACAATCCGGCGAGGCGCAGTCGCGGCTGGGTTCCGTCATGTCGCTGGTGGAAGAAACGCTGGGTGGTTTGCGGATCATCAAGGGTTTTAACGCAGAATCCTGGCAGTCCGAGCGATTTGGCCGGGAAAACGACGGCTATGCGAATACCATCACCCGGTTGTCGCGGCGGCGGGATTTGGCCTCTCCGCTTTCGGAGTTTTTAGGGATTGCGGTGGCTTCCGTGCTGCTGTGGTTCGGGGCCAAACAGGTATTTGCCGGAGAGATCACCGGGCCAACCTTCATCACCTTTTTGTACGCGTTTTATTCCATCACGGAACCAGCCAAGGCTTTTTCGGCGGCCACATACAGCATCCGAAAAGGCATGGGCGCGTTGGAGCGGGTGGAAGCTGTGCTGGATGCGCCCATTGCAATCCAAGACCGAGACAATGCCTTGGAAATCAAGGAGTTTAAGGATAAAATTGAGTTTAAAAATGTCAGCTTTCGTTATCCAAATTCGGAACGAGGCGCTTTGGAAAACATCCATTTAGAGATTCCAAAAGGGAAAATTGTAGCCCTCGTGGGCGCATCCGGCGCAGGCAAAAGCACCATGGCTGATTTGCTTCCGCGCTTTTATGACCCCACGGAAGGACAGATACTACTGGATGGAAATGACCTTCGGGATCTGCGTTTGTTCGATTTGAGGGCGCTGTTGGGGATCGTGAGCCAGGAGGCTATTTTGTTCAACGACACGGTGCGGAATAATATCCTTTTTTCGAGTGCGCAGGGGGTTGGGGATCCCTCCTACGCCGAGGCTACGGGGGCACCCTCCTTCGCCGAGGCTACGGCGGCACCCTCCTTCGCCGAGGCTACGGCGGGTAAATCCGTCGAAGCCGCAGCAAGGGCCGCGAATGCCCATGAATTCATCATCAATCTTCCTGAAGGATATGACACGAACATCGGCGACCGCGGCTCCAAACTCAGTGGCGGTCAGCGCCAAAGACTCACCATCGCTCGTGCTTTGTTAAAAAACCCGCCGATACTCATCCTCGACGAGGCCACTTCTGCACTCGATTCCGAATCCGAAAAACTGGTGCAGGCCGCGCTGGAACGGCTCTTAGAAAACCGCACCGCCCTCGTAATCGCCCACCGACTAAGCACGGTACAACACGCCAACGAGATTATTGTGCTCGATGGAGGCCGCATTGCAGAGCGGGGCACGCACGAAAGCCTGATGCGGGACGGGAAAATTTACCGAAAACTGGTGGAATTACAGGCGCTGTGAGGCGATTATTCACATTCCTTACAAGCCTCCAGGGTCTCAAACGGAACGACTCCGCCACATCCACCCCAGGTAAATTCCTTGCATTTTTTTTCCTGTTGATCGTAATAGTATTTTGGAATGGCCGCCTTGCAGAATCCGGGATCGGGTATTAAGCGGCAGCGATCGTTGATAATCTGATTCTGATCCTCTCCGCAGGACGACAGACAAATGCTTGATACTAAAACGATTAGAGCAGAGCGGAATAATCTGAAATGTTTCATAAGAAAATGGTTGATGTTTAAAAAGGCCATCAAAGCAACAGACGGCATTCCGTGTGAAAAGGTTTTTATCAAGGGGCGGCGGCGGCCTGTTCAACAACCAATTTTTCCTTACTCAAAAGATACCATTCCTTACTTTCGGGGCATTGGGCGCGGCCTGCTTCGTCGAAGTTCAAACGATGTCCGAGCCGACTCACCCAAGCGGTTTGTTGGGCCGGGACGCCCGTTACCAGCGCAAAATCAGGCACATCTTTGGTTACCACTGCGCCAGCGCCCACCATACAGAATCGGCCAAGGGTGATGCCGCAAAGAATGGTCGCATTGGCGCCTATGCTCGCCCCGTGTTTGACGAGTGTGGGCCGAAATTCGTCTTTGCGCTCCACAAAACTCCGCGGATTGATCACGTTGGTGAACACCATGCTGGGACCGAGAAAAACCGCATCTTCGCAGGTAACACCGGTGTAAATGGAGACGTTGTTTTGCACTTTCACCCCGTTGCCCAGCCGCACGCCATTGGCGATGAAAACATTTTGGCCCAACACGCAGTTTTTGCCTAAAATTGCTTCTGCAGAAACGTGACAAAAATGCCAAATACGGGTGTCGTCGCCAATTTGGGCGCCGGGGTCTATGATGGCAGTTGGATGGGAAAAATAGGACATGGCGTAGTGGGAATGGAGATCCGCGCACAAGAAAGGAGTTTTCAGTATTTAAAACCAAGACAACAACATAAATCCTTATGACACATCGAATTCGGGTCGCAGGACTGGTCCGCCGGGGCGACGAGATTTTATTGATTCATCAGCAAAATCGTCTGGGAATGCGCACCTGGGGCTTTCCCGGAGGCCGCATGGAACCCACCGATGCCGATATTTTTAGAGGGGCAGAACGGGAGGTTTGGGAAGAAACCGGACTTCGGGTGGAAGCTCGTCAAATCCGTTACGTGAGCGAATACCTCGCTCCGGATATGTTTGCGATCACGCTCGTCATCGAATGTCATTTAGCTGAAGATGAGGATCCCACCAATATTCACCTGGGCAATGTCATGGACGACGACAACATATTCGGCGTGGCATGGTGGCGAATTACCCAAATCAGGACTTCCGAAGAGCCAATGAGCCGAACTTTGGGCGAATCAGCGTTTTGGGAGGCTTTGGACTCCGCTAATTTGGGGGTTTATTTGGGGCGGCATTTGGATCATTGAGTTTTTTACCGGCAGTAATGATGCCTTAAAAATCAAAATCACTGCTTTAGCCATGTTTTGTCACTTTTTGAGCCCAAAAAGTAACCAAAAAGGCTCGGCTGTCGAAAAATCTAACCATTTTGACACCTCTTCGGCGGCGCAAAAAAAACTCGCCGCATGATTGGTGCGGGCCTGCGGCCCCAATGATTCCCGAGGCTCAAACAGTTTTTTGCTTAACC
>CAZKBH010000010.1:0-10430 GCA_964550795.1 uncultured Saprospiraceae bacterium
AATGAGATATTACCCCTCCAACTACCGAATTTAAAGCCATCATAGGGAGCAAAACCATAAGTAATGGAATCAACTTTTCTCTTGGTATAGCAGAGGTTTGCTGACGCGCTGATCCCATTAAATATTGATTGTTCAATCTCGAATCCATACTGTAGTCCATCGATAGAATACGGCGGACTTAACACTTCAAACGCATGAAAATCAGGTTCTATGAAAATAGATTTCATAGACATAAAGTCATACCCTATGCTTGGGGTTAAATAGGTTTGAGAAAAGGAAGAATTGCAAATAAAGGAAAGTGACAAACTCAGAGCTAAGCATTTCATATGATAAAGTTTGAATAGTCAAAAAAAAATAGAAGAAGTTTTGCTGTCATTTTATTGACGCTGCAAAACCTATTGTCTGTACAATGGAATATAGATTGTCCACATTTTTACCACCATAAGATTTTTGCCATTGAATGGAAGGTTGAGCGGGGAGGTTGATTGCAAGCAGGAATACTGCTAGGATGGAACTGATTTTTTTAATGGAAGGATTGACCAAAAGGGTGTTTCAAAAGTAATACTCACTCCTGTTTTCTAAACTTCCCAACCAGCCGAACCCCGGAGCCTGAGGTAACCGAAAGGAAATACAACCCATTAGGCAGTGCCGACACGTCCACGCTGCCGTCTGTTGAGATGCTTGGACGGAGGATTTCCCTTCCCAGAAGGTCGGTTATGAGCAGAGCGCTGTTTTCTGAAATATCCAAGCCGGTCCGCAGGGTGATGGTATGGGCGCTGGGGTTGGGGTAGATTTCGATGGTTTGGTATTTGGGGGCGGTGGTATGGCTGGTTTCCGGGGAGAGTTTGACGATCCAGAAGTCGCTTTTTCCATTGTTCTCCGACACGTCCCCGTTGGAAGACCAGGAATAGCCTGCCGTGATAAATCCACCGTCAGTGGTTTGTTGGATTGATCTGCCCTCTTCTGCCATGGTACCTCCGATTGCCTTTTCCCACTGAAGCGCACCTGATGCGGAGAGTTTGACAATCCAGATATCTGCCCCGCCGTCATTGCTGGCCACATCGCCATCTGATGATTGGGTATGTCCGACCACAATGTATCCGTCATCGCTGGTTTGCTGGATGGATTCCGGATAGTCTATTTCGCTCCCGCCAAGTACTTTTTGCCATTCAATTTCCCCGCTATTGTTTAATTTCACCACCCAATAATCGTATTGTCCTTGAGCACCGGTCACATCCCCATTGTTCGAGGTGGTCAAGCTCGTAATAATATAACCGCCGTCTCTGGTTTGTTGAATATCTCTTCCAATTTCAAGCCCCGTTCCTCCGAGTGCTTTTTCCCATTCCATTTTACCTTCAGCATTCAATTTTACCACCCAACAATCGCCACTGCCATGTAAATTGGTTACGTGCCCATCATCAGACCAGGAATCTCCCGCCACTATATACCCTCCATCGTCACACAGACTAACACTCCAGGCAATATCCCGATCGCTACCCCCGTAGGTTTTTTGCCATTCAAGGTCTCCGAAACTGCTCAGTTTTACGACCCAATAATCTTCAGCACCATGGTTGACCGTTAAATCTCCATCGGTTGAACTGGACCGGCCCACCATGATATAGCCTCCGTCAAGGGTTTGATGGATGTCGCTTGCCTCGTCAAAATTACTTCCACCCAGGCATTTTTGCCACTGGATGGCCCCGGTAGGGCTTATCTTTATTACCCAGGCATCATAGTCACCGTGATGGCCCGATACATCCCAGTTATTGGAATGTGTATGCCCCGCGAGAATATATCCGCCGTCTGCGGTTTGCCTGGAGGAATGCGCCCGTTCCGCACTGCTGCCACCATAGCATCTCTTCCAATCTATCGCGCCAGAACTGTCCAGTTTAAGTGCCCAAACATCCAGCAATCCATGGTTGCCAAAAACATCTCCTTCAATGGAGCCAGTAACTCCAGCTACAAAATATCCTCCATCTGTAGTTTGTACAATGGAATATGGCTGATCTCCTTGTTTACCACCATAGGATCTTTGCCATTCGA
This sequence comes from uncultured Saprospiraceae bacterium, assembly GCA_964550795.1. Taxonomy (GTDB): domain Bacteria; phylum Bacteroidota; class Bacteroidia; order Chitinophagales; family Saprospiraceae; genus M3007. Next base: position 2,044 of record CAZKBH010000010.1, read on the forward strand.
TGGTGGGCTGGGCGGGGAGCTTGATCGAAAATAGGAAGACGGAAAGTGTAAAAATGTATTTTTTCATAGAAAGATTGATTAAAAAGTGATTTAGAAGGAATATTCACCACACTAAGGGATATTTTGCCTAAACATGGTTGGAATACAGATAACGCAGATGCAAGCAACGCTGATTTTCAAGAAGTTATCTGTTTAAGTCTGCGTTGCTTGCATCTGCGTCATCTGCGTTCCATAAAAATGCCCAGTAGTGTGAATACTCACTCCTGTTTTCTAAACTTCCCAACCAGCCGAACCCCGGAACCTAAAGTAACAGAAAGGAAATACAGTCCATTAGGCAGTGCCGACACGTCCACGCTGCCGTCTGTTGAGATGCTTGGACGGAGGATTTCCCTTCCCAGAAGGTCGGTTATGAGCAGAGCGCTGTTTTCTGAAATATCCAAGCCGGTCCGCAGGGTGATGGTATGGGCGCTGGGGTTGGGGTAGATTTCGATGGTTTGGTATTTGGGGGCGGTGGTATGGCTGGTTTCCGGGGAGAGTTTGACGATCCAGAAGTCGCTTTTTCCATTGTTCTCTGATACGTCTCCGTTGGAAGACCAGGTGTGGCCTGCTGTGATAAAACCACCGTCAGTGGTTTGCTGGATTGAGCTGCCATCTTCTGCCATGGTTCCCCCAATTGCTTTCTCCCACTGAAGCGCACCCATGGCGGAGAGCTTGACAATCCAGATATCCGCCCCGCCGTCATTGCTGGCTACATCGCCATCAGTTGAGGAGGTTTGGCCAGCCATGATATACCCATCATCGCTGGTTTGTCGGATAGATTTGGCGTAGTCCTCCCCGCTCCCCCCTGAGGCTCTTTGCCATTCAATTTCTCCACTTTTATTCAGTTTTACTGCCCAGAAATCGTATCCTCCGTGCAACCCCGTCACGTGTCCATTGTTTGAGCGGGTCAGGCCGACAACGATATATCCTCCGTCTCTGGTTTGCTGAATGTCGTTTCCTCGTTCGATGCCTGTTCCTCCAAGTGCTTTTTCCCATTCTATTTTACCTTCTGCATCAAGTTTCAGCAACCAGCAATCTGCACCGCCCTGGAAATTGGTTACATGTCCATCATCAGACCAGGCCTCTCCAGCCACAATGTAGCCTCCATCGCTTGTCACCGCAACTGAATGGGCAATATCGGCTCCGCTGCCGCCAAAGGTTTTTTGCCACTCTAGATCGCCCAAGCTGCTCAATTTTACGACCCAATAATCCTCTGCTCCATGGTTGACAGTCAGGTCTCCATCGGTGGACTGTGCCCCTCCCACCATAATATAACCTCCGTCAGGGGTTTGTTTAATGTCCCAGGCCTCGTCCCAAAGACTTCCGCCTAGGCATTTTTGCCATTGGATGGCACCGATTGGACTCAGTTTTAGCACCCAGGCATCGAAGTCGCCGTGGTTGCCCGAGACATCCCAGTTATTGGAGCGGGTTTGCCCCGCGAGAATGTACCCGCCATCTGTAGTTTGCTCGCAGGCATACGCCCGTTCATTGTTGCTTCCTCCATAGCAGCTCTTCCATTGTATTGCTCCAGAACTGTCCAGTTTAAGTGCCCAAACATCAATCCCTCCATGGTTTCCAAAAACATCCCCTTCATTCGAAGTTGTCCTTCCTGCTACAAAATATCCTCCATCTGTTGTTTGTACAATGGAATACGGATGATCACCTTCTTTGCCGCCATAGGATTTTTGCCATTCGATGGTGGGCTGGGCGGGGAGATTGATACTAAATATGCAGATCAAAAAAAGGCTGAATGGCTTTTTCATAAGCGTGAATCTTATTTTGAAAGTGGAATTAGATCGTTATTCGGATTTAAACACCATGAATGATTGGGTTTCCAGTGTTGTTTGAATTTGAAGAATGTACATTCCCGTCGGTAGCCCAGGAACTGGAATGGAAAGTCGTGTGTCCAATGCTTCAAATTGTTGTGTTTTTATAATTTTTCCTCCTGTATCGAAAAGTCTCAAGGTGAAAACCTCTTCCGAATCATACTCATGGTGAACAAACACCTGGAGATTGTCCTGAAATGGATTTTGAACCCGAAAATATGTGTCAAGGGGTTCAGCGCCTAATCCTTGCCCTGTTCCGCCGCCACCACCTGGATTGACTACAGTCTCTTTCGCAGTCAGTATAGTTAAAGTGTATTCGGGGTTCCAGGGAATTTTTTTTTCATTTATACAAATGTCTAGACTTGGAGGATTGGTTGCATGTTTTTCCATGCCAATATGGCCAACAACCTCCTCTATTAAAGGTCTATATACCTTAAATGGTAGTTCCACATTATCCACCAAAGGGGCTGAAAGTATGGGGTACTGCAAATTTTCGTCAGCGGCAACAATGTTATTTGACGAATTTACGCGCTTAATGTAAGCCATCGGATAATTTGAGTCACCATTTACCACCACCTCGAAAATCTGAGAAGCCCCATTTCCCGATACCCTGAAGCCCAGCCAGGGATGATTCTTGTATAAAATGCCTGAACATCCAATCATGCTCGGGTTGTTGGGTGTCCGCCCCCCCAGGGTAAGTTCCACAATTATTGTATTAATATCAATAAATGTCGTGATATGGCTGGACTCCCCGTTCGGACATTTGGTAGCCATCCGGAAGCGGTATTGTTTACCGCTGCTTAGGCTGTCCACCGTAAGGGTAGAACCAGAAACATTGTCAAAAACAATCACAGGAACCCATTCCCCTATAGAATCCAGTTCTGAAACGGTTAAAAGGTGTGTGGCTCCCGGCCATGCTGGCTCCCATTCAAGCGAGACATACGTACCACCGATGCTAGTTGCTCGCAGACTATCCGGTGGCGGGGCTTCACATACTTCAGCGGCACAGAACTTGGCGTTGGGCGTATTGGGAAGGCCACTTGCGGTGGCTAAAGTTAAGGTAAAGATGCCCAAAAGTGTCGAAAAAAGGAATTTTTTTGCCATAATCAAAGAAATTTGTGTTTTAATTAGAAACTTGTCAGGGCAAATGTCTTTTTTTCGACCTCATAATTTTCAATACACTTTTTTCAAAGTATTCCCCCTGAGCTATGGAGCAGAGCCAACTCGTTGAATTGATTAGAACTTTAGATGCCGATGAGAAACAAATTATACGCCAGTTTGTGCGCCTTCCATACTTTAATCAGGGTAAAATGCGGAGCTATGTCCCAATTCTCCTAGATTTTTGTTTGGAGCATCCCTGGGATGATCCAAACATCCGAGTGGACAAAAAAACTGTTTTTGCCCTAATTTTCCCAGGCCAGACATTTGTAGAGGGCAAATTGGAAAAGGTCATGGTAGAGGTATCCAAAACGATTCGTTTGACCCTGCTGGTTCAAAATTATCTCAGCGATGAAAACGAGTTTTCACAGGGTTTAGACTATGCCATTCTGGTTCGAAAGCGGGGGTTGGACGAACGTTTTCAACAATTGATCTCGCGACTCGAAAAAACACTGCACGAAATACCCTGGAAAAACGCAGATCAAATCCACCACCAATATCTTTTAGCATACGCCATTCATGACAGAGAAAGTTTGCACAATTTTAAAAAAGGGGATCTAAACATCCCAAACGTTCTGGAATCCCTAGATCTACATGGACACATCAATCGTTTGGCACTCGTCAACCGATTTTTGCAACAACAAAAAATAGCCAGGATTGAAATCCCCGAATCACAAATACATTTGTTGGACGACCTTCCTGTTCCCGCTCCATACTTGGCTTACTCCCCGGTACTGGCTGCAAATTATGCCATCTCAAAATTGCTCCGAAAAGAGCGTCCGGATCCCGCCGATATTCGTTCCCTTTTTGAGCTGTTGCAATTCCATGATCTCGCGCTGGATCCGGAAAGTAAGCAGGAGTTTTATACCTATTTGCGCAATATTTGTATCATCGTTTTATCGGCAGATGTTGAAAAGATAGAAATTGAACATATGCTCCATGATTTGTACCGGGATAACCTACAAAGAGGATTCCTGCACTATGATGGAAAATTAATCCCCAGTCGCTTCTGGGCGGTATCCAGCAATGCGCTCAGGGTGAAAAATTTTAGCTGGGCACTTGAATTCATTGAACAGTACAAAAAAGACCTCATCGGCGAAAACGAGACCCAGGATATTTACCGCCTGAATATGGCAAATTATCTTTTTGCATTGGGTCGTTATTCTGAGTGCCTTGATTTTATACCGCCTACATCCCCCTTTGCAGACTACATGCTCGCGGCTAAACGCCTGGAAATCATGGCTTACTATGAACTTGGCTCAGACTTGCTACACTACAAACTTGAAGCCTTCAAGGTGTTTTTAAGCCGAACCTCCTCCAAAATATATTCTGAAGCCCAGAAACAAATCTACCTCGATTTTTCCAACCTGCTCACGCAAATCTGCACCTCTCCCCCCGGAGATATCAAAAGGGCTGAGCGGGTAATTCAACGCATTCAGGCAAAAAAACAAGCCGCCGAGTGGCGTTGGCTCCATGAAAAAGCGAGTGCTTTGAAGAGCTAAGCTGTCAATCCCCGCAGCATCTCCTCCATCACCCGGCGCTCCTCCCGGCGTTGCACGATGTTGGGTGGCGCGGCACGTTCAGCACAGTCCTGGATCGCGCAACGTTGGCAGGTTACATTCACGGTTCGGAGGGGAATCGCAGGATCGTTCCAGAATTGGATCCGTTCCTTGGCATGATCGTCCAAAAGTACTCCGAGGGTCACACTCACGTTGCGGCCTGGGGTTGGGTGACCGGGTTTGGCAATGGCAATACACAGATATTCTTCCCCGGAATCCACAAATACCGCGCGCTGGATGCCTATCAGTAGCTTTTGGGCGTGTTCCGGCATCTGCTGCTGAATCTGCAAATCCCGAAGCAGTGAAGTAGACAACCAGCGCCGACAATAATGTTCGGCAAGTCCCGTGGCGTGGGGTTGGTGGCGGCGATTGAGGTGCAGTTCCTTGTCCATCTCAAAAGCATTGCGGTCCAAATCGTGCACCACCCGTTGGAAAAACACCTTGTCAAGCCCAAAATCTTTGGTGAGCACATTGAAGCGTTGGAACAATACCTCCGGACTGGCCTGATATTTTTCCATAAATCCGCCCAAACTGCTCGGATTCCAGGTCTTTTGGGCAAAAAACTGCCCCACATCCTGCACAAATGATTCCCGGTTGACCAAAATCGCCACCGCGAAATAGGCCGCTTTGTAGTTGTTCAAAACCTCTTCAAATGAATTCACCCGCAAAAAATTGGATGCCCAGGGACGTTCCTTGAGGCCTAACTCGTGAAAACCAAGCTCTTTGGCAAGCTGGTAGGTTTTTTGGCCTTCGTTGAGTTGTCCGTTGAGCAGAATTCTGCGGGTTTGGGGATTGTACACCGAGCGCAGCCAGTGCAGGGGCTCGTACGCATCCAACCCGTTGGGAACCACGGTACATTGGTGTCTTTTTTCCAGCATTTCGCGCAGCATTGGGAGCGAAACGCCGCCGTTTTTGGGCAACTGCTGGCTTTGCACAAAAACCGCTGCGGCGTCTTCGATTTCCTCGAAATAATTGTCCCGCAATTCCTGATAGGCCCGTAAAGCGGCGAAATAAAAATGTTCCTCCCGCACGGCATACACCCGGGCGATTTCGAGCAAGGCCGATATGAACGCATTGACCTTGGCAGGTGCGCTGGAGATAATTTCCACCAGTGGCTGCATCCCGATTCCAAAAAGGTCGAGCGGCAGGTCGTTGAGAAATTTGCTGTGCAACAGGGCGCCCAGCGGGGCATATTCCTTGGTTAATTCCGGCGAAATGAGGAATTCATACGGGATTTCCAATACCTCCGAAAGCCGTTTTCGGTAGTCGAGTTGGGGATATTTTTTCCCTTTTTCGATTTCATTCAGGTAGGAAATGGAGATCCCGGTGCGTTGCCCAAGTTCTTCAAAATTCCAACCCCGTTCTTGTCGGAACTGCTTGACTTTCAACCCGAATATGATCCGTTGTAGCTGTGTTGCGGCCATGGATGGTGGGGTGGTGTACTGGTGATTGGTGGAGTGGTGATTGGTGTATTGGTCTTCAAAAGTTTCAATAGGTTGATTAATTTGCATGTGAATGTGTATTTGTGATAACATGCTCAAAAACCAAAATCAAAAACGGCGTAGCCGTGACATTACGGTAGCCCAAAGGGCGAAAAGAGAGGAATGGCGTAGCCGTGACATTTCGGTATCCCGGCATAAAAATGTCACGGCTACGCCGTTCTGTAAAAATTTGACGCTTCGCTACTATAATGTCGCCGCGATGCGGCTGGGATGTTTTTTTGCTACAACTATCCAAAACGCACGTTAAAATACGGTACATTTTTGTAGATGTGGCATTTGATGTTCCAACTACTTTTTGGCATATCTGGTGGCACCCTCATTTTCCCCACTTCCTCAGTTGGCTGAGCAGGGCCGCAAAATCTTTTGGCAGGGCAGCATTGAACTCCATTACTTCGCCTGTGGCCGGATGTTGGAGCCGGAGTCGGGCTGCGTGCAGGGACGTTCGTTCCATGAGCGGGCGTTCTTCTTCTGTGAATTTGCCGGATTTGTACTTTTTGCCCTTGACTTCTGACAAGAAAAATTGTTCCCGGCGACCATACAGCGCGTCAATCGCCAGCGGATAGCCGATGCTTTGAAAATGTACGCGGATTTGGTGCGTTCGGCCAGTTTTGATCTGCGCTTCTACGAGCGTGAACCGTTGGAAGCGCTCGGTTGCGCGGTAAAAAGTGAGCGAGGGCTTGCCGGAATTGGTCACGGCCATCTTGCCCGGAATGCTGTGGTGCTCCCCAATGGGTTTGTCAATTTCACCTTCTTCGTGGTGCAACACCCCGTCGAGCAGGGCGAGGTAAAACTTGTCGGCGGTATGGTGTTCCATCTGCATGGAAAGATGGCGGTGCGCGGCTTCATTTCTGGCAAAAACTAAAATCCCGCTCGTCTCCCGGTCAAGCCGATGGACGATGAATACCTTTCCGTATTTGCTTTGCAGGGCAGCCACCAGACTTTCCTTGTTGCCAAATCGGTCGGGAATGGTGAGCAGTCCGGCTGGTTTTGAGACGACCAGAATGTGCTCGTCTTCGTGTATTAATTCGTAGGTCATATTTGTATGCCGGAACGCTGTTCCGGATAAGTACACCGGAACGCTGTTCCGGTTTAGAATGTACGCCGGAACGCTGTTCCGGTTTAGTTTGTACACCGGAACGCTGTTCCGGTTTAGTGCCTCCCGGAACAGCGTTCCGGGTTACAATGCCTCCCAGATTACAATTTTGAAAACACCTTCACCCTTCGCAAATAATGCGCAATAATGATGCTTCCGGGATAAATTCCGTTTTTATTTTTGGGTGCAATCTGTTCTTTTTCAACGATTTGTGTCACTTCTTTTCGTTTTTGAAGCATGAGTCCAAAGTTGGCGTAAAACGAAAAATGCGCCCGAACGATGGCCCAAATAGCCTTGAATTGTCTTTTGGCCGCAAACCGCGCACCAGCCAGTCCGTCGAGTAAAAAACGGGCGGGAATTAGCCAAAGCAGTTTTTGCCAGGGTTCGTTTTTGAGCAGGGAATAAAGGCTGTTGCGAAAATTGAGGAATACTTTCCGCGGATTTTCATACTCCAAAGTGCCGCCGCCCAAGTGCCAAACCACTGATTGTGGGATGCACCAGATTTTATAACCCGCTCGCTTCAATCGCCAGCACAAATCAATCTCCTCGTTGTGGGCAAAATAGTCGCCGTCGAAGCCTCCAAAACGGTGGTAAAGTTCAGCGCGGATAAAAAACGCCGCTCCGGAGGCCCAAAAACATTCCTGCGGAGTATCGTATTGTCCCAGATCGGGTTCCCGCTGACTAAAAATCCGTCCCCGACAAAATGGGTAGCCGAGTTGGTCAATCCAGCCACCGGAGGCGCCGGCGTATTCGAAAAGGTTGAGCGTTGAAGGAGGTTGAGCGGTTGAGGAGTTGAGCGGTTGAGGCTCTTTCCAGGCCAGTATTTTGGGTTGAGCCACGGCGATGCTGGGATCATTTTTCATCGCTTCCAGGATCGGATCAAGCCAGCCCGGGGCGACTTCCACATCGGAGTTCAGGATGACGTAAATCTCAGCCTTCACCTGTTTAAGCGCCTGATTGTAGCCTTCTGCAAAACCCCAATTCTGTTGTAAATCAATCAGTTCGATATCGGGATAATGTTGCTTTAGAAACGCCACAGAATCATCCGGCGAGCCATTGTCCGCCACAATGATGCGCGCACCAGCACTGTTGGCCACCACCGACGGCAGGAATTTTTCCAAATGGCGCCGGGTGTTGTAGTTGAGGATTACGATGGCGGGGGTTGAGGGGTTGAGGGGTTGAGATGTTGAGGGGTTGAGATGTTGAGGGG
>CAZKBH010000010.1:10496-12113 GCA_964550795.1 uncultured Saprospiraceae bacterium
CCCCCTCAACATTCTCAACCCCCTCAACATCCATCCTCCGCTCAATTTCCCGCTTATCCGCTTCAATTTGTGCTTTCAGCGCCTCCAGATTCTCCAGTGATTTGTCGGGGCGGATAAAATCAAGCACCTCCACGGTTAAGTTTTGGCCGTATAAATCGCCTTCAAAATCGAGGATATTGACCTCAATGACACGTTTGCCATCGGGCGATAGGGTAGGGCGCTTACCCACATACAGTGCAGCCAGGTGTGTGTCGGCTTTTGCGGCGTATATGCCTTCCGGCAAGACCAATTTATACGGATCCTCCACCTCAATATTGGCGGTTGGGAAGCCGATGGTTCGCCCGATTTGGTTTCCTTGTACGACTTTACCAGAGAAGGAAAATGCGTGTCCAAGTAAACGGTTGGCCAGTTGTATGTCGCTGGTTTCCAGCGCTTTGCGAATTTTGGAGGAACTGATGGCAATCTCGTCTATTTCCTGGGCCGGAATTTCCAGCACCTCAAAACCGCCCGTTTGTTCAAATTTTTTGAGGAAAGAAATGTCCCCCTCCCTGCCTGCGCCAAAGCGGTGGTCGTACCCAATGACGATGTATTTGGGGGCAAATTTTTTAACCAAAAAATCCTCCACATACTGGAGGGCGGGCTGCTGTGAAAACGCAAGCGAAAAGGGCACCACCACCACATTGTCAATGCCCGAACGCGCCATGAGCGCGATCTTCTCTTCCGTGGTCGTGAGCAGTTTAAAACTGGTATCGTTGGGGTTGAGTATCGCGCGTGGGTGTGGGTCGAAGGTGATGACCACGCTCTCGCCATCATGCTGTTTGGCCAGGGCCTGCACTTGTTCGAGGATACGCCGATGGCCGAGATGCACCCCATCGAAAGATCCGATGGTGATGACAGCGTTGCGAAACGTGGGGAGATGAGTTAAATCGGTTAAAACCCGCATAATTTCGGCAAAAGTAAAAACTCCCCCCTCACCGTAGCATGATTTTTTGTGCTTGCGTTCCTGCAGCGTGTCTGATTTTCAACACATAAATTGCTTCGGGCAGTTTTGGAGTGATTACTGAAAGGCGTCCGACATCGGGAAGTAAAGCATCTTGTTGAAAGACGAGCGAACCTTTCATGTCATAAAGTTCAATAACAACTTCCGAAAATGCACAGGATTGAACCTCTAGTATAAACCCGTCGCGTTGATTGGGTCCTTGATATGCTGAAAGATTGCAAATTGGCCGAGGAGGCCGAACCCCCACAAAACTCTGGAACGTCGCCGTTGCCCAATCGCCGTGTTGTATTTCGGCGAGTTCGGCCATGGCGGCAATGGTGGCTTTCACGACGTTGGATAAAAAAGTGAAATTGAGCTTTTCATTGAGGGTGTCGCCGGGTGTGTGGTAGCATTCATTTCTGAAATTGGCGCCATCGGTGAGCATAAGCGCTTGAATGCCAGCTTCCCAAAACGGCGTGTGGTCGCTGCGACGAAGGTCTGGGGCGAGTTGGCCATTTCCGGGAACATCCAGTGTAATTACCTTTAAATCAGGCACATACTCCTGCGCGGCGTTGCTAAAAAGTAGTGCCAGCGGCTGTGAATTGGTGTTGCCCACATTGGTGATAAAATCGCCCCGA
>CAZKBH010000010.1:12292-16014 GCA_964550795.1 uncultured Saprospiraceae bacterium
GGCGTTGGCGGCTACTTCCGCAGCGGCAGCGGGAAACAACAGCGAAAACCCTTGTGGAAGGGTTTGGGTATTCGGCTCGTCGCTCCAATAGCCAATCATTTCGTGGTTGAAAACGCCTTCAATTTGTTCATTGGCTCCAATGCCCTGATTGACGTAACGAATGCTGCCTACAAGGCCGGATTCCTCTAAATCAAAACCGATAAATCGCAGGGATTTTTTAAATGGATATTGGCTCAACAGTTGCGCTGCTTCCATGACTCCGACCGTGCCAGAGCCATTGTCGTCGGCGCCGGGGGCATTGTTCACGGTATCGTAGTGCGCGTCGTTGATGATAATTTTTTCGGCAGAAATGGTGCCGGGGAGTGTCCCGATGAGGTTTTTGCCCGTATAATTCCCCAGCGGAACATTCTGTTCTTCGTAAAAAAGACCCGCTTCCAAAAACAGGTTTTTAATCGAATCTCGGGTGGCGTTCAGGTGCGCGTTCCCGGTGGTTCGGTGGCGAATACCTTCCACAAACTCAAGATTGGCGCGAATGCGATTGCTGTCCACTTGATCCACAAGCCATTGAATATCAAACGATTGTCTGTCGTCTGCAATTAACCTGACGGTGAATTGAGATGAATTGTTGGCTAATATCGCGATGTCGCAGGTGATGTTTCGGGTGCCGGGTTGGATCGGGAAACCTACATCTCCAAAAACAGGGATTTGATAGGGAATGGCGTAAGTTTTGCCGCCGTTGTCGGAGAATTGGAGGCTGATTTCGAGCGGGTCGTTTTCGCTGTCGGTGACCTCATAGGAAATATCGAGGCTCAGGTTGTTCCAGTCGGGGGTTACGGTGAGGTTGGTGATGACCGGGGGCTGATTTTGAGCGAGCAGGGCAAGCGGTGCGATTGCAGCAAGGTAAAAAGCGTAGATTTTTTTCATGATTGTTAGTTTTGGATCCTGATGCAGCAAAAGTAACAAGCCTTTTCCACTTTGTGTTTGCCAAAAATACAAAAGGCACGCGCTGCAGCGTGCCTTTTGCAACAAACAAAACCAACTAAAAAACCTGCTTTTTTCGCATCGCAAAAACTGTTTTTTGCGAATGATGCAGTTGAAACGGGCGAGGGTTTCAGTTCGCTGCTTGTGAAATGATTTTTTTTTAGAATCACCAAACGCGTTGAATCGGATACTGGCGAATCAATGCGGCGGTATCTTGAATCGGAGTATCCTCAAATCGCCCATTTTTCCAGAGCAAAAGGCTAGCAGATTCAAAAAACTGCTCGAGCGGTTCGCCGTCGTTGGGAATCATGCTGTGCTCGATTTCCCGCCGAAGAATGTCCTTACGCCCATCGCCATTGAAGTCGAAAATCCAGCTGCCCTGGAGCACCTGGCCGCCCTCGCCGCCGTACCATTCCGCTACCGTGATGCGATCAGTGAAGGCTTTTTTGGATTCATCGTACAAAAAAAGCGAATGATGTTGAAACCAGAACTGTCTGATTTCTACCCAATAGGCGGATAATTGGTCGTTCAAGCGGAAATGTTGTCGGCTCAGCACGGTTGCTTCTGTGGAGTCGGCCAGGTATTCAATCGGTTGAAGCAGGGCCGCCGGTATGCTGGTAAAAAAGAGCCGATTGGGAATCGTGTCTGATTTTGAGGGACGCTCCAGGTCTATTTCAATGTGCAGCGTGTCGCCCAAAGTCTGTGTAGTAAAATACGATCTCAAATCTTGGGGCGGTACTTTTTGGGAGGCCTGGCAGGCGACTAAAGTGGCCAAAATGCTGAGGCAATAGAGTTGGAGGGTTGTTTTGCGGTATATCATTGTTTTTTTTGTAAAGGTATGGGCTTGTGTGAACTTCATAATAGGGCGATTTTTATTTCGTTTTCGCGATAATGAGTAAAATAACGGTTTTGATTCTCCACTTAGAAAGGGTACGCATTTTTCTTGTCCGGGAATCAAGGACAATAATATTGTTCGGAAAATCACTCAATAACTTGAGTAATCAAGCTTTAGCTGGGTTGTCCTCCTGTCGGGATCCGTCCGCATCAAGTGCGCTTTGGCTGAATACTTGCATTTTCAAGGACAAAAAAAGTGCAAATACTCGGTCAAAGCGCACTTGATGCGGACGGATCCCGACAGGAAGACAATTCACGTTTACCAATAAATCCTACTTCTGAGAACGATAAATGGTACAATTTTCGCCTAAATCGCCACCAAACGCAATTCCAATCGTGTCGTCGTTCTCTTTCCCGAGAGAGCAAAGAACTTTTAATCTGTTTTCAGCTGAAAATCTGTACCCTTTCAATTCTCCACTTAACTACTACTCACCTTACCAATTATGCGTCTACTTCTCTCGCTCCTCTTTTTTTCCACAATACTCTCGGCTCAATCCGCTTTTTTAAAAGACCCCGACATCGTTTGGGCGGCGGAAATCGAACAAGACTGGGTGGTAGATATTCCCTCGCTTGAAGCGGAGTGGGACCAGGGAATTATTACCTTGAAACAAGTTCGCAGCAGAGAAAATGAATTGCACTGGTCAAGCCCTTATCTGGCAGAGTTGGTATATGAAGCTGTAAGACGAGGGGACTTGGCTGTTTTTAGAGACTCGGATTGTAAAGAAAAGTTGAATATCAATGGAGGTTTTCCAAAGGTGGCCACATTTGCCACAGTGAATTCGGTGACGGGTGATTTGAATTATTTTGAAAACGATAATCACCCCGTTCAGGTGAATAATTTGAACGGTTTTCAATATGTGGATACGATCATCATCTTTGACCCGGTTACGTATGAAGAACAAATTACAGCAGTACTATATCAGCCTGAACCATTTTCGGTTGTTGTAGCCTGGCGCCTGCGGCAAGTGCTTGCCTATCACAAAAAAAGCGCACGCTGGAGCACAGAAGTTGTGGGTATTGCTCCACTCGTAGAAGTTAGAAATTGGGATAATGATACCGTTGAACTTAGGCCTGCTTTTTGGTTCAAGCCGGACAATAAGCGACATAAATTACATTCAAAACGAATCGTTTGGGCCAAAAAAACCATAAGTGACAAACAACCTAGGACTGAAATTCCTGCAAATCTGCCCAATTCACTCAAAGTAGTGAGAGGTTTCGAAAATCCTATGTCACATTTGCTCAGCGTGTTTGAAACCAAGAAAAAATCGCCCTTTTATGACAGTCAGGGAGGCAAACTTCTGAGTCTTGAGGAGCGAAAAAACAGGATGCACAGAACGGACACCATAGTATCCTATGATCGGATTACTTCCGAAGAGACGATAACAATTGAGCAGAAAGGAATTAGGGACAGCCTTATCCAACAGATTCGTTTGGTCCAGACATGGCACTGGGATGCACGACGCGCCCGGCTCTCTATTTGTTTGGATGCAGTGGCGCCCATTGAAGGCGTTTTTAATAATATGGGGGACATTCGCTACACCCGCCCCTTATTCTACAGAAAGGCAAAACGATAAATTATCTGGCATCCGCTCCAATTCCGCCACATCCCTATCAAAAGAAACGGTACAACCCATTACAAAGCAGCGCAAACAAAATATCAATGGGCTTGTTCTTGGAGTGCTTTTCAAAACCTGTGCGGTTAGAAAAGGTAAAAAAATGTCATACACCCAATAGTCGAGCTATCGTTCTTTCTAAAAAATCATGCGCTTTTCAACACTTCTAACCCTATTTCTCCTCCATTTTGGCACGCTACAAGCCCAAAACTCTGGAACCCTTACCGGCACCGT
>CAZKBH010000010.1:16024-38955 GCA_964550795.1 uncultured Saprospiraceae bacterium
CCCTCATTGGGGTGAGCATCAAACTGGATGGTACCTCGATCGGCACGGCGACGGACGTGGACGGCAATTTCCGCCTCTCCGGCATTCCACCCAAAGCTTACAACGTGGTGGCAAGCTACGTGGGCTATGGGGCACAAACCAAGTTCAACGTGGTCATTACCACCGGAAACGTCAATCAATTGAATTTTGAACTCGAGCCAGACGGCAAAGCACTCGGCGAAGTCCTGGTATCCGTGAACCGTTCGGTCCGGATTGCTTCGGCGGAAACGCCGCTTTCCGTCCAGAATCTTTCGGTGGAGGAAATCAAAAGTAATCCGGGTGGCAACTTCGATATCAGTAGGGTAGTACAGGCCCTGCCTGGTGTTGGAGGGGTAGCCGGAACGGGCGGCGGATTTCGCAATGACCTGATTATCAGGGGCGGCGGACCCAGCGAAAACGTGTTTTACCTCGATGGGGTGGAAATTCCGGTCATCAATCACTTCACCACCCAGGGTGCAGCGGGTGGTCCGACGGGAATGCTCAACGTGTCGTTTATAGAAGATGCAACCCTGGCCACGAGCGCGTTCGGTGCGCGATATGACAATGCCTTGTCGTCTGTGTTGCAGTTCCGGCAGCGCGATGGGAACCCCGAGCGTCTTCAGGGCAACGTTCGCGTAGGCGCTTCTGAAACGGCTTTAACCCTGGAAGGTCCGCTGGGCAAAAAAAATGGAAAAACGACGTTTTTAGCCTCCGCCCGGCGCTCGTATTTGCAGTTGTTGTTTGAGGCCATAGGTTTGCCCATTCGCCCGGATTATTGGGATTTTCAATACAAAGTGACGCATAAAATCAATGCCAAAACCACCTTCACCGCCCTCGGGGTAGGTGCCATTGACGAGTTTTCCTTTGAGGCACCCAAAGATGCAACCCCGGAAAACCTCTACATTTTGAGTTCCGTACCGGGTATCAATCAATGGAACTACACGCAGGGTTTTGCGCTCAAACGCCTGATTGACAACGGTTTCTGGAATCTGACCTTTAGCCGGAATATGTTGGATAACAAGTTGGACCAATTTGCAGACAATACCGACGGCAAACAAAGTGATGAGTCCAAACGTATCCTCGGCTTGCAAAGTCAGGAAATCGAAAACAAACTGCGCTTCGACGTAAACCGATACACGGGGGATTGGAAATTCAGTGCAGGAGCCATGGCGCAATACGTGAAGTACAACAACAATTCTTTCGCGCGGCTTCGGGCAGAAGTTCGGGATTCTTCGGGCAATGTGGTGCAGCCCGCAAACGAGATACGCTTCAATACGGCCATTGATTTTTTTAAATTTGGACTCTTTGGGCAGGTCAACCGCAGTTTTTTGAACGAACAACTGGGCCTGTCTTTCGGAGTGCGCACAGATGGGAATACCTTCACCGAAACAGGCGCTAACTTGTTGAGAGCCATTAGTCCAAGACTTAGCGCTAGCTATGCTTTTGCACCGAATTGGAAAGTAAATGCCTCGGTTGGCCGTTATTTCAAGACGCCACTGTACACCGTTTTGGGTTTCCGCGACGATGCTGGCACGCTGGTCAACAAAGATCAGCCTTATCTCCGCAGCGATCACTTTGTGGCAGGGTTGGAGTTTCTGCCCACCCGCGTGTTGCGACTTACGCTGGAGGGTTTTTACAAACAATATGCGGATTACCCGGTGAGCGCCTTTAATGGTATTTCCCTGGCGAATCAGGGCGGCGGTTTTGGGGTGCTGGGCAATGAGCGGGTACTGGCCGTTGGTGAAGGCGAGGCTTATGGGATGGAATTGTTTGCACAGCAAAAATTGAATAAAAACCTGTATTTCACGGGTTCTTACACCTTATTTTGGTCCAAATTCAGCAATCAAAATGGGGAATTAATTGCTTCTGCCTGGGACAACCGGCACCTGCTTTCCTTGCTTGCGGGCTATAAATTCCGGCGCAACTGGGAGTTGGGTGTGAAATACCGTTGGCAGGGTGGGGTGCCTTATACGCCGCTGGATCTGGATGCAAGCCGCTTAAATTATGCGAGCATCGGAACGGGTGTATTGGACAATAACCGCTTGAATTCGCTCCGATTGGGTAATTTCAGCCAAATGGACCTCCGACTTGACAAAAAGTGGAATTTTAAACGCCTTACGCTCGACGTATTTATAGATATCCAAAACATCCTAAACGCGGTCAATGCTGCACCACCCAATTACACTTTCCAACGCAGCGCAGACGGCAGTGCATTCGTAACCACCGACGGGAAACCCCTGATGGCCGATGGCAGCAATGCGGTTCCAATTCTTTTGGAAAATACGGAAGGTTCGCTCTTGCCGAGTATTGGGATTGTGGTGGAATTTTGAGGGTGGGGGGGAATCTTAAATCCCATTACTCCCCCGCCGCTTCTCTTTCCACCGTGATGGTGCATTCTCCAATTAATGCTGCCATGGCACCCAATGCGGCCAGAACAGGCGCAATGACCGCGCCGACCAGGCCGAATGTCAGCGGGAAAGACATCAATTCTTTCCCTGTTTTGTCGGAAATGCTGATTTTTCGGATGTTTCCTTCTGCAATCAGCTCTTTTACTTTTTTGACGAGGCTTTCACCGCTGATGCTGAATGATTCGTGCGTTTTGTTTTCCATGATAGTTGTATTTATTAACCTAACGGTTGAAATTGGTTTTAGTTGAGTATTTAATAGCCGTTTTAACGCTGCAAAAGTAGGGCTGCCGAATGCCTTGCCAAGATGACAGGAATCACAGCCGTATGTAAGATTGATCACACCTGAATGCAGCATTTCTCCGCACTTTTGCGAAATCATGAAAAACACCCTCGCCCAACTCCGTACCTCCGTCGAACGCATTTACCAAAATCAGCAAAGCGCCGAGCAATACGCAGCATCAATTATTGACCGCGTTCATCCGGAGCAAACGCTGAGTATTACCAATCTCGTCCATTATCTTGCGTTGCGACGGGAAGACCTTCGCAGTCTGCAAGATCACTTGCATGATGCCGGATTGTCCTCTTTGGCGAGCGCGGAAAGCCATATTATGCGACAAGTGCAGGCGGTTTTGCAGCGCCTGGAGGTGGAATTTCCCAAAAAAGAAATTTCAACTGTGGATGCTACAACGGGTGCGAACTTGTTGCAAACACGTGCTAAGTCGCTTTTTGGATCAAAAAAAGTCCAAAATATACCCCATTTGATGGTTACGTTTGAGTCGGGCATGGCCAATGATTATCGGGCCGTGAAAGCCTTGCTCAAAGCGGGCATGAACATCGCACGGATTAACAGCGCCCATGATGATCCAGAAGCATGGGAAAAGATGATTGCCCATGTAAAAAGAGCCATAAAATCAACGGGCATACCCTGCAAGATTTACCTGGATTTGGCTGGGCCTAAAATCCGCACCCAATTGCTCGGGAAAGGCAAAAAAAAGGATCGGTTGAAACTCAAAGAACACAGCCGGTTTTTTCTGGCTGAATCGAGTGCCCCCTTCGACAAAACGGAAAAAGTGATTGGCTGCACCCTGGCTGGCGTGGTGAAAGACCTTCGCAAGGGCGACCGGGTTTTATTTGATGATGGATTGTTTGAGGCTGTTGTTGAAATTCCAGGCAACGAGATGGCAACGCTGCGTGTGACCCGTGTTTCTGCGGCCAAACCATTCTTAAAACCTGAAAAAGGTATCAATTTCCCGGATACCGAACTGTCGGTGCATTGTTTAACCAATTATGATAAATCCGTGATTCCATTCGCCTTGGAACATGCTGATTTGTTGGGTTTTTCCTTTGTCCGATCTGCGGCGGATGTAGCGGAGTTACAGGATTTGTTGCGAACAGAAAGCGGTAAAAAAATCCCCATCATTCTCAAGATAGAAACTTTTGAAGCGGTTCAACATTTGCCAGAACTGTTGGTGCAGGGTATGCAAGATCCTTTATTCGGGGTCATGATCGCCCGTGGCGACCTCGCGGTGGAAATCGGTTTTGAGCGTTTAAGTGAAGTACAGGAGGAAATTCTTTGGCTTTGTGAAGCTGCACATGTCCCGGTTATTTGGGCCACCCAAGTGTTGGAGACTTTAAATAAAAGCGGCATCGCCACCCGTTCAGAGGTCAGCGATGCCGTTCGGGCCGCACAAGCCGAGTGTGTCATGCTCAACAAGGGCAAATATCTGCTGATGGTGCTGGCTACCTTGAAGGATATTTTGCAGCGCAGCGCCGGGCACCATGCTAAAAAACGCTATTTGTTCCGGCCTTTGAAGATCGCGGAGCGGTTTTTAGGCGCGAGGGTGTAATTACCCCATCAATTCATCCATTTCTGGCAATTTGCCAAAACGTTTCAGTGTAGCAAAATGCGACTTCAGCGCGTGTACGAACGTCTTGTGCTCCAAATATGGAACGTTGAATTCTGCCGCGGTCTTTTCCACGATAGGCGCAATTTTTGGATAATGCACGTGGCTAATCTTTGGGAAAAGATGGTGTTCTACCTGAAAATTAAGTCCACCCACATACCAGGACAACAGCCGATTCTTGCGGGAAAAATTCACCGTGGTATTCATCTGGTGAATGGCCCATTCGTTTTCGATGATCCCTTTGTCGTTAGGCAGGGGGAACGTTGTCTCTTCCACTGTATGCGCCAACTGGAAAATGATGGTTAGGATGATTCCACCAATCACATGCATGAGCAAAAAGCCTGCAATCACCTGTAATACAGGAAGTCCGGCCAGGATAGGGAAGCCAATAAAGAGCGCAAAATAAGCCACTTTAATGGCAATAATTTTGGCAAGCAACACCCTGTTTTGCGCAGGCGTATTTTTGTTGACGCCGCTCCGAGTGAATCGGACGAATTGCATAAAATCCTTCGCTGTAACCCAGTAAAGGGTCACCAAGCTATAAATCAGTATCGCGTGCAGCCATTGGGAACGGTGCACAGATTTTGCTTCCGTGTGTGGGGAAAGGCGCAATCCGGGTTTGTCGGCAATGTCGTCGTCGTAATGCGTTATATTGGTAAAGGTGTGGTGCAGGTTGTTGTGTTGCAGCTGCCAGTTGTACATAGAACCACCGAGCAGAATAAGCGAATACCCGACAAATTCATTGACATACTTGTTGGACGAGTAGGCGCCGTGGTTGGCATCGTGCATGATGCTCATGCCTACGCCAGCCATGGCCACGCCCATGAACGCCCAAATGGCTAAAGACCAACCAAAAGCAGGTTGAAACCAGGCCATTGCAAATAATGGCAAGAGGTATGCGGACATCAAAACTACTGTTTTGACAACCAGACCTAGCGTGGCGTATTTGGAGAGATGGTTTTCTTTGAAATAAGCGTCAACACGTGCGTGGAGGGTGCTGTAAAATTGGGATTTATCGTTGCTGATAAAACGGATTGGCTGGATAAGCGCCATGGAAAGTTGCTACATTGAATGACGCAGGATTGCGTCGAGGTTTGAACTTAAGCGCACAAAGTACCGCTATTCTTACGTACCGCTGTGAGCTACTTTTAAAACAGTCATTTCAGGACAAAGTTGCGGAGCGCGCGCGGCAAATAAGTGGGCAAACGCTTGGTCTTTCCAATATCTTGAAATGGCGATTCTCGTTCAATTTTTGGAGTTTAGGCTTAAAAACTGTTTTGAAACTCTGGCGGAGTTTCAAAACAGCTTATTTGCCTTTTTTTACGCCGCCGCCTTTAAAACCACCGCCTTTCATTTTAGAATTGCCTGGCTTTGGAGAGAGGAACTTGTTTTTGTTCCGGGCAAAATCGCTCACGGTATTTTTTTTGGCAGAAAAAATGCCCGGTTTTTTCGGGGGCGTTGGTTTGGATTCGGGTTCTAACTCGTTTTTTTCGTCTGACATGGCTGCTGCTGTTGTATTTTGAGCGTGTTCAGAAAGTGTGGCACACCTAATCAATGTGGCAATCGAGGTGTGTCACACTTTTCTGAACACGCTCGTATTTATGGATGGGCAAAGTTAGGAAAAGAAAATTGTCTTCCACAAATGCCAAATTTGAAACACAAATTTGCTGGAAATTTTCCAAAGCTTTTGCTACCTTTGCGCCCCGAAATGAGGAAACGACAGCTTGTCATATTCACCTCGGCTATGCCGCAAATTGGTTTCTTTTGAGCCAATTTGCGGCATTTTTTTAACGTCTGAACACTATGCCACGAGATACATCCATCCAATCCATCCTCATCATCGGCTCAGGCCCTATCATCATCGGTCAAGCCTGCGAATTCGACTATTCGGGCACCCAGGCCAGCCGATCCCTGCGTGAAGAGGGCATCAAGGTCAGTCTCATCAATTCCAATCCGGCTACGATCATGACGGATCCGGTGACTGCAGACCATATTTACCTGCGTCCGCTGACCCCTGAAAGTATTGAGCAGATTTTGCAGGAACATCAGGAAAACCCACACCTGCCACCTATTGATGCGGTATTGCCCACCATGGGCGGCCAAACGGCGCTCAATCTCGCCATTGAGTGTGAAAAAATGGGGATTTGGGAACAATTCGGGGTGCGAATGATTGGAGTGGATACCAAGGCCATTGAGACCACAGAGAATCGCGATGAGTTCAAAAAACTCGTTTTGAAACTAGGACTGGATGTCGCACCTTCATTTATTGCCAACTCGTTTTTGGAAGGGAAGGAAGCTGCGCAAAAGATTGGTTTTCCGCTGGTTATCCGACCATCTTACACCCTGGGCGGCTCCGGTGGTGGTTTTTGCATGAAAGAAGACGAGTTCGACGAGGCCCTCAAGCGCGGTCTAAACGCATCGCCCACGCACGAGGTTCTGGTTGAAAAAGCAGTATTGGGCTGGAAAGAATTTGAACTTGAGCTCCTGCGTGACCACCTTGACAACGTAGTCATCATCTGCACGGTCGAAAACCTGGATCCCATGGGTATCCATACCGGCGACTCCATCACGGTGGCCCCGGCCATGACCCTTTCTGACACGGCGTATCAGGACATGCGCAATCAGGCCATCAAAATTATGCGGGCTTTGGGGAATTTTGCCGGCGGATGTAACGTGCAATTTGCCCAAAATCCTGCGGATGAAAAGCTGATTGCCATCGAAGTGAATCCGCGGGTATCGCGTTCCTCCGCCTTAGCCAGCAAAGCAACGGGCTATCCCATTGCAAAAGTCGCGGCCAAATTGGCCATCGGGTACTCCCTGGATGAGTTGAAAAATCAAATTACCAAGACCACTTCAGCGTTTTTTGAACCCACCTTGGATTATGTGATTGTGAAAATGCCGCGCTGGAATTTCGATAAATTCCAGGGGGCCGACCATCGTCTCGGGCTGCAAATGAAATCCGTAGGAGAGGTAATGGCCATCGGGCGCTGTTTCAACGAAGCCCTGCAAAAAGCTTGTCAAAGTCAGGAAAACAACCGTACCGGCCTCGGCGCAGATAAAAAAGAATGGCTCCGCACGGACGATATCATGGAACGTCTGGAGAAAGTTTCGGACGACCGCATTTACCGGGTAAAAGACGCGCTGCGCCTCGGGATTCCTTCCAAAACAGTTCAAAAATTCACCGGAATTGATCCCTGGTTTATTGGCCAAATCAAAAATCTAGTGAAAATGGAAGAGCAGCTCCTGCGCTACAACGTGCCGGAAGACATCCCCACCGAATTTTTTATTGAACTTAAAAAGAACGGCTACTCCGACGCGCAAATCGCCTGGCTGCTGCGCATTGAAGAAAAACCGGTGACCCGCGAGCGCAAAAAACGTGGCATCCGCCGAGTGTATAAAATGGTGGACACCTGCGCCGCAGAGTTTGAAAGCAAAACGAATTATTTTTATTCGACTTTTGAATCTTCAACGTCGGCAGGGTTCCAAATCCTTCCGACGTTAAGCGAAGGGTTCCAAACCCTGCCGACGTTAAACGAAGGGTATGAAACCCTGCCGATGTTCCCCAAAAACGAAAGCATCTCAACCGATAAGAAAAAGATCGTAGTACTCGGTTCCGGCCCGAACCGGATCGGCCAAGGAATTGAATTTGATTATTGCTGCGTACACGGCTTGTTGGCCGCAAAAGAGGTTGGTTATGAGGCGATTATGGTCAACTGTAATCCTGAAACGGTTTCTACAGATTTTGACATGGCCGATAAATTGTACTTCGAGCCCGTGTTTTGGGAACATCTGGAAGAAATTCTGGAGCATGAAAAGCCGGAGGGAGTCATCGTGCAACTCGGGGGACAAACAGCCCTCAAACTCGCCGAAAATCTGCACAAAAGCGGCTATAAAATCATCGGAACGAGTTACGACAGCATGGATATTGCCGAGGATCGCGGGCGTTTTTCGGAACTGCTGCATCAGTTGGAAATTCCGTACCCGAAGTTTGGCGTTGCCCACGATGTGGATGCTGCGCTCGACATTGCCAAGCGATTACCGTATCCGCTTTTGGTGCGTCCGAGTTATGTGTTGGGCGGCCAACGCATGAAAATTGTGATCAACGACAACGAGTTGGAACGCCAGGTACTCACGATTTTCAAACACCTGCCCGACAACCGGGTTTTGATTGACCAGTTCCTCGAACGCGCCAAAGAAGCCGAAATTGATGCCATTTTTGATGGCGACGAGCTGCACGTGATGGGAATTATGGAGCACATTGAACCCGCAGGTATCCACTCCGGCGACTCTTCGGCGGTGTTGCCCCACTACTCGCTTGGCCCGATTGTGATACAAAGCATGGTGGAATATGCGGAGAAAATTGCCCGCGCCCTGAACATCAAGGGCTTGATAAACATACAGTTCGCCATCAAAGATGACCAGGTATATGTCATTGAGGCTAACCCGAGGGCTTCGCGCACCACGCCATTTATTGCCAAAGCCTATCAGGTGCCTTACCTGAATATTGCGACGAAAGTGATGCTCGGCACTCACAAATTGAAGGATTTTGAGATCACGCATAAGCTGGAAGGGTACGCCATCAAAATCCCGGTTTTTTCCTTCGATAAATTCCAGAATGTGGACAAACGTCTTGGCCCCGAAATGAAATCCACGGGCGAAGCGATTCACTTCATCAAGGATTTAAAAGATCCCTATTTCCGTGAATTGGAGCGGAACCGGAGCATGTATTTGTACAATTGATTTTGCCAAGGGAGCAGGAGGAGTTGGACCACTTTCTCATGCTGGAACATATTTTCGTTTGGCAAAAGCCCGTGCGGCACTTGAAATAACTTCCATTGCATAACCACCATCCATTCGTTTCTCAGCTACTCAATTTATGGCACAATAATTGCATACACTTGAGTACCCTGAAATGGGTATTTCTAAACAAGGCTTGCTGCTTGTAGGTGCAAACGAAAGATGCTTTCCTAATTTTGTCCCGCAAATTGCTCGCACTCTTAATCCGATTTACAGTTCCCGCCCTTTCGGACGTTCATTGTCCTAACTTCTCATCTGAAGTGAATTCAACGTATATCGTTGACTATCAAATTTTTATAACTAAATTTTAAACAATCTTTCTGCATAGCCACCCTGTTTGGGCTATGTAGGAACCATTTATTGCATTTTCCAATTGCCCATCATAATCGTCCCTTCACCTTTTTTTCTCACACCGAAACAGAACAATTTATGAAATCAACCCTACCCACTTGTCCGACAAGACAAATGACGACACGTTTGATGCTTTTCGCCCTTATTTTTTTGGGCATAGGCCAAACGACGGGCTTTGCCCAAGTGCTTTACAACTATTCGAACGCATCTGACGGAACCCCCAGCTTTACAGCAATTAATACAGTTGGTACGGACGTTTCCTTGGGGGTCGGATCCATGCCTGTGATAACCGCAGCACCTCCTTGCGGCGCTACACAAGGTTTTGGTTCACAAGGATGGCCTGCTACGAACGTGTTTAATGTAAACACCTTTGAAAGCAACGGCTGGTATGTCGGTTTTTCCATCACGCCCGACATGGGCTATGGCTTGAAAATTACGGGTTTCTCTACCCGTTCGCGCCGCGAAAATGTCGCAGGCGTTGACAATGATGGTCCTATTGCCATGCGTTACGGATACAGTACCGATGGCGGTGCAAACTGGACGACTGTCAATCCCGGCAACCCACAATCCAGCAATCTTTGCGCGACTGGCGGGGTTCAACGAGTTTGGAACGGATTCGGGACTGTAAATACCAGTAACACAATCCTATTCCGGATTTATGGGCTTTCCAGCGGGGCTAATCTTACGGGCGATTTTTATTTGAGAGATATCGTAGTAAATGGGGAGGTTTGTGCCAATGCGCCCAGCGTAAGCCCTTCCCCCGCAAATTTCTTGGTTTGTACCGGAGAAACCTCCTACGCGTACCAGTATAGCGCAGTTGATGCAGCTTCCTATACCATTGATTTTGATGCGGCTGCCGAGGCAGAGGGATTTGTGGATGTTGCAACCACTGCTTTTCCTGTAGCGCCAGACTCCATCGTTTGGATAATCCCGGCCGCAGCAGCAATCGGCGATTACAACGCGGTCCTTTCGGTGATGAACGATTGTGGTTTTATAACTAATTACCCTATCGTAATTACCGTATCGGCGTTGCCGGATAATGCATTCCGCCCAGCGGGCACCAATGTGACCGTGCCATTTACTGAAACCCTTGATTTTGATGCCGACCATACAACCTGTGAAGGAAGTGTGTTGGAATATGGGGCTTTGGTTCCGGCCATGGGAATGGGCGCTTGTACCTTCGAATGGACGCTTTCCAGCGGAGGAACCATATTGCAAGGAGCGTTCAATCGCAACGTGCAGGTTGAATGGACCGCTCCCGGAACACATACCCTCACTTTTGTGGCAACGAGCGTCGCTACCGGCTGTCAATCCACCAATTCATTGGAGGTGACAGTTTTTGCTTTGCCAATAGTATCCATTATAACGACAGACGATTCAGGGGTCGAAAATGACGGAATCGTTTGTACGGGCGGAACAGCGACCCTGACTGCTTCGGGTGGCTTAAATTATGAGTGGAGTACAGGTGCTACCACTGCAGAAATTATGGTCAGCCCTGTCAGTTCTACCACTTACACGGTGACTGTCACAAGCGCTGATATGTGCACGGCGACCCAAACCGTCACGATTACGGTCAGCCCGCTGCCAGATGCAGGGTTCAGTGTGGCACCCATGGATCCTATTTGCCCCGGAACAGCCATTGAAATTTTCTTTGAAGATTTTTCATCCAACCCGCCGGGGACCGAATATACCATTGGAGCCGATGTGTCGCCGATGGTGTTTGGGCAAAATAGCCTGACACTTTCTGAAGTAATTGATGGCGATCATATTGACTTGTTGGAAGGAACCGATTTTACTGGAACACTATCCATCTCGAATATTGTGGTAACCGAAGACGTGTCGGGTTGCAGCAGCACGGTGGCAGATTTTACCATCGAGGTTCTGCCTGCTCCGGAGTTTGGCTTCACCGCACAAACCGACAGCGATGGCCCTTACAGTGGTAATAATACCGCTGGCCCAAATACCTTAAACGTTGACTTCTGCGTAGGCGATCATTTGACGCTTTCGGGATACACAGACAACGGTGCGGTTGGCTACACTTATTTCTTTACCACCACTGGCAACGTAAACTACGATGGTGGTCCAGCCTATCCACTTTCGTCCGGACCAGTGAATGTGGCAGCGAACAATGCTGCGGCTTTCTTTGGAATGGTGTATGGCGGTGCGCTAGGTTATGGCTTAACGAGCGATACCGTGGGCACTCTGAACCAAGTATTCATCCCATATCTGGACAACGATAACGACGGCATCTTTACGGCGGGCGATTGTCTTGGGGATACCATGTTCCTGAACTACACGGTTTACGCAATTCCAACCGTGACGGTTACGCAGGCTAGCACTGAATTTTGCAATGGCGAAACTGCAACAGCTTCATTTTCAGGGAATTACCTCTCTGGCGCAAGTTACTCCTGGACAAACGACAACCCCTCGGTAGGTCTGGCTGCCAGCGGAACAGGTGCTATCTCATTCACAGCTACCAATACCGGCACAAGTACGATCGTGGCCAATATTACGGTAACGCCTTCGGCCAATGGTTGTGAGGGTGATTCTGAGATGTTTACGATTACAGTATATCCTCAACCAGTGGTGAACAACATCACTGCAACTGTGGATGGTGGTACGCCCCAGAGCGTCAACAACGCAGGCGGACCAACCTCCATGACCCTTGATTTTTGTGCAGGCGAATCTTTTACATTTAGTGACTACAGCGGAACGCCAAACATAGGTTTCCTGGCAGAAATCGTGGATGGAACGAACAATCTATTGTACAATGTAACACCCATCGCTGTGCCTAGCGCAGTCACAGATATTGCGCCAGCAGGGGTTGCAGGGTTCTTCGGCGGAACTTTTGGCCCATACAATCTGGCACCAGGCGAAACCTACGGCTGGATCGAGCAAGTGTACACACCTTATTTTGATGTGGACAACAGCGGCTCCTTCGATTCGCTGGATTGTACAGGTAATCCATTTACGGTGATTTACCGTGTATTCGCGCCGATTGATTTGGACATTACGCGCAACACGCCAGGCTCCATTTGTTCCGGTGATCTGGTAGAATACACTTTCAGTACGACTTCGACGCAAGATGTGACCTTTGAATTGGTTTTTGAGCCAAATGTCAATGGTGCCAATCCAGCCGATTTGACGGACGATAATATTTTCCCTGCTCCTTCTACGCATACGATCAACAGCAGCACGCCATACACGTTCTCCACTACGGTGAATAACGCTGTTGGAACCTTTGACCGTGGCCGTGTGCGGGTACGCGCAACCAATATTGCTTATGCCAACGTGGATGTTTGCACAACAGCCGACGTGAATGGCTTGAACACACAGGTGTATCCTACACCAGTGCTGGCTCCGGTAAACTCATTGCTTTCTTGCAGTGGAAATACTTTGGAATTGGACATTGATGCCCTCAATGCTTCCATCAACCCCAATGCAGCCGGGTTCCCGCTTCAGATTGAATGGACTTTGAGTGCTCCGGGTCTGGTCGAGGATGGTGCCACGGGTACAACAGTCATTTATGACAATGCTGGACTTGAACTCAACGGCGGGATTGACATTCAGCAAATACTCACCCTGACCGACCCCTTGAATGGCCCTCAAACGGCCACCTTTACCATTACGCCACGCGCTTCCGGCCCAAGCAATGCCTTCAATGGCGATGATTGTTATGGCGACCCGATTACGGTGGAAGTGACGGTGGTGCCTGCGGCAGTGCCGACCATTGAAGGACCTACTTGCATGCATATCGGCAGTGTGGTGCAGTTGTCGGGCTACGACAATGTAGTACCGCCTGCTACCTTTGTTTCAGGCGACTGGGCTGATAACGGCTCTGGCAATGCCACCGTGGATGCTCTTGGACTTGTAACCGGGATTGACACCGGCAGCACGACCATTTTTTACCTGGTCACCGACGATGCAGGTTGTGCTTCTACGGCCTCTCATGTGATTACCGTATTAGAAGGAGTAACGCTTACTTCTATATACACCGACGGTCCCGTTTCCTGCGGGGAGGAATTCACCGTATCTGTGGAAGCGGATGGTTTTTGCGATATCGGTACGCTGGATTATCAGTTCTCATGGGACCCAAGTTTGTTCCAGTTTGTAACTTTTACACAAGCACCTATTCCGGGTGGTGTGCCTTTTGTGAGTACCAATAACATCGCCAATGGGCAGTTGATTTATCTGTTCTTTGCAGATGTTCCACCGTTTGGCGCTTCACTTCCAGACGGCTCAGTAATTCTGACCTACACACTTCGCGCGGTTGGTAATTCTGGTACGCACAATGTTCCAGAGACTGTAGAAGTAGAAGAGGCCTATAACAGCAATTTCTCTTTGATTAACACCAATACTTTTGGTGTGAGCGTGGAAATTGAACCACTTTCCCTTGATTTGGGTATGAATCCGGTGGTTTGTCCCAACGACGATTTTGCCTTCCTGCAATTTAGTAATGTAAGCACCAACGCTAATCACTACGTGATAGATTTTGATGCGGCTGCTGAAGCAGCTGGTTTCCCGGACATTCAACAGGGAGACTTGGTGGTTATGGATGGATTTATCCAAATCCCGCTTCCAAATGGGTTACAAAACGGTTCGTACCAAGCCACGCTGGTCATCAGCAACACCATCAACGGTTGCGAAAGTGAGGTGTACTTATTCTCCATCATTGTGGATCAGGATCCGCCCATGGTGCCAACGCCTACTCCACTTACCCTGAATTGTGTATCATCCATTCCAGCGCCCAACACAGCGGTGGTAATAGATGCAACCGATAATTGTACGGCTACAGAAGACTTGGTGATTCAGTTTGAAGAAGATCTGAGCAGCCAAACCGGTACCGGCTGCGCAGGTGATCCAATGATCATTTTGCATGTGTACTCGGTAACCGATGAAGCGGGCAATACTACCTTCACTACCCACCTCATCACGGCGGAAGACGAAGTGGCTCCAGTCATCAGCACAACAGGACTTGCGGCTTGGTATCCTTCCGGGCAAGCAGCTATTGCTGCAGCTTTGGCGCGTGCTGAAGCAACGAAATTTGATAATTGCACACCTGATGTAGGCATCAATGTAGCCCTGGGCGCAGTGGATACCGCTGGCTGCGTGGGTACCATCTCCTTGATTGTTACAGATGCCTGTGGCAATGTAACCCCAGCCATGAATGCTACCTATACTGTTACCATTGATCGGGAAGATCCGGTGGTAATGGCGGGTCTTATTGACGACTGTTATGACGAAGCACCGGCTACAGATCCATACGGCGAATATACCTTCGCGGTGAACGCGGCCATTTTAGCAACGATCGCTACGGACGACTGCGATGTTTCATTAGATATCACCGTAAATGTTGTAGCTACTGATTGTTCAGCTGTTATCACAGTTACCGCTACGGATGACTGTGGTAAATCTGCTTCTGTAACTTACACTACACGGGTAGAAAACGACGCTCCAAGTATTACAACAGACTCCTTGGTGCTCTCCGGCATGTGTTTCGATAACGAACAGGATGCCCTCGATGCCGCCATTAGTGTTACAGTGGCCGGCGACGACTGCACGCCAGAAGACGACTTGCAATTCTTCGCGTCCTCCGACGGAAATTGCCCCGCAGAAATCACCGTTGAGGTTACTGACTTCTGTGGTAACTTCTCTACGATTGTTTACACAGGTGTCTTGATTGATACCGAAGATCCAATGGTGGCACCTGCGGCTCAGTATGCAACTTGTTTCAAAACCTTTACCGAGGCTTTTGACAGCCTTGCACGCGCCGCAAATCCTTCTGACAATTGCACCAGTCTGGCAGATTTGCTTGCGTCCGTGCAAACGAGCTCTGTTGAAGTAGGAATTTTCGAAGATGAGTGTGAGGAGTACGACCTCAGCTTTACGTTCTTTGATAACTGTGGGAACGAAGTGAGTCACACCTTCCAATACATCCTTATTGACAACGAAGCGCCTACGGTTGAGCCTTTGGCTACTTTGAACCTCACCTGTCTGGATGATTTGGACGCACCAAATGTACTTTTGGTGGATGCCACAGATAACTGCGGGGTGGAAGACGTGATCCACGTCAGCACGGTATTGCCGACCTCTTGCCCTGGCACAGGTACCCGCACTTACCGCGTATTTGACTGCGCCGGCAATAGTGTGGACGTAATTCAGGTCATCACCATTGACGACAACGTGGCCCCAACCTGGGTGACTACCCCGGCCAATTTCCTGGATCGCACCATTTCCTGCGAAGACACCAGCTCGATTTCCAACGCATTGAGTCTGGTGCCAGAAGCAGAAGATAACTGTGGCGAAGTAACCGTGACCTTAAATTCCGTTACCCCGCTGAGCAGTTGCGCAGGTGGTTATGTACGCACCTGGACGGCTGTGGACGATTGCGGAAATGCCGCAACGGCCTTGTTTACACAGACGATTACTATTGTTGACAATATTGCACCCACCTGGGTTACCCTTGCTGGCACCCTGGATGCAAGCGTAGAATGCATCGATGCAGCAGCTTTGGCCGACGCAAACGCCTTGGCACCTGTTGCCAACGACAACTGCACAGGCTACACCCTGAGCAAAACTTCCGGCGTATTTGTGCCCGGCATGAGCTGCCCACAAGAAGGAACCTACACCAACACATGGGTTGCAACCGATGGTTGTGGCAATACCTCCACGATGTTCACGCAAGTGATTTCCGTTACGGACAACAATGAACCCACTTGGGTAACTCCGGAAGGGGTAGCATTCCCACAAGGGCTTGACCTGACCATTTCCTGTACAGATGTTGCTGGATATGATTTTGCAAACAGCCTGGAACCAGTGGCCAGTGACCTGTGCGACCAAAACCCAAGCTTGAGCAAAACCACGGGAGTATTTGTGCCCGGCGGTGATTGCGCAGGAGAAGGTTCATTTACAAATACCTGGACGGCTTCCGATAGCTGTGGAAATGTGAGCGTGATGTTTACACAAACCATTACGGTAGTGGATAATACGCCGCCCTCATTTGATCCGGTTTGCCAGTTCATGCCGCTCAATCTGTACACTAGCCAAGGTTATGTTTGTCCTGCGGATGCCACCCTTACAGGCATAGTCGTTGGTCAG
Organism: uncultured Saprospiraceae bacterium; assembly: GCA_964550795.1. GTDB lineage: Bacteria > Bacteroidota > Bacteroidia > Chitinophagales > Saprospiraceae > M3007. The sequence continues at coordinate 32,601 of CAZKBH010000010.1, forward strand.
GATATCAACAACGGTACAACCTGGAACGTTGCTGGCTTCATGGTGCCAGCACTGGGTACTTGTATTTTTGATGATTGTGTGTCTTCCTCAGACATCATCGTGAAAGTGTCTTCCATTGACAACGTGTATGATCCGCTTGCTTGCATCCGTACCATCACCTTGTCCTTTGAATTGCGCGACCCATGCGGCAATGTGCAGCCGGAACTGTTTGTCTGCATCTACAACATCTACGACGACACGGCACCTTCGGTAACGGGTGGTTCGATTGATGGATGTTATGCAACGGAAGCAGCTGCTATAGCTGCGGCCATTGCGGCAACAACGGTTTCTGATAACTGCACTGATACGCTGGATTTAGAGGTGAATGCAGTTAGAACCGGTACCCTTTGTGCGGCAACCATCACGGTGACGGTCACGGACTGCGCTGGAAACAGCAATTTTGTGACGTACAACACCCGTATTGACGGCAATGCACCAAATATGACGGTGAGCGACATTGCTACTTGCTATGCAACCGTAGCAGCAGCACAAGCCGCCGCCATCGCAGGGACTACCATTGTGGATGATTGTGACGCTTATGGCAATTTGACCATCACCGCAACCACCGTTGGAGCTTGTCCGGCAACGGTTACGATAACCGCTACGGATGATTGCGGCAACAGTAACTCGGTGGCTTACCCCGGGCTGTGCATCGGTGGTGCGAGTTTGATTGAAATTACCGTAGATGCGGATGACCTCTCGGTAGATTGTAACGACTGGCAGACGGATCTGCAAGCCTGGTTGGACGATAACGGCGGCGCAGTAGCGACCGGTTCAGGGATTGTTTGGTCTTATTCGCCCCTCGACCCAGCTACTGCGCTCGAAATGAGCATGCCGAATTGTACGACAAAAACCAAATCAGTGGTGGTTACTTTCCGTGCTACCAATGGTTGCGGCAGCTTTGACGAAACCACAGCGACCTTCTCTGTAACAGACAATATTCCACCTACGGCCAATCCAATTGCCAATACCAATTTGAGCTGCAGCTCGGCCATTCCAATGCCTAATGTGGAACTTGTGACCGGCGAAGCAGACAATTGTGGCGGTACCCCTACGGTGGCACTTCTCGCTGTATCGGATAATATGGCTGCAGGTTGCCCAGGAAGTCCACGGATCATCATTCACCAGTATATCCTGACGGACGATTATTGCAACACTGCAATCATCAACCACACCATTACCGTAGTGGATGATGTAGCGCCGACCTTCACAGGACCTGCAAACATTACCATCTATGTAGATGGCGCTTGCAGCTACGATGCTTCAACTGCCAATACGGGAGATGTAACGGACGAAGATGACAACTGCACCGCTTCTGGTCCAAACCTTCAGGCTTTCTACACCGATGTAAATAATGCAGGCACAGGTTTCCAAGTCCTGCGTGTCATTACCCGTACCTGGCAGCTCACGGATCTTTGTGGAAACACAGCCATCCCGCGCATTCAGACCATCACGGTTATGGATGATATTGCGCCGATTTTCTTGACTTGTCCTTCCAATCTTACCTTGCCTGGGGGCACCATTGAAGGTGTCTGTGGGGCATACTTCGGGGGGCAAACCAGTCCTGGATTCACCGACAACTGTTCGGGGGCAGAACTGTCTTACACACTTTCTGGAGTATCCAATGGTACGGGAATAGGTCCGATTCCGCCAACTACCGTTTTCCTGGAGGGAGAAACCACGGTTACGTACACCGTGACGGATGAAGTGGGCAATACTGCCACCTGTCACCTCAAGCTTTCCGTCAAATGTCTCTCCATTTCTGGTCGGATTATCTGGGAGCATGATGGCACCTCGGGCGTAAAAGACGCCACGGTAAACGTGCAAAATGTTGCACCAACGCCAGCGTTCTCGGGCAGTGATCTGTCTGACACCAATGGCTTTTACGAAGTAACCGTTCCTGTGGACGGTGACTATCGGGTGCGTCCGGTGAAAAACATCAACCGCCTGAATGGCGTGACGGCAGCGGATGCCACGCGGATTACCAACCACGTGAATTTCTCTAACCCGATCACGAACCCATACAAAAAGGTTTGTGCGGACGTGAACCGCAGCGGCATCATCAATACCCAGGACGCGTCCCTGATTACGCAAAGTATCGCGGGCAATCCGACGGCATTGGCGGTATTCAATGTGTTCTGGAGATTTACACCAACTGACTTCGTCATGCCTGCAACAGCGCACCAAAATGTGCCAGTTTTCCCTGAATCCAAGGATGTAACTTTGGTTGGACTTGATGCCTTGAACATTGATTTCTTCGGCATGAAGATTGGCGACGTGGCTGATCCATGGGCAAATCCACAAAATCTGCAAAGCCCGAGTCCTTTGGTTTGGGTGATTCAGGATCAGGTTTTGGTTGCTGGAACGGAACTGGACTTGAACTTTGCTGCGTCGAATTTCAACGATTTGGCAGCCTACCAGTTTGCGCTTGATTTTGATCCAATGCAATTGGAGTTCGTTGGTTTCCAACCATCTGGAGTACTCCCGATGAATTTGCTCGACAACTTCGGTGCGTACAACGCCAATTTGGGTGAACTGCGCAACGTGTGGTCGGCAGGAACCGGCGTGACCTTGGCAGAAGGTACTTCGGTATTCCGCGCCAAATTCAAGGTGTTGAAAGGTGGTCAAAAACTCAGTCAGGTATTGAAACTGGACGACTCGGCCATCGAGTGTCAGGCTTTCAACGAGGCACTGATGCCTACGGAGGTTAAACTTGCATTCACGCAATCGGTAAGTGCCAGCGCACCGGTAGATTTGGGCAAACTGCAACTGGAATTATTCCAAAACCGCCCGAACCCATTCTCGGATGCGACCACCATCGGGTTTATCATTCCGGAAGCTTGTGATGCACATATCCGCATCCTGGACATCAGTGGCCGCGAATTGACTTCGTACGACAGGAAATACACTGCGGGCTACCACGAGTTGGAATTCCGCATGGAAAACGCCTGGTCGTATGGCATGCTGTTCTGCGAACTCGTAACACCACAGGGCAAACGCACCATCAAAATGATGACAGCGAAGTAGGTACGTCCTGCTCCGACAACGTTTTGAGTACATACTATGATTGATAGCCGCTCATCCTGCTTACAGGGTGGGCGGCTTTTTTAGGGGGAGGGTAGGGGAGCGGGCGGCTTCTTCTTTTTTGCACAGCCGAAAGGACTGAACAAGGGGTCCAAATAACGACTTGAAAAATATATGAGCCCATTAAAAAGCCCTACACTAAAATTGGTACGGTTTTTGGCTTACACTGTTAAACGTGCAATCCAGACGACAAAACTTCGGATAGTGGCAGACAGAAAGGCGAATATATCTGGATGTGGAAAGGGTTTAATGTTTTGATTTACAATGCTTTGTGATCAAAATTGCTGCTTGCTCCACAAAAAGCGTCTCCTTGATTAGCAGTTTTAGCCGTAATCTTGCGGTCAAATTATTTTTAATCCATAATCCTCGCCGCCTTTATGGTTGGTTTCCTGTGTTTCCCAGAGTTTATTGAAAAGTTGAGTGCATATTGGAATTTGTGGAAAGTTGATACTGGCATAGTTGGAAGATTCCCAACCGAACTATTTTCCATCTTTTTTCCTATTGGCCTCATTTTGCAAGCTCAATCACTCATTTTGACCAGAAATACTCGAAACTTGAACTATAAACAACATCTGTCCATTCCAAACCGACTTACCTTGATGAAGAGTCCTATACACTCCTTCTCAAAGATGCCCTGCATCTCACCTTTTTCCTCAACCACTAATTTTTTGACCATGAATATTTCAACATCTACGCGTCACCTGGCGCAGGGGTTGCTCGTGCTGTTCTTGACATTGGCCTCTGTGGCAGGTGTTCGGGCGCAGTGCTCAGATTTTGTATCTTTCCCCCCTGGACCAATCGTAATTAACCTAACGCTGAGTGCTGGCGGCAGTGTAAATCTGACCAATGCGGTACTAAACGCAAATGGCTTTACTAAAAATGGGGCCTGCGATTATTGGCTCTCCACGAACCCAGACCCACTCAACTTAGGTGCCTACAACAACACTCCCATCAACTTTACTTGTGCGGATGTAGCCACTTCGCCGCAAACCTGGTATGTGCGGGTGGGCGGTTTGCCACTTATCACGGACGATATGGGGCCTGGAGCAACCGTGGTGCCTGTCACCATCAATGTGATTGACAATATCCCACCCACCATTACGTGCATCGCCAATCAAGTCCGCCCGGCGGATGTAGTTTGCGCGTACACGACGGTTGGTGCTGAATTTAATTGGGCCACGGCAAATGACAATTGTGCCACAAACATCACCTACGCACTTACGGGCGCTACCTTGGGCACTGGTGGCAGTACGCTGGCAGGGGTTGTATTTGGATCCGGCGCGACTACGGTTACCTGGACGGTTGCAGACAATGCACTGCCAACGGCGAACACCGCCACTTGCTCTTTTACAGTAACGGTAAATGACGTTTCCGCACCCACTATCAACTGCCCCGCAAATGTGGTAGCTCCCAATGCCCCTGCTAACGGGGTTTGTCAGTGGGTGGGCACCGGACTTGAAGTAACTAATGCCATGGTAGCCGACAACTGCGCGACCGATGCCGCACTTTTGGCTACTTTGACGAACAGCATTACTGGACCGGGTAATATCAACGGGTATAATTTCCCGCTCGGTGTGACCAACGTAACCTACACCATCAATGACGGGGTCAATCCTTCCGTCAACTGCATGTTCTCGGTGGACGTGACCGACCAGACGAATCCTGTAATCACTTGTCCTGCAAACATCACAGTAAACGCCTTGGGGTCGCCCGATTGTGACTACACGGTTGCTGGAACGGGCTTCAATGCAACGGCTACCGATAACTGCAGCATCATGGCTGGAACACCCGTGAATGACTACAATGCTTCCACAACGTTGAATGGTGCAGTCTTCAACGTTGGCACTACCAATGTAGAATGGAGCGTTACAGATGGATCTGGAAATGTGTCTACCTGTGCTTTCGACGTGACCGTGGAGGACGTAACACCCCCTACCGTAATTGCACTACCTCCTGGTGTAGTTTCTTTCCAGGGTGTATTCAATGTAAACACCTCCCCAGGTTCCTGCTCCCAAAGTGTTTCCTGGTATCGTCCAAGTGTTTTGACACACGATGCAATGGATTGCAGCGGCTCGGTTACTTTGACCGAAAACGCAACAGTTGCAATCAATTGCCCAGGACTTGACTGCGTAAATGATCCAAGTTTCTTCACAGACAACGGCGTTACGCCTTATCCATACGACGAAACCAACCCATTGCATTGGGTTACCCCGGTTTCTGCGGAGTTCCCAGTCGGAACCACCGTTATTTCCTATGATTTTGAAGATGCCTTCGGCAATATCACAACCATTACGGTAACCGTCAATGTGGCGGAGACCGAAAACCCGGATGCCAATTGCGTCGTTGGCCCAGTCTCCATCGCGCTTGACCCGCTTTTGAACGCGGCAGTGGTTACCCCTGCTATGATCAACAATGGCTCTACCGACAACTGCGGTATCCAGGGGTTGGCAGTTACGCCTTCTGTTTTTGATTGCACCCAATTGGGCACTCAGAATGTAACCTTAACCGTTACCGACAACGCCGGCAATACCGACGAATGTACCACAACGGTTTTTGTTTCAGACAATACGCTGCCAGTCATCGGATGCCCATCTTCTTTTGTGGTTGCGGCCAATGCCAACTGCAATGCAACGGTACCCAGCTTGATTTTCAACGCAGGTCCTTCCAGCCCTGCAGTATTGGAATATTACGACAATGCCCTGGATCCTTGCGGACTGAACTTCCAGTACAGCGTGAACGGTGGTGCTTTCAACAACCTTGGGTTGTTCGTGAGTAATCCAGTAAATCTTAGTCCGGTCGTTTTCACAGCAGGCAACAACTCTGTGATCCTTCGCGCAACGGACGGCTCCGGTAATATTGCCGTTTGTAACTTCACGGTAAGCGTACAAGACCAAACAGGTCCAACGGTTACCTGCCCGACTCCAACGGTCAACCCACTGTTGATTGGAAGTTGCTCGGCGGTTGCTACCTGGCCAAATCCAACGGCCACCGATAACTGTCCCGGGCCAATTAGCTTCTCTTCCACCTTCCCTTCCGGATTTAGTTTCCCTGGCGGCACGACGGTCGTGACCTATTCTGCCCAGGATGCAGCTGGTAACATAGGCACCTGTACCTTTAACGTGGTGGTGAACGATAACCAGCCGCCCGTGGCCAATTGCAAAAACATAACGGTGAACCTTAGCAGCACCATCGGTGCGGGCTCCGTGATGGTTAGCCCTGGGATGATAGACAA
>CAZKBH010000010.1:38965-65731 GCA_964550795.1 uncultured Saprospiraceae bacterium
CTGCGGCTACTTTTATGTGAGCGGCAATACCACCTACACTTGTGCCAATCTTGGCACAAACAACTACACCCTGCAAATTCAGGACGCTGCTGGAAACATGGCCTCTTGCGTGGGCGTGGTGACGGTGCAAGATGTGACTGCTCCGACCTTCAACTGCCCCGCCAATGTCACAATCAATGCCAACGCCAACTGCGTAGGTATCGTGAGCGGCACGGCTACTGCCACCGACAACTGCAGCATTGTACAATACCAATACGACCTTAACCCACCCGCTGGTGTGTCTTTTGTCCTCTTGAACAATGGTGCTACGGCCAATCTCTCGAATATCCCTGCATTGCCTTTGGGTGTAAACACAGTGACCCTTCGCGCCTCGGACGTAGCGGGGAACAGCAGTACCTGCGCCTATAACGTAACTGTTCGTGATGTTACCCCACCGGTGTTCGCAGGCGTTCCTGCCAATACTACCGTGGCATGCGACGCGATTCCGCCCATTGTAAACCCAACGGCTACCGACAACTGCGGTACGGCTACTGTGGTATTTACTGGACAGGCCTTCACCACTGGATGCACTTACACGATTACCCGCACTTGGGTAGCGTCAGACAATGCAGTACCCGCTAACACTGTTTCAGTTAGCCAGGTGATCACGGTGCAAGACATCGTTGGACCTGTGTTTAACCCGGCCTTTATTCCAAGCGGCACGGTGAACATCAACGTTGCTGGCGCTTTGATTTGCACCGGAAACTACACGTTGAACGTGATCAACTTCACCGACATTTTGGACGCTTGTGGTGATGTTTCAGGCATCGCGTTCACACTTGTTCCGGCAACCGGTGCACCCACTGCGGGCGTGTTGACTTTTGCGGCAGGCGTTTACACGCTTCCGGTTTCTTCGTTCCCAATAGGTACCAACGTAGTAACCTTGACGGCAACGGATGATTGTGGCAATCCTACCACGAAAGTGATCAACATCATTGTGACGGATAATCAGGCGCCTGTTTTCCAAAACAATTACTCGGCTGCGCCGGGAGGACGTTGCGGACAGGTTTACACCCTGCCCAACACGACCAATAACTGCGATCAGTTGTTTACCTGGTCGCGTCCGGTAATGGGTGACATCACGGATTGTGGAAATTTCACAGTGACGGAAACCATCAGCAATCCCACCGTACAAGCTTTTGTGAACCTGCTCAATCCATTTGGGGCAGTATTCCCGCCAGCATCTCCGGGCGTGATTGCACAGTTCCCGGTAGGCGAGACAACCGTTACTTACACGGCTACACAGGGCGCGAACGTGAGCACCTGCTCTTTCATCGTTAAAATTGTAGACACCCAGGCGCCAGTGATCACTTGCCCTGGAGATCAGAACCTTTCGATTTCTTCAGCTTGTTCAGCTGCCGCAACGGTGCCAACCTATCCGGCGGCCACTATTGCTGACAACTGCCCAAACAACGTAACGGTTAACCAAAGCCCGGCTCCAGGTTCTTTGGTTTCTAACGTGGTACCCGTAGTTCCAGGAAACAGCTTTGTTGTAACCCTTCAGGCAGTAGATAACTTCCCCAACAACCTCATGTCTGTGCCATGTACATTCACGGTTAATTTGTTGGACGGACAGTCGCCTGTGCCTTTGATTACCAGCTTGTCTGACATTGTCAGCAACTGTACCAAAGACACCGTGGTAGCTCCTGGCGCGACGGATTGTAACGGGGTCAGCATTGATACCATCTGGGGGACTCCTTCCGTAGCGGTTATGATGATTTTGCCTCCTGCATATCCTGGTGGACCACCAAGCTACGTATTGAACCCCGGCAACTATGTAATCACCTGGTCATACTCGGATCCACAAAATAACACCACTACGCAGCCACAAAATGTGTTCATTACGGTGGACAATACACCTCCTGTGGCAATCGCGCAAGCGTTGAATGTGAATTTGGATGCAATGGGCAATGCTTTTATTACTGCGGTTCAATTGAACAATGGCAGCTTTGACCCAGACAATTGTGGCCCGATTGACCTCTCCATCCAAACAGGCGTTGGACCGAATTTTGTATATGTGGATACCCTGGATCTGGACTGCTCAAATCTTGCCAATATGGGCGTGAACACGGTTGTGTTCGCGGTAACAGATATCAATGGCAACGTTTCTACGTTCCAGACTACGGTGACTGTTTTTGATGTGACGCCTCCTTTCTTTGTCAATCCTTGGACGGCTGGTCAGATGGACACCGTGATCCAGGCTTGTCAACCTGTACCGGTTGCGGCTGATTTCCCGCAGACTGCTGCGGATCAGTGTGACCTCGTGGTCAATATAGCTTTAAATGAAACCTCTACGCAAGATACCGTTGGTTGTGCGAAGTACAGCTACGTGATCAACCGCAGATGGACCGCTACCGACGACTCTGGCAACGCTACCATTCGTACGCAACGAATCGTCGTGTCGGATACGCAAGCGCCTGTATTTGCGGCCAATACGCCCCTTATTGCCACGTTCAACACTGCGCCAAACGCCCTTGTGTGCAATGCTGCAGTGAATTTCAACATGGCTGATTTTGTAAGTGATTGTCAGGATGCTGCGGATTTGACCATCACCAATACTTTGATTTCGGCTCCGATGGGCAATACGTTTATGATTCCTGCGGGCGGTAACATCAGCGCGGCGAATTACCCGGTTGGTACGTACGTGGTTCGATTTAGAGCCACCGACAATTGTGGCAACAGTTCAACCTACGATTTGACGGTAGAAGTGGTAGATGCGACGCCTCCAACGGCTGTATGTATCAATGGCGTAAGTGCGTCACTGCAACCGTCTGGCACGGTAACCGTAACGGTCAATCAGTTTAACAACAACAGCTACGACAACTGCTCCAGCACCCTTGGCCTGCTGATCCAACGCCTCGACCTGAACCCGCTCGAAACCCCAACCCCTTCGTTGGAGTACAATTGCGACGATGCCGATGGCGTAACAGAGCACCCCGTTAAACTCTCTGTGACAGATGGCGTGGGTAATATGTCCATGTGTCTTACATACATCGTGATTCAGGACAATGTTGCTCCGGTAATCACGTGCCCAGCAAACATTACCCTGGACTGTGCGGCCAATACGGCTCCGCAAGTACTTGGTTTTGCAACTGCACTAGACAACTGCCCGAACAACGTGATGATTGACTTCACGGATTCGTTGGGTGCTGGCTCTGGCAACGTTTGCGAATTGTTGACGCGTGTTTGGTCGGCCATGGATTTGGCTAATAATGTTTCAACTTGCGCACAATTGATCAGCCTGCAAGACACCACGAAGCCTGTGCTGAGCGCTTATCCTCCGGATGAGACTATTAGTTGTTCTGTGCCATTGCCTGCGCCTGCTGCAATTACGGCTACGGACAATTGCTCCTCGGTGGTTGCGGTTCAATTTGCGCAAGACACCATTAATATTGCACAAGGTCCTTGCGGACAGTTTACATACACCATTGTACGTACGCGTACGGCTGTGGATGATTGTGGAAATACAGAAGTACACACCCGCCTCATCAATGTGGAAGATGTTACGGCACCAGAATTCTCTGGTATGCCCGATACCATTATCCTGAATACTTCGCAATTCCCGCCAAACGCTACCTGCACGGTGCCTTGGAACTTCAACGTGGGCCAATTCCTCGAAGATTGCTCCCCAGACAGCATCATGGTCGTCACCAATGACGGACCATTTGGAAACGGGGCACTGGATCTTAGCGGGAACTACCCAATTGGCAGCTATTTTGTCAAGTTTGAGGCTACGGATGCCTGCGGAAATATTGGCAGGGACTCGCTTGTTATCATTGTTCAAGACAACAGCGTTCCAACCCTCGTTTGTAACAACAACGTAGTCATTGCACTCGGAACCAACGGGGAAGCAACGCTTTCCCCTATGGATATTGACCTCGGCAGCTCTGACAACTGTGCGATAGATACCTTAGCTCTGTCTCAGTCCATCTTCGATTGTGCTGACTTGGGTGTTCAAACCATTTCTCTGACGGCAACGGACATTTACGGAAACACCAATTCCTGTGTGGTAAATGTGGAAGTAACGCTCGGTGTGAACGCGGGTTTTGCCCTTACACTGACTTCAACTCCAGAGACATACTTTGGTGCTGGCGACGGTACTGCTACCGCGGTGGCAACTGGTGGTACAGGACTCTTCTCTTTCCTTTGGAGCAACGCAGCCATGGACACGACCTCCATGGTGAACGGACTAGATGCAGGTGTTTACACCGTATCTGTAACCGACGTGAATAGCGGCTGCTTCCTGGTTGATACCGTTGTAATTGGTGCTGGTGCAATCATCACCGTCAACGTTGGAACTGCTGACGGCTGTCAGGGAGAAACCCTTTCAATCCCGGTTACGGTGGATAACTTCATCCAGGTTTCAGGCTTCTCCTTCGGGTTGGACCTTGATAACATTGCGGCTGGTACCATTACCGGAATTACCAACTTGAATGCTGCTTTTGCAGGGGCTCTTCTTGGAGTGAACACGATTTTCTGGACGCACCCAACCTTGGCTTCCATTGATCTGCCAAACGGTACCGTGTTATTCAACCTTGAAGTAACCTTGAGCAATGCTGCACAAGGCACAACCAGTGCAATTGTAGAATCAGCCATCCCGGCCTTGGTATTCTTGCAAAACGGCACGGTTCAAGCGCCGATGGTGAATTTCAACAACGGTAGCGCTACGATTAGTTGCGTCGCAAACGACCTGCAAATTGCGGGCGATGTGTTCACTTGGAAAGTACCAACCCTCCCAGTTCCTGGCGTGGATATCACCCTCGGTGGTACTATCAACGGATTGGATGTAACGGCCCTCCCAGGTGCTGAGTATAGCTTCTTCGTGCCAAACAATGCAAATACTTTGGTTTCTGCCAGCAAGATCGCCACGGTCAAAAACCAGCAAATCAACGTGGGCGACATGCTTGGAATTCAGGCACACGCAGCACAACAAGTATCCTTTACCAGCCCTTACCAATGGGTGGCTGCCGACATCAATGGCGACCAACGGGTAAACCTGGCGGACTACGCATTCGTGCAGAAATATGTCCTCACCAACAATGCGAATTTCACGGATCCACAAGGCAATCAGGTAGGACCAAACTGGAAGTTTATTCCAGAATCATTCATGTTCATGCCTTTGCCAATCGGTAACCCACAGGGTCCGATGTCTAACCCGCTCAACAACCCGGTACCACCATCTACCATTGCCCGCGCAGGGGTGATGATGAATTTCCTGGACGATGATTTCGTCGGTGTACTGATGGGTGACGTGAACGGTTCGGTAATACCAAACTTGACCAGTGGCGGCGGTGCTGAATTTGCAGAGGTGCTGAAGTTCCGTCTCGATGACCGTGCTATCCAAGCGGGTGAAATCGTGACGATTCCGTTCAAATCGGTAGATTTCACCAACGCACAAGCATATCAAATGACCATTGCGTTTGATCCTACGGTGTTTGAATTGCAGGATATTCAGCCAGGTATTTTGCCAGGGCTGTCTGAAAATGATTTCGGAACCAATTACCTCGCAGACGGCCTATTGACTACCCTGTGGGTAGGTGGCAAGCCGATGTCTTTCGACGACAACGAAACGCTGTTCTCCTTGACCTTCAAGGCTTTGGCCAATGTACCTGCTTTGTCGGGCGTGTTGCACAGCAGCTCTGAAATCACGGAAGCACTAGCAATTGATCAGGCGGGTAATTCCAAATCGGTTGATTTTGAATTCGTGTCTTCTGTGTCCACGGGCGAGGTAGAAAGCAAGGTGTTTGCGCTCTACCAAAACCAACCCAATCCATTCACATCGGTAACAACGATTTCGTTCCGTTTACCTGAATCTGGTCGTGCTACCTTGCGTGTGTTTAGTGCCGAAGGTCGTTTGGTGAAAACCGTGATTGGCGAATTTGCAGAAGGTATCAATGCTATCAATTTCCGCAAAGACGATATCGGCTCGAATGGGGTATTCTATTACGAATTGGAGACGCCCAAACACAGCGATCGCAAGAAGATGATTTTGATTGATTGAATTTGATAGTGGTCTGCCTTACGAGGTTGGCAAGGGTTTATGTAAGTTTGCAGTCTTGAATTTTGTACTCAACACAGTGTATACGACACTTTTGGAACAAATTTCAAGTTTTTTCAGACTTCATAAATTTTTGCCAACCTTGTGGGGCAGACCACCTTTTTGAATTCTACGAGGTTACCCTCCATCTCTAATAGTTTGATATTGAACACCATGAGAAATATTTTCTTAATCCTATTATTGCTTGCAGCAGGGGTTTTTACCAATAAAACCTCCGCCCAGGCTGTCATCCTGAAAGCCGACACTGTACAGGTGCCGTGCATTTCTACCGATACATTTCTTGTTCCAATCCGACTCGACAACTTTACCAACGTCTCGGGTCTGCAATTCACTTTGCAATGGGACACCAACCGGCTCGATTATGTGTATGTGTCCATGCTCCACCCACAGTTCCAAGGGGTCGGCTTTGACACCTTGCCCGCAACCCTTGCACAAGGGATTTTGACCTTTGCATGGACAGATTTGCTTGGGCTGAGCCTTCCATCCAATACCGTCTTGTTCAATGTTGCGTTTACGCGCATTGGCGGCCCCCAAACCCCCGTTGCATTCGTCAATACCCCCACAACCATTACGGTTTTTGACAACCAATTCAACGAAGTACCCTCAGAATCGTACAATGGAGCTGTACAGCCCATCGACGATGACCCCCCCAGTATTAACTGCCCGGCCAATGTAATTGCAAATGCGCCTGGTTCAGTGGCGATCCCCAATATTCCGCCTGTATTGACCGACAACTGCGGCGTACCCGGTGCAGGATGGTCGTCCGTAGGTGCAACCATGGCAAATTTCCCGAATGACCCGGATGCAAGTGATGCCGTATTCAATCTCGGCAACAGTGTCGTTACTTACACTGCGACAGACGCAGGAGGCAATACTGCAAGTTGCAGCTTCGAGATTTTGGTCGAGTTCGCCATTTCCAGTACAGACCTGACCTTGATCGCGAATCCGAACAACCAGGCCTCTTGTGGTGAAACGGTCACCATTGACGTATTGGCTTTTAATTTTGACAGCATTGCCGGATTACAGTTTTCGATGGAGTGGCCATTTGCCGCACTCGAATTTGTTTCGGTTACCAATACAAACGTTCCGCTGGACATTGACTTGACCAATTTTGATGTCAGCGCCTCGAATGACGGACTACTTTCTTTTGTTTGGGTCAGTGCCAACCTGAGTGGTGCATCTGTCCCCGACAGTGAAGTCCTTTTTACCCTGACCTTTAATGTTTTAGGATCAGGAGACTTGAATTTTGGCGCCAATCCAACAGCGCCCTTTGCTTTCACGGGCACTGTTTTCCCACCCGAAGAAATCCCGCTGGCAACCTTTGGGACAGCCATTATGGTAACGGACACAGTAGCACCTACCATTACTTGCCCTTCTGACACCATGGTTTTGGGCCTCGGTGCCACGGCATTACAAGGCATTGCCCCATTGAGTGTGACCGACAACTGTGCGGCCCCCCAAGTAGGCTGGATGGTTTCAGGTGCTACCAATGGCAGCTTCCCGAACGATCCCGACGCGAGCGGCGCCTTGTTTAATCTGGGTTCCAGCACGGTCACTTATACTGCAACGGATGCTGGCGGCAACACCGCAACTTGCTCGTTCAATGTAACGGTAGAGTTCGGGATTACGACCACCGACCTGACCTTCATCGCAAACAGCACCAATGCTGCCTGTGGTGGAAGTTTCGGCGTGGATATCACGGCTTTGAATTTTGAAACCGTGGCAGCAGCGCAGTTTACCATCAATTGGGACGCCGCGATTTTTCAATTCATTGATGTGACAAACCTCAACCTCCCACTCGGTATTAACCTAAGTAATTTCGGGGTTGACAGCGTGGGCGTTGGCTTTATCACGTTCGCCTGGACGAGTAGTGATCTCAACGGTCTCTCCGTCCTGAATGGCGATGTGATCTTTACGCTGAATTTTGATCTGATAGCCAATTTGCCGTCCGGTATCTTGTTTAGCGATGACCCGACTTTGCGAATCGCATTTGACGGTGGCTCATTTGACCAGATTCCTGTCATGACGGTAGACGGTCAGGTAAATGTCTTGGACACGGTTCCTCCGGTGATTGTTTGTCCAACACCCGCACCAGTAGATGCTGCGCAAGGGCAACTGACGGCTCCGGTAACGGGGCTTCAGCCAATCACATTGACCGACAACTGCGGCGGTATCCCCTCGCTGACCTACACCCAAACAGGGGCAACAGCTAATAGCGGAAATGGCAATGCAAATGGCACTTACAATGCCGGAACAACAACCGTGATTTACACCGCCACCGATGCAAACGGTAATTCGGCTACCTGCTCCTTCTTAGTAGTGGTCAATGCTGAAAATCCTGTGATTTTGCAATTGGACACGGTTGACCTGGGCTGCCAGGGCGCACCTACACAAATTACAGTCAACCTTACAGTTGAAAATTTTATTGACATTATTGGCCTTCAATTTGGTCTGGAATGGGATCCGCTCGTGCTTCAACTTCAGGTGCCAGTCCCCATTCAGTACATCACCCAAGGGCCGTCACCAATTTTTGTCAACCAGCCCAATGGCACCCTTGCGTTTTTCGGCGGGCACCCCGACTGGCCGGATGTTCCCAATGATTCTACTATTCTGACTTTGACCTTCAACGTGTTGGATGTCAATGGATTAGCGGGCACTTTCTTGTCGTTTGTGGGGCCTTTTGATGCCTTGAATGGCAACTTTGCGCCAGTGGCAGTACAGACCATCAACGGGGCGTTCACGTTCACGCTGGACAATACCCCCCCCGTGGTTACCTGTCCTACGGATACGGTTCTGACTGCTCCAAGCATATCTTGCGAAGCCACCTTTATTCCGCTCATTCCTGCGGCGACGGATGATTGTGGGCCGATTGCCAGTATTTCAATTGTGCCTGATACCACGATTTTTTACACGGGCGCTCCCACGTTACTCACGTACACCGTCACGGATGAAGCTGGTAACACCACTACCTGCGAAATCTCGGTGACGGTGTTGGACGTTACCGCTCCGGTGCTTACGAACTGCCCAATCGGGCCAGTTTTTGCCGATGCGGATTCCAATTGTCAGGCAATTGTTACCTGGATGGATCCAATGTTCCAGGATGCATGTGACTCGATTCTGAGCATTGTACCGGACTATGTTTCTGGTGCGCTCTTTACTTTGGGAACCACATTAGTAAATATTACCGCAACAGATGCCTCCGGCAATACCACCACCTGCTCTTTTGATGTGGTGGTGCGCGATGTAACCGCTCCAAGCATTATTTGCCCGGCGGATACGGTAATTGTACCAACAAATGGTTGTGACGCAGTCGTGAACTTTGCCATGCCCATGGCAACGGATGCCTGCGATAATGATATGAACGTAATTTGCAGTGACTCTTCAGGCACCTTGTTCACGGGGATTACTACGGTTACGTGTGCGGTCCTGGATGATGCGGGAAATCTGGCCCAGTGTAATTTCACCATCACAATTCAGGATACGATTGCGCCTGTTTTCCCAATGGGTTGTCCTGCAGATATTATGGTGGTTTCGGCTTCCGGCAACTGCGGTGCGAACCCGACCTGGCAGGATCCGCAGGCAACCGACAACTGTGATCCAAGTGTGAACCTGTTGTCCGTTCCTGCTTCCGGGATGTTTTTGGGCGCGCAAGCTGCACCGCATATCATCACCTACACGGCTACGGATGATTTGTGTAATTCTGCAACCTGTACCTTCAATGTAACAGTCACGGATGCAACCGCACCCGTGTTGGCCAACTGCCCAACGCTGCCAATTTTTGTAGTTTTGGATGTTGATTCTTGTACCGCAACGCTGAACTGGACCCCTCCAACGGTATCGGATAATTGCCCTGGCGTGACCTTGACCTCCAACTTGCAGCCTGGCATTTTTGTCACAGGTGATACCATGGTGGTTTACACGGCCACAGATGCTTCTGGAAATACCTCCACCTGCTTTTTCAATGTAGCGGTTCGGGATGTGATTCCGCCTGTTTTAATTGGCTGCCCAACCACGCCGATTATTATCCAAAATGGGGATCCTTGTGGTACACCTGTTGATTTTCCTTTCCCCACGGGATCGGATAATTGCACCCCGGAAGCGGATTTGGTGTTTTCCTCGTCCTTTTTACCCAATGATACTTTCAATATCGGAATTAATACATTTACCGTACGATTAACCGATGCGAGCGGCAATTTTGTGGAGTGCGACATTACCGTGACGATTTTGGGGCAAACACCGGGCTTTACCGGTGTTCCGAACATCCCGGCAATTGATGGTTGTGAAGCAGTGGTGACCTGGATATCGCCTGTTCCGGTGGGATTCTGTCCACCAGTACAAATTGACTCCACCCACGCTTCTGGCAGTATTTTCCCAATTGGAATCACCCCGGTGACGTACACGGCCACGGATTCCTTCGGGCGTACCGCCTCGGTCACTTTCAATGTTGTGGTTACGGAGAATGTCGCGCCAGTATTTGATTGTCCGGTGAGTCCGATTATGGTCAATATTGGAGGCGGTATCTTGTCCGATCCAAGTGGATTTTTGCTCACTGCAAGTGCTACGCCGAACTGCGATGCAGTGGTGTTAACATATAATTTGCCGAATGCAACCGACAACTGCGTAACGCCCACGGTAACCCTGCTTCAGGGTTTGCCATCAGGCGGTCTTTTCCAAATCGGATTTAATGAACTCTTGTTCAGAGCAGTAGATTCTTCTGGGAATTTGGCGCAATGTGCCGTGTTTATTGAAGTAACTGGTTTGCCAGCTTTAGAGGCCAGCGTAGACCCAAATCCGGGTTGTGCGGGTGAAATGGTTACGATTTCAACTGCAAATATCCCTGGTGCAACCTACACTTGGATAGGCCCTGTAACTTCCACAACCAACACTGTGACCATTAATAGCCTGAATAGTCAGAACGACGGAGTTTACATCGTATCGGCCAATATCAATGGCTGTGCTACCCCAG
Source organism: uncultured Saprospiraceae bacterium (assembly GCA_964550795.1). Classification (GTDB taxonomy): domain Bacteria; phylum Bacteroidota; class Bacteroidia; order Chitinophagales; family Saprospiraceae; genus M3007. The sequence goes on from CAZKBH010000010.1 coordinate 50,029, forward strand.
CGGATACCGTAACCGTTTTCCTAACGACCCAGCCAGTGGCTATGAATGATCTGACCTACTCCATTAATCCTGGAGAAACGCTGACTTTCCCGAGTGTTTTGATCAATGATCAGCTCTCTCCTGCTTTTGATTTCAGTATTTGTGACACGACTGCTTTGCAAGGCCTGATGATGAATACTGCAGATGGTACATTTACCTACACCGCTGGAGAAGAACCTGGAATGGTTTCGTTCTTTTACACGGTTTGCTCCAGAAGTTGTGATCTCGAAGATCAGGCAGCGGTAACCATCACGATCAATGACACGAAATGTGTGTTTATTCCGAATATCATTACTCCAAACGGGGATGGAATAAATGACTGGTTTGAAATTCCCTGCCTTGACACAGGACTTTTCCGTGAAAACTCGCTGGTAGTGTACAGCCAATGGGGCGATAAAGTGTTCGAAGCATCGCCGTACAGCAACGATCCAAATTTGGCTTGGCGCGGTACCCTGAATGGCGAACCGGGTAGAGATGTGCCGGACGGTGTTTATTTCTACATCTTCAAAGCTGGTGGAAATATTGCGCCTATGAAAGGCTTTCTGGAAGTGTTCCGTTAAAAACAAATTGAAGGTGTTGAGCATCATGAGGAATGTCCTTATCTGCTCAACACCCTCAAAATTTACCATATTATCGTTGTAATCCTGCACAACGCCTTAAACCTTCACAACGTGCTAAACACGATTTTAAAATGAAAAAACTCTTATGCTCATTGGCCATTCTTATGGCCGCCGGTGTTTCGCTTAGCGCCCAGCAAGAAGCGCATTACACCCAATTCATGTACAATAAACTGTTCATCAACCCGGCCTATGCAGGCGCAAGGGGGGTGCCCAGTTTGACCGCCATCTACCGCAACCAGTGGATGGGATTTGACGGCGCACCACAGTCTATGTTGGCGAGTTTCAACGGCCCCTTTCTTTCGAAAAGGGTAGGGGTAGGCGTAAATGTTTCCCACATGAAGGTGGGCTTACAGCGCGATTTTCAGGCTTCTTTGGCCTACTCTTACGACGTAGTGGCCCAGGAGAATGTTTCCCTGCGTATCGGTTTGTCTGGCTCTTTGCGCTCCTTAGGCTTCGCCTACAATGAGGCACAGCCCGCGCAATCGGGCGACTTATCCATTGAAGATCAACGCATCAATGATTTTTATGGCAACGTTGGCGCTGGCGTGTACGGCACCATCATGGAACAGTACTATTTTGGCGTTTCGGTCCCACGTTTGTACTCAAATGCTATTGGTCTGACCAACGGCAGTGCAACAACCTTGGCCAAGGAATATCAGCACTTTTATGGTATGGCTGGTGCAATTATCCCGCTCAGCGATGACGTCAATTTGATGCCAGCGGTATTGCTCAAATATGTAAAAAATGCACCTTTTGATGCCGACTTAAATATTAATTTGGACATCAAACAAAAAGTCACTGCAGGGCTATCCTATCGCCTCGGTGGAGACGGAAGAGGGGAATCTGTAGGCCTTTTGGCTTTCTGGCAGGCTGCTCCACAGTTTGGCATAGGGGCGGCATACGATTTTACCCTGAGCAGCTTGAAAGACTACAATTCAGGCTCGTTTGAATTGATGCTTCAGTACGACCTGAAACAGCTCAATGATGGTAAAAAGAGAAAAATGTCGAACCCTCGGTTCTTCATGTAATGCAAACTTCTTGAACTTGGTCAACAAAGACAATAGGTTCAAACCTCTAAAAAACCTCTCATCACCCTATAATCAGTTCAGTATCATGAGATCCTATAAGCATTTTTCGCTGCTCCTCCTTAGCATGGCTTGTACCATTGGGCTTTTTGCTCAAACCGCACCAGCCTCTTTCACGCCTGTTACAGTTCAGGTGAAAAACGAGGTGGCGGTCAATACACTTGGCTTGGAATTCAGTCCAACTTTTTACGAAGACGGCATTGTTTTCATCTCGACCAATACGGCGGGATTGAAAAAATTGACCGACATTCAGCTAAAGTTGCCGGCAATGTCCATTCTCCGCTCTAAACGCAACGAAGAGGGTAATTTGAGTACGCCTGAGCCGTTCGCTGTTGAACTTTCTTCCTTGTATCACGAAGGCCCGGTTTGTTTTGACCGCACTGCGGAAACAGTCTATTTCTCGCGCAATGCAATGATTGATGGCAAGGAGAAAATTGCGAAGGATAAGCAACAGAAAATGCGTCTCTATGTCTCGAAAAAAACAGCGGGAGTTTGGAGTGAACCAGAGCCTTTGCCCTTTAATACCAATGAGTTCGATGATTGTCACCCTGCCATTAGTATTGATGGAGACAAGCTGTTTTTTGCATCAAACCGCCCCGGCGGCTTGGGTGGAATGGACATTTTTGTGACCTATAAAGTAGGAGAATCCTGGAGTGAGCCGGTGAATCTTGGCCCTGGAGTAAATACCCCTGGCAATGATGCATTCCCATTCATCCACGCGGACAATACGCTCTATTTTTCTTCTGATGGCCAAACGGATCGCAAAGGAGGTTTCGACTTGTATTATGCCATTCCCGAAGGAACGCAGTGGACAAAACCCATCAATATGGGAGAGCCATTTAACACCGGTGGCGACGACATCGGCCTCATCGTTGACCTGAATAAAATCAATGGTTATTTTGCAAGTAGTGGTGCTGGTGGTGCTGGCGGCGATGAAATTTTTAGTTTTCATACCGAAAATGGCAACCTCGACGATTTTCTACTTCAAAACAAAAGGGTACCGGATCGCAACCTAGACTTAAAGGTAGTGGTGACGGATAAAACAACCGGAACCCCAATCAAAGACGCGGAAGTCCAACTACTTAGCTACGATGGTACAAACGTAATCGGTCGGGATGAACAAGGCAACCTCATTACGGTACAAACGATAGAAGGCAAAGAAGTGATAGGTTCCATGCCCCCAGACAAGGGCATCAATGGCGAAACGGACAGCAGAGGTCGGTTCGGAACGGATGTAAAACCAGGCAATTATGTAGTCATTATTACCAAAAAAGGCTACCAGACCAAACAGTTCCGCCTTCCTATCTCGAAACCCGGCAACGAGTTGGCTGCTCAACTGGAAAAGTCAAGCCTTGCGGGGCAAGGAAAAATCCAGTGGATTCCTACAGTATTCAATTACACCACGAACGCACCCCTGGCAGGTGCAACCCTGATTCTGACAGATGCCAAAACAGGTACAAAAGACACCCTCATCACCGATGTAAACGGTACGTTGGATCATTATATCAATCCAGAAAGCAAGTACAAAGTGGAGATTCTTCAAGCCGGGCGAGTAATTGGTGCCACGGAAGTGAACAGCTATGGCTGGCCTGATTTGAACAAGCCGATGTTGCAAAACATCTCGGTAGCACCGCTGATGCCGGGTACTGTCATTGAACTTCCCAATATTTACTACAACTTCAATGACGCAACATTGCGCCCGGATGCTCGAAAAGATCTCAACCTGATTGTTTCACTCATGAAACAACAGCCAAATATGCGGGTCGAACTCAGAAGCCACACCGATTGCCGGGGTAGTGATGAGTACAACCAAGGGCTTAGCCAACGACGTGCCGATGGCGTGGTCGCTTATATGGAAACCCAGGGCATTGCACGCGACCGCATGGTGCCTGTAGGCTACGGAGAGAGTGAACCACGCAATATCTGCCAGGACGGGGTAGATTGCACAGAACAAGAACACGCCCGCAACCGCCGCACCGAAGTACGAATGCTTGCAAGCATCAATGGATCAAGCATGGTTTATGTGGATGGAAGTATCGCGGGTTCAGGTTCGCCCGAAAATACCCCTGAACCAACCAATGTCAACGTGAAGCCAACTACGAGTGTCTCAGATGCAAGCAGCGATTCTTACTACGTAATAGCTGGCTCGTTTCTGATGGAATCTCGCGCGAACAATCAAATGCTCACGATGCAACAAAAGGGCTTGGCCGACGCGGAGATTGTGCGTTTCCCAAATTCAAACTTTTTCTCCGTTTGTGTTGGTAAATTTAAAACGCGTGCGGAGGCCGCTTCTTTCAAACGCAAGTTGGATCAGGATAATATTGATGCCTTTGTTCGCGCAGTGCAATAGGTGTACGAATTGATTGCCGGATCGCATTTTAATATCCAAGGGCTTTTTACCTTTGCGGAAATTTTTGAGCGTTTAAGGAAGTGTGGCACACCTAAAATTATAGATAAGATGTGCCACACTTTTCTAAACACGTTCAACTTTTAGAAAATACGATTGTTCTCCCGGTAAGAAGCAAAAAAAGAAGCACATTAAATGGCAATTTTGATAACTGATGAGTGCATTAACTGTGGCGCCTGCGAACCAGAATGCCCGAACAATGCAATCTACGAAGGCGGTGTGGAATGGGCCATTTCGGATGGCAACACAGTAGTGGGTGAATATGAGCTTGAAGACGGAACAAAAGTGGATGCCGCGCGGAAACTCAGCCCAGTCTCAGATGATTACTACTACATCGTACCCGATAAGTGTACTGAATGCACTGGATTTCACGAGGAACCACAATGTGCCGCCGTTTGTCCGGTGGACTGCTGTGTGCCAGACCCAGATCGAGTTGAATCCAAAGAGGTGCTGCTCCATCGAAAAGAGCGCTTGCATCTCTGAGTGCTCGGCATTCAAACTGCCGTATAGTCAAGAATCTTCGTGATTATATCGCCTGCTGTCCAAACGGACAGCAGGCGATTTTTTTCAAGGGTGACGACTTCATCACTTGAAACGAATTGCGCGTACCGGCGCAATACCAGACACAACCAGCGAAGGCAGCAAAAGAAAAACCAGGGTGATCGCAAGCGTACCCAGGTTGATGCTCATTACGGTAAGCCATTCAACTTTCACCGGGGCGTAGGAGAGATAATAATCGGCTTCATTCAGGCTTATAAAGTGGAACCGATCTTGGAGCCAACAGAAACCCAGCCCCAAAAGATTGCCAAAAATCATCCCATACAAGGTAATAACGGCAGCTTGGTACAGGAAAATAGACCGGATTCGCCCGTTTTCAGTGCCAAGTGCTTTGAGGACTCCTATCATGGTGCTGCGCTCCAGTACCAAGACCAACAGCGCCGTAATCATGTTGATAATGGCCACTGCGAGCATCAGGACGAGGATGACGATTTCGTTGTAATCTTGTAGCTGTAGCCACTCAAAAATGCTCGGGAACTTGTCGCGGATGCTGACGGAAAGTAGATCATCAGGCAAGACCTCCTCATAAATATACTGGTTGTAAAAATCCAGATCGCCCAGATCGTCCAGCCAGAGCTCGAATCCAGCCACCTGATTTTCTTCCCATCCAAGCAGGTTTTGCACCTGACGGATATCACAAAGCGCGAATTTTCGGTCATATTCTTCCAAACCAGTCTTGTAAATCCCGCAGATTTGGAACATTCGCCGGGTTTGGTTGCGTTCTTTTACAAAATGGATAATAAATTTGTCGCCCACACCCACCTGAAGCCGATCTGCAGTCTGACGGCTGATGATGATGTCGCGCGAAAATGCCGTGTCGCTGAGTGAAATGGGTCTGCCTTCGAGCAGGTAGGGTTGTAAGTTGCCCCAGTCAAAATCAGTACTGATACCTTTGAGCAAGATCCCTTCCAAGGCTGTTTTAGTGCGGATAATCCCAGGTTTGTGGGCAAAAACCTGAATGTGTCGAATGCCTCCGCGAGGTGGTTTACCCCGCCAATCCATACGTTCGAGCAGCGCGGGAGAAATCTGCCGAACCGTATCCAGGGAAGGATAAAACGCCTGGCTTTGCTCAATCGGTTGTGGCTCATAGGATAACGAATAAGCCGTGTCTGAAATGTGAATATGCCCCCAAAACTCGAATATCTTGCGGCTGATCTCGCTCTTAAAGCCAGCGATCAGTGCCGAGGAGGCAATCATCACTGCCACACTCAGCGCCACTGCCACAACAGCGATGCGAATGATTAAGCGAGAAAAACTTTTCCCAGCCGAGAATGCAATGCGCCGGGCGATGAAAAAAGGAAGGTTCATGGTATGGGTAGTCGGTTAATGGGGACACGCTGATTTGAAGGCAACGACGCAAATGTATCTCGCTCGGAGGCAAACCGACAAATTTGTCAAAACTAAGAAACTGTTTTAAAACCTACATCGCATTTGCTTGTTACCCTCTGCTATTTTGATACCTATGCGCAAATCCATCCTCCCATTCCCCCAAGTTCACCAACTTTCAAAGTCAGACACGGCCTATGCATCCGGCGACGCGCTCCTGAAACCGTTTTATACACATACCCCTAATCTTGACACATTTGAGCAGGTGTTGCTGGAAAGAGCGGGCACCGAGTACCCACGAAAGGAATTGCTGGAAACGCTCAAAAGTCAATACGCCAAGTTTCCGCAACGCGAGGAAGTTAATCGAAACATCGAAGCCCTGGGGCATTCAGACACCTTCACTATCGTCACTGCACACCAGCCAAGCCTGTTTTTGGGGCCGCTCTATTTTGTCTATAAAGCACTGACAACCATTGTTTTAGCCGAAGCAGTTGAAGCCCGAAATACATCCGGAAAGCGTATTGTACCCGTGTTTGTTTTGGGAAGCGAGGATCACGACATAGAAGAGTTAAACAAGGCAAATCTGTTTGGAAAACAACTGATTTGGCATCCTGAGGAAACGGGGCCGGTGGGCGTGATGTCCACGAAGAGCCTGGCACCTGTACTGGATGAATTACGCGCCATTCTGGGGGAAAGCGATGCCGCCCAAGTGTTGTTCGAACGAGTTGCCAACTGTTATCGCGGACAAAAAACATTTGCAGACGCCACGCAAGCAATGCTCCACGAGTTTTTTGGAGCGCTCGGACTGGTGGTCTTGAACATGAACGATGTTGGACTGAAACGCCTTTTTATCCCCGTCATCAAAGCAGAACTAACGGAACAGCCCGCTTTTCGTCTGGTAAACGAAACGATTGGACAGCTAAACAAAGTAGGATTCAAAACGCAGGCGGCCCCTCGGGAAATCAATCTTTTTTACATGAAGCCCGGCATGCGGGAGCGAATTGTTTTGGAGGCTGGCGTTTATAAAGTTTTACACACCGACCTGGTTTTTTCGCTGGAGGAAATTTTGGCCGAAGTGGAACAGCATCCGGAACGGTTTAGCCCCAATGTGGTGTTGCGTCCGCTCTTTCAGGAAATGGTGCTGCCCAATCTTGCCTACGTGGGTGGGGGAGGGGAGCTGGCCTATTGGTTGGAACGTAAAACACTTTTTGCCCATTTTGGGGTGCATTTCCCGATGTTGGTGCGGCGCCATTCTGTGCTTTGGCTGGATCGGGATACCGGGAAAAAACTAGGCAAAATCGGATTTACAGCAGACCAATTTTTTGCCGATACCGAGTCCCTGATCCGCAAGTTTGTAGATATGAATGCTGCTGGCGAGGTGAGTTTGACACTAGAAATCAATGCATTGCAACATATTTTTGAGCAAATTGCGGAAAAAGCCAAAGCCGTGGATCCTACGCTGGAAAAAGCGGTATTGGCAGATTCGGTCAAGGCAGTTTCCGGTCTGGAACATTGGCAGGGCAGACTAATCCGCGCCGAAAAACAAAAGCACGAAACGACCCTCAACCAGCTTCGTGCGCTCAAAGAAAAACTCTATCCCTCCAACGGTTTACAGGAAAGGCACGACAACTTTTTGCCCTATGTTTTGAAATACGGCGAAGCGTTCATCGCCACACTTAAATCATCCTTCGCGCCCTTCGATCCTGGGTTTGTGATCCTGGAAGAAGAATAAATGTTAAATTGAGATGCACGTTTCCAAGTCCTTGCGTTGGGCTTGGAGTGCTTCGCGGGCTGGGTGTGCCTTGGCTTTTCGGGCGGCCCTCCAGCGCAGCATGTTTTCTTTCCAAAAAATAGAAATCCAGGCAAGTAATGGCATCAACAAAGCTACTGTGACGAGGCCGGGAAGATTGAAAACGAAACCTAAGAGCGTCAAAAGCACAAAATAAATTCCGCCCGCCAGGACGCCCATTCCCATCAATACACTGGTATAAAATTCGCGTTTTTTGATGGCTTTGTTCGTAACCCGGTACACTACCCAGCGTACCGGCCAGCCCAGTACAAAGCCAAAAAGCGCAATGGGAGCTGCGGGCAAAAGCCAGAAAAGCCACTCGTTGTTGGCATGCTCGGGATGCATCAAACCTTCATCCTCCAAACCGGCCTTTTGAAGGGCAGCTAAATATTCGGTAGTCTTGACCCGAAGGCTGTTTTTATCTTCCGGTGACATCGCATTAACCTGCCGAATCACCTCTTTTTCGCCCCAAAAACGTTGGGCCTGTTCCTCCACTACCGGAAGCCGCGTGGCCGAATGTGAATTGCGCCAAAGACTCAGCAGTTGATCCACCAGCGCGTCGTCTTCGCGGTTTTCAATGTGATAACAGAGTGATTTTAAAGCTTTTTCGATGTCCTTACACAATTTGGTAATCGCCAAGCCCGGTTTTTTTTCGTAAACTTCCCAATAATCTTTGATAAAAATAGGCTCGCCAACGATGATTTTGGCTTCATCGCGGGTGCTTAAACCGTCCACATAATTACAGCCAACCGGCACAATTTGCAGATCCTCCATTCTATGCCGCTCATAGGTGCCAAAAGCAATACGCGCAATGCCTTTTTGCGCAGGCAGCACCCGTTTGTCCAGATGGTGTTCTCCCTCAACAAAGATGTTCACAGCCACCCGACGTACGAGTTTTTGCTGGCAAAATTCAAATACATCATCGTTGCGGTCGCGTCCCTGGTATCCGTCTCGTTGTCGGAACACCGGGAACATATTGCAACTCATGAGTAGTTTGCGGAAAAATGGTTTGCGAAAAATATCGCCCCGCGTCATGTTATACACGGGCGGGTCGAAAAACAGACAAAAAAAGATGGGATCAATGAATGCCGTGGGGTGATTGGCTGCAATCAAAACCGGGGTGTTCGGTTTGATGCCTTGGCGATTGTGCAAATATATTTTGCGGAACAACAGCCGATACACCACATGGATGAATGGAATGAAAAACAAATAGAGCCAGCCAGTGCTTTGGCGCGCAAGACGATAATCCATGCCGCAAAAGTAGGGCAGTGAACGGGCAAATTATAGTGCTTGTCAAATGCTGATAGGGAGGTGACTTAAACCGATACTAAAACTTAATGCAGTGTGTTGGCAAGTATGTAGTTCAGGTACACTTCATCCTGGTTATTAATACCCAGACGGTTATTGGTGAGGTGCAACAAACTGGGCAATGCGCGGTCAAGATTATGGTCTAATTCCTTCAAAATCATACGATTCCCCAGGGTCCACCTAGCCCATTCGGGTTGTTTTTTGTCAAAACTATCTTTTTCAAGTGCTTTCCAAAGCTCGAGTAGGGTAGTACGCAGATCCTCTTTTTGAGGTGCAAGGTTTTGTTCAAAACCATCCATTACCGAGGTCAGAAAATCCGGGTTGGGTTCAGCATTTTCCGCAAAAAAAAGTGGCAGCCACTGTGCAGCCAGCTGTTCATAGTAGCGAGCAGCCTGCTCCAAATTAAGACCCGCCGCATGTGCTGTTATGGTATGCATCCGAAGCGCATCAAACATCGAATCCCCGTAGGTGTGTTGTGCGCGCGCGAGTCGCTCCAGGCAAACCCGGCTGCTCAAATGAAAATATTCTTCCGACAACGCAAGCCCCGCCTCGCCCCCAAAACGCGCTGTTTCTGGCACATAGGGCACTTCTGCCCACTCGCCGCGTCCTTCCTGCCATCCATCGAAGGCGGGGCGCAGGGTTTCTTCCAACCATGCCGCCTTCCCGCGCATCCGCAGCCGAATGTGTGGGCCGCGTTCGTCCTGATAGCGGATGAAAAAAGCTCTGGTGCCTTTATTCGCCCAGATATATTGTTGCAGAAAAGGATGTAGGCCACGAACCAGGAAAACATCCTGATTTTCAAGCGGATAGAAATGAATAGAAAGCCAATTCATGTTGTTGGAAAGGAGTAAAACGGCGCTAATAATGGGCTACGGGTAAAAGCAAAAAACAAAAGCCCTCGACTTTGAAAGTCAAGGGCTTTTTTAGTGGCGGAGGCAGGACTTGAACCTACGACCTTCGGGTTATGAGCCCGACGAGCTACCAACTGCTCCACTCCGCGATTTAGTGGCCGCAAAGGTACGCTTATAATTCTCAATAAAACAAATGTTTTTAAAAATAAAAGCTTCGAGCTTCGTGTGGATGAAGCGAAACAGGGCCCCATCGTAGCTGAAGCGCCTATTTGGGACAAAAAAAACGGCTTCTCGGAGCGGTCAAACGTTGGTGTCAATGTCCGCAATGTTCGACCTCTCCGAGGTTATCTATAAATATTGGTTATTTCAAAATGTACCTTTTCGAACGCTGATTAAAAATCACTATATTCATAGTTTAATTTGGTTAAAAGCAGTTAAAAGCCGTTACAAAAAGGTGAATCTGCAAAGCTACCTCGCACAAACTGCAACGTTGGCTGTAACCTTGCTGTCTATTCGCTCGTCTGTACGGCACAGTTGAATAAAAATCATCAAAAACTGCCCTTTTCTTCCATCCTTTCTCCAGTTTTTAGAAATAGGGGAGTAAAAAATCAACAAAATTATGAAACACACCAAATCATTTTTGCTCGCATTGCTCATCTTAGGTTCAATCAACATCCTTTCTGCTCAAAAAGAAGAAACCGTGGTGGGAAGCCGCGGCCTGGGTTTTTCAGGCATCTGGGGCGGTTCCAAGCACCAACTCACCCAATTCGGGAATGGCGGCAAAACCAGCTACGTAGCGGGCGGTTTTTTTGGTCTCGAATTCGGCAAAGCCTTGTTAGTTGGTTTTGGCCACTACAACCTGATTGATGAATTCAAATGGGACAACATTGAAAATCAACAATTTGATATGAAATGGAACCCGATGGTCCTGTCTTATGGGTTCAGAAATTACAAAGCGATTCACCCACAAATCGGCGTAGATTTTGGCCGCGGCCGGGTAGAATTTGGGGAAGTAAGAGATCGAATTTTTGTGGTGCAGCCCACAGCTGGCGTGGAAATCAACGTGTTTAGGTGGTTCCACTTAGGTCTGGACGGCGGCTACCGCTTTGTAAACGATAGCAGCATTGTAGGCTTGAGCGACCAGGAATTGAGCGGCTGGTTTGGACAGGCTTCCCTGAAATTTGGCTTCTCCTGGGGGCGCTACCACAAGAAAAAAAATACCACCCCAAAGAGATACGAAGATTAGTCGTAAACGAAAAGTGCTTTTGAGCCATTCAGTGGATGCGGCACTAGTGCCGCGTCCGATCAATATACCGCGAATGTGGCGGCCCAATTTTCCCTTCCTCTACCTTGCTCGTCGGTTAAAATGTCCCGCATTTCGCCCTCCTCGCGCCTTGATGAAGGAAAAATTCGACTCCCCAATTCACGGCATATTGACCGGACGCGGCACTAGGCATTGGTCGTCAATCGAATCAATCGGCTGAATCGAATCAATCGGCTGAATCGAATCAATCGACTGAATCGAATCATTCGACTAACACGCGGGATTGCAGCAGGCATCATTTTTGCCCCTGCAATCCCGCCCTTTTTTTAGCCAAAGTTTACATCAGCCTCTTATTTTTGCCACATGGAAGACGGTTTTCATTTTAATTCAATTCTGGAAGCATCCAACAATAATCTTTGGGGCAGCCACTTTGCCGTGCCGCAATTCGTATCCACTGCACTCATCGGAACGGGCGATTCAAGACGGGTCGTTTGTGGTTTGAACGAACAGCTAAGTTTTCAGTGCGCCCTGATTCCGCGTGGAGATGGATCTTTTCTCGTGATGGTCAATAAAAAGACGCAGACCAAGCTGGGTTTAAAAACTGGTTCGCAGCTTCGGGTATGTTTGCAAAAAGATGAGAGTGAATATGGGCTGCCGATGCCGGAAGAATTGGCCGAATTACTGGCGCAAGATGAGGAGGGAAATCGCGTGTTGCATGCCCTGACCCCTGGGAAAATACGCACCTTGTTGTATCTCGTGGGGCAACCCAAATCTTCAGATCTTCGATTGCACCGCGCTTTGGTCGTGGTAGAGCATTTAAAATCAAATCATGGAAAAATCGACTTTAAACAGCTCAATCTGGCCTTCAGGGTGCGCGATTAAGCGAAAATTTGCGTGAAATAAAAGTTTTTGGAGGCTTGACCCAACCATTGCACTGTTTTTGGCCGTACTTTTGCTGTCCTCTTTCACACGAATTTTCTTTTGAAAACGTTTGGACCTCAAAATTTCAACGATTACTGGATCAAAATCTACATCAATGTTTCGCAAGCTAACGCTCATTACCCTCATTTCGGGTACTTTTCTTTTAGGTGCATTCCGGTCTGATCCATTCTCCTATGATCGGCCTTTTCCGTATAATACCACCATTACGCACCTTTTTTTAGAAGATGAACGCAGCTTGCCCGTCGCGTCAGAAGAGTTTTTTGCCGCTGAAGCGGATACTGCTTCCGCGATGCGGGTGTTAATGTTAAACTATTTTGCTTACGACAGTGCCTACGCAAATAAAGTGCAACGCGTGATTCAGCGGCGTATGCCAACCAGTCTGTTTACAGAATTTTGGGATGGCTCTTCTGAGGATTTGAACGAGGCGCTTTCGTCTCATGATGCGGTGGTCGTGGCCTACCCATCCGGCGGTTCCCCGGAAGTAATCAAAGCGTATGGTAAAGTATTGCAACAATATATTCGCTTAGGCGGCACGGTGTTATTGACCGGCACCCACGAATTCGGCGCATTGCAGCAACTGGGGCTTTTTGACCTTGATTACGGTTACTATTGCAAAGAGCGCAACATTGGCCAGGTACAATCCGAACACCCTGTTTTTCAAGGCGTTGGTACTGAATTTTCTGTTGAAGTTTACCAGTATCCACTGGATATTTCTGATCCTGGTTTTATTACCCTCGCCGACGTGCGTGGTTATCCATTCATTGGTTTTAAACAAATCGGCGCAGGAAAAGTCGTCTATCTGGGCTTGGAATATTACTTCGATGAGTCATATTCCTCGCGCATCCTCACCAATGTGTTGCGCTGGGCCGTCAAGCCGCGCATCAAACGCAGCGAAGTGGTCCTGTACGCCGGAAAAGGCACCGAAAAGGGCAATATTTTTGACCTTAAGATTTATCCCAATCCATACGTTAGCAAGGCTACCCTTGACATTGATCTAACTAAACCAACCTCCCTCGCGGTGGAAATGACCGATGAATTGGGCCGTACAGTAGCCGTATTGCTTCCGCGCCGCAGCCTTACTCAAGGATTTTATCGCCTGGAACTCCCCAATCTGGAACCAGGCGTTTACCTCGTTCAATGTTTTAGCAGTGAAGGAACCGTGGTGCGCAAGGTGGTGAAGGCCTCCCAAAATTGATCCGAAGGATTTGCTAGAGGTGGGGCGGTCTAAATGTGTATTTTTGCCGCGTAAAAAAATCGCGACCACCACGACATGACACAGCCCGCACCATACCAGCCCCAACATAAAATCCGACTCGTCACCGCTGCTTCCCTTTTTGACGGCCACGATGCCGCAATCAACATCATGCGCCGAATCATGCAAAGCAGCGGCGCAGAAATTATCCATCTTGGCCACAATCGCTCCGTGCAGGAAATCGTGGATTGCGCCATTCAGGAAGATGTACAAGGGATCGCCATTACCAGCTACCAAGGCGGACACAACGAGTACTTCAAGTACATGTACGACCTGCTTAAGGAGCGCGGCGCAGGCCATGTGAAAATTTTTGGCGGCGGCGGCGGCACCATTTTGCCTTCCGAAATCAAGGAACTCCACGACTATGGTATCTCCCGGATTTACCACCCAGACGATGGTCGCTCCATGGGCCTGCAAGGCATGATCAACGATGTGCTGATGCAGTGCGATTTCCCCATTGGGTTCTCTGTAAATGGCGAAGTGACGAGAATGGTAGCGCTGAACGTAGTCCCGCAGAAGCCGGAACAAGGCGCGAGAAAACAGCCAGATTTCAAAGACGTGGCACGGCTCATCTCCATTGCCGAAAACAACCCAGACATTTACGAAAAAGAGATCGCGCCTAGCTTTCGTCAAAAAGATGCCTCTGACGCGACACTGCAAACGCCTATTTTGGGCATCACAGGTACTGGCGGTGCGGGAAAATCCTCCATGGTGGATGAACTCGTGCGGCGGTTCCTGCTCGATTTTGAAAACAAAACCATCGCCATTGTATCGGTGGACCCATCCAAACGCAAAACAGGCGGCGCACTGCTCGGCGACCGCATTCGGATGAACGCCATCAATTCGCCACGGGTGTACATGCGCTCTCTGGCTACCCGTCAGAGTAATTTGGCGCTCTCGAAATACGTACAATCGGCCGTTGAAATTCTGAAGGCTGCGAAATTTGACCTCATCATTCTGGAAACCTCCGGCATTGGCCAAAGCGACACGGAAATCATTGACCATTCCAACATTTCCCTGTACATCATGACCCCGGAATTTGGTGCAGCCACGCAGCTGGAGAAAATTGACATGCTCGATTTTGCCGATGTGATTGCCATCAATAAGTTCGACAAACGCGGCGCCCTCGATGCCCTCCGCGACGTGCGCAAACAAGTGCAGCGCAACCGAAATGCCTGGGACACATCAGTGGACGAAATGCCCGTATTTGGCTGTATCGCCAGTCAGTTCAATGATCCTGGGGTGAACCAGCTCTACCGCAGGATCATGGATTTGCTGGCCGAAAAATGCAATCCGGAACTCCAGTCTGGACACGCTGCGGTGCCCGGCAATTCTGAAAAAATTTACATCATTCCACCTGCCAGAGTGCGGTATTTGAGCGAAATTAGTGAAAATAACCGCAAATACGATGAATGGGTGGAGAAGCAGGTGGACATTGCCCGAAAGTTATTTGCGATTAAAACCACGCGAGACCAGCTGTCCAAAAATGTAAATCTTTCCGAAAGTTTAGACGCCGCTTACAACGACCTGAAAATAGACCTTGACGGCGAATGTCTCCGTATCCTCGAAGGATGGGAAGAAAAGAAAAACCGCTACACCGCAGATGCCTACATCTACCTCGTGCGCGGTAAGGAAATCAAGGTAGAAACCCACACCGAAAGTCTTAGCCATCTCAAAATCCCCAAGGTTTGTCTGCCAAAATGGGCGGACTGGGGGGAGATTTTGCGCTGGAGTTTGCAAGAAAATGTACCGGGAGAGTTTCCCTACACCGCTGGCGTTTTTCCCTTCAAACGGGAGGGAGAAGATCCTACGCGGATGTTTGCAGGCGAGGGTGGTCCGGAGCGCACAAACCGCCGTTTTCACTATGTTTCGGCTGGATTGCCCGCGGCGCGCCTGAGTACAGCCTTCGACTCCGTAACGCTGTATGGGGAAGACCCGGATTACCGCCCGGACATTTATGGTAAAGTGGGCAATTCTGGGGTTTCAGTGTGTTGCCTGGACGATGCCAAAAAACTGTATTCCGGCTTTGATTTATGCGACCCGAAAACCTCGGTTTCGATGACCATCAATGGTCCGGCGGCAACCATTGCGGCGTTTTTTATGAATGCGGCCATTGACCAACAATGCGAAAAGTATATTCGGGAAAATGGACTGGAGGGATTGGTCGAAGAAAAGTTGAAAGAAAAGTATGATGATCGCGGATTGAAGAGGCCTTATTATGCAGGAAGTGACGAGGCGGTTCAAGCAAATATTGACCGGGCG
>CAZKBH010000010.1:65741-70090 GCA_964550795.1 uncultured Saprospiraceae bacterium
CGGGTGACTTCGAGTCACCCGGTCAATATACTGCCAGAAGGCAACAACGGTCTTGGGCTGATGTTACTAGGCATCACAGGCGCTGAGGTTTTACCACCAGAAGTGTATAATCCACTGAAAGACAAGGCGCTATCCTCCGTTCGCGGCACCGTTCAGGCTGATATTTTGAAAGAAGACCAGGCGCAGAATACCTGCATTTTCAGCACCGAATTCTCGCTCCGGGTCATGGGCGACGTACAGGAATATTTCATTCAGAACAAGGTGCGGAACTTTTACTCCGTGTCTATTTCCGGATATCACATTGCCGAAGCGGGGGCTAATCCTATTTCTCAGCTGGCATTTACCCTCAGCAACGGCTTTACGTTTGTAGAATATTACCGCTCGCGGGGCATGAACGTGGATGATTTTGCCCCCAATCTCTCGTTCTTTTTTTCCAACGGCATTGACCCAGAATACGCAGTAATTGGTCGTGTGGCGCGGCGCATTTGGGCAAAAGCTATGAAGCGACTCTACGGCGCGAACGAGCGCAGCCAAATGCTCAAATACCATATCCAAACTTCCGGGCGCAGCCTCCACGCGCAGGAAATTGATTTCAACGACATCCGTACGACACTCCAGGCGCTGTATGCAATTTACGACAACTGCAACTCGCTGCACACCAACGCCTACGACGAGGCCATCACCACGCCTACCGAAGAATCGGTGCGCCGCGCCATGGCTATTCAGTTGATTATCAACAAAGAACTTGGGCTGGCGAAAAACGAAAACCCCTTGCAAGGGGCGTTTATCATTGAAGAATTGACCGAGTTGGTAGAAGAGGCCGTGTTGCTGGAGTTCGACCGAATCACGGAGCGCGGAGGTGTTTTGGGCGCCATGGAAACGATGTATCAACGCGGCAAAATTCAGGAAGAAAGCCTGTATTATGAAACCTTGAAACACACCGGAGAACTCCCGCTCATCGGGGTAAATACCTTCCTTTCCAAAAACGGTTCCCCGACGATCTTACCTCGTGAAGTCATCCGCGCAGAAGAATGGGAGAAAGAAGCCCAGATTCAGACCTTGAAAAACTTGCACAAGGCTTCCGAACTTCAAGCCGGTGCCGCGCTCCGCAAGCTCCAAAAAGTAGCGGTTGCCAACGGCAATATTTTCGCGGAACTCATGGAAGCCGTGAAGGTGTGTTCCTTGGGGCAAATCACGAATGCGCTGTATGAAGTGGGTGGACAATATCGAAGAAATATGTAGATTGCATCCTTTATGAACGAGTGTATCGGAGAAGTGTGGCACAGCTACAATTGGAGAGAGGTGTGCCACATTTTCATGAACACACTCATTTAACCTACCCGATAACATGAAATACTGCTTCATCGCTTTCATCCTTTTTTTTCAGGTACAAACCGCCTTCTCCCAGAACACTGTCCCACCGATTCAGTGGCTCAATGACGTGCAAACCAATTTAGGTAGCCAAGACGAGTCGGGCATCGAAGTGTACGACATTGCCGTCACAGACGATGGCGCGCTGTACGCAGCCATGAGATGTTACTCCGATTGTACCTTTTCCAACGGCCAAACCGTTACACCACCCCCGAATGGCGAGTCTCTGGTACTGGTCAAATACGATTTACAGGGCAATATTGATTGGCTCAAGGAATTGGGCTTTGTAGGCATCCTGTTTAGCGGGGCAAGGGTCATTACCACCAATGCCGGAGGAGTATTCATTGCCGGGTCATTTTCTGTTCCAAGCATCAATTTTGGCAATGGAATCAGTGTATCGCGCACTTGTAGCAATGATTGTGATGAAATATTTTTGGCCAGATACTCCGCCAGCGGGCAAGCTGAGTGGGCGCGTAGCATCACGGGGAATCAGAATAGTTATTTCTCCTTAATTGGACTGGAGACGGACCAAAGTGGCAGATTATACCTAGCAGGTAATTACACAGGTTCCGTATTGAATCTAGGCCCGAATCTGATCTATAACAACTTGCCCGGCAGCAGTTTTTTCTGGGCCAATTTTGATGGTTCTACGGGCGCACCGCAAATTGCCCGCTTTGCAAATGCAGACAGTGGCCCGGCTGAATTGATTCACCTGGATGTAAACAACAGCGGCCAGGCCGTGCTGGTTGGTACGTTTACCGATTCCCTAAAATTCGCCAGTGGCGTCCGCGTGGAGACCTTCAACGCTTTTCAACATTATTTCGTGGCTGGGTTGAATCCCAGTGGCGGCGTGACCTGGGCAAGGGTGCTTAGCTCCAGCGAATATGCATACGTAGAAGGTATTGACATGGATGAACAGGGTAGGGCGTATTTGGCCGTTGATGCCAGCGAGGACCTCAAATTGGATAATGGTACAATCCTAACTATTTCAACCACCTACGCGGGTTCCGTTTTGCAATTGAGTGCAACGGGCTTCGCAATTCCTGTTTTTATTGAATTTAATCTGGAAGATTATGCTGTCTCGGATGTAGCCTTGGATAAAGAGGGTAATATTTACACCAGCGGCTATATTTCGGAAGTCATAAATGTTGCCGGGGAAGACGTTAATTTTGACGGCTGCTTCGATGGTTTGTTGACCGCAACCAGCAGCAACGGGCTGCACCTGTGGGCTAGAACCGTGGGTGGGTCCGGCTGCGAAGCGATTGTGAATGCTTATAGTGCTTCTACCATGGCCTTAGATGCGGATGGCTTTTTGTACACAGCTGGCTTATTTGTGGTCGGATTTTCAGAAGACGGGTTCAACCGACCCGGAGACGGTGCATTTGTGGCCAAATTCAATTCTAACACCGTCAATACCGAGGAGCCTTACACCTTCGGAACGCTCCCGATTAGCCCAAACCCAAACAACGGGACCTTTAACCTAAACCTTCTATCGGAGCCAGCCGCCAATGCTTGGCTTCGTATCCATGACCTGAGTGGGCGCGAGGTGTTTAATCAGGAAATTACAAGCCTGCAAACAGAGATCAATACAACTTTGTCCGCCGGGGCTTACTTCGTCAGTTTGCAAAATGGCGCAAATTTGTTTCGGCAAAAAATGATTGTAAGTCATTGATTTGTAGGGTGTTGAATGGCGTATTACAGTTCTAGTGGGTTTTATCAGTAAACGAGACAACCCAGCTAAAGCTTGATTAATCGAGTCCTTGACTCCCGGACAACAAAAATGTGTACGCTTTCAAACTGTGGAAAACGAATTGTTTAGAATGTAATGGAGCTTGTTACTTTTGCCCACCCATGGCAAGAACAAAAAAAGACGGAACACCTGGCTCCGGCAGCGTCACCACCACGCCGCTCATGCAGCAGTACATTCAGGTTAAAACCCAGTACCCGGATGCAGTGCTCTTGTTCCGCGTAGGCGATTTTTACGAAACTTTTGGAGAAGATGCCGTGAAGGCCAGCCGTGCCCTTGGCATCACCCTCACGAGTCGCAACAACGGCGGCTCCGACATCGAACTGGCAGGATTCCCGTACCATTCGCTGGATCTGTACTTGCCTCGACTGGTTCGGGCGGGTTATCGGGTGGCCATTTGTGAGCAGATGGAGAAGCCCACGCCCGGAAAAGTGGTTCGCCGAGCTGTTACCGAGGTTGTTACACCTGGGGTCACAACCGACGATGCCCTGCTCGACCACGGCGCGAATAACTTTTTGGCCACTTTAGCCTACGGTCCAAACGAGCAACACGGTCTTGCTTTTCTCGATATTTCAACGGGCGAATTTTTCGTTTCCGAGGGCGACACTGGTTCGGTGGATAAACTCCTGCAAAGCTTCAAACCGGCCGAAATCATCCTCCCCAAAAGCCGTGTAAAAGAGTTTATCGCCGTTTATGGGGATAAATTCTACACCAACACGCTCGAAGACTGGATTTTTACCCGCGATTTTGCCCGCGAAAAACTCCTCAACCATTTCCAAACTGCCAGCCTCAAGGGCTTCGGGGTGGAAGATCTCGACCTGGCCCAAACAGCTGCCGGTGCCGCGCTGCACTACCTCGCAGCCATGGAAAACAACCGGCTCGCACACATTACCACCCTCAGCCGCTTGCAAACCGAACAGTTTGTCTGGCTCGACCGGTTCACGATTCGCAACCTGGAACTGGTGAGCAGCAATCACGAAAGTGGCATTTCGCTCTTGCAAGTGCTGGATAAAACCGTGTCTCCGATGGGTGCGCGGATGTTGAAAAAATGGGTTTTGCTGCCCCTCACCAAAATCGGTCAAATCCGCGAACGACACGATGCGGTAGGGTTTTTGTTGGAAAACACGCTGTTTGCACAAGAAATTGAGCCGCATGTCCGCCATATCGGAGATTTGGAACGGCTCATGGCTAAAACCTCCGTTGGCAAAATTAGTCCGCGCGAGGTCATGCA
>CAZKBH010000010.1:70100-98034 GCA_964550795.1 uncultured Saprospiraceae bacterium
GGTCTTAATGGATATCAATATGCCCGAAGTTGACGGAATTGAAGGTTTAAAAAGGTTGTTGACACCCGGACATCCCGTAGAGGGAAATACCTCCGAGGCAGATACAAGCGCTCCCCCCGTACTTGGGCGCATTGCAGAAGCGCTAAACCCATGTTTAAGCCTCCGTACCCGGATTGAATGCGACCTGGCACCCGAACCGCCTGTTGACATCCGAAAGGGCGGTGCCATGGCCGATGGCTGCAACCCTGATCTCGACGAACTTCGCCACATTGTGCGTAATAGCCGCGAGATGTTGCTCGAAATTCAACAACGGGAAATCGAGCGCACGGGCATCACGAGTTTGAAGGTTGCGTTCAACAATGTTTTTGGGTACTACATTGAAGTTACCTCCAAATGGAAAGATCAGGTTCCACCCGAATGGACCCGCAAGCAGACCATCGCCAATGGGGAGCGGTTCATTACCGAGGAACTTAAAATATTGGAAGCCAAGATTTTAGGGGCAGAAGAGAAGATTCAGGCGCTTGAAGAACAGCTGTTCCGCGCCTTGGTGGAGGAAATTGCAAACTATATTCAGCCCATTCAACTCAACGCGCACCTGGTGGCACAGCTGGATTGTCTGCTGGCTTTTGCGAAAGTCGCCCAGAAGCACAACTACGTGCGCCCGGAGCTGGATGATTCAACCCTGCTCGATATCCGCGAAGGCCGCCATCCGGTCATTGAAACCCTCTTGCCACTCGGGGAGCAATTTGTGCCCAATGATGTATTTCTCGACAGTGAATCGGTGCAAATTATCCTCATCACGGGGCCAAATATGGCGGGTAAATCTGCCCTGCTGCGCCAAACCGCACTCATCACCCTCATGGCTCAAATGGGCAGTTTTGTGCCCGCAGCCAGCGCGCGCATTGGTTTGGTGGATAAAGTATTCACCCGCGTAGGAGCGTCGGATAATATCAGTGGCGGAGAGAGTACGTTCATGGTGGAGATGAACGAAACGGCCTTGATTATGAATAACATCAGTGATCGCTCGCTCATTCTGCTCGATGAAATAGGGCGCGGCACCAGTACCTACGATGGTATCAGCATCGCCTGGAGTCTCGCCGAATACCTGCACGACAACGAGCGTGCGCATCCCAAAACCCTGTTTGCCACCCACTATCACGAACTCAACGAATTGGCCGAAAGTCACGACCGCATCCATAATTTCCACGTTAGCACGAAAGAAGTGGGACAAAAAGTGGTGTTTTTGCGCAAACTTGTGCCCGGTGGCTCCAACCACTCTTTCGGTATTCACGTGGCGCGGATGGCCGGTATGCCACAATCCATCGTGCTTCGCGCCCACGAAATCCTGAAAACGCTGGAGGAAAAATCGGTGGAAGGGGAGCGGACTGCGGCTAAAACGTCCTCCTCGGAATCTGCAACACAGCCAACTACGGCAGATCTAAAAAAGAAAGTAAAAAACATTGCTGCTCCGCTCCAATTGCACATTTTTGATGTGGACGATTACACTTTAAAAATTAAGGAGTCCCTGCTCTCGCTGGATCTGAACACCATGACCCCGATGGATGCCCTTTGGAAATTGAGTGAGTTGGTGAAGATTGCGGAGAAGAAATAAACGTGCTATTTGTCTGGAATAAATGTAATAACTATGAACCCAGTCCTCATTTCGATCATCGTTCCTGCTTACAACGAGGAGGAAAATCTTGCCGAGGCGGTTCAGAAAATTTCAGAACAACTGGCCCCGCTTCGGGTCCAATATACCTTTGAACTCATATT
The DNA here is from genome assembly GCA_964550795.1 of uncultured Saprospiraceae bacterium. Lineage (GTDB taxonomy): Bacteria > Bacteroidota > Bacteroidia > Chitinophagales > Saprospiraceae > M3007. Next base: position 71,874 of record CAZKBH010000010.1, read on the forward strand.
TGTGAACGATGGCAGCAGCGATAAAACCTTGAGTTTGCTCCGCCAATTGCACCAAAAACATCCTGATTGGGTGCATTATCTGAGTTTTTCGCGCAATTTTGGCCACATGGGCGCTTTGCGTTGCGGCTACGATCACGCGCGCGGGCAGGCGGTGATTTGTATGGACGCTGATTTGCAGCACCCGCCGGCTTACATCCCCGTTTTTTTGGAAAAATGGGCGGAAGGATACGAAATTGTGTACACGGCTCGACAGGATGATGCAAAAACTGGCTGGTTTAAACGCATGAGCTCTGTGTATTTTTACCGCTTGATGAACCGCTTCTCCGACGTGTATATTGAGCCGGGAGCAGCAGATTTTAGGCTGCTGGATCGTAAAGTGGTTGATTTAATTCGCCACTCACAGGAAAGCGATTTGTTTATCCGGGGCTTTATTCCCTGGGTGGGTTTTCGGCAATTTCAGATTCCGTACAAACCTGATCCTCGATTTGCCGGTCAATCCAAGTACACCTTGAAAAAAATGCTTCGGCTGGCCCTCAATGGCATCACTGCGTTTTCAGTGCGCCCTCTGCGAATCGCTACTTTTTTGGGGGCAATCATTTCCGGGATGGCCTTTTTGTATGCATTTTATGCCCTTTACGCCCATTTTGTGCTTCAAGAGACCGTACAAGGCTGGACTTCGGTCTTGATCTCGGTACTCGTGATGGGTGGACTTCAACTGCTCACCCTGGGTATTATTGGTGAATACTTGGGGCGTCTATTTTTGCAGGCCAAAGGCCGTCCGCCGTACATTGTACAGGAGCATTCTTTTCCCGTCTCAAAGTAATTTGACGCTTTTTCAACAGACTGATATCTATGCGTTTCCGACTTTACCGCACCCTGTTTATCCTGTTTTTGGTTGGTGAGATATTGCTCATCACATCGCAGCGTTTGCGCTATTTTGGTTTCAGGGAAAATGCCGTTCTGTTGCTACTGCTGACGGCGCTCATGGGTTTATTTGCCGTCTTGGCCTCGTTTGAAAAAGCGCAGTTCAGCGCGAATCTGCCGGAACATCCTTGGGAAAAATGGTTTCGTATCGTAGTGGTCGGCGTTGGGGGCGTGTTGTGTGTGTTTCATTTTCAGCTGGAAATCAGTGATGTCCCAATTGACTCGCGTCGTTCTGATATTTTACCTACCATTCAGGTAATGAATCAACGACTGATTCAGGGGCAATATCCGTATAACGTGATTAAGAGTTTCGGATATGAACTGAGCCCCACTTATTTGCCCCTGATGTGGATGCCATTTTTGCCAGCAACGTTGTTTAATTTTGACGAGCGATGGATGGCTTTTTTAATTTGGGCGATCGCTGCGGTGTTGTTGGTTCGGCAGGCCTATATTGAACGATTGAGCACGGAGGCAAAATGGCTCATTACCCTGCTGCCTTTTTTTCATTTTATCATCATTGAAGAAGGTACTAACGACACTTTTGGCAATACCTGCGAGATTATGATTGCGGGATTTTATATGCTTTTTGCGCTTCAATTGACCAAAATACGCAAAATTTTAGCGGGGAATCCAGTAAAAAGCGGGGCGGTTATGGCCGTTTTTCTTTCCCTTTGTCTGCTCTCCCGCTACTCGTTTCTATTGTGGCTTCCGCTTTGTTTTGTGGTAGTTTGGACAGAAAACCGAAAACTGGCACTGAGCACCGCCGCTTGGGTCCTTGGATTTGTGCTGGTGATTTTTGTTATTCCGTTCCTCAGCAAAGACCCAATGATTTATTTCAATGGCCTAAAACATTACGAAAAGGCAGCATTGATAATATGGGAAAGCCCCGAACTTTCCGGTATTTTGTACGAAGGACAAGGTTTAGCAGGGTTGTTTCGCCACGATATGACCGGGGAAATGTCTGAGCGACTTGCCGCATTGCAACGCAGTCATGTCCTGTTTTCTCTGGCATCAGTGATCATTTGTGGCTTGATTTGGTGGAAAAAACGCGCGCAGATGCAACATCTTTCCCTTTTTCTGCTTGGTAGTCTCAAATTTTACTTCGCGTTTTTTTATGGGTTTATTCAGGTTCCTTATACATACCTAATGCTGACGCCCTGTTTTCTGAGCGTAGCGATGCTCGTGGCATGGTACCGACAGGAAGAACCCGCCTGAGCGGAAAATATAACTGTCAAATCATAGGTCATTCGGTGGATGCGACACTCGCTTGCGAGACGTGCCGTTTCGCGTGTAGGACCAGATATTCGAGCAAATCGCCCAGCGTAAATTTGGAAATACTCCATTGCATCGGCTTGATGCGCGGCATATTGGTGTCCACCTCGCGCGCTTGGCGCAGCAGCCGAAGCATCATTTCGAGGTTAATGAGGAACACTTTTACCTCGTTGGGTCTAACATTCAGGAGCTTGGAAGGGTCAATGGCTTTGCTGCTCCGGCGCGGACGTAAAGGGGCGGGGTTGGCAGCGCGTACAGCCCGTCGGCCAAACCAATTGGAACGCCTTTCTTGCACAGGAAGCCATCTGCGTGCTTTCGCTTTGTGGAGCGCTAATTCTATTCTAGGGAGATAGTAGTCGAACTGTGCATTCAGGTGCGCAAAACATTCCTGCGCATTCCATTTTTCAGGCGCGGGGCGCAACAACAACGCTGCTTGAGGCTGCTCTGCAAAATTTGCGCGAACCAATTTCAACAGTTCGCTCAGGTCGGATTCCAATCGGTCGAGCAATTCGGGTTGTGTCATCGTATCTTTCGTAAGGTAGCGTGTAGCGGTAGGCAAAAGTAATGTGTTATTTTTTTAAAGCGCTGTTAAAACGTGTGTTTGTAGTTTATTGATTCGATCTTTGGAGATTAATCTGAACGGCTAGATGGATGGACGTTCAACAAATTGCATCAAAACTCGTTTGTATGCCCGTATCTTCGCACCGCGTTAACCGCAGCACGACTTGAACTACATTCGACAACATATCCTGTTTCGCTACTTTTGGCTACTTATGGCAGCCCACATCTTCAACTGTGTGGTAGATGCCCCTGACCCTGAGCCACAAAATGTACCAGAAGATTTAAGTTACAACGATATGGAAAGTATCGTGGAAGTGATTGCGGAACAAGTCCTGGGCTGGGACAATTTTTTCCCGGAATACGACGACCATGATTCAGAGGACTCTGAACTAAACAAGTCGAAAAAAACCCTCGACATTTTTGAGACACCCAACAAATTTATTTTCCCCAAAAAGCACCTGAGTTTTGCTTGGGATACTTCCCTCGCCTCTTTTGCCGACGATCGCTGCTTGAACCAATATCTCGGCAGACCCACCGCTCCGCCTCCCTGGCAGGTTTAATTTAGCGGTTTCATTCCATTTTTTTGAATTCACCCATTTGTCGTGCATGACCATGTGCAGCACGGCGCTCATTTGGCTTTGATAATCCGTTTTGGCGGGTGTATCAGTGCCTACTTTGTATATTAAAGAACAATGAAAAAAGTAATATTTTCTGTTGGCATATTTGCCGCATTACTGGTCACTGCTTGTACAAACCAGCCCGAATCCGTTGCCGTTGAGCAGGTCGGCAAATTCCCGGTTACCCACCCCTATTTGACCGATACAAGTTTCATCAGCGAGTATGTGGCCGAAATCCAATCAGTTCAAAATGTTGAAATACGTGCCAGAATCAAGTCTTTTGTACGGGCCATTCATGTGGATGAAGGTAAGTCCGTAAAAAAAGGACAATTGCTGTTCAGTTTTGCCGATCAGGTATTCCAGGAAGAACTCAACAAGGCACAAGCTATGCTAAACGCTGCCGAAGCCGAGTCAAACGTACTTGCCTTGGAAATCCGCAACATTCAATCTCTGGTGGACAAAAACGTGGTGTCCAAAACTGAGCTGGAAATTGCCGAGTCAAATTTGGAAGTACTCAAAGCAAAAATCGAAGAGGCCAAATCCGATGCTGCTGCGGCGCGGCACAACCTGAGTTTTACCCAAATCCGTGCGCCTTTTGACGGGGTGGTGAGCCGAATCCCTTACAAGGTGGGTAGCCTGGTGGAAGAAGGTGATTTGTTAACTACGATTTCAGACAACGGGGCGGTTTTTGCCTATTTCAATGTGTCGGAACAGGAATATCTCGGGATGACCCAACAAAAGGATTTTTTGCAAAAAAGTAACCTGACCCTGCTTTTGGCCGACGGGCAGCCGCATCAATTTAAGGGTGCTATCGAAACCATTGATGGTCAATTTGATAAAAACACGGGTAATATCGCTTTCCGGGCACGGTTCCCAAACCCAAAACAACTGCTCCGCCATGGCTCCAGTGGAAAAGTACAGATCGAACAAAAACTGAAAAATGTCATGATTATCCCGCAAAAATCCACCTTCGAGGTGCAAGACAAAACGTATGTCTATTGCGTGGACGAGCAAAATGTAGTCAGTTTGCGCTGTGTGGTTCCTAAAATCCGCCTGCCACACCTTTTTGTCGTGGAATCTGGATTGAGCACCAAAGATCGGGTCATTTACGAGGGCATTCAGAATGTTCGGGAAGGGGAGAAAGTGGAAATTGCACTACTGGAGGAGCCTAAACCTCAAGTTTTATCTCAATTGTTGGCTGAGTAAGCATCTGCTTGCTCAGCGCTTTGGGCAGCGGTAAGTAGCGGGATAGCCTGCTATTTGTCTTTCCCATTCATGCCTCTTTTCCGGAATTGACCCCGAAAAAGGAGCTATTTCTTTGAGATAAAACTAAAAAATGCCATCATGTTTCAGCAATTCATACACAGACCCGTTCTGTCCATTGTCATTTCATTACTCATTTTACTCATGGGAGGGCTGGCTTTGCTCCGCCTGCCCATGACCCAATTCCCAAGCATCGCGCCGCCGGAGGTAAACGTAACCGTGGAATACACGGGTGCAAACGCCGAAACCGTCACAAAAGCTGCTATTGTACCCCTTGAACGCGCCATCAATGGGGTGCCAGGCATGAAATATATGTCCTCCGACGCGGGCAACGATGGGGTAGGGGTGGTGCAGATTATTTTTGAAATCGGTACCGATCCGGATGTAGCAGCGGTGAATGTGCAAAACCGCGTTGCATCCGTAAGTTCAGAGTTGCCCTCTGAGGTGAATAAAAACGGGGTAAAAATCGCCAAAGAGGAAAACTCGATGCTGATGTACCTCAATATTTTCAGCAGCGACACGTCAATGCAGGAAAAATTCCTGTACAATTTTGCCGACATCAATATTCTGGCAGATTTGAAGCGAATTAAAGGCATTGGCTTTGCCGATATTTTGGGGGCGAAAGAGTACGCCATGCGTATCTGGTTGAAACCCGACAAACTGCTGGCTTACAACCTTTCCACCGACGATATTTTGGACGCTTTGGAGGAGCAAAACATTGAGGCGGCTCCCGGTAAAGTGGGTGAAAGTTCCGAGAAAGAAGCCCAGGCCCTGCAATACGTGATCAAGTACACGGGCAAATACAGTACCGTGGAGGAGTACGGAAATATTCCATTAAAAGCTACGCCAGAAGGCCAAATTCTCCGCATCCGGGATGTTGCGGAGGTTGAATTTGGCACCACATATTTTGACGTAGAAGCCCGTCATAACGGTCGGCCGGCGGCGGCAATCATGCTCAAGCAATTGCCCGGATCCAATGCCAGTGAAGTGATTGAAAATGTGAAAAATCGGCTTGCGGAAATCAAGGAAGATGTTTTTTTGCAAGGCATGGATTACGAGATCAGCTACGATGTGTCGCGTTTTTTGGATGCCTCTGTGCATGAGGTACTTAAAACCCTGATTGAAGCTTTTTTGCTGGTCTCTTTGGTGGTGTTCATCTTTTTGCAGGATTGGCGTTCGACGCTTATTCCAGCCATGGCAGTCCCCGTTTCATTGATCGGGACCTTCATGTTTATGCAGCTTTTTGGGTTTTCGCTGAACCTGATTACCCTGTTCGCTTTGGTTTTGTCCATCGGGATTGTGGTTGACAATGCCATTGTCGTGATCGAAGCCGTGCACTCCAAAATGGAGCAGGATCATCGGCTCAGTCCCCAGGTTGCTACGGAACGCGCCATGAAAGAAATCAGCGGGGCCATCATTGCAATCACCCTGGTGATGTCGGCGGTGTTTGTCCCTGTAGCCTTTATGTCTGGGCCATCCGGGATTTTTTATCGGCAATTTTCCCTGACCATGGCTACCTCGATTGTGCTTTCGGGGGTAGTGGCACTCACACTGACGCCTGCACTTTGCGCGATGATGTTGCGCAATACACACCACAAAACCAATCGGAATACCCGATTGCAGCGTTTTTTTGCCGGTTTTAACCGTCGGTACAACAATCTGGAAGATGGATATCGCCGTCTGGTGAGCCGAATTGCGAACCGTCGGGTGGTAACTTTTGGGGTCTTGCTGGCATTCTGTATTGGGACGGGCTTTTTGGGCAAAATTCTGCCTACCAGTTTTATTCCAAACGAGGATCAGGGCACTTTTTATGCCAGTATCACCACCCCGGCAGGGGCTACTTTGGAACGCACCAAAGCGGTGGTGAATGAGATTCAACGCGTCTGTCAGGACCTCGAATCCATCGAGTCTGTTTCTACGCTGGCGGGCACCAATATCCTTTCGGACGGTACGGGTGCTACCTATGGCACTTGCCTCATCAACTTAAAATCTTGGGAGATACGCCGTGAATCCGTGGCAGAGGTAATCGCTTTGGTAGAAGCCAAAATAGCGCATATCAAAGACGCCAAAATTGAGTTTTTCCCGCCACCGGCTGTTCCTGGTTATGGCAATGCAAGTGGTTTTGAATTGAGGTTGTTGGACAAAACGGGCAGCGGCGATTTTAAAAAAATGGAGACGGTGGTCAATCAATTCATCTCTGATCTGAAGGAACGTCCTGAAATCGCTTCAGCTTTTACCATTTTTGATGCCAGTTATCCGCAGTACATGCTGCATTTTGACACCGATCGGGCGGCGCAAAAAGGGGTTTCGGTCAACAATGCCATGGGAACACTCCAGACTTTGCTCGGCAGCGAATATGCGACCAACTTTATCAAATTCGGTCAGATGTACAAGGTGATGGTGCAGGCACTGCCAGAATACCGGGCGCAGCCGGAAGACATTTTGAAGCTCTATGTCAAAAACGATGCAGGAGAAATGGTGCCCGTGTCGTCCTTCCTGCGCATCGAACGGGTTTACGGCGTGGAACAGGTGACGCGCTACAATATGTACATGTCGGCAGAACTCAACGGAGAAGCAAGCGCAGGATACAGCAGCGGCAGTGCCATTGCTGCGATTCAGGAAGTTGCCAAAACCAAATTGCCGAAAGGCTACGACATTGATTGGGCGGGTATCAGCCGCGACGAGGTGAGCACCGGAAATGAAGCAGTGGTTATATTTTTAATCTGTCTGGTGTTCGTTTACCTCTTGCTGGCTGCGCAGTACGAGAGTTTTTTACTGCCCATGCCCGTCATTTTGTCTTTGCCAATCGGGGTTTTTGGAGCCTTCTTTTTGCTTTGGGTCATGGGATTGGAAAACAATATCTACGCTCAGATTGCGCTCATTATGCTTATTGGTTTGCTGGGGAAAAACGCCATTCTGATTGTTGAATTTGCGGTTTTACGGCAAAAAGAGGGCCGAACGGCCTATCAAGCGGCCATTGAGGGTGCAAAATCCCGGCTGCGTCCTATTCTGATGACTTCCTTCGCGTTCATCGCGGGCTTGATGCCGCTGGTATTTGCAACCGGTGCAGGAGCTGTTGGCAACCGCACCATTGGCGCCGCTTCGGCGGGCGGGATGTTATTTGGGACTGTTTTTGGTGTTTTGATTCTGCCTGGTCTGTATGTGTTGTTTTCCCGCATTTCAAAGCGGCATCCGCTGGTCAAAAATGAGGAAGAAATCCCGCTGACCGAAATGGAAGGAATACCTTAGTGCCCGGTAAACAATACGTCCCCGATTAGGAGCCTCTTGCTTCATCGAGTACAGCGCGTTTGTAAATTTTTTCAGCACACAAAACAGCACGTAAAACAATGGAACTGCTCATCATTATTGGTCTGGTATTGCTCAATGGTGTTTTTGCTATGTCAGAAATGGCATTGGTATCTGCCCGGAAATTCAAGTTAGAAAAAGCCCGAAATTTGGGCAGCCTGGGCGCCAAAAACGCCCTCGAACTTGCCGGAAACCCTACCCGTTTTTTTTCCACCGTTCAAATCGGGATCACCCTGATCGGGGTTTTGCTCGGCATTTACAGCGGTGAAAACCTGACCGGAGGGGTGGAAGCATTTTTGAGCCAGATTGAGTGGTTGCGGCCATTTGCGAATAATATCGCAGTGGGTGCAGTGGTCATTTTCGTGACCTATTTATCCATTGTTTTAGGGGAATTGTTGCCCAAAAGACTGGGGCTGACCTTTCCCGAGGCCATTATTACAATCCTGGCCCGGCCCATGCAGCTGCTTTCCAAAATTACTGCGCCGTTTGTGTGGTTGCTGACTTTTTCCAACGATTTGCTGCTCCGTTTGCTGGGCATCAAAACGGCTGCCGATGGTAAAGTTTCCGAAGAAGAAATCAAATCTATCGTCCGCGAAAGCGCCGTTGGCGGCGAAATTCTGGACATCGAGCAGAACATCGTAGAACGCGTCTTTGAACTCGGCGATCGAAAAGTAAACGCGCTCATGACGCACCGGACCGATCTGGTGTATTTTGACGAAAATGATAGCCTGGAAGACGTTCGGCAGAACATCCGCGCTGAAAAACACTCGGCTTATCCCGTTTGCTATGATGGGGATATTGATAAAATCACGGGCATTGTATTGCTCAAGGATTTGTTCGAACCTATGCTCGAAAAGTCGTTTTCCTTGAAAAATCACCTGCGCAAACCAATATACGCCACGGAAAATATGCTTGCTTACAAGCTGTTGGAATCGTTCAAAAAAGAAAAGTTGCACTATGCCATCGTAGTGGACGAATTCGGAACAACACGGGGCATGGTCACCATGGACGATGTGCTGGATGCACTTGTCGGAGACGTATCTGAAAATAGCCATTCAGAATACCAGATCGTAGCGCGGGAAGACAACAGTTGGTTCGTGGATGGGCAATACTCAGCCAGTGAGTTTTTCAAATATTTTGAAATGCAGGCAGACGTGGAGACCGACGAAATGTACGTGACGGTGGCGGGGCTGTTTATCTCAAAATTTAATGCGCTGCCCAATGTGGGCGACAAAATTCAGGTGCAAGACCTTATTTTGGAGGTCGTGGACAAGGATGGGCAGCGCGTTGACAAAATCCTGGTGCGTAAAACCGGGTAATTTTCACAGGCGGACAAGCTGTATTGACCGCCATTTCAAAACAAATTCAATATGTTGAACGATTATAAAAACAAGTTCATGCTACTTGGTCTTGGGGTCTTGTTGCTGGCTTTATTCAGTTGCAAAACACCACCACTTCAAACTCCGCCGACCCTGCGCAGCGTCCCCGAAGCGTATGCTGCGCAAAAGGATTCTCAAAATATTTCCAACACCCCTTGGGGGACGTTTTTTGCTGAATCGGACTTAAATGCGCTCATTGAGGAAGCCCTTCAAAACAATCCTGATTTGCTGGCAGCCAGTCAAAAAATCCAATTGGCCAATGCTGCTGTTTTGGAGCGCAAAGGGGCCTTGCTGCCTTTTGTGACCGGAGGCGTGGCACCCAGCATCCGTAAATTCGGGTTTTACACCATGGACGGTGCCGGCAATGCCTCGACGGATATTCGGGAAAACCAGTTGGTTCCCGTTCATTTGCCCGATTTTTATGTTGGTTTACAAACCACCTGGGAGATGGATGTTTTTCGCAAACTACGCAACCAGAAAAAAGCTGCATTGCTCCGTTATTTGTCCAGTGTTGAAGGTCGCAACCTGGTACAAACCAATCTGGTGGCCGAAGTGGCATTGACGTATTTTGACTTATTAACGCTTGACAATCAATTGATTGTGCTGCGAGAGGCTATCAAATTGCAGGAAGAAGCGCTGGCCGTAGTGCGCATACAAAAGGAGGCCGGGGCAACGAATGAATTGGCGGTCAAACAATTTGAGGCGCAGGTTTTTAACTCCAAAGTCATGGAGGCGGAAACACAACAAAGCATTGTTCAAAGCGAAAACCTGCTCAATTTTTTGCTTGGGCGTTTTCCGCAACCCATTGCAAGAACCAACACGGATGTGCTCGGAAGGGTGTTTCCGGGCGTTCAATCGGGCATTCCGGCGCAACTACTCCAAAACCGCCCGGATATTCGCCAGGCGGAATTTGAACTCCTGGCCTCCAACGCCGAGGTGTTGGCAGCGCGCGCGGCTTTTTTTCCAACGGTATCGCTGACGGGAGGTTTGGGGATGCAGGCATTCAATCCGGTGTTGCTCGTTTCACCTAAGTCTTTGGCATACAATCTGGTGGGTGGTTTTTTTGCCCCAATATTTAATAAGTCGGCCATTGAGGCGGCCTATGCAGGGGCGGGTGCTTTGCAACGGGAGGCCTTTTTTAACTACCAAAAAACGATTCTGAACGGCTTCGTGGAAGTGAACAACGAACTGGCTCGGATCCGAAACCTGGATACGGTGTTCGCCCTTAAAACACAGGAGGCGAATGCGTTGCGCCAAGCCATTGATATCTCTGCGGAATTATTCAGGACGGGACGGGCCAACTATCTGGAACTTCTCACGGCACAGCAAAACACCCTGGCGGCGCAGCTCGAACTTTTGGATATCCGAAATCAACAGTGGGAAGCTACCATCAATGTTTACAAGGCATTGGGCGGAGGCTGGCAATGAGGGGATAGGTAGGGTAGGGGTTGATGAAAGTTGATCCATTGCGCTCAAAAAGACTAAATCTTAATGTTTTCTGAGCGAAAACCATCAACTTTTATCAACCCCTCAAACCCCTCAACCCTCTCAACCCAGATCGTTGACGCACATGGTTTTAAGCGTACTGCCTCCCACCAGCTTTAGCGGTGTTGTACAGATATTTCTGCATGTCCCAGGCGGCGGTTGGGCAACGTTCGGCACACAGACCGCAGTGCAGACATACGTTTTCGTCTTTAATCATGACACGCTTGGTCTTGAGCTCATCCGAAACATAAAGATCCTGCGACAACACGTTGGCGGGTGCGGAAAGTCGGGTGCGCAAATCATCTTCCTCCCCGTTTTCGGTGAATGTGATGCAAGCCGTAGGACAAATATCCACACAGGCATCGCATTCAATACAGCGGGAGGTGTCAAAAATCGTTTGCACATCACAGTTCAGGCAGCGTTCGGCTTCTTTGAAAGCTGTTTGCACATCAAAACCGAGTTCAACTTCCATCAACCGGTCTTTCAAGGACTTCGATTTTTCCGCGTGGGGTACTTTAAAACGCAAATCTGGCGTGACGGAGCTGTCGTACATCCATTCGTGGATGCCCATTTTTTGGTGTATTAAATTCGTCAGGGGAGAGGGGCGTTCCTGCAAATCTTTACCCGAAAGGTAAAGATCAATGGAAACCGCCGCCGAGTGTCCCTGCGCAACGGCAGTGATGACATTTTTAGGCCCCATGGCCGCATCTCCGCCAAAAAAGATCTGGGGTAGGGTAGACTGGAACGTTTTTTTGTCCAAAACAGGAATTTCCCATTGATCGAATTCGATGCCCAGATCCCGCTCTACCCAGGGGAACGCATTTTCCTGTCCCACGGCAATCAGCACATCATCGGCTTCGATGAACACCTCTGGTTCGCCCGTGGAGACGAGGCTGCGTTTGCCGTTTTCGTCGTACACGGCTTGTACTTTTTCAAATTTCATGCCGACAAGTTTGCCGGATTCAACCACAAATTCCTTTGGAACGTGGTTTTCAAAAATGGGGATGCCCTCGTGTTCGGCATCTTCAATTTCCCAGGGCGAAGCTTTCATGTCGGTTTTTGGACTGCGAACCACCACCTTTACTTCATCGCCGCCGAGGCGCAGGGAGGTGCGGCAACAGTCCATGGCCGTATTTCCGCCACCAAGCACGATGACTTTTTTGCCGATGGTTTTGGTGTGTTCAAAGGCTACATTGGCCAAAAATTCTATGCCAATTTGGATGTTCGCAGCGGCTTCTTTTCTGCCGGGCAAATTGTTCAGATCGCGACCCCGCGGTGCCCCGGTTCCTACAAAAATAGCGTCGTATCCTTTTCCCAGCATCTCCCGCATACTCGAAACGTAGTGGCGGAACTGGGTGTGAATGCCCATGTCCAAGATATAACCCACTTCTTCGTCCAGCACACTTTCGGGTAAGCGGAACGAAGGGATTTGGCTGCGCATCATACCGCCGCCAGCGGGTTGCTCATCAAATAAATGGATTTCGTAGCCCAGTGGTGCCAGATCTCGTGCCACGGTGAGGGCCGCCGGACCGCCACCGATGAGGGCTACTTTTTTCCCGTTTTTGGGAAATGGACCTTGTGGCATCAAGGATTTTACATCGCCTTTAAAATCGGCAGCGACGCGTTTGAGCCTACAAATGGCAACGGGTTCATCTTCCACGCGGCCCCGACGGCAGGCAGGTTCGCAGGGGCGATCGCAGGTGCGCCCGAGTACCCCCGGGAACACGTTGGATTCCCAGTTAATCATGTAAGCCTCGGTGTAACGTTCCGCGGCAATGAGGCGGATATACTCCGGCACGGGTGTGTGTGCAGGGCAGGCATATTGGCAATCCACCACTTTGTGGAAGTACTCGGGGTCTTTGATGTCGGTAGGCTTCACGGCAACGATATTTTATTGCCGCCAAAGTAATGTGTTGCTGATAATTATTGGGGAGAAATGTTTTGCAAATGCAGCAAAAATTTGAAACCTCGGGTTTTATCGGGGCCGTTTGTAGGTTTTAAGCGCCTTTACAAGTGCTTGTGCATATTTTCCAGATCGCGGTCAATCGCCAAAAGCACCGCTTGATGGGCTTTTTCAAAGGCGGCTTTTGACTTTTCAAGCTTTTCGCTTTCTTGTTTGCTGGCAGCTTCCGCGGCATCGGCTTGGTTGAGGTACCCTCCAATTTCATCCTGCAAACGAGCGATTTCGATTTTGTGCCGTTCGATTTGATCGCGCAAACGACTTACCTCTTGTTGACGCGCAGCAACCTTGGTAGCCGTCTGATTGTCAAGGGCTTTCGCAAAATGATCTTTTTCTTTTTCCACCACACTGCGGTAATAGCCGGCCGTTTCGATGAGCTTTTCCTTGGTGATTCCAAGGGTTGCGGCGGTCGCAAACGCGCTTTTGTGGGCGGTTGCTTCGTCGAGATTCATGGTGGCAAGTTGGGTAATGGCGCGTTTGAATTCGAAATAATCAAACCCGGGAAGGTTGTTTCTTTCAATGGCCTGTGCGATGAATTCGAGGCTGCGGGGATCAATGCCTTCGGTGGCGAAAAGAGATTGTGTGGTAGTCATGCGTGAAGGTTGAGAATGTTTAGGGTTTAGGTGTTTAGGGTTTAGGGTTGAGTAGTGCAAACGTAGTACGTTCGACCCATAAGGTGGCTAAATTTCCGGTGCAAAAAAGCTGGCATCGTCCATTTAGATCCGCAAAAAAGAGACGAACGCTCGAATTTATCGGAAAGACGGCCGCTTATTGGACTGCGCCTGGGTCCCGGCCAACAAAATATTTTGGTAATGCGACGAATTTCCTTTTGTTTTGTGGGACTTTTGGTGTCTCTACCAAAGCTTCTCTATCCAACATGAATCCCGTTAAAGTCAACATATTCATTTCCCATTCGCCCGCAGACAAACCTGTGGCAGATAAGCTGTTGGAGTGGTTGTATCCCATGCGCGATGAAGTGAATGTTTGGCATTATGACCCACCCAAAAAGCCTGAGAAGTTGACGCCATCATGGGAAATCATCTCCTATTTTTCCTGGGAGCCGTTTTATTTCATGATGAAGAATTTCTTTGGATGGAAGCCATTTGACCCTTTGGATTCTTATAAAAAAAAGGTAAATATAAGACGTGAAAACGCGCATATTTATATCTTTCTGACAAGTTACAAATCATTGAAAGACAGGCAAGTAGAGCAAGATTTAAACTTAGCAGTCGGACGACGGGTTGAATGCGTCTGGGGAGATTTGGCCCCTCTGATTTTGCCCGTTTTGGTCAGCCCTTCGCTTTGGAAAGAGGAGTCCCCCTTGGCACGATTCAAGCCTTTGGCTGAGGGTATGCCGCTCAGTTCCTTTCCCGTGCCGGAAGACGGATATTTATTGGTGACGGAACAAATTGCCGCTTTTGTAAAAAAAATTCAGGTACGGCTGAACGAGGTGAAATTTTATCAAAACCACCCCACGAACGAAAACAACCTCGAATTGGCCCCGAAACACAGTTTCCCCTACCTGGGAGGAAACCCCAATCAATTTGTGTATAATCCTCCTGCAGCTTTCCGTCCCCCGGATTGGATGGGTTGGACGCTGATTGCCCTGATTTTTACGATTTCTGCTGGGAGCTTCCGCAAACAACATCCAGCGGTGTCGTCGCTGCACCTCAAAGCGAGACCAGCAAAGGAAGTGCAGCCTGAATATCCCCGCGCGATGCCTTTGATGCCACCACCTGCGAAGGAAGAAATCGTGCTGCCGCCCGTTGAATAGTCAAGGAGTTTTGAGGGAAACGTTCGTTTGAGTTTCTACCTTTGCGTGCTAGTTTGAGGCATAATTGTCTCCTAATATTGACTTAATTTCCATCTTCACATTCAACCATGCAGGTTTTTAAATTTGGTGGCGCGAGCCTCAAAGACGCAGCGGGCGTAAAAAACGTCGCTTCAATTCTTCAACGTTATCAAGATCAATCCCTGATTATCATCGTTTCCGCGATGGGAAAGACCACCAATGCCCTGGAAGCCGTGGTAAATGCCCACGCCAAACAAACCGGCGAAGCGCAAACGCATTACGATGCATTTAAGGAACAGCATCTTCAACTGATGCGGGATCTTTTTGAGCCGGGCGACGAGGTTTTTACAACTGTAAACGACACATTTGTAGAAGGCGAATGGGTGATTGAGGAGCCGCCCGCAGAAAACTACGATTACATGTACGACCAGATTGTGTGTATGGGTGAACTCGTATCGTCCAAGATTGTAACGGCTTATCTCAATAAAATTGGCCTAAAAACCCAATGGTTGGATGCCCGCGATGTGGTGGCTACTGATAATACCTACCGCGAGGGTTGGGTAAATTGGGACAAAACGAAGGCCAATGCCCACAAAATCGTGGCGCCCATGTTGGCAAAAGGTGGATTTGTTCTCACGCAGGGTTTTATCGGCAGCACTTCTGAAAACTTCACTACGACTTTGGGACGGGAAGGCTCGGATTATTCCGCCGCTATTTTTTCGCACTGTCTGGATGCCGAGGCTATGACGATTTGGAAAGATGTTCCAGGTGTATTGAACGCTGATCCGCGGATGTTCGACAACACCATCAAACTTGACAGGCTGAGTTACCGCGAAGCCATCGAAATGACCTACTACGGCGCTCAGGTGATTCACCCCAAAACCATCAAACCGCTGCAAAACAAAAACATTCCGTTTTTTGTCAAGTCATTTCTCGATCCCACGGCGCCGGGCACCGAAATCAGCAGCGATACAGAGGAACATTACCCACCGATCGTGGTTGTGGAGAAGAACCAAGCGCTATTGCACATTAGCACGCTGGATTATTCCTTCGTGGCTGAACACCACATGGCACGCTTGTTTGCGAAGGCCGCTGATTTGCGGATATTCGTCAATATGATGCAGAATACGGCGGTTTCTTTTACGATTTGTGTACCAAACGTGCCGGACCGGATCGAAAAATTCAGCAAAGATGTTTCCGATGAATTCAAGGTAAAGACCGAGCAAGGTCTGGAGCTAATCACCATTCGGCACTATACGGAGGAAACGATTGCCAATTTGAAAAGGGGAAAAATCGTGTTGTTTGAGGAGCGCATCCGAAACACCATGCACATGGTGGTTAAATCGGTTCCGGCAATTGAACGCAAAGAAGTGGAGATCGCAGGCTCCAAGAGTTGAAACACCAGATTTTTGACGTCGAAGTTTTGCTATCTTTCGCAGAAATAAATCTTAGGCTATTCCAAACCATCAGACTTTCGGCCCATACTTCTGGACATTTTTGTTTTGCTACCAGACCTATAAGGTTTCCAAAAACCTTATAGGTCTCGATTTCGGAAAATGTCCAGTAGTATGTTTTTAGCCCCCAGTCCACCCCCTCCTTCGCTTAGGCTTCGGCGGGTAAAAATCCCCAATCTACCATTCACCACTATACCAATCACCACTACACCAATCACCAATCACCAACCCATCATCAACAAACTATGGCACGACTAACCACCTTTTCTCGACTGCTCATTACGCTCGCCATTGTAGCGGTAGTGTTTTTTGCCGTCAGAACATTCCTCCCAAATTTGGGCTTCTCCGGCTCCGATAGCGGAAGTTCCCCGGAACCATCTTCCGTGAATGCGCCGAGCAATACAGACAACAGCACGGCCCCTAAAAGCTCCAGTTCCTGGGGGAAATCGTCCGCAGCTTTCACCCCCGCTCCATTCAATTTTTCTGCACCAATGCCCGTAGGCGGCAAACTCAAAGGAGTAGTTGAATTGGGTGCTACAGGTTTTAACTCCTTCATTATCAAAGTGGATGGTCAAAAAAACTGGAAACTTGAAAAGGCTGAATTTGGGGTGAGCCTGGTCAAGGAAGGCCTAGCTACCGACGATGATGTGAAGGCTGGACTACGCCGCTATATTTCTGATATGGTCGCATTTGGGGTAGGAGCGCGCGAAATCCACTTTGTGGTGAGCAGCGGTGCGCAAAAAGAAGCCATCATGCCAAAAATTAATTCGGCACTCAAGAGCATGGGTTACGTGGTCAATGTGGTCACCCCGCAACAAGAGGCCAAATTGGCCCTGCGTTCGGCGCTGCCAACAGCTTACCAAAATCGTGCATTTGTGGTAGATATTGGTTCCGGTAATACTAAAATTTCCTGGCTTCCGAACGGTGCCTTAGAGGCCCCGGGAGCTAAATATTATCAGGACAACCTGAATGCGGGTACTGTTTTTCAAGAGGTTAAAAGTAAAGCCAGCCAGGTGCCGTCCAATTTGCGCAGCACCTGCTTCATGATCGGGGGAGTACCGTACGAACTCGCCAAACAAGTGCGCAAAGGCAAGGAACGATACACCGTGTTAAAAGCTCCCGCCGACTACAAAGCCGACGGTGCCAAACAAGAGGCTGGTTTGAATATTTACACCGCAGTTGCAGAAGCAACCGGATGCAAACAGTTTGTGTTTGACTGGGATGCCAACTTTACGATCGGATTTTTGCTGAATCTTTAAGTGCTCAGCAGTTCATTTACAGGATTTTATTCACCGGGCGACTTAAATTCACCCGGTGAATAAAACCCTGAAAATGAACTGTGTCTTAAAATCACTCATTAACGCTGTCTTAAACATGAAATACCTATCCATTCTCTTTACCATTCTATTACTCCACACCAAAACCATTTCGCAAGACACCTTCTCCATTGTTGCGGTGGACACCCTAACGGGAGAAATTGGCAGCGCCGGAGCGAGTTGTTTGGATAATATTCAGTTTCCAGGCAGTAACGGCGCCATCATTATCAGCGATATTTTGCCGGGGCGTGGCGCAATTCACACCCAATCATTCTGGTTGGCGCAGAACCAAGCCAATGCCCGGATGCGCATGCAAGAAGGACTTTCTCCGCAGCAAGTGGTGGATTGGTTGAAAGCCAACGATGCACAAGGTGGATTTGCCTGGGTAAATCGGCAATACGGCGTGGTGGATTTTGACACAGAAGACCACCCGCGGTCGGCAGCGCTCACGGGTTCAGGTTGTCTGGATTGGAAAGGTCACCGCTTGGGTGCTAATTATGCGATTCAGGGCAATATCTTGCTGGGGCCACAAATTTTGGACAGCATGGAGGCGCGTTTTCTGGCCGCATCGGGCACGCTCGCAGAACGACTCATGGCCTGCATGCAAGGTGCCAATGTGCCCGGAGCAGACAGCCGCTGCCTTCAAAACGGTACGAGTTCCCTCTCGGCATTCGTCCGCGTTGCCAAGCCCGGCGACATACAGGGCAACTTTTGGCTCGACTTGAATGTGCCTTCCCTCCCGGCGGGCATGGAGCCAATTGACTCCTTACAACATTTGTTTGACGCCTGGAATACATCCGTTGCAACCCAGAACTTACAGAATACGGATATGGCGGTTATTTACCCAAATCCCGCAAAAGGCTGGTTTTCAGTGCTTTGGAAGGAAGAAGTGGGGTTGTTAGAACTTTTTGATCTGGCGGGCAGAAAGTTGTTTTCCAAACCCTTGACAAACGGGGAAAATCGAATTGCTCCCAACAACATGCCGCAAGGGGTCTATTTTGTAAGAATTTCAATAGCAGGACGGCCAGCCATGACCCAGAGATTGGTTTGGCAACCCTAAAACCATTCAGGGTTTCCCATGATATTTGGGTCCTTAGAACCCAAAATCCGCCTTTTGATAATCAATTGAAATAAGCTGCATTTCCCCTGCGTATTCAAAGTGTGGCACACTTTAATTATAAGGTGTGCCACACTTTAATCCTTATCCAACTTTTCCATGCAGAAACCCGCCAACATGGACGCGCTCAACGAATTTATTCGTACCGAGAGCGCGTTCCTCGAAAAACTAAAATCAGCCACCGCTACCGTCATTGTCGGTCAGGACCAAATGCTCGACCGGTTGCTCATCGGGCTACTCACCAAGGGTCATATCTTGCTCGAAGGAATGCCGGGACTGGCTAAAACGCTGGCCATCAAGACCCTGGCAGATGCCGTAGATGCACATTTTAGCCGCATTCAATTTACCCCTGATTTGCTTCCCGCCGATGTGGTCGGTACTACCATTTACAGTCCGGCTACGGGGGAGTTCAGCGTACGAAAAGGTCCCATTTTCGCCAATTTTGTATTGGCCGACGAAATTAATCGCGCCCCGGCTAAAGTCCAAAGCGCCCTGCTGGAGGCCATGCAGGAACGGCAGATTACCATTGGAAATCAAACCTTTAAGCTCGAAGAACCGTTTTTGGTACTCGCTACCCAAAACCCGATTGAACAAGAGGGAACCTACCCTTTGCCCGAAGCGCAGGCCGACCGTTTTTTGTTAAAAGTAAAAATCGGCTATCCAACCCTGGAGGATGAACGCCTCATCATGCGCCGAAATCTCAACGACGATATGCCGGAGGTATCTAAAATCCTCTCTGTCAAGACTTTATTGCAAGCGCGGGAGGCCGTCAAAAAGATTTACCTCGACGAAAAAATCGAACAATATATTCTCCAGATTGTGTTCGCAACCCGGAAACCGGATCAGTATGGCTTGGGGCAAATTGCCCCGCTGATCAGTTATGGCGCATCGCCGAGGGCTACCATTGCATTGGCCAAAGCGGCCCGGGCCATGGCTTTCCTCAATCGCCGCGCTTTTGTTACCCCGGATGATGTACGCGCGATTTGTCCCGATGTTCTGCGCCACCGCGTTGGTTTGACCTTCGAGGCAGAGGCGGAGAATATTGGCCAGGAAGAGATTGTTGAGCGGGTTTTGAGTACGATTGTTATTCCATAGCTCCATGGACACCACCGAATTGCTCAAAAAAGTACGCCGCATCGAAATCAAGACCAAGGGCTTGAGCAGTCACCTGTTTACCGGTGGCTATCAGAGTGCGTTCAAGGGCAAGGGGATGTCTTTCAGCGATGTGCGCATGTACCAGCCAGGCGATGATGTGCGCGCCATTGATTGGAATGTGACGGCCCGGACTGGCGAGCCATTCATCAAGGTTTTTGAGGAGGAACGTGAAAATACCGTGATGTTGGTGGTAGATGTGAGTGGTTCTGCGGTTTTTGGAAGCCACGCACAGTTTAAAGCAGAGTATCTGACCGAGCTCTGTGCGGTGTTGGCTTTTTCGGCCATCGCGAACAACGACAAGGTGGGCGTGATGCTTTTTTCCGACCGGGTGGAATTGTACATCCCGCCCAAAAAAGGCCGCCAACACATTCTCCGAATCATTCGAGAGGTGTTGAGCGTGAAGCCTGTTGGACGAAAAACGGACATGAATAAGGCGCTGCGATACATTCATACCGGCATTAAAAAACGCTGTGTTTGTTTCGTTTTATCCGATTTTCTGGCCGATGGTTACGAAGAAGCCTTGCGCGTGTTGGCCAAGCAACACGATTGTATTGGCATCCATTGCTGGGATCCGCTGGAGCGGGATTTGCCCGATGTAGGTGTGCTTCGGGTAGCCGATGCGGAAACAGGCGAACAAATTTGGGTAGACACCACCGACAGTCGGCTTCGCTGGCAATACGGACATTCTTTTGAGGTGCACAAAGCTGCCACGCAAAGCCTGTTTCGACGTGCGGGAGCGGATTTTTTGAGCGTTGGAACGCACCAGCCTTATACCAATGCACTCCTACAGTTCTTTTCCAAACGCTCCAAAATCGTCGCACATGGCTGAGGGTTCTGCTTTGTTTGGGGGAGGTTTTTTTCAAAATAACACGACTGCTGGTCGTCGTATGAGATTGCTGTTGGTGGCCGGTTTGTTTGCTGCGATTCAACTCTCCGCACAACCCAAAGCCATTGCATCCCTGAAGCCAGAACGCATCGAGACAGGCGATACTGCGGTGCTGTTGATGCTGATTTCAGGCTTAAACAGCCAGCCGAAAGACGTTGATTTTGGTCCCTGGTCCACCGTTTTACCGCCCGCGAACATTATCCGCCGCTCGGAATGGAAACGCAGCGGCACCCAATGGATTCGCAGTTTTACCCTGATTGCGTTCGATAGTGCAACTTTAGAACTGCCGCCGCTCCGGGTGCGTCTTCTGAGCGGAACATCCCTGGAAACAAATCCATTAAAACTCACGGTTTTTCCCACCCGCGGCGGACGCGAAATCACGGACATGGCCAAAATTCGCGACATCCGTCGGGAACCTGAAACTTGGTTGGACTATTGGCCCTGGCTGCTTGGGGTACTGCTGGTAATGGGGCCCTTGGTCTGGTGGCTGCGTAAAAACCGTCGAAAACCAAAGGTTTTGATTCCTCAAACTGCCCCCGCTCCCCCGCCCATGCTTTCATCGAGTGAGCAAGCTTTGCAAAAACTTGCCCAATTAAGGCAGAAACAGCTTTGGAAAAATGGGCAAACAAAGGAACATTACGCAGAGCTCAGCCTCATCCTGCGGGAATACCTGGAAACACGTTTTAAGATTGCGGCACTGGAATCCACGACCGCTGAAATTCAGCAAATGTTAAAAGCCACCGATTTCCCCATGGTTTCCCGAAACGATTTGAAGGCAATTTTGGAAAAAACCGATTTAGTCAAATACGCCCAATCACAACCATCCGAAGCCTCCCATGAAGAAATTTTGGTAAAAGCCCAGGAATTGGTAGCGCCCCTCCAGGCCAAAAAGCCAGAACCGCCCCCCAAAAAAACGACCCCTAAATCAAACACAGGGAAATACGAACCCCTTTAATATAACCGGCCTCAACTCTAACCCCTCAACCTCTCAACCTCTCAACACCTCAACCATCTCAACCCTCTCAACCCCCAACCTCTCAACCCCCAACCTCTCAACCCCCAACCTCTCAACCCTAAACCCTCAACCCTAAACCCACCCATGACCTTCGCTCAACCACTCTGCCTCCTTTTGCTACTGCTTTTGCCGGTGCTGATGTATCAGTATCGCCGGGAGGCACGGCGGCGGCATGTGACTTTGCAGGTGTCGCGGTTGACGGCTATGAAGGGCATTAAAACTTGGGTTGTGTACGCCAGAAACTGGATTCAATTCATTCGTTGGGCTGTTTTGGCCCTGATTATGGTGGCGATGGCGCGACCGCAGTTGTTGTGGCACGAAGAGGAAATTGTGGCCGAAGCGATTGACATCATGCTAGTGATGGACGTATCGCCGAGTATGTTGTCCAAGGATTTCCGGCCCGACCGATTGACGGTGGCGAAGGAAGTAGCGGCCAGTTTTGTAGGGCGGCGACCTTACGATCAATTGGGTTTGGTGGCGTTTTCCGGCGGCGCTTTTACGCAATGTCCACTCACGAACGACCGGCGCATTTTGCAGGCATTTATCAATAATTTGCAAGTAGGGCGTTTGCCAGATGGAACGGCGATTGGAATGGGCCTGGCCACTGCCCTGCGGCATTTGGATAAAGGGCGCTCTAAAAGTAAAATCGTTTTGCTGCTGACCGACGGTGAAAACAATGCCGGGAGCATGGGACCGCTCACTGCCGCCGCTGCCGCGAAATCCCTCGGGGTGCGTGTGTTTACAGTCGGCATCGGAAGCGATGGTGTGGTGCAATCGCCCACGTATCAAAATGCCAATGGTACCTACGCTTTTGCACCCCGAGAAATGATTTTTGATACCCAACTTTTGGAACAAATGGCTTCGATGACGAGCGGCAAATTCTATCGCGCCCGCACGGCTTCAGATTTGGAGAAGATCTACGATGAGGTGGAAAAACTGGAAAAAACCAAGGTGACGACCAGCTCCGTCAGAAAAACATCTGAACTGTTTTTCTGGTTTCTAAATGCAGCGTTTTGCCTCCTGCTGCTCGAAATGGCGCTTCGTTGGGGGCCATTGCGGGTGATCACGGTTTGAGGCAAGTCTCGTAATTTGTTCAGCTTTTTTTGTGAATAAACAATTGAATTTCAACAAGTTAATCTATTCTAAACTAGAAAATTGACCACTTTGTCCAACGCCTATTTTGAAAGTCCCGATTTGCTCTATCTGCTCGGCGTAGTTCCCTTGCAGGCACTTTTGCTGTGGGCGTACTGGCGTTGGCGGCAGCGGACTTTGCGGCGATTGGGTTCTCCGGCCCTGGAAACGCGCTTGTTGCAAGGGTTTTCCGCGACGCGTTTTTGGGCAAAAAATTTGATGTTCGCAGTGGGCGTCGTGCTGGTAATCCTAGCGCTTGCGAGTCCCGTTTACATTGAAAAAATTGAGGCAGGCGAACAAATGAGTGCAGATGTGGTCATTGCCCTCGATGTCTCCAACAGCATGTTGGCCACCGATGTGAAACCCAGCCGATTGGATCAGGCCAAGGCATTTATACAACAATTAGTGCCCAGTTTGAGTGGCGAACGGGTAGGGTTGGTGTTTTTCGCAGGAAAAGCCTCGCCTCAAATGCCCCTTTCAAATGACCTGGAAGCCCTGCTTATGTTCAGCCGCAATGCCCAGCCAGATATCATCACGGATCAGGGCACCGATATTGGCTCTGCCATCGAAACCAGCAGGCGGATGCTGGAATCGGATCAAACAACCGGCCGAGCGATTCTGCTCATCAGCGATGGCGAAAACCACGAGGAAAAAGCCCTGCAACGGGTGCGCGAGGCCAATCAGTCGGGTGTGTTGATCTTCCCCATCGGGGTGGGCACCACGGGCGCGGCGAGCATCCCCGCAGGCGGAAATACCGTCCGACGGGATGGTATGGGAAATCCCGTGCGCAGCTCGGCCAACGAAGCCCTGATGCGATCCATTGCCGAAGCGGGTGGGGGAGAAGCGCTCAATCTTCGCAACCCGGCAGCGGCCATTTCAACCATCAAAAACGCGGTGAGCCGCTTGCAAAAAAGCGCCGTAACCCAACAGGCTAAAACCGAAAAAGTATACTTGTTTCCCTGGTTTTTGCTGATGGCTCTTTTGTTATTAGTAGCAGAACAAGTGATGTGGTGGAAGAAAAAAGAGGCAGTTACCGCCGCCTTATTGCTGTTTTCATTTCAATTATCGGCACAATCCGATCATTTGGTGCTTCGTCAGGGTGAACGCTATTACGACCAAGGGAATTTTGAAAAAGCCCAGTCCGCTTACCAAAAGTCGAACAGTTCTGCGGCGCTTTTTAATGCCGGGAATGCGGCTTACCTTCAATCGGACTACGATTTTTCTGCGCAGCTGTACCGCGAGGCGGCGGAGCGAAGTCTTACCGTCACCGACAAAGCCGATGCCTACTACAACCTTGGCAATACGTACCTTTTGAAAGGGGAATACCGCGCAGCCATTGATGCCTACGAGCGCAGCCTTCGCTTGGCCCCCAAGCGTTCGGATGCGCAAAAAAACCTTCAAATTGCCAAGCATAAGATGGAGCCGCCGCCGCCGCCCCCGAGCCCCCCTCCACCACCACCGCCGCCGCCCAGTGTCCGGCCACGGCAGCAATACCTCGATCGGGCCTCCTCTGCCCGCCTCCCGGATATACCGCCCGTCAATCTCCCGCCCTCGGAGGCGCGTCGTTTGCTCGACCATGCTGTTCGCAGCGAGGAGGAGAAAAATGCGGGTACGTACCGGGAGCTTGCGCCCTCCAATCGCCCCTCGCGTTTAAAGAAAGATTGGTAACAGACTGACATTTTGTGCAAAACCAAGGTGCCATTCTGGCATTTTTCCCAAAAACTTGGCTTACTTTTGCGGGCGCTTAAAACGCAGCAAATGCAATGCTCTACGACGCAAATCCAACCCTCGAAGGGGTCAAAACCATAGACGAAGCCAAACAAGGCAGCGTTTTTTTCAAAGAACATCCGGCTTTGGGTAATACCCCTGGCCTGAAACATTTTTACATCGAGAGCTACGGCTGCCAGATGAATTTCTCTGATTCAGAGATCGTGGCAAGTATTCTGGGCGACATCGGTTATGCGCCTACACGCAACATGGAAGAGAGCGATTTGATTCTCGTCAACACCTGTTCCATTCGTGAAAAAGCCGAAGAAACCGTTCGAAAACGCTTAAAAGTGTTTGAATTGGTCAAAAAACAACGCCCCGGCATGAAAGTGGGGGTCTTGGGTTGTATGGCCGAGCGCCTCAAAAAAAAGTGGCTGGAGGAAGAAAAACTGGTTGATCTCGTGGTCGGCCCGGATGCGTACCGGGATCTCCCAAGTCTCATCGGTGGTGCGGAAGAAGGTGGCCGAATGGTTAATGTACTGCTCAGCCGCGAAGAAACCTACGCCGATATCAGCCCCGTGCGCCTCGATACCAATGGCGTGACCGCATTCATCTCCATCATGCGTGGCTGCGACAACATGTGCTCGTTCTGCGTGGTGCCGTTCACACGGGGTCGGGAGCGTTCCCGTGAGCCTTTCAGTATTGTGGCTGAAGCGCAGGATTTGTTTGAAAAAGGGTATCGTGAAGTCACGCTTTTGGGGCAAAACGTAGATTCCTACAAGTGGGAAAATCCGGAAACCAACGAGCGCGCCGACTTTGCGGATCTGCTGGCCATGACCGCTGCCATCCATCCTGATTTGCGGGTCCGGTTTAGCACCAGTCACCCTAAAGACATGACAGACAAGGTGTTGCACACCATGGCAGCGCACGAAAATATTTGCAAATACATCCATTTGCCAGTTCAGTCCGGCAATTCGCGCATCCTCGAACTGATGAACCGCACCTACGATCGGGCCTGGTATATGGAACGCATGGAAAGTATCCGGCGCATCCTGCCCGACGCGGCGGTTTCGAGCGACATCATCACGGGCTTTTGTTCGGAAACGGAGGAGGAGCATCAGGATACCCTCTCTATGATTGCATGGGCCAAATACAGTATGTCGTATATGTTTTCCTATTCCGAGCGACCGGGAACCCTGGCTGCCCGCAAGTTTGAGGATGATATTCCGGAGGAAGTGAAAAAGCGCCGACTCACAGAGATTATCGCTTTGCAACGCGAGGTTAGTGCCAGGTATCATCAGGGCGAGATTGGCAAAACATTCCGGGTGCTCATTGAGCGCGATTCAAGCAAGTCTAATCTGGAATTTTGTGGACGGAATTCGCAGAATAGTATGTGTGTATTCCCCAAAAAAGAAGGCTTGAAACCGGGTGATTACGTGATGGTGAAAATCAAGGATGCCACGAGTGCGACGTTGTTGGGGGAGGTGGTTTGAATTTAAAACCCAATTGATTTTCAATCTTATGAGCATCAAAAATCGGAAACTCCAGGTGTTTGTCTCTTCAACTTTCACTGACCTCAGAGAAGAGCGGCAGGCAGCAGTCGAGGCAATTTTGAGTACAGGGAACATTCCGGCAGGGATGGAATTGTTTGCTGCTGGCGACCAATCCCAAATGGAAGTAATCAAAGAGTGGATTCAGGAATCGGATGTCTACTTGTTGATTTTAGGGGGGCGGTATGGCGCAATTGAGCCAATTTCTGGGAAAAGTTACACGCATTTGGAGTACGAGTATGCTTTGGAAATTGGCAAACCACACTTCGCT
>CAZKBH010000010.1:98044-102514 GCA_964550795.1 uncultured Saprospiraceae bacterium
TGTAGTTACTTCTGAAGCAGCCTTGAATGAGAAGGTCAAAAAACATGGACTAGAGATGACTGAACGAGGCAGTACCGAAAAATACAATGGGTTTAAAAAACTCGTGACAGGTGCAAAATTGGTAGAGTTTTGGAATGATCTGAAGGGGATTGAGTTGGCTATCCATAAGTCCCTTGGTAAATTTAGTAAGCGCGAAGAATTGGTGGGTTGGATACGCGGAGATCAAGCTGTTGATGGTGGGGCATTGGCCGAAGAGATGGTAAAATTGAACAAAGAAAATAGAGAATTAAAAATGAAAATTTCAGAAAATGGGAAAGTCCAAAATGCCCTTGATTTTGATGCTATATTCGAACATTTGAGCAAATTAAATATTGAATCTATCTTTCTTAAGCAGCCCTTTTTTAATGCTTATCAGAAAATAAAAACCGAATACTTGGACGCCAATGCTGTATTTTTTCTAATTCAGAACTCCTTTAATGGCTTAAATGGATTCAATAAAGAAGATGCTCAGTCTGTTTTATCCTCTTACATAAGATTAAATCTCATAAACTATGAAGTTCGTGAGGTTAATATTCGTAATAGATATGGGGAATCATTTCCAGCTGATAAATATTTTCCTAGGTTAAGTTTAGAAGGTGTAAATTATTTATTGCACCTTGAAAGACATCATCCTGAGATAGCTTCACAATATTTGGAATCTAAAGGCTAATAATCTCCTCAAAATCAATAAAACCTGTTTTACAGATGTAATAATATAAAATGAAAAAAAACACAAGTGCATCCAAATACTCTATGCTCGCTTTTCTCTCAAAAGAAAAGCCCCAACTTGAACGTCAGTTTCGGGTTAGCAAAATCGGCTTGTTCGGCTCATACGCTCGTGGCGAAGA
The DNA here is from genome assembly GCA_964550795.1 of uncultured Saprospiraceae bacterium. Classification (GTDB taxonomy): domain Bacteria; phylum Bacteroidota; class Bacteroidia; order Chitinophagales; family Saprospiraceae; genus M3007. Next base: position 98,932 of record CAZKBH010000010.1, read on the forward strand.
AACAGAAGAGAGCGACATTGATATCATCCTTGAGTTTTTGCCGCACACCGAAAACCTATCCGAAATTAAACTTTCCCTAAAGGAATTGATTAAGAAGGAGTTTGGAAAAAACGTTGACATCTGTCGGGAGAAATATTTGAAGCCTTACTACCGCACTCAAGTTCTCAAATCTGCAATTTTTGTCTGAGGGAAACGCAACGACATCGAAGCAATTTTAACCAAAAAAAGTGGCCAATCATCACCTTCAATCTATAAAAGCCCGTTTCGGCATCGTCGGATCATCGCCTGCATTAGACGCTGCGCTTGAAACGGCCACTCGGGTTGCTCCGACCGACCTCACTGTGCTCATTACGGGCGAAAGCGGGGTGGGTAAAGAAGCGTTTTCCAAAATCATCCACTCGCTCTCGGCGCGGAAGCACAACGAGTTTATTGCGGTCAACTGCGGCGCGATCCCGGAAGGCACCATCAATTCCGAGCTGTTTGGGCACGAAAAAGGCTCGTTTACGGGCGCAGTGGGCGAGCGAAAAGGTTATTTTGAAACCGTAAACGGCGGCACGATTTTCCTCGACGAAATTGGAGAAATGCCCAACGACACCCAGGCTTACCTGCTTCGGGTGCTCGAATCGGGTGAGTTTATCCGGGTTGGCGCGAGTAAAACCATGCGGACGGATGTGCGGGTCATTGCCGCCACGAATGTTAATTTGGAAGAAGCCGTGCGGAAGGGGAAATTTCGCGAAGACCTGTTTTACCGCCTCAATACAGTGCCTATCCGGGTGCCATCGCTGAAAGAACGTCCGGGAGATATCGGCCTGCTTTTTCGGCGTTTTGCGGGCGATTTTGCCGAAAAATACCGCATGCAGCCCGTCCGCCTTGATGAACGCGCAGAACTGGTGCTTGAAAACTACCGTTGGCCCGGCAATATCCGCGAACTCAAAAATGTGGCAGAACAACTATCCGTGCTGTCCGAAGACCGGCTCATCACCGCCGAAGGTCTGCAAAATACTATGCCTCAATTGTTCAGTCGGCACCTGCCCGTGCCTTCCAACGGCAATGGTATGGGGGGCAAAAATGGCGGAGAATTTCAGGAGCGGGATTTGCTTTACAAGGTGCTTTTCGACATGAAAAACGACCTAAACGAACTTAAATCCATGTTTTTTAAATTGGTGGAGAGCAACAACCTGCGGATGCCCGAATTGGGCAATCTGCGACAGTTGTCTGCCGGATTCAGCCAGTCCTCCGACGCAATTTTTGAAGAAAACGGCTATACCAACGAAGCGCCGCCACGTTTTCATCCCTTTGAAAATGAGCGGGTTAAGCCCATCATCCTGGACCCCTCCAAGGGGAACAATTTCGACGACAGCGAAGAGGAGGATGCCCCGCTTACCATGGATGAAATCGAAAAAGATGCCATCAAAAAAACCCTCGCCAAATACAAGGGTCGCCGCAAAGAAGCCGCCGATGAGTTGCACATTTCGGAACGGACCTTGTACCGAAAAATCAAGCAATATGATTTGTAGGATTCACAGGAATGGTTTTCAGTGGCCTAATAGTGGCTGTTAATATTTCCAAAACGACCCCCATCCCGTACCGCAGATATGGATATTTGCGCGTCTGAACGCCTTGTTCATTTCATTCCAAACCAGTTCAAAAAAGTAATTCGGATGAAGCAAATTTGCATTCTTTCCCTCTTATCAATTCTTTCATTTTCAAACCTTTGGGCCAATGAGGGACCAGGGTATAAGATCAGAGTCAAACTAGAAAATTATGAGGCAAAGGAATTGGTCATCGGTTTTCATTACGGCGAAAAACAATACGTAAAAGATACCGTGACGCTTGCCGCAGACGGTTATTTCACTTTTGAAGCAGACACCCTTTTTCCCGCAGGCGTATACCTTTTGGTGCTTAAACCTGACAACAATTTTATCCAACTTTTACTCGACGACAAAAATCAGCAGTTCACCGTGACCACAGATGTGAAGGATTCGGTGAACAAAATGAAGGTGAAAGGCTCCCCGGACAATGAATTGTTTTATGAGTACCTGAGCTACCTTGCTAAACAACGTCCGCTGGCAGATTCCCTCCGAGCACAAATGAGTCGTGCAAAAGGTAATGTGGCGGATTCAACGCGTATCGCGGCCAAAATTCTTGATATTGACAAGGCTGTAAAAAAAGCACAGACTGATTTGATCAGCAAACATCCAAATTCCATCGCTGCCAGAATTGTGAAGGCTGCCATGGATCCCGAGGTGCCTGACTTTAAGGGGGAAGAAACGGAAGTGGCCCGCAAAAAATACTACTGGACGCGCGCACACTTCTTTGACAATATCGATATTGCTGATCCGGCCTTGTTGCGCAGCCCCGTGTTGCATGGGAAAATTGACGCATTTATTACGAAAATAACCCCGCAGCACCCGGATACCGTGAATGCCGCCCTGGACTATATTTTTGGTAAAATGCAGGGGAAGTACAACGGAGAGAACTTTAAGTATTACCTCATCCATTTCCTGAATCACTACGCCAAGTCGAATATCGTGGGTTTTGATGCCTGTTATGTGCATATTGCCCAGGAATATTACTGCAAAGGACAGGCGGCCTGGTCCAAAAAAGAGGATCTCGAAAAAATCTGCGACAATGCCCGTCGCCTGGAGCCAATCCTGATCGGAAAGGTTGCGCCAAATATTACGGTGATGGATCGCAACAACAAACCCTATGCGCTGTGGGATGTGGATGCAGACTACACGGTCCTGTTTTTCTGGGCAACCGACTGCGGGCATTGTAAAAAAGCAGCGCCGCACATGGTCGAATTTGCCAAAAAATTCAAAGACCGAGGCGTGAAGGTATTCGCGGTTTGTACAGGCGTGGTCACCACAAAAGAAGATTCCAATACCCCCGAAAAAGTGCAAGAAATGTGCTGGAAAGGGGTTGACGAAAAAGAATTCAACGATGAGTTGTTCTTCAATTCCTACGATCCGTACATCCGCAGCCGTTACAAAACCCTGTTTGATGTGCAAACCACGCCGCAGGTATTCATCCTCAACCGCAACCATGAAATTTTGATGAAACGCATCAGTGCGGAACAATTGGGCGACGTGATGGAACAGGTGATGAAGTTCCAGGAGGAGAAAAAGAAAGGGAAATAGGATTTGCCTTTGAAGCGCTCAACCTTGTAGTGTATGTTTTTTCCAAAAAATATTTGGAAAACACACCCAATGTTTACTACTTTTGCGCCTCGATTTTAGAAAAACAAGTTTGCAACAAATTTTCAGCAAAATAGCGTCATGAAAAAAGATATCCATCCGGCCACTTACCGCGCCGTTGTGTTCAAAGACATCTCAACGGACGAGTCATTTCTTGGTAAATCTTGCGCGGCTTCCAGAGAAACAACTACTTGGGAAGACGGCAAGGAATATCCACTTGTGAAAATGGAGATTTCGTCTTACAGCCACCCATTTTTCACGGGACAAATGAAACTCGTGGATACTGCGGGTCGTATTGACAAATTCAACAAACGTTTCTCGAAGTTCGCCAAGTAATTCTGGCTTCGGTCGTTTATTAGGTGCTTGTCTAAACTTTAGTTCTGAGG
>CAZKBH010000011.1:0-2173 GCA_964550795.1 uncultured Saprospiraceae bacterium
TTCTGAAATCGAGACCTATAAGGTTTTTAAAACCTTATAGGTCTGGTAGCAAGACGAAAATATCCAGTAGTATGCCTTCACACACACCATCTTCTATATTTTATGCACAAAATCTTCTTATGCTTGTTGTTGGCTAATTCCCTTTCCGCAAGCACCCCGAACAACACCCCGAACAACATCCCGAACAAGCTCTTTCAGGATGATCTTTCCAGCTTCGATTGCGCGCTTTCTGACCTCACTTTGCTGGAGGAATACGTACAAGAAAGCAATGCGACCCAAGCTCAAATGCTTCAGGAAAACAACCCACTAGCCCAGTTTGTAACCCAGGAGTATGATTTGGCCGAGACACTTTTCAGTATCACTGAGCCTGAAAAAGAACGGCTCCTCGGGATACCCGGCTTTTTCTGGGGCTTTTGCTGCTCATTTGTGGGTATGTTTTTGGTTTATCTTGCCATTGACAATCCAGAAGCCAAAAAGAGAGAGGGCAAACAAGCTATTTTAGGTTGTGCCCTAAGTACGCTGGTTATGGTAGGTGCCTACCTATGGCTTCTGAGTATTTCTTGGTATTACTGATGCTGCTGATGGTATTCACACGATGGTCTAAAGCTCTGGTGACACCTTTTTCAACGTTCTCCAGGCTTTCCAATCTGTCCAGAACCATTTGGCCCAAAAGAATGCGAAGACTGGGAATACAATGAAACTGAGCAGGTTATAATCAAACGCGGCATCAAAATCAAAATGAATCAGGTGCATACAAGCCCTGGTCAACCCGCAACCGGGACATTCCTCATTCAAAAACAACATGGATGGACAAAGGGGAATACCCGTATTGAAATAATCCTTGGGCAGCAAAAGCAGCACAACAGGGACCATTACCCAGAATAACAACCTTAGAACGAGTATATTCGAACGGCTCATAGATTTATATCAAAAGAAAAGGGGCTGTTTTTGCGAAACCTGAACGGTTAACAAAAACAGCCCCTTTTGAAATTCAGTAATTAAGCGTAGTAATCTTTCATTTTGATCAATGCGTAGATGATACCAGGCAGACCGCAAAGGAAAGAGAGCAACAAAGCCCACAACCAGTCATTTCCCTGCCAGTCAGTAGCCAAACCAACCGCGAGGAAAGGAATAAAGATTGCAAGGATGATGTACACCCCTTTTTCAATGCCAGGCGCAGCCCAACCATCGTTAGATTTCATAGATGCAGCTACTTTTTTCTGCACCTTTTTCATTTTCATTTTTGCAACTTTGAAGCCTACTTTCTCCTTCAGCGTCATTTTCTTTCCGGTCATTTCTTCTACCTGACGGATCGAAAGTTGGCTGAAATCTTGTGTAGAAAGGGTCTGAAGCATTGCTTCCACTTTTTGTGCCTGCTCAGGTGTGATGGCAACCGGCGACTGTGGCACTACATCCATGGAGAATGCATTGAATGCAAAGAAGCAAAGAAGCAGTGTGATTAAGGAAGTACGTAAATTCATGTGATAGGGTAACAATATTTGAATGCCTACTTTATCAAGGCTTTTCGGCTTTGGCCTCCTACTTTTTTAAAGGATGTTCGGTCGTTTCCCTCGCTGCGAAGGTGCGGAATGTGCTGCAATCTTGCATCCGTTTTTGAAAAAAAACTTGCGTCCCTGCTTTTTAGTGAACCCCAGAAATGTGTGGCACACCTAAATTCGAGTTTTGATAATCAATGTGATCGTCGAGGTGTGCCACACTTTTCTGAACACTCCCATCCAGGAGAAGCCATGCGGTTGTTGGTCGGTACAAAAAGCTGCGTTACATTTGTCACTGCTATGCACAAAACTACCCATTGTATCTCTTTGCTCTTGTTGGCCTTTTTGGCCCATTCCATCCAGGCCCAGTCTGCCTTTTTCCGCTTCAAAGCCGACTTCTCCATCAAAGAAAAAGAAACCGAAAAAGAACAGGGTCGCCTCATTACCGGAACGGTTTTTTTCGATAAAAATCTGGACAAAACGGTGTATAACATTCGTTTTCCGGAGCCTGAACAATGGCTCGTACAAGACACCTTCCTGTATCGAATGCAAGCCGACACCCTGGTTTCGCAGCGAATCGTGCCGCCCGTGGGCGAATTTTCCATCTTTAACATGATTCTGAGCCAACAGCTCAATGATTTGGTCTGGCCAAAGTCGGCTACACCCCCAGTGATCTG
>CAZKBH010000011.1:2183-3050 GCA_964550795.1 uncultured Saprospiraceae bacterium
TGCAACAAGTTGAGGATCAGGTGATTGCCCAATGGTTGCCTCCCGAACAACTCAAGGATTACCTCGGCCCGGTCACCATTTCGCAAAAAAACAAGCGACTTCACGCAACCGCTTTTTACGACAGAGCGGAAAATCTGGTGTCAAAATTCTATTTCCAGGATTATTCCGTCCACGAGGGTTTGCCCGTTCCGGGAAAAGTTTACCAGATTTTCTACCGCACAGAAGGCGAATTTGTGCGCCTCATGACTTTAAAAAACATTCAAATCAATCAATTGGATGAAGACCATATATACGATTTTACTGTGCCTGCTGGCCAATAGTCTGCTGGCACAAAAAGCGGATAAACAAGACATTACATTGCTAAATCAGGCGTTTGGGGCGGCGCCTAAAGTCCGGCTGGCACAGCAGTACAGCCTCAGCAAAGAAAATTCAAACGAGTTGCAGGCCCTGCTCTCCGGGCTTTTTTTGGTCTATAAATCTTTTGTCTCCTCCCAAGACAACCAGCGTTGTAGCTTCCACCCCTCCTGCTCTGAATTCGGACTGGAAGCAGTCAAAAAATTAGGCGTCGTTCGGGGCATCATCTGTACCTGCGACCGCCTCACGCGCTGCAACGGATTTAGTCAGGAACAATACGAAATTGACTTTGAACGCAGGGTTTTAAAAGATCCGGTAGGTTGGTAGACCTAAAAAGTTCGCCGCCGAAGCGGTGTTAAAATGGTTAGATTTTTCGACAGCCAAAGCCTTTTTGGTTACTTGTTGGGCTCAAAAAGTGACAAAATATGGCTAAAGCATTGATTTTAAGCAATCACAGATCCGTTCCCTTCCGCCCGGGCTGGTCACTTTGGCTCGGCATCTGTACTTTCTTTT
>CAZKBH010000011.1:3060-39299 GCA_964550795.1 uncultured Saprospiraceae bacterium
ACTTTAGCCGCATAGCGGCCTAAACGTCGGTAGCAATTATTACGGAGCAGCAGACAAGGTGCGTAGCACCGTAACTTTTGCCAAATGTTGCGGTGCTACGCACCTTTGTAACCAAACTTGAATCCAATTCTACCGACCTTAGGCCGCTATGCGGCAATCTGACAAAGTAGAATTAAGTAAGCCACGCTTTGATTTCCTCGTTTCTTTGCCCACAAATGAAGCATTACCTCCCTTGCATCCTCCTCCTTTTAGGAGCCATCTCCCTTCCCGCACAGGACATTTACGACTACGCCGCCTCCCGCTCGTATGCCCGCTACTTGCTCCAATCCCAACAATTCACTCTGGCCGCAGAGGAATATGAGCGACTCATCTTCATGCGCCCCGACAACGATACCCTCCGCGCCGATCTGCTCCGCGCCTACCGCAAAGGGAATACGCCCGAGCGTGGTCTGGAGCAATGGGCCAAATGGCAACGTACGCCGCGCTCCCCTACCCGACTGCTCCACACGGAGTATTCCAATCTCCTCTTGCGCGGCGGTTTTCCGGCAAAAGCACGGGAATTGGTGACCGAATCGCCTGTTTTGGACAGTATTCAAATTAGACGCACCCTCCTCTATGCCAATATGTTGGAACAAAAATGGCCCGAGGCAAACGGGTCGGTCAAAAAAATTCCGTCCACTGAAAAATTCCCGCAGCGCAAAGAAGTCGAAGCCCTGATTGAACGCGGCGAACAAACCAAAATGAAAAAACCCTGGGTCGCCACAGCACTGTCCGTTCCTGTCCCGGGCTTGGGCAAGGTGTACGCGGGCGAGTGGAAAGATGGCGTCATCAGCCTGCTTTTTGTGGGCATCAATACCTGGCAGGCCGTTCGCCGCTTCGACCAGGAAGGCGTGGACACGTTCTGGGGCTGGATTCATGGAGGCTTCGCATTAGGGTTTTATTCCGGCAATCTTTACGGTTCCCACAAAGCCGCCCGGCGACAAAATCAAAAGAAAATCAAGCGTTTACAACATGATACGGAAGCACTTATTTTTCCTTTGCTGGATTAGTACGGCCACTTTTTTGCCTGCGCAAACAGTGGAGGAAAGCCTGCTGTTTGCCCGCCAGCAATTGGCCGAGGGAAACCACCCCCTCGCGCTGAAAACCTACCAAAGGGTGCTCTTTTTTGGTAAGGATCGTTTCCGCGACGAGTGTCAGCGCCAGTTGGCCGCACTGTACGCCGAACAGGGCGATTTTGCAAAAGCCATATTTTACTACGATCTGCTGTACGAAAGTGCCACCTCGGATAGCCTGCGATACGATGCTTCGTTCAACAAAACAGGAATCCTGATGCTCCAAAATCAGTTTAAAAAGGCGCTTTTGGAACTGCTATCACTGCCTAAAAGTCTGCCCGAGCCTTGGAAATCCAGAAAACAATTATACCTCGGTGCGGCGCATTTTGGCATTCGGGAATTTGAGCTGGCACGCCAGGATTTGTTGCCACTTTTTGCCGAAAACGATGCCGAAGGGCGGGCAACCTTTGAACGCCTCATGCGCCAGGCAGAACGCACCGCCAGAAAAAGCCCCAAGACCGCCCGTATCCTGAGTATGGTGTTGCCAGGCGCTGGTCAGTTTTACGCCGGCGATTTCAAAAACGGCCTTAATTCCCTGATCCTCAATGCTTTATTGGGATATTGGTTTGTATCCACCGGCATTTCATACAGCTTGGTAGATGCTTTCGCAACCGTGACCCCTTGGTTTTTTAGGTACTATGGCGGCGGAGTTCGGCGGGCCGGTGAGATCTTGGAAAAGAAACAAGAAGCCCGGCTGCGGAGCATTTTCAGGAAGAGTTTGGAAACCATCCCTACGGGATACTAAAGCGGAGCCGCCCCACACTACTGGACATTTTTGTTTTGCCACCAGACCTATAAGGTTTTTGGAAACCTTATAGGTCTCGATATCGGAAATGTCCAGTAGTATGGGGCGGAACACTTATTTTTTCTTTTTATAAAAATTCGGGATGACCCATGTAAGGGGTTTTCTACCTTCGCTCCTGTAATTTTTTTTGACACCTTTATACATCACTTACCAGTCTAAAATGACCTCTGCATTTCCTTCTGAGAAAAAAACCGTGAAACACATTGCCATCGCCGGGAATATTGGCGCGGGCAAAACGACGCTCACCGAGATGCTGGCCAAAAATTTTGGCTGGGACGTACACTACGAAAATACCGAAAACAACCCCTATCTCTCGGATTTTTACCTGGACATGAAGCGTTGGTCGTTCAACCTTCAGGTCTTTTTCCTCTCCAGTCGTTACCAACAGGTTCTGCGCATCCTGCAAGGCAATCGGACGGTGATTCAGGATCGCACCATTTACGAGGATGCCTTCATTTTTGCCCCCAACCTCGCGGATATGGGCCTGATGGAGCGTCGCGATTTTGAAAACTACCTCACCTTGTTTCACTCCATCGTTTCGCAAGTAAAAGCGCCGGATCTGCTCATCTACCTCAAAGCAAGCATCCCAACGCTGGTCGAACACATTCAAATGCGCGGGCGGGACTATGAAGGCAGCATCAGCCTCGATTACCTCAAACGCCTCAACGACCGTTACGACAACTGGATCAATGGCTACCGAGAAGGTAAACTGCTGATTATCAATGTAGATAACCTCGATTTTTCGAGCAATAAAGAACATGCTGCCAAAGTTCTGGAAATGGTACAGGCAGAATTACACGGTCTTTTTTAAAACTCCTATGACAAAAAAAATCACCCTGATATCGGGCGCCTCGCGGGGCATTGGTCGTGCAGTAGCCATCCGACTGGCGCATGAAGGCCACTTCGTCATCGTGCTGGCGCGCAATGCCGAGGAAATTGGCGAACTCGAACACGAGATTGACGAATCAGGTGGTAAAGCCCTCGGTTTTGTGTGCGATATTTCAAACGAACAACAAGTCAACGAAACCGTTGCAGAAGTTATTCGCGATTTTAATCGCATTGATTGCCTCGTAAACAACGCTGGGATCGGAGTCTTCAAACCCGCCGAAGAAATTACCCACGACGACTGGACGAGCGTGATGGACGTGAATGTAAAAGGTACTTTTTTGCTCACCAAGGCAGTGTTGCCCCACATGAAAATCGCCGGATCAGGGCATATTTTGGGCATCGCCTCCGATGTCTCCAAACGGACTTTCGCCCAGGGCAGCCTTTACACCGCAAGCAAATACGCCCAGCACGCCTTTTTTGAAAGTCTGCGCCGCGAGGTTCATCCACTCGGGATCAAAGTAAGTGTGGTGTATCCCGGTCTGGTGGACACCTATTTTCATGGCGAAGAACAAGGCGAAGCCAAACAAGCCAAATTCCTCCATGCCGACGACATTGCCTCCGCGGTTTCCTTTATCCTGAACGCTCCGCCGCACATGCTCGTGGATGAGTTGATGCTGCACCCGATGAGCCAGGAATGGTGAAATTAATGTGGACAATTTTTTAATGTGGACAATGTGGGGAATTTTTTAATGTGGTCAATGGGTTTAATGTGGTCAATGTGTTTAATGTGGTCAATGTGGGGAGGGCTTGGCGGTGTGGGCGGCTTAAAAGAAAGTATGGTAAGAGAGCTTTGAGGTTTTGGTAAACATGAGTCACCCCAAATTTTACAATACTGCAAAAACGGTATTCTGTTAGTAGGAGTTGTTTCAAAAGGTTTATATCAAAGATTAGGGCGGAATTTTGTTCCGTTTTCCAAGCTCAGACTTTCCAAGTTTTAAAAACTTGGAAAGTCTGTAAAGCCATCTGCCCCAGCAACCGGAACCGATCTTAGGCCTCGGTTCCATTGACCACATTTTTACCCGCCGAAGCTTCAGCGAAGGCGGGGCCCACATTCCACACATTGACCACATTCCACACATTGACCACATTTTCACACATTGACCACATTCCACACATTGACCACATTTATTCATGAATCGTTTTCGCGTCACCACCCTCTCCCATTTTGTCATTGGCTACATGATCCTGGCCTTTGGGTGGTGGTCGTTTCACCTGTGGCGGCAGAACGACCGGGTATTTGATCGCGAAAAACAGCTTATTGAATTGCGTTCGCCCGGCGATTTGGCGGGGAATTCAGCGGCCTATATTCAGGCAGAAAAAACCTGGCAAAGTGGGCGGCGAATGGTGGTGGCCGAGGGACTTTTTTTTACCTTATGTCTCGTTTGGGGATTGTGGATCATTCGCCGGAGCGCGGCACGGGAGGTGAGTTTGGCGCGCCAACGACGGAATTTTTTGCTCAGCATCACCCACGAACTAAAATCACCCATCGCCTCCATGCGGCTGGTGTTGGAAACGCTCATCAAGCGCAATCTTAGCCCCGAACAACGCGCGCCCCTGCTCTCCAACGGACTTAAAGACGCAGACCGATTACAAAATCTGGTGGAAAGTTTGCTGCTCGGCGCACGTTTGGAAGATAATTGGAGGCCGCACCACGAAATGGTGTCGTTTGAAGCATTGGCCGTGGACGTGTTGGACAGTCTTCGGGTTCGATTTCCGGAGGCGGATTTCAGGTTGAACATCCCCGAAGGGCTTCCTACGGTGCAGGCCGATAAAATGGGACTTTCGGCTATCCTCCAAAATTTGCTGGAAAACGCCCAAAAATACTCACCGGAGGGAACGCCCATTGAACTTTCTGCCGCGCAGGTGGGCAGTAAACTCCAATTCTCAGTGGCAGATCAGGGCCAGGGAATTCCCGACGCAGAGAAACTATCCGTGTTCGATAAATTCTACCGCATGGGCAATGAAGAAACCCGCCAAAGCACCGGCACCGGACTGGGCTTATACATTGTAAATCAAGTGCTTAAAGCCCATGGCGGCCGGGTTCAAATTACTGACAACCAGCCCAGAGGAACGGTATTTACTGTTGAAATATGACCGCTTTAGCTGCCCGCGAACAACTCATCGAAGGCCTGATCCCGCGCTACGGCGAAGGCGAGGCCAAAGCGCTGGCACGCATCGTTTTTGAGGATGCTTTTGATCGGGGCCGCAGCTTTGATCCCGAAAGATTTGGAGCAATCCAAACGCGACTGCTTGCGGGCGAACCCGTTCAATATGTGTTGGGCATGGCCGATTTTTGGGGACTACAATTCAAGGTCAGCCCCGCAGTCTTGATTCCCCGGCAAGAAACGGAAGAGCTCGTAGCATGGGTCTTGGAACATTTGAAATCCAGTGCCTTGGATGCGATTTCCCTGCTTGATATTGGCCTTGGGAGCGGGTGCATCGGCATTACCCTGAAAAAGAAAATGCCGGCCATTCGCTTGTACGGCCTGGAAAAAAGTCCCGAGGCCATGGCCATTGCGATTGAAAATGCGAACCGGATTCTGGGCCCAAATACACACGAATTTACCCTTGGTGATATCCTTAACCCTGCCGATTGGGCACAATTCGCCGCCCTTGATGTCGTGGTCAGCAACCCGCCTTACATTCCCCATGTAGAAAAAAGCCTGATGCCCGACCATGTTTTGGCCCACGAACCCGCCTTGGCCTTGTTTGTGGACGACCCTGATCCGCTGCTTTTTTACCGGGTTATTGCTGATTTTTGTTCAGAAAAACTGCGCCCGGGCGCTGCCTTGTTTTTTGAATGCAATGAGTTCAACGCCCCTGAGGTAGCTGCAATGCTCCGCGAAAAAGGATTTGAACAAGTGGAAGTCCGGAAAGACCTGGCTGGTGCGGATCGGATGCTCCGGGCAATTCGCGAGTTTAGCCGTGGATGACCTCTCCGACATTGACTGACCTAGTCCATTTCTCCATTTTTTGACTGTTAAGATTTTAACGAAGCTTCCTCGTGGCCCTCGACTAGAAATCCAAATCAGCAGGATAGATCGTACCTTTGTTATAGCGTTTTTGGTGACTGGTCGTTGGAAACGATAAAAATCGTTAGCCAAACATCATTTTGAGGATTTCCGCTTTTTTGATGCAAAAGAAAAAAAATTCCGAAAAATTTTTGGCCTGGTAAAACATGATTTGGAATCTTCGATATCTGTTAAAATTCACCTAAAAGTTGGAGGTGTACCTAAAGCGTGATTTCGCCCTGGCTTGTTTGCAAAACTTTAACCTCAAAATCTTAAGACTTTTTAACGTTCCCTTAACTGCTATGATTACTTTTGCTGCTCTTTAAATGATGGGGGTAGTGATGATGGTGGCTTTTCATCCAAAATGATGCAGAAACAACGGATTGATGTGCTAATCCCAGCCTGGAATGAAGCAGAAGCCCTGCCACTGGTACTGGCAAATTTGCCTAAAGACTGGGTTCGACAGGTCATTGTGTGCGACAACGGTTCGACAGACGGGACGCAAACGGTAGCCAAAGCAGGCGGAGCGATTGTGGTGAGTCAGCCAGAGCGAGGGTACGGGAATGCTTGTCTGGAGGGGATGCGTTACTTAGAGAACCTGCCCCTGTCTGAGCAGCCCGAAATCGTAGTCTTTCTGGATGGCGATTATTCAGATTACCCGGAGGAGCTTCCAAATGTGGTTGCGCCAATTTTGAATGACGGGAAAGACATGGTCATCGGCTCGCGCAGGCTCGGGGGCATGGAACCAGGAGCCATGACCCTGCCACAGCGTTTTGGAAATTGGTTGGCACCAGCCTTGATTCGAGTGTTTTACGGCTATACTTTCAGCGATCTGGGCCCTTTTCGCGCCGTTCGCTGGGACAAACTGAAGGCCATGGGGATGCGGGATAAAAATTTCGGCTGGACCGTAGAAATGCAGGTTCGAGCCGCAAAAATGAAACTCAAGTGCACAGAAGTGCCCGTTCGATATCGCAAAAGAGCCGCCGGACACAGCAAAGTCTCCGGCACCATCAAGGGCGCATTTCTGGCAGGCTGGAAAATAATAACGACGATTTTTAGGCTACTCTAAAGAGTCAGATTAAAAATAAGTCAAATTCAAAAGTAATTCATCAACTTAAATATGTTCGGTCTTCATTCTCTTTTCGAGGCATTTCAGTATCAGGCATTCGTGGATTTCGGATATCTGATGCTGCTTATCTATTTCCTCGCGATGAGCGGGGTGACGGTTTACGCGCTCCTGCAATTTCACCTGTTGTACCTCTACAAAAAGTACCACAAGGAGAACCCAGAGATTCGATACAAGCAGTTCGGCGCAACTGACCAAAACGCGCCTTTCGTCACGGTGCAACTCCCGATGTACAACGAAATGTATGTGGCAGAGCGCATCATTGACTACGTGGTAGCACAAGAGTATCCCAAGGATAAATTCCAAATTCAGGTACTCGACGATTCTACCGACGAAACCGTAGGCATCGTTGCGGCCAAAGTGGCACAATTGCAAGCACAGGGATTTGATATCCAACATGTGCACCGTGTGAACCGTCAAGGCTACAAAGCTGGCGCGCTTCAAGAGGCAATGCCGCTCGTACGTGGCGAATTTATCGCCATTTTTGATGCAGATTTCACGCCACGTCCGGATTTTCTCCGCACCACGATGGCTTATTTTGAAGATCCAAAGGTGGCCATCGTTCAGACGCGCTGGGAACACATCAACGCTGATTACAGCATGTTGACCAAACTCCAGGCGCTTCAATTGAATGTACACTTCACGGTTGAACAAGCGGGTCGTTCTTACGGCAACCTGTTGCTTCAATTCAACGGCACCGCAGGCGTTTGGCGCAAAGACGTCATCAACGAAGCTGGCGGCTGGGCGAGCGATACGCTCACGGAAGACCTGGATTTAAGCTTCCGCGCACAAATTTTGGGCTACAAAATCCAGTATTTGGAAAAACTCGGCAGCCCGGCAGAATTGCCCGTGGACATGAACGCCCTCAAAGGCCAGCAGTTCCGCTGGAACAAAGGCGGCGCGCAAAACGTCCGTAAATTGATGAAACTCGTTTGGAATACCGACAAACTGAACGGCATCCAAAAAATGCACGCAATCAGCCAGTTGACCGCCTACGGGGTGTTCCTTTGGGTATTCATTGCTGCCTTGAGCAGTGTACCGCTCGCCTTTGCATTCAGCGAATTGGGTATTTCTACCCACTTCCTGTCGTTCTCGGTATTGGGTCTGTTTTCAGTAGCGGCTATTTCATACACGGCTAATATCACCGCAGCCATCAATCGGGAGGCTCCAGCTACTTTCTGGGAAAAAGTGCGCTTTTTCGGTATGTTTTTATCGTTTTTGCCCATGTCTTTGGGCCTTTCACTCTACAATGCTGTGGCGGTAGTAGAGGGTTTGCGCGGTAAAGTTTCGGCCTTTGTGCGGACTCCGAAATACGGCGGCAATGGTGGTCAACAAGAAAATTCTTTCAAAAAAGCCTCCTACATGGCCCGCAAAATTTCGTGGGTAACCATTGCAGAAGGGGTGATGTCGCTGGTGTTTGCAGCGGCGGTAATTGTTGGCCTGGCAACGAATAATACAGCGTTTGTGCTGTTCCACTCCATGCTTTCCTTCGGTTTCGGCACCATTTGCTACTACTCGATCAAACACCTGAATTTCCGGTAATTGAACTTGATTCGACTGTGGACAATTGATTCGATTGACAAACAGACGACATCGTTCATAACTTAGTTACTATAAAAAAAGCCGC
The DNA here is from genome assembly GCA_964550795.1 of uncultured Saprospiraceae bacterium. Classification (GTDB taxonomy): domain Bacteria; phylum Bacteroidota; class Bacteroidia; order Chitinophagales; family Saprospiraceae; genus M3007. Next base: position 11,630 of record CAZKBH010000011.1, read on the forward strand.
TTTGGAATGGACCAAGGCGGCTTTTTGTTTGTATTCCTGTTTGGGCTCAATCCAAGCCACCCAATTTATCCTCCACCCGTTTGGTGCGCACCCGCAATTGGGCCAGCCAAAATCCGATGCCTGTGAATCCCAAAATAGCAGGATAAAAGACCAGTCGCATCGTGTTATCCAGATCGCCGCTGCCAAAAGCAGGATTGCCCGTGGCACCGGGGTGCAAACTGGCGAACATCCGAGGCACGATGTACAGCAGCGGAATGAGCGTGGCAAACGCGAAGATGTTGTACACCGCCGAAAGTTTGGCGCCTTTTTCCGGCTCATCAAACGAGCGACGCAGGATGAAGTAGGCCAGGTAAATGAGCAGCGCCACCGCGGTCATCAATTGTTTGATATCGTTGCTCCAGGCAGCTCCCCAGGCGTAATGCGCCCACAACATGCCCGTTACCAATCCCATGAAACCGTACAGCAGGCCCGCTTCTGCGAAGGCTGAAGCTTTGCGGTCGTGATCCAGTTTTTTCTCCAGCAAGAAGCGCACACTATACACCATCGAAGCGATGAACAAAAACATCAGTGCAAACCACATGGGGACGTGGTAAAAGGTGTTGCGGATGCTTTCGTAGATAACGTTTCGGTATGGAAAACTGAAGTCTTTGATGATGTGCAGCCGCTGTACCGGGTCTTGCGTCCAGGTGCTGGCGGAACTTGCTGCGGTATCGCGCACCACTTCCAGCGCGGAAGGCAGCAAAGAAACTCCGTCACTCGGGTGATCCAGAATCGCGTTGAGCATAACCGAAGGCGTAGGCCGTGGCAGCGTCGGGGGCAGGACAAAGGAGGCCTCCAGCGTGGTATCGTTCAGGATTCGGAGGTTTTTGCCCAGCAGCGCCTGTGCCGAATCGTATTGGAGCCACACCCGCACCTCAGACTCGGGACTGCGGGTATAATACGAGTTATAGCCATGAAAAATCATCCGAATCGAATCGCCAGAGCGGGCAGATTCAGGACTTACGTAAGCAATGCCGGGTTTAAGCGGCACAAACATGCCCACCGCAAGCGCGTACAGGACAAGTAAAACGGAGAGTGCTTTCCACCACATATTTTATATTTTCAAAATAATTAACCACATTAACCACATTGACCACATTGACCACATTGTCCACATTCCCCACATTGACCACATTGTCCACATTCCCCACATTCCCCACATTGACCACATTAAACACATTCCCCACATTCACTCAGTCTTTCCAAATAAACGGAAACAACACAAAAGTCAGCGTCAACAAAATCGCATCAATCGCCAGGAGGTTCACGATGTCTCTTTTGTAGGAGGTATCCTGAAGCAGCCGCAGCGCGATTTGAGAAAGACGGATGAGGGTGAGCAGAATGGGCAAAATCACGGGAAAGCTCAAAATCGCCATCAAGGTGGCCGAGTTATTGGCTTTGGCCGCGATGCTGGCGATGAACGTAAATGCGATGCTAAAACCCACACTTCCTAAAGCGACCGTGAGGCAAAACAGCGGCATATCTTTCACCGGATTGCCTGCCACGAGGCTGTAGGCGCCGAAGGAAAGCAGACTTAAAACCAAGAGCAACAAGGTGTTGTAAATGATTTTAGCCAACAACAGCATGGAAGGATCCGCGATTTGGTAATAGTACAATTGCCGTGAACCACTTTCCTGCACAAAACTTTTCACCACGGCATTGATGCTGGCAAACAGCACGATGAGCCAAAACAACACGTTCCAAACCTGGGGATTCACCTTGACACTCGCCACATAAACCACGAACACCATGCTGAACACATACAACACGATGCCACTCAGGGCAAAACGTTGGCGAAATTCGAGCAAAAATTCTTTGTGGAGGAGTGTGAGAAGCATGAGCGCGAAGGTAAGACGATTGATTCGATTGGTATGATTGATTCGATTTTTCGATTGGGCGATGTTCCGAAAACGGTGTCGAGCGGGTTCAGATTTTTGTGCCACCGCCTGACCGCTCCTAAACGATTGTCAAGGTCGTTGCCGCCACCAATACGCCAGCCCCATGCCCGTCACCAAATCCCAAATGCCCCACCAGGCGGCAATGAGGGCCATGCCGCCCAGTCCACCGAAAAATTTGAAGATCAGCAGCAATCCGAGCGCCGTGTTGTGCACCCCGCCCTCAAAAGCCAGCGTGCGCCGATCCTGTTTGGGCACTCGAAAAAGCATACCCAAGAAGTAGCCATTCGACAATGCCACGATGTTGTGCACGGCCACAATGACGAAGATGAAACCCAGATAATTCAGGATGTTATCGCTATTGCCCAACAAGGCGAGCACAAGAATGGCAAAAAATATCAGGAGGGATAGCCGTTGGGCCCAGGGGCGGATGCGGGCCACAAAATCGGGCTTTCGTTCGTGCAACCAAATTCCCAGCAACAGCGGGGCCACGATTAACTGAATGATAATCAAGGCCATATCTGCGAATTCCAGTTCAAAAGACTGCCGAATCGCCTCGGATTCCGGTACGAATTTGGACCAAAACAAAAAACCCGCCGGTGTGACAAAGGTGGCCGAAAGAATGATAATCGCATTGAGCGTCACCGAAAGGGGCACATTCGCTTTGGCAAAATGAACCAGAAAATTGGTCATGTTCCCCGACGGACACATACTGACCAGCACCATACCGAGTGCCACACTCACGGGCGGCTGGAACAACCAGATAATCCCGAGCGTCAGTAACGGAAAAACCAGAAATTGCGCCAGCAAACCCACCCCAACAGACTGCGGAAACTCCACAACCTTGCGGAAATCAGCGAATTTTACATCGAGCGCCACACTGAACATGAGGAAGGCCATCGCGATGTTCAGCACGATCATTTGGTCAGGGTTGAATTGGAGGTGGAGGGAGTCTACGGGGTGCATGTGGGGGGAATGTGGACAATGGGGGAATGTGGACAATGTGGGGAATGTGGACAATGTGGACAATGTGATTAATTGGGACAATTTGGCAAATGTGCGAAGAAGCGCGAATTTTGTCGCAAAAAAATCTTTAGCTCAGCGCTTTCCAACGTGAATTATACACAAACACTTGAATATCTCTACGCGCAACTGCCGATGTTTCACCGCATTGGGGCTGCTGCCTACAAAAATGACCTGAACAATACCCTGGCGCTCTGCGAGCATTTGGGCAATCCTCAGCATAAATTCCGCGCAATCCATGTGGCTGGAACCAATGGAAAAGGCTCCGTGAGCCACATGCTGGCCGCCATTTGTCAGGCGTCGGGGCTAAAAACCGGGCTGTATATTAGTCCGCATTACAAGGATTTTCGGGAGCGCATCAAGGTGAACGGGCATTACATCCCACGCGCACAAGTGGTTGATTTTGTGGTTAATAACCGCGAAGCCATTGAACGCATCCAGCCCTCTTTTTTTGAACTTTGTGTCGCCATGGCCTTCGATTGGTTTGCCCGGCAAAAGCTGGACATCGCCATCATCGAAGTGGGCCTGGGTGGCCGACTGGATAGCACCAACGTGATTACCCCGCTGCTGAGCGTCATTACCAATATCAGTTACGACCACCAGAACCTGCTCGGCAACACCTTGCCCGAAATTGCCTTTGAAAAAGCCGGCATTATTAAACCCGGCATCCCGGTCGTCATTGGCGAAACACACCCGGAATCGGCGCCCGTTTTTTATAAAAAAGCCGCCGCCATGGCGGCACCCATTGTTTTTGCGGATCAACATTTTCAAGTCAAAAATTTATCTGCAAAACGTTGGGAAACAAGTGTTTATGAGGTTTTAAAAGACGGAAAATTGCACCTCGAAAATTTAGAACTGGATGCTGGCGGACCCTTTCAGGCAAAAAACTTAGCAACGGTATTACAGGCCATGGAATGTTTAAACATCCCGAATACGCAGCTCCGCGACGGGGCTTTGCGGACTGGTCTTCAAAATCTCTGTAAACTCACCCGATTTATGGGACGCTGGCAGGTCATCGGCCATTCCCCCACCATTCTTTGCGACAGCGCCCACAACGAGGCCGGGCTTCGTTTGGCCTTTGAGGTAATTCAGCAGACCCGTGCGCTGGAACAAGCAGAGACCGGGCCAAGTCAGCTTCACATCGTCACAGGTTTTGTAAACGACAAGGATGTGGACAAGGCCCTTGGTTTTTTCCCCGCTTCAGCGCGATACTATTTTGCCAAGGCCAATATTCCCAGGGGCCTGGATGCTTCGGTTTTAAAAGAAAAAGCTGCTGGATTTGGGCTTAATGGTAAAGCCTATAGCACTGTTCCCAATGCGCTCAAAGCCGCCAAACGCGCGGCCAAACCGGCGGATTTAATCGTGGTCATCGGCAGTATTTTTGTTGTGGCAGAGGTGCTATAATCAAACCTGCACTGATCTGACTGCTGGATTTGTGCAGTTCCTGTCCGAATTCAACAGGCAAATGCGGAGTTCGCACTACATTTGCGGCCGCCCCAACAATTCCCCATGAAGCATCCAAATACCGCTTATGCAATCATCACGTTCAAAATACAACTTCCTTTTCGACCTTGGTCGCTACCTGCTCATGATGAAGCAGGCGTTCCGGCGGCCAGAAAAGTTCTCCATGTACTGGAAGGAAACCATGCGCCAGATGAACGATATAGGCGTTGGTTCGCTGATTATTGTTTGCCTGATCTCGATATTTATCGGTGCCGTGGCCGCCATCCAGTTTGCTTATCAGTTGGATGGACAATTGGTGCCTCGTTACTATATCGGGTACATCGTGCGTGATTTGGCCCTCATCGAGCTTTCCCCAACCATTAGTTGCCTGGTTTTAGCCGGCAAAGTGGGTTCCAACATGGCCGCCGAAATTGGCGGAATGCGCCAAAAAGAACACATTGACGCCATGGAGGTCATGGGCGTCAACACAGCTGGCTACCTCATCATGACCAAACTCATCGCAGCCATGGTGGTCATCCCGATGCTGGTTACTTTTTCTGCATTTGTGGCCAACATTGGCGGCTATCTGGCGACGGTTCCCACCGACATTCTTACCAGCGACGAATACACGCAAGGGCTGCGCTCCTTCTTTGTGCCCTACAATGTGTTCATGATGTACGTAAAAGCGACCGTTTTTTCTTACTTGCTCACAACGGTTTCGTGTTATCAGGGCTTTTTTGTGCAAGGCGGAAGCATCGAACTGGGCCAAGCCAGCACCCGGGCAGTGGTGTACAGCAGTATTTTGATCTTGTTGGCGGATTATTTGATTGCGGTGTTGCTAACTGGTTAAATGTGGTCAATGGGATTAATGTGGGGAATGTGGTCAATGTGGGGAATGTGCGGAATGTGCGGAATGTGCGGAATGTGGTCAATGTGGGGCCCCGCCTTCGCTGAAGCTTCGGCGGGTAAAAATGTGGTTAATGGGGTCAACGTGGTACATCAAGCAGTTGTGTTTTAATCGAATCAATCGTTCAATCCAATCAATCGAATCAATAAAATCAATAATGTCTGACTTAAAAAACATCATCGAAGCCGCATGGCTTGACCGCGCTTTGTTGCAGGGCTGGGAGACCAAAAAAGCCATTCGCGATACCATAGAAATGCTGGATTTGGGCAAAATCAGGGTGGCTGAACAAGACGGGGAAGGGACCTGGATTACCCACGAATGGATTAAAAAAGCGATTTCACTCTATTTCCCGATCCAGGAAATGCAGACCATTGAGGTGGGACCATTTGAGTACCACGACAAAATTCCGCTGAAATCTGGATTCGCCGAAAAAGGCGTTCGGGTGGTGCCACAGGCACTGGCGCGTTATGGTTCATTCATCGAAAAAGGCGCGATTTTGATGCCTTCTTATGTCAATATCGGGGCATGGGTCGGCAGCGGAACGATGGTGGACACCTGGGCGACGGTCGGTTCTTGCGCTCAGATTGGTCGGAACGTCCACCTGGCAGGCGGCGTTGGCATTGGCGGCGTTTTGGAACCACCACAAGCCACCCCGACCATCATTGAAGATGAGTGTTTCATTGGCTCCCGCTGTATTGTAGTAGAGGGCGTGCACGTTGGCCGCGAAGCTGTTTTGGGCGCAAACGTGGTGCTGACGCAAAGCACCCATATCATTGACGTAACTGGTTCAGAACCAAAGATATTTAAAGGAAAAGTGCCGCCACGCTCGGTCGTGATTCCGGGCACTTATACCAAACAATTTCCCGCAGGAGAATACCAGGTGGCTTGCGCGCTCATCATTGGAGAACGCAAAGAAAGCACCGATAAAAAGGTTTCCTTGAACGATGCCCTGCGCGAATACGCGGTGGCGGTGTAAGTCCCTCCACCCATGAGTAAAACCATCGAGATCCGAACCACTCAAAACGTGACCATCGAGTACGAACTCGCCGGGCTGCGCGAGCGGGTGCTTGCCTGGTTGCTCGATACCGCCATTGTGGTGTTTGGGTACTACCTGTTGGTGGTGCTCATTATGCTGCTTTTTGGAGGGCTTGGTAATTGGTGGGGCGTGTTTTGGGGCCTCATGTCCTTCCTGGTTTATTTCCTCTACCATATCCTGTTTGAAATTCTGAGACGAGGGCAGAGCCCGGGAAAAATCGCCCTTGGCATCAAAGTGGTGCGCCTGGATGGCAAAGATCCCGAATGGAGCGACGTAACGCTGCGGGCTTTGCTGCAATTAGTGGATTGGGTTTTTTCGCTGGGACTCATCGGCGGACTGCTGATCAAAACCACCTCCAAAGCGCAGCGACTCGGTGACATGGCCGCCAATACCACGCTCATCAAATTAAACAGCGCCAACCAAACTTTCCGCCTGGTTGATATTCTCAATATTTCTTCGCTCCAAAACTACCAACCGGTCCACACCCAAGTGCGCAACCTCAGCGAACGCGACATGATTTTTGTCAAAACGGTCCTTACGCGCCTCAACACCTATCCCAACTTGGCCCACGAGGAATTGGTAGAAGACCTGGTAACCAAACTAATGCCCCTGCTCGGGGTGGAAAAACGACCCCCCAATCGGGTCGAGTTTTTGAAGACTTTGTTGAAGGATTATATTGTGCTGACGAGGTGAGATTGTTGAGGTTACCTCTCAACAACCCCCAAAATCACATTTCGCCCGATGCACCTTGAGCCACCGCTCGGCATCCTGGTAGTTGGGCATGTGTTGTTCCACCAGCGCCCAAAAACGATCAGAATGATTCATCTCAATCAAATGTGCCAATTCATGCAAAATCACATAGTCCTGCACTTCCTGTGGGGCAAAAAGTAGTCGGGTAGAGAGGTTTACATTGCCCGCATGGGAGCAACTGCCCCAGTTGGAATGGTTGTATTTTAGGTTTATGCTGCGAATGGGCTGGCGAAAAGTCCGCGCATTGATCTCTTGCACGCGCCGATTGATTTCAGCCTGAAAATCCTTCGCCACAATCCGCGACAGCAAGGTTTTGACGGTTTTGGTGCGCTGCCAGGAGTTTAGTTGCGCATTTAGCTCCAAATGAATGGCATCGCCCTTAAGTTTTGCTGAACTGGTGGCTCGTTCTTTGAGTCCTACAAAGAGCGTGTAACGCCGTTCGCCCACCTGCAATTGGTCGCCATCCTGGAACTCCTTGCCCAAATAAGCCTCGCGGTAACTGGGATGTTTTTCAAACTGTAGCACCACCCATTCCTGCACAATATGCAGGTACTCGCGGATCAAACTTTCGCTCGCAGTGACCGGCAAACGCAGCGAAATGCGCCGCGCCGACAAACTATAAGCGTGTCCACTGGCCAAATCCAGCGCCACCCGAACCGGTAGCGCTACCCCTTCGATGTGAATCAGCCCTTTTAAGATTCTTTTTTTCGGAAAAAACATGTGGTAACCCTTTCGTCCGGATAATCGTACTCAGACTTTCCAAGTTTTTAAACTTGGAAAGTCTACCTCCGTGCACTAAGCCTTTTGCGCTGCAAAATCACGCATCAACTGCACCAGCGCCTGCACACTTTTTTGTGGCAATGCATTGTAGGTGCTCGCGCGGAAACCGCCCACGGAGCGGTGTCCTTTTAAACCAACCATGCCGTTGGCCTCACACAATTGACCAAATTCTTTCTCCAAGGCCGCGTATTTTTCGTTCATCACAAAACAGATGTTCATGTACGAACGGTCTTCTTCCGCCACGGTGCCCCGGAAAAGTGGGTTGCGGTCAATTTCATCATAAAGCAGCAAGGCTTTTGCTTTGTTTTTGCGCTGCATGGCCTTCAATCCGCCGCTTTTTTTGATCCAGCGCAGGGTCAACATGCTCACGTAAATCGGGAAAACCGGCGGGGTATTGTACATCGAATCTTCCTTCACAAACGTACGGTAATCCAACATAGCGGGCAAATGCCGTTTCACCGTTCCGAGCAAGTCGTCGCGGACAATGACGACTGTGGTACCTGCCGGGCCGAGATTTTTTTGCGCCCCGGCGTAGATCAACCCGAACTGTTCGGCTTTGAACGGACGGCTCAGAAAATCCGACGACATATCACAAACAATCGGCACGGGGGATTTGGGGAATTTACGCATTTGCGTGCCGTAAATCGTGTTATTGCTGGTCAAATGCAGGTATTTGGCCGCTTTGGGGATTTTAAAATCCTTGGGAATAAACGTGTACTGCTGGTCTTTTGAAGACGCTATCACCTCCACCTGACCAAACGCTTTGGCTTCTTTGATCGCTTTATCGGCCCAAACGCCCGTATTTACGTACAAAGCCGTCTCCTCTTCATTCAACAAGTTCATAGGAGCCATAAAGAACTGCGTGCTCGCGCCGCCGGTTAGCCATAATACATGGTAATTTTCCGGAAGCCCGATGATTTCGCGCATAAGCGCATTGGCCTCTTCCAGGATGGCCGTGAATTCAGGACCACGGTGCGAAAGCTCGAGCAGGCTGAGGCCCATACCTTGATAATTGACCGCAGCTTTACCTGCTTCTTTTAATACGGAAGCGGGCAGTACCGCTGGCCCGGCAGAGAAATTGTGTTTTTTCATGGGAATCGTAGTATTTTGGAATGTGGTTTTAGCGTTAAAAAATTCGGTGCAAAACTACGGTAAATAGGAGGTGTTGTCTGAACTATGATTCGTGTGATTTTCTTTAGTCTGAACTATGATTCTTGTGATTTATGTGATTTGTGTGATTACTTAAATCGCATGGCCCATTCTTTGGCAAAATAGGTCAGAATCACGTCGGCACCGGCGCGGCGGATGCTGAGGAGGGTTTCTGGCATCGCGCGTTCAAAATCCAGCCAACCATTGTTGCAGGCCGCGCGGAGCATGGCACATTCACCGCTGACATGGTAGGCCGCAACGGGCAAATGGGTGTTTTCCTTGAGTAAATGAACCACATCCAGGTAGTGCAAGGCGGGTTTCACCATCAGCATGTCGGCCCCTTCTGCGGTGTCGAGCGCGGCTTCGATGAGGGCCTCGCGCTTGTTGGCAGGGTTCATTTGATAACTTTTTTTATCGCCACTTTTGGGCGCAGAATCAAGCGCATCGCGGAACGGGCCGTACATCGCGCTGGCATATTTAGCCGTGTAAGCCAGGATTCCCGTTTTGGTAAACCCTTCATGGTCAAGTGCTTGCCGAATAAATCCCACACGACCGTCCATCATATCGGAAGGCCCGAGCATATCAAAACCCGCTTCGGCTTGTGCCACCGCCATTCGGGCCAAAATGGGTAGCGTGTCGTCGTTTACGATCTCACCCTCACGAACCAAACCATCGTGACCATCGCTGGAATAGGGATCCATGGCCACGTCGCTGATGAGGCAGCACTCCGGGAAATGTTTTTTGATGTCGCGGGCAACTTTCAGGTAAAAATTGTCTGGCGACCAGCTATGCGTCGCGGTAGTGTCTTTCAGGTGTTCGGCAATGGCGGGGAACAGGACAAAATTGGTCAGCCCCAGCTGCATACAGGACTCGATTTCGCGCAGTAAATTTTCCGGAGAAAAGCGAAAAATACCCGGCAATGAATGAATTTCACTGCGAATGCCCGTTCCATCCAGCACAAAAAGTGGAAAAACGAGGTGTTCAGTGGTTAAATGAGTTTCATTGGCCATGCCACGAATGGCGGCAGATTGGCGGTTGCGGCGTGGGCGACGGAGCATGGGTGGAGATTGGTGGAGTGGTGATTGGTGGAGTGGTGATTGGTGGAGTGGTGATTGGTATATTGGTGATTGGTATATTGGTGATTGGTATATTGGTGATTGGTATATTGGTGAGTGGCGGAGTGGTGATTTTTACCCGCCATAGCCTTGGCCAGGGAGGGTGCGCAAAAGTATGAGGAGGCTTGGGCTTGGTGTGTCATATTATTATAACACACACAGATGACACGGATGCAAGCAGCACTTAATCTGTGCTGCTTGCATCTGCGTCATCTGTGTGCCTTTGAGAATGTCCAGTAGTGTGAATCAGCGCACAATTTTCTGCGTTCTGAAAATCTTATCCCACAGAGTGACAAAAGCACTGTAATTGCTTCTAGGATTCCGGTGATGTTCCAAATGATAGCTGCCCCAGGCAAAATAATGAGTTATATAGCCCTTGATTTTTGGATTGTGATCCAATAGTCGCTCACTTAAAAAGACTTCATGCAAATAATGAAATACGAGCAGCACCAAACCTTGTGAAGGATATAAAAATGTCAATAGGATTAATGGAAGTGTAATGGTTAACAGCACGTCAACTGTGACTCTTATATCTCCAAAGTAAAAAAACAAATAGCCAATGCTAAACTTCTCTCCGCCTTTAAAATAATTCACTTCGTGGTGGGCAGTATGCAGTTTATACAAAATATTGTACTTGCTTTTTATATGGGCGAGCCTATGCAGCCAGTAGGTGAGGAATGTCCAGGCAAAAAATACGATTATTAATTCTATAAACCACCTCATGATTGTATACGATGATTCGAGTTATAGTTGTTCCAAAACCTTTTCCAACATTTCCGCAGGAGGCATAACGGTTTCCAAACGAAGTACCGGACAGGTCAACTGCTCCAACCACTCCAGTTCCTTTGCACGGCTGCGGATATTGCCAGATTCCTCGTCGTAAGCGGCCGCCCAGGTGCAAAATTTCTCAAAAACGCTGTGCAAATCCCCGCCTGGAGCCAGCCGCTCCGCCCCATAACGGGCCAGTTCCCTTTCCCGAATCCGCGCCAAACGAACCTCTACCGGTGCCCAACAATACACCACCCGATCAAAACCTGGAATAAACACATCGCCCCAGCCGCAAAGCGCGCCGGATAGCACCCAGCCCGGATGCGCCTCAAAATCCTTCATCATCAACTGCCGCCGGTGATCGGGGTTGCGCCGCCGACGATAAGGAAGGACGTCATCGGTGAACCAATGGTAGTCGTCGGTATCAAAATGCGTCAACCCGAGCTGCTGAGCGAGCATACGACCCAGTGTGGTGACGCCAGCACCGGGCGCGCCGAGGATGTGTATGTTCATGTTGGATTCGATGAACGAATGCTTTAGTCTTCCTCCTCCAGAATTCCCTCCAGCACCCGTACCTGTAATTGCATCAGGATGTTCTGTCTGCGTTCGAGCACCACAATTTCGTAGGGAGAAATTTGAAAGGCCTCGTTGCTCGTTGGAATGCGTCCAAAACGGTTGAGGATCAAGCCATTAAGGGTATTGTATTGTTTGTTTTCAGGAAATGGAACGGGTAAAAAATTGTTTACATCGTGCAACGGAGAGATGCCGGAAACGTTGAAAGAGCCATCCTCGTTTTTGGTCACCGGAGAAACTTCATCATCATGTTCGTCCTGGATTTCGCCTACTAATTCTTCTAAAATATCTTCCATGGCGATGAGTCCTTCGGTACCGCCATATTCATCAATGACCATTCCGACGTGTATTTTTTTGCTTTGAAAATCCTTCAAAACCCGGTTGAGTTTGGCCGAATTGTACACGTAATGCACGGGGCGCATGATGTCTTTCAGGTTCCAGTCGTTCCCCTTGGTGTTGGCTTTGAAAATGTCTTTGGCAAACACGATACCCATTAGGTTGTCAATATCATCTTCATATACCGGTATGCGCGAGTAGCCGTTTTCAAGCACCGCATGGAGGATTTCCTCCCGGGGGGTTTCAATTTCGAGGGCAAAAATATTTTTCCGGGGCACCATCACCTGCTGCGCCGTTAGTTCCGAAAAATCAAAGGCGTTTTGGATGATTTGAAAATTATCCTCTTTAATGGCCCCGCTCGCCTGGCTTTGGCGCATCAGCAGGCGCAATTCATCCGAACTGTGCGCCTCATGCTCATCTGCAGGTTGAATTCCGACGAGTTTCAAAATCCAGTTGGCAAACCCGTTGAGCACCCAAATAAATGGGCGGAACATCACAAAAAACGCCCGCATAGGCACGGAAACAAACAAAGTGGTTTCCTCTGGCTTGCGAATCGCGATGGATTTAGGTGCCAATTCGCCAAAAACGATGTGCATGACCGTAATCAAGGCAAACGCTACTGGTAAGGCAATTTGGTGCGCCAGCTCGTCGGGCACATTCATGCCCATCACATGAAAAAGCGAAATCAAAATTTTGGACACCACTGGCTCACCGATCCAACCCAAACCAAGACTGGCGAGTGTGATGCCGAGTTGAGTAGCGGAAAGGTAAGAATCCAAGTTATTGAGCATGTTTTGTGCCATGCCCGCCATCCGGTTGCCCGTTTTGGCCCGAAGTTCAATCTGTGAATAGCGCACCTTAACGATGGCAAATTCGGCGGCTACAAAAAAACCGTTTAGGAAAACTAAAAAAAAGGTAAGAGCTATGTCAAACGCCATTAGGGAGGGTTTTGATTCGAAATCAAGTGCAAAAGACCGAAAAATATGCGAAAAGTCGGGTAACGTTTTTCACACACACCAGCCCAAACACCGGGGCAAAAAAAACCGAGGATGCCTCGAGGGGGATAGTATGGTCCTTGGACCGTCGGGGAAAACCCGATCTATACTACCGCTTGCGAGACATCCCCGGCGGTTTTACACTTGGGGTAAGGCCCCCAATTGTAGTTTACTTTCCGTGATAAGCCGTGTTGTGCACCAAGGTTTTGCTACAAGTAGCACAAGGCGTTGCAGAACCTGCACCACCGGAACAGCCACTTGGGCAGGTGTAATGCCATACCCCAGCTGCATTCTGCGGAGGTTCTGACTTCCCAGCGTTCGGCATGGTGATGGGTGGTGGATTCACGCCCTCCGCTGGATTAGCAGAAATGGTTGGCGATGACGAGGTAGTCGTTGTGGTCGCCGTTGGGGTGCCGTGATAGGCCTGGCTGTGTGTGAGCGTAGTGCCACACTGGGTACATGCTACAGCCGAACCAGCGCCGCCCGTGCAACCCTTTGGACATGTGTAGTGCCAAAGCCCTGCCGCATTTTGGGCGGGTTCTGCCATGGGAGCACCCGCTCCCGGAGCAGCTGCATCTCCGGGAAAAGCTCCGGCTGGTTGAGCATTTTCTTCGCCAGCAAGTTTGTTGGCATCACTGCTGCCATCATTTTGGCAGGAAGAAATCAAAGCGGCCGCAAAAATGGCCGAAATAGCAAGAATGAACTGAAATTTCATGTTTAAAATTATTTTGAAAACCGCGCAAAAGTACGCTTTTTTAAGCAAACAATCAGGGTTATTCTCGTTATGCTTTGACATACTGGGTTCACACGTTTGCTAAACTTCAAAAGTTTAGTAAACGCACTAAAAATCCCCGCCGCCCGAATCTCCATCCCGTTCCCGCTCCGGTTCCTTTTGTCGGTTGATGCGATAACTGAACGTCAGGCTGATCTGGCGCGCACGCCACTGAAAACTACCTTCCGTGTAAAAATCAACCCCTTGGGTAATGTAACGGCGGCGGCGGGTGTTGAACACGTCGTTGACACTCAGAGTCAAAGTCCCCTTATTTTTCAACACATCCATCGCCATGCCGAGATCCGCGTGGTACAAGGCTTTTTCGCGGCCCTGGGTTGTCAGGCGAGGCGCACGATAGTTGAAAGTGGTCTGAATATTGAGTTTTTCCCAGAGTTTAAGCTTCGAAGAAACCCGCCCAAACCAGGTGTACGTATCGGCGTTGAAGTCCTGCTCCTCAAAGCGGCCCTCGGTGATGGAGCGGAAAAAATTCAGGTTGCCGTTGAACTGCCAGTTGGACAATAGCTCGTAACTGCCCGTCAAGGATAACCCATATTCATTGCGCTGCGCCAGATTGACCGGGCGCGTAAAAGCACTCGTGTCAGATATTTGGGTGCGAATTCGTTCGAATACATCGGTGGAAAAACGGTAAAAAATGGCCGAATTCAACGAGCCTTTTTCCCAACGTTTCAGGTGGCCCAGCTCGTAAGCATCGGTGTATTCGGGTTGGAGATTGGGATTTCCGCTCCAAAAATTGCGGGGATCGGAATAAGAAAAGAAGGGGTTCAGATCCCAAAAATTCGGGCGGCGTATCCGGCGACTATAACTGAGCTGCACACTGTGTTGCTTGGGCAATTCGTACCCAACGTGGGCGCTGGGAAACAGGTTGGTATAAACAGGACGTGCATTGCGTTCCTGCGTTTGCAGCAATTCGGTTTCCACGTCGGCGATTTCGGTGCGCAGACCCGTTTGCCAGGAAAACTGCTTGGTTTTGTTGCCCACAATCCCATAAAAGGCATGGATATTTTCCTGGAATCGCACATTGTTGCTCAGCCCGGGAAGGGGCGACCAATCGCTGTTTTCCAAAGATTCGACCAAAAAATCGCTCTGAATCCCCCGAAAACCGCCGCGATAGCCGAATTCAAATTTCCCGTCCTTGTTAAAAGGTTGAACATAATCCAGTTGTGCCACCAGGTTGTTTTGGCCTTCCCGATTGTCGGAACGCTGTTGCAGATCGGGTTGCCCGGAAGGCGTACCGTCGTTGGCAAAGTATATCTCGCGCAGATCGGAACGTTCCCACTCCGTGTTATCCATGTATTGCACATCCGCACTCAGGGTATGGCCCTCCCGCTGGAAAGATTTTTTGTACGTCACCGACCATTCCTTGCTCTGTTCATCTTCTTTTTCGTCGTCGGTACGGCGGGTGCTGCCGTCTGGTCGGCTCAGGTCATTGATAAAATCCCGGTAAAGGATGGAGTTGGTGTTGTAGTCGTCCGAAAAACGCAGGGAAAATGCCGCTGTCAGCACATCTTTTGGGGTAATAAAATAATCCGCACCCAAGCGGATGTTGTTGGACAAACCGGAACGCAAGCGCTCAGAGCTTTGATTGGTGATGAGCAATGCGCTGTCGGTGCGGAATTCCTGATACTGATCCCCCTCGCCGGGTCCCGAGCGGTAACGGATCCCGTAATTAGCGAAAAAATTAAGCCGCTCCCGGCGCAGGTTCAGGTTGACGGAGGCACCGTACAGGTCGGGATGCCCCGCCGTTAGATCAACCGCTCCATTGATGCCGCGTTGCTGTTCTTTTTTGAGGACGATGTTGATCACACCCGCCATGCCTTCCGCCTCGTAACGCGCAGAGGGATTGGTGATGACTTCTATCCGGTCAATCATATTGGCGGGCAATTGACGCAGTCCATCCGCGCCAAAACTGAGCAGTCCGGAGGGTTTGCCATCAATCAAAATGCGCACATTGTCGCTGCCGCGCAGGCTGACATTGCCTTCCACGTCCACCGTCACCGAGGGGACATTGTCCAGGACATCCGAAGCGGAGCCGCCCTGATTGACCAGGTCTTTGCCGACGTTGTAAATCTGTTTATCCAGCCCAAACTGCAACTGACTCTTTTCAGCCGTGATGACCACCTCATCGAGCAGATTATCGCTTGACTCCATTAAAACGGTGCCCAGATTGATCGTTTGTTCCGGAGAGGCTACTTCGATATTCCAGATAAAACTGCTGCGGTATGTGAGAAACTGCGCGCGCAAAAAATAAGCACCCGGCGCTGCCGAAAGCGAGAATTGGCCGGCGTCATCAGTCATATTGCCGGTGACCACGCTGCTGTCTGGCAGCGAAAAAAGCGTCACCGTAGCAAAAGGCAGGGGCGAGCGGGTAGCGGCATCTGCCACCATACCGGTCAGGCGTCTTTTTTCAGGGGGTAGTCCGTCAGGGTTTGCATCAATCTGCGCAGAAAGCCAAAGTGGGAGGGTCAGAAAAAGGGGTAAAAGGAGAAATCGTATCGCTAGCATATAGGGCCAAAAGGAAATTTGGGCGGGAAGGTTCATGGGAGGGGGGAGTTTTTTGGAGGAGGGGGGGGCTTTGATCAATGTTTTGGATGAGTCTGCACCTTTTTTTACTTTTGGCGCTGCGAAGGCTGTGTGGGGGAGTTGTGTGCAAGCTTATAATCAACCACACAAATGGCATATTTGGTTTTTGGCGATACAAAAGCCGAGCAATTGGGCAACAACTACAGTACAATAAATGCTGAAAGTGCAAAACAGACAACAACCATGAATTGAAGTTCTCTACAACACAGGCAAAATTCCTAATGTGAAAGTAAAGAAATTACTAATTGACAACGATTAAAAAGGGAAAAAATGAGTAAGGAACAAAAAATAACCAACGACATAAAAGTGCAGAACAAGGATTTGGAGGCGTTGAGAATGAATTTTCCGCATTGCTTTGACAAAGACGGAAATTTTCAATTGGAGAAATTCAAAAACAACTTAGCTGAAAATGAAATCAATTTTTCTACTGAAAGTTACGGTTTAGACTGGCTCGGAAAATCATACGCAAGACTTTTGGCAAGCGACCCAGCAACAACTTTGCTGAAAGCAGACGAAATCCACAACGCCAAACCTGAAAACGCAAACTCACAAAATCTGCTCATAAAAGGTGACAACTTAGAAGTATTAAAACACCTTGCCAACGCATACTACGAACAAGTAAAAATGATTTACATCGACCCACCATACAACACAGGTAGCGATGGGTTTGTATATGAAGACGATAGAAAATTTACAGTAAAGGAATTACAAAACCTTATTGGTGTTGATGCGGAAAAAGCAAAACGAATTTTAGACTTTACGAATCAAAAAAGTAATAGCCACTCGGCTTGGCTTACCTTCTTATATCCACGATTATATATAGCAAAGCAATTATTAAAGGGTGATGGGATAATTTTTATTTCTATTGACGAAAACGAAGTAGCACAACTTAGATTACTAATGGATGAAATATACGGTGAAGAGAATTTTGCTGGCGATATTGTCTGGAAAAATAGCAGTAAAAACGACCAAGCTTATGTTTCAATGCAGCATGAATATATATTGGTCTATGTAAAAAGCAAAGTATACAACGAAGGGAAATGGGAAGAGTTAAAAGAAGGATTGCCTGAAATTTACAAGGCATTTGAAAGATTCAAAAAGAAGCACGGCAATAATTGGGAGAAGATACACGAGGAAGCCTTAAAATGGTATAGTGACTTCCCTGATTCCAACCCAATTAAAGATAGTAAGCACTATAGCTGGATGGATGAAACCGGAGTATATTTTCCTGCTGATATTGCTGGACCAAATCATGGACAATATGTTTATGACGTTGTACATCCAATAACTGGCGAAGTTTGTAAGCCACCAGCAAGTGGTTGGCGTTTTCCTGAAGACACTATTAATCAAAAAATAAAAGACGGGCTAATACATTTTGGAAAAGACCATACAGTTGTTCCAAATAATAAAACCTATCTAAAAAATACAGAATTCCAAAGTCTTACGAGCATAAAATTCAAAGATGGTCGAGTAGCTTCAAATTGGCTTAAACAATTGTTTGGCGAGAAAAACATCTTTACCAATCCAAAAGATACTGGCATTTTAATCAATCTTATGAAAGCAATTGGTGTTAAAAATCATGATATTGTTTTTGATTTTTTTGCTGGGTCAGGAACTACAGGTGATGCCGTTATGCAGCTCAATGCAATGGATTTCGGTAAAAGGAAATATATTTTAGTTCAATTACCCGAGAAGTTGGATTCTAAAAAGAAAAATGAAAAGGCAGCCTATGATTTTGTAAAAAACACATTGAAAATAAGTGAGCCTAACATTTTCGAAATAACAAAAGAACGTCTTTTAAGAGCCGCCAACAAGGTAAAAGAAACTATCAAGGCTAAAATTGAGTTTAAAGAAAGTGAAATAAAATCTTTAGAGGGCAAACTTGATTTAGAAGAAAACAAAGAAAATATAAAAGAACTAAACGCAGATATATTAGCACTCAAAGAGCAAGACCTTGGGTTTAAAATTTTTGAAACAACACCCATTTGGGATGATTACGATTTTGAATCGACTGAATTAGATAATCAAACAAAATTGTTTGATGAAAGCAAACTGACCGAAGATGATATCAAAGCATTGCTAACAACTTGGAAAACTTATGATGGAATTGCGTTAACTCAAGATTTAGAAAAAATAGATTTGTCCCCTGAGCCTACCGAAGGGTACACCGCTTATTATGGCAATGGAAAATTGTATTTGATGGATAAAGGTTTTACAACAGAAAACCTTAAAAATCTTTTAGAAAAAATTGATGCAGACAAGAAATTCAATCCAACGTCAATTATTGCTTTTGGCTATCATTTAGAAAGTAAAAATTTACGTGAACTTTCTGAAAATGTAAAGTCATACTCCAATAAGAAAAATATTGATATTGACTTTGTAACAAGATATTAATATGAAGGGATTTAATTTTGAAAAGAATCTGAACCATCAATCACACGCTGTAGAAAGTTCTATTGCGGTGTTTGAGAATATTAGTCTTATTCAGCCAACAGAAGCAGATAAAAACTTCATCAATCCTGCTTTTGATTTTTTAAGCGATTGGGCTTATCCGCAAAATTTAAGAGCCGTGCAAGAAAGTAACGGTATTGATGAAAAAATCAAGCGTAACAGCAACATCATTGATATAATGATGGAGACTGGAACAGGAAAAACCTACACTTACACCAAAACAATTTTTGAACTCAATAAAAATTACGGAATATTCAAGTTTATTGTTGTTGTTCCTACTCTTTCAATAAAAGCTGGAACAATTGATTTTTTAAAATCGGACAGTAGCCGTGAGCACTTCAAAGAGCAGTATGGCAAAACACTTCACTTACACATTGTAGAAAGTCTAAAGAATAACAAAAGCAAAAAATCGTTTATACCGCCAGCAGTTACAAGTTTTGTAAATGCTGGTAGTTTTGAAAAAAACAGTATTCAAGTTATGATTATCAATGCTGGTATGATTAACTCAGAAACAATGCAGAAGAGTTTTGACAAAGGGCTATTTGATAAACACACCGTTCCTTTTAATGCCATTGGAGCAACTAAGCCGTTTATGATTATTGACGAACCTCACAAGTTCGGCACAGGCAATAAAACCTGGGAGAACATTCAGAAAATGAAACCCCAATTTATTTTGCGTTATGGTGCTACATTTCAAGGATATGAAAACCTGATCTATGCTTTAACCGCAGTTGATTCATTTAACAGAAATTTGGTTAAAGGCGTCATCGGACACATCACAGAATTTGACAGTGGAAAAAATGCGATTGTAAAATTCATTGATTCGGACGGAACAGAAGCCAGTTTTGAACTGATAGAAAACGATAAACGCAAAACAATTACCATAACCAAAAAGGAAAGTCTGAAAAAGATTCATTCCGAAATGACCGACTTAACAATTGAGAATTTAAACAAGAGCACGGTCGTTTTATCCAACGGTTTGGAAATGAAAAAGGGTGATAAAATCAATCCTTATTCGTATGCTGAAAAGTTGCAGGAAACAATGATCCAAAAGGCAATCAAGCACCATTTTGAAATTGAAAAATCTTTGCTGACAAGAGATGTGAAAATAAAACCACTTACGCTGTTTTTTATTGATAACATTGACGAATACCGAAACAAAGATGGTTATATCCGTAAGACCGTTGAGCAATACATTGAATTAGAAATAAAGGAACTGCTGAAAACTGAAAAGGATGTTTTTTACAAAGCATACCTTGAAAAAACATTGCTTGACCTTTCAATAACACACGCAGGATATTTTTCAAAAGACAATACAGAAAAAGACGAAGCCATTGAAAAGGAGATAAATGAAATTTTGCACGACAAACAATCAATGCTTGATTTAGAAAACCCAAGACGATTTATCTTTTCAAAATGGACTTTACGTGAAGGATGGGACAACCCGAATGTATTTCAGATTTGTAAACTCCGAAGCAGTGGAAGCGAAATTTCAAAACTGCAAGAAGTTGGTCGGGGTTTGCGTTTGCCAGTTAATGAATACGGAAATCGTGTAAAAGACGAACAATTTTTTCTAAACTACTTTGTTGACTTCACGGAAAGTGATTTTGTTGACAAACTTGTAAACGAAATCAATCAGAAATCTGGAGCAATATCAATAGAGGTAGTTCCTGATAAACTTTCTGACATAATAATTAAGAAAATTTGCGAATTATACGAAACAACGGAAGATGAACTTTTAGAAGTTTTGGATTCAAATAATGTTGTTACAAGAACCAATTCGTTTAAAACTGGTGGTTTCGATTTTATCAAACAAAACTATCCTCGAATTTTTGAAGGTGTTAATTCAAATAAAGTTCGTAAAGCAACCGACCCGAAAAAGAAAGTAATTATTAGAACAGAGAAGTATCAAGAGTTGAAAGACCTTTGGGAAAAATTGAATGAAAAAGTAATTCTTGAATACAATTTTGACAATGAAGCAAGGTTTAAATCTTTGTTTACGGACTTTTTAAGAGCACAAAAAGTCAGTTTCACATCAGACGGAATCAACGAAAGAATTTCAAAAATTGAAATTAAAGACAACAAGGCAGTTGCTAACGAGCCAGAATCGGTATATAACCGAAAGACTGCAACGATTTCAATAATGAAATACAGCGATTTTCTGAAAGAACTTTCAAAAAATCTGAATATCAACATCAAGACACTTCATCAATCAATCATTGAAGCAGGAACAGATATAAACAAATACCTTAATCAAACAACGCTTCGAGTTATCAAGCAAAACTTTGACCATTACCTAATGGCCAATGCTATTGACAAATTTAGTATTGCTTATAAAAAGGTTTCAAATAACATACATCCAACTAAACTAACAGACGAGAAAGGAAATGTGCTGAAAGAGATTTCTGCTTCTGATGTTGGTGTTTTGTTTTCAAACGAAGATATTGCAAACTCCTACTTTTTTGATGAACTTTATTTCGATTCTGACTTAGAAAAATCAAACATCAAAACTGAGATAAAGGAAGTTATTGTTTTTACTAAGATTCCAAAGAACTCAATAAAAATTCCTGTTGCTGGTGGGAAAAGCTATTCGCCTGACTTTGCTTATGTTTTGAAATTCAGAGATGGTGAGCAAAAGCTAAACTTTATCGTGGAGACAAAAGATGTAAATAGCATAGATAGACTCCGAGATGAAGAAAGATTCAAAATTAGACACGCTGAAAAGTTCTTTGACGGCAAAGTAAAAATTGAATTTAGGACACAATTCAGCAACGATAAAATAGTTGACTTGATTAAAGAAATTGCTGTTGATGAATAAGCTGTTGCCCAAGCGGTGACACATCCCGCAGCTGGAACGACAGGTTAACAGCCTGCCAATAACCAACCACCTTCCAAATTATGAGCAACCCTAAAATATCTTTTTTTTTAACGACCCCGAACTGCGGGCGCTTTGGGACGAGACCAACAGCAAGTGGTGGTTTTCTTACTGACCAAAATGACTATGAATTGAAGTTGCATAAAAAGGGCTTAATGTAGGGCCTCGTAATCTGTGGGACATGAAGCGGTTTTATGAACGTTAATATTTAGCCGATGAAACACTGCGACGCAGCGTCGCAGTTTTGCCGTGTGGACATAACCGCGAACTGCGGGCCCTCTGGGACGAGGCCAACAACAAGTGGTGGTTTTCTGTACTGGATATTATTGCGGTACTTACTGACCAAAATGACTATGACAAAACCCGCAAGTGGTTCTAAATGGCAAACCGGACACATGCAAACTACTTTCACCCAAAACAAAACCTTCAACCAAAACGATTCCCTCCCCAAAGGCGAATACGAAAACTGCATTTTTAATGCTTGCAACTTTGGCGACCGCGACCTTTCTGAATTTAAGTTTATAGACTGCACGTTCAACGCTTGCAATCTCAGTATGGCCCAACTCAACAAGACCGTGTTTCGAGACGTGCATTTTAAGGACTGCAAAATGTTGGGACTTCGCTTTGACACCTGCAACGAGTTTGGACTATCCTTTTCGTTTGATGGTTGCCAGCTCAATCATGCTTCGTTTTACCGAACCAAAATCAAAAATACCATTTTCAGAAATTCGCAGCTACAAGAAACCGAGTTTACAGAAGCGGACCTCACGGGTGCTGTATTCGACCACTGCAACCTGATGCAAGCCGTTTTTGAACACACTACCCTTGAAAAAGCCGACTTTCGGACTGCTTACCATTATTCTATTGACCCGGAAATCAACCGGATTAAAAAGGCAAAATTTTCAATCCAGGGCGTTTCAAGACTTTTGGATAAATACGACATTGACATAGCGTAGCATGCGCGAGCGTATTCAGAACGTTGGCACACCTAAATTGCCTTTCCCCCAAGGCACCTCAAAAGCGGTGGTATGGCCTTCAGACCGCCGGGATAAGGGGCGTTCACGCCCCATTATATATCTTCTGCGCCATAAATGGCGCACTTACCGACGGCCTGAAGGCCATACTACCGCGGAATTCCGTTGACAATTTCCCCCCATCTCTTAACTTTGCCAATTCTATAATACCATATCCTCCGAATGTCCTTCGGTGCATCCCCCTTTCAGATATTCATCATAAACTACTACCCGCTGCATTATGCGCAAAAAATGGCTGAAAATCCTTGCACTTCTGCTCTTAATCCCCATCGGGGTTTTTGTGGGCGGACTCTATCTGGTCTATGCGCATCAGGACGAACTGATCCAAAAAGCCATTACCCGCGTAAACGAGCAGATCTCGGGCACCATGACCATCTCGAAAGTGCGGCTCGCGCCATTCAAAAACTTTCCTTATGTGTCCATTGACCTGCAACAGGTCCATTTTTACGAAACTAAAGACCTCAGCGCCAAACCCTTGTACACGTTTGAAGATGTCTATCTGGGTTTCGATATCCAGTCGGTGATGGCAGGGCATTACGATATCAAAAGCATCAAAATCGAGAAAGGGCACCTCGATGTCATCCATCATTGTGATGGCACGTACAACATCATGAATGCCAAGAGTCTGCTGGAGGCATCTGCGGCCGATACGACGGAAAATGCCGTTCACCTGGATCTTAAAAAGCTGATTATCAAGCAGGTGGATATTGCTTTTATGGATGAGCGTGGAGATCGGGAAGTGGATATTATGCTGGACGAGCTGCAATCTACCATCGCATACCGCGGGGCACATTTTTACCTCGACCTTGTGTCAGACATGCATTTGGATGTTTTGGAACACGATCAACCCACGTTTTTTTCCAACAAAGCCCTGCACCTGGATTTGGAACTGGATTTTAACCAGGATTGCCAGAAACTCCACGTCCTGCCGAGCAAGGCTTCCCTGAATGACGCCCATTTTAAGGTGGCGGGTAATCTGGATTTTGCCAATGATATGGATGTTTCGATGACGATCCGGGGTGATAAACCGAATTTCAAGGTCTACGCGGCTTTTTTGCCCGACGACCTCGCCAAAGGGTTGGCAAGTTACCAAAACGCGGGGAAGATTTTTTTTGAAGGAAAGGTGGAAGGCAAGTCCCTGAACGGGCATATCCCCGCCGTAAATGTGCAATTTGGCTGTGAAAATGCCTATTTCCTCAACAAAGAAGCGAACAAAAAGCTGGACAAGATGCGCTTTCAGGGGAGCTTCAGCAATGGCCCGGAACGCACCTTGCGCAGCTCCGTGCTGCATTTGCGCAACTTCTACGCACAGCCAGAGGAAGGCGTTTTTGAAGGGGATCTTTACATCCGAAACTTCGAGGATCCCACCGTGCGCCTGGATGTACACGCCGATTTAGACCTGGAATTTCTGGGCAAATTCTTTCGGCTGCGTGAGTTGGACGAGGTGCGGGGGAAAATTTTGCTGGACATGAATTTTAATGAAATCGTGGACCTGAATTTCCCGGGCGAATCGCTGGCAAAGCTCAAATCCGGGATAGATTCGGAATTGTTCATCCGAGGTGTCACCTTCCATTCGCCGGAATTTGGCCACACGGTGTCAAACATGAACGGCCACGCTATCATGCGCAATGGAGTCATTACGATGGATTCCATCAGCTTGCAAGTGGGCAAAAGTGATTTTTGGGTGTCTGGCTCCTTGAGCGATTTTCCGGCCCTTTTCCACCGATACGACAAACCCATTCGGATGGAACTGACCACTCGCTCCAATAAAATTGATCTGCCAGACCTGTTTGCATTTGATACGGTTTTGGCGAAACAGTTCGATGAAACGGTGGAAAATCTATCGCTTGGAGTGGCTTTTGAAACCAGCGCCAAAGAATTGTTCGAGTTTAAATACCTGCCAAAAGGGGAGTTTTTTGTGGACAATTTGTTCGCCAAATTCAAACATTACCCGCATGTGTTGCATGATTTCCACGCCGATGTCATCATCTCTGAAACCGACCTGAAACTGATAGATTTTCGCGGCGAGATTGACAAAACCGATTTTCATTTCACGGGCCGATTGATCAATTACACCAAGTGGTTCCAGCCGCAGCCCCTGGGCGATAGCCAACTGGAGTTTGATTTGACGTCCAATTACATGTCTTTGCACGATATTTTGTCGTACAAAGGCGAAAACCATGTCCCCCTGGAATACCGGGACGAGGAATTTAAACAAGCCAAACTGCATGGCCGGGTGGATATGCACTACGATCAGGGTTTTAAATCCGTGGATCTCTACCTTGATGAACTGACGGCCAAAATGAATGTGCACCCCTTGAAATTGGAAAAATTCAAGGGCCGGGCGCATTATGAAAACGATCACCTGCTGTTGGAGGAATTTTCCGGAAAGATGGGGAAAAGTGATTTTAAAGTCAATATGTCCTATTTTTTCGGTGCGGAACCGGCCAAAAAGTCGCGCGACAACTACCTCGTGCTGGAATCCAGCATTCTGGATCTGGATGCCTTGATGGGCTACAAAGGTCCTGCGGTTGCCGAAAATCATGAGACGGCCTTCAATCTGTTTGCGATTCCTTTTCCCGACCTGAGCATCCGCGCCAACATTGGCCGAATGAACTACCACCGGTACTGGCTCGAAAATTTCAGCACAAAGCTCCGCATACAAAAAAACCATTATCTCTATGTGGATACGCTGGACATGCGTCTGGCCGATGGCCGCATGGGCATGAAAGGATATTTCAACGGCTCAGATTCCAACAAGATTTATTACCACAGCGATATCACTGCCGAAAATCTGGACATTGACAAACTCCTGTTTAAGTTTGAACATTTTGGCCAGGACATGCTGGCCAACGAAAAAGTTCACGGCAAAATAACGGGCAAAATCAAAAGCACCTTCCGGATGCACCCCGATCTCACGCCGATCATAGACAAAAGTGAGGCGCACATGGATCTTTGCATCACGGACGGCAGCATCCTCGAGTTTGCGCCAATCATGGCGATGTCCGACTATTTCAAAGACAAAAATCTGCGGATCGTCCGCTTCGATACCTTGCAAAACGTGTTGGATCTGAAGGACGGACTGCTCACGATTCCGAGTATGGTTATCAATTCTTCCATCGGGTTTCTGGAAATATCCGGGCAACAAAATCTGGACCTCTCCATGGCTTATTTCGTGCGGGTACCGCTGAAGATGGTTACCCAGGTTGCCTGGCGCAAGCTTTTTGGCGGCAAAAGCAAGGAAGAAATAGACCCCAACCAGGTGGACGAGATCGAGGAGGTTGGCGACCTGAATAAGATGCGTTTTTTAAATATCAAGATAACGGGCACCCCGGATCAATACGAGGTGAAACTTGGGAAGGATAAGTCGCGGAAAAAGCGGAAGAATGGGTAGGGTGGGGAGATTGGACATTTTAAAATGGAGACCTATAAGGTTTTTGGAAACCTTATAGGTCTGGAGCAGAACAAAAATGATCAGTAGTATGGGAGGGCTTTGTATGGTTTAAAAGAGCCTGTTTTTTTTGTTGACTCCGCACCTTTTTAATACTTTTGGGGCTGTGTTGGGGAGGTGCGCATTTTTATGAGTTGGTAGCCATTTTAAATTGACATCTATGAAAATAAACTTGATTGCTGTATTGATACTGTTGATTTCAACTCAATTGTTTGGACAGAAAATGGACACACTGACCTATTTCTCCCAATCGTTTCAGCAGGACAGAACGATTTTCGTTCAGACACCAGAATTTTACAAATACCAATCGGAAGAAGTAAAGCTACCGGTAATCTATCTATTAGACGGACAACATGAATGGTTTATAAATCCCCTGATTAGCTCCATAAAATATTTACAATACACGCACGAAATTCCGCAAGCACTCTTGGTGATTATTCCTCTGAATGATCGAAATGCAGCGTGTGAAATCAAAAGTTTGGAAGGAGAAGCGACACCCCTCCATAAATTCATCACTGAAGAAATAGAACAGCAAATTCAGGCATATCATCCTAATGATTATAAAATAATTATCGGGCACTCATTTTCGGCATCATTTGCACTCTACTCGCACTTTAAAAATCCAAAGTATTATTCATCTGTTATTGCAAATACGCCGCTTGACAGGTTTGAAGAATTGGTTAAATCATTTGAACAAAGTGAAATGACCGAATTAAGTAAAATCTCAATCTCTGTAGGCGGAATTGCAATGGACAAAGACTACTATCATAGAAGTGCTTTTGATAATTTAAAGTCCAAATATCCTTCATTTTTCAAATCAATCAATGTTTTTGAAGCTGACTACTCCGCCCATAATGCTACACCAATTGTTTCGACTCCATATCTGCTGACAAAAGTATTTGAGAAATTCAGTAGTAGGTACTCCAAAATAGCTGAAGTAAATGAAGAATATAAACTGATCAACAAGCCAAAATCAGTTGAAATCGAATTAACTAAGATTAAAGCGGCCTCTAAAATTGGCGAGTATCTGTATTTCCCGGAAATAGCGGATATCAACGGCATTGCATCTCGCTATTTAGCGAGTGATTTTAATGACTACGGACTCGCAGTGTACGAACTTGGCATACAGTATTTTCCAAAATACTTTGAATTTCATCTAGCATTATATGAACTTTATCTGCCTACCGAGAGTTTGAAAGCTAAGTTACATCTCGACACTTGCCTTGAACTGATTCAGAATTTAGAAAATGATCTCCCAGACCGACAAGAAATAATAAACCAAATCAATGCAGAAAAGAAGAAAAACGGCTGGCAATAGATGTTTGGCAAAAAAGCGGGTTTAGCGCTTAGTTGAACATTCTTCCTCGGGGCAAAACCTGGATAACCATGAAAGATGGCTTAGCCGATGGACAATGGCAGGAATGGTTGGAAAATGGAAAATTGCGTTATAATGCTTATTGGAAGGAAGGAAAGGGACACGGTATGTGGCAGTATTTTCACGATAATGGCACCTTAAAATATGAAGAATCTTACCTAATGGATACACCAAATGGTATATCAAGGGCGTATTATGAAAACGGACAATTAAAGGATGATTTCTTTTGGTTACAAGGTAAAAAGCAGGGTGTGTGGACATCATATTCTGAAACAGGAGTTGTCTTGAAAATAGAAATTTAT
>CAZKBH010000011.1:39309-63559 GCA_964550795.1 uncultured Saprospiraceae bacterium
CAATAAATTGGTTTCAACGACCGAAAAATAAAAACGAACGTACTACATCGGTTTTGCAAACTGGTCTCTGTATTGCTTCTATGAAACATCTGTGCAAGGTTCATCAGTTGGATATATTTTGAATTCTTGTGCTAAAAAGCCCCCACCTTCGCAAAGCCCTCAACCCTTACCTTCGATATTATGACAACACTCACGACAAGAAAAGAAATCGTAACGACAAAGCGCATTATCGGCTCTGAACTGGCTAAAATGCAGCAAGCGTTTTACGATGAAGAAATATTGCAATTTTACAAAGAAGACGATGAAGAACATTTGTATTGGGAAATGTATGACTGTTTTCATAATGAATACATGGACTATCCGTCTTTCAATAAAGTGATTGGCTTAAACCATGCTGACATTGGAACATTTACCAATAAACTCTCCAAAAGACTCACCCTTTTATTTCAATCCATCAAAGCGACCGAATTCGTAATTATTTCGTATTCAAAACTTGACTTTTTTGGCAATAGAAACCATGATTTTAAGCCATTACAAGAGGCCTACAAGAAACTTGAAGCAATTGTTGGAGACAAAACATTTAAAGAAGCCTTTACAACGGACATTGACAGTTTGCCAGACTTTATAGAAATATTCTTCTGGATAACCCGATGCGATTCAAGTGCTCCGGAATTCATTTTTATATTTGACAAGGACGAAAAAATTCAAATTAGTTTGTGTAAATATGGAAACATACATTTGACTGAACACGGCAAAGAGGAGCTAACAGCAGATAAACTGGAAGCGCTTGGTTGGACCATTATTGAAGGACCAGAATTTGACAACTTTAGCGATGAAGGAAGAATTGAAGGCCGACAAATTGAAGTATAAAAGAGATATCAACGCTAACGAGCGCGTTTAGAAATCAAGCACACTTAATTGCCCACAAATAACTCAGACAGGGAACCGTAAAAAACCTCTACTTTTTTCAAATCGAAAAAAAAAGGTCAATTTTTTCGATTTGAATCTGGAAAATCATTAGATTTGCCTTCAAAAAAGGCATGATACCCAGAATACAAGCGCAAAATATCCAGCAATGGCTCGGAAAAGGGAAAGCTATCATCGTTATCGGTCCCAGGCAAGTAGGCAAGACTACACTTGTGCGTCAAATCAGCCAAAATCTGGACAAAAAAGCCCTCTGGCTAACTGGGGATGATCCCGAAACACGATCCCAGCTGGACAATATTTCGTTGGCCCGGCTGCAAAATCTTCTCGGACAAAATGATGTAGTAGTGGTGGATGAGGCCCAACGGTTCACCAATGCCGGGTTGATGCTCAAACTCATCACGGACCATTTGCCTCAGGTGCAGCTCTTCGTCACAG
This sequence comes from uncultured Saprospiraceae bacterium, assembly GCA_964550795.1. GTDB lineage: Bacteria > Bacteroidota > Bacteroidia > Chitinophagales > Saprospiraceae > M3007. Next base: position 40,672 of record CAZKBH010000011.1, read on the forward strand.
GATCCTCTTCGCTTGACCTCGCCGCCCAAACCAAAGAAAGCCTCACAGGTCGAAAAATAGAGTTTCATCTATATCCGCTTTCTTTTGTAGAAATGTGCGACCATCACGGCTACCTGACCGAGCGGTCGCTGCTCGAACACCGGATGCTTTATGGGTACTACCCGGAAGTAGTGCAACAATCTCCTTTGCAGGCTCAAAAAATTCTCAATGATCTGAGCGATGGGCTGATGTACAAAGACCTGCTTACCCTCGATCAAATCAAAAAGCCATCCCTGCTTGTCAAACTTTTACAAGCACTCGCACTCCAGGTGGGCAACGAAGTTCGTTATTTAGAGGTGGCCCAAACCATTGGTGCTGACCCACTTACCGTCGAACGATACACCGACCTGCTCGAACAATCTTTTGTCCTTTTCAGATTGCCCTCACTCAGTCGAAATGCCCGCAACGAAATTAAAAAAGGGCGGAAAATCTATTTTTACGACAACGGCATCCGAAACGCCATTCTTAAAAATTTCTCCCCGCTTTCCTTGCGAAACGATACCGGCGCCCTATGGGAAAACTTCCTGCTTGCCGAGCGTATGAAACGAAATGCGTATTCCGACTATTTCAGCAATGCCTATTTCTGGCGTACCACCTCACAACAAGAAATTGATTATATAGAAGATGCCAACGGACGGCTACACGCCTTTGAGTTCAAATGGCAGTCGAAAAAGCCCGCCCGTTTTCCCGCTGCATTCCTCGAAAACTATCCGGGTAGCACGTGTACGTTGATTAACAATGAAAATTTTGATGAATTTGTTGGTTTGGAATTAACCCCATAAAATAACGTCCACTAAAACGCACTCACTTCCCGCCCACCACGCTCACCCGTGCCCCATCCACCAAATTCAACTGACCCGTAAGTACCACTTTTTCGTCGGCCTGAACGCCGGAACGGACCTCCACTTTGTCGCCAAAAATCCCGCCGAGGGTAATGGCCCGGAGTACCGCGATGGAGTCGCCTTGCACGACATATATCTTAGGGTCTTGCAGACTGCCGGCGATGACTTTTCTGGGCAGCGTGAGGCCCTTTCTTTCGGCATCGAAGGTGAATTTTGCTTTGGCGTGCATCCCGCCACGCAGCGGGTTTCCGTTGGGGTTAATGACCTCTATTTCAACATCATAGTTGAACGCATTGTCGGCTCGAAGTCCAATATTGGTCACTTTTCCGGCAATGTTCAGGTCTGGGAAAACATCGGCCCGGACCCGCACACTTTGTCCTTTTTTCAGATTCAACACATCGCGTTCGGATACCTTTACCATGAGGTAAAGTTTATCGAGATTGGTCATTTGGGCCACCTGAATGCCTGGTCCGATGACGCTGCCGCGTTCGATAAACCGCATTCCCAGCGTACCCGTCATGGGCGCTTTGATGCTCGTGTTGGAGATTTGTTTTTTTAGCCCTTTTTCCTTGGCTTCCGCCGTGAGAATCCCAAGATCAATGTCTTCAATCTTGTTCTTGGGCGCGGCTTCCCCTTCGATGAGATTGGTAAGGCGCTCGCGGTCTTTGCGCAGTTTGGCGAGGTTTGCCTGGGTGGCCTCCAACTCGATGCGCAGCAGCTCATCGTCCACTTTTGCGATAATTTCACCCTCTTTTAGCCATTCGCCCTTGTTTTTATAGGTCTCGAGGACGCGGCCAGCGGTTTCGGAAATCACAAACATTTCCTTGAACGGCAGAAAAATACCGTCCGCTTCGAGAACATTGGCGAGGTTGTCCAACTGTGGCACAACCGTTTCGACCGGCACAAAGGCGCGGGTCATTTTGGAGAGTTCGGCTTTGGAATCCAGCGCCAATTTATTGGAATACAGTTTCCAGGCGGCAAAAGCCACGGCGATGAGGAGGAGCAGCCAGAGAAGGGAACGATTTTTCAAAATGGGATAGAAATGTGGTCAATGGGTTTGTCGTGTGCGCTTAAAGCGCAGACTGGCCGTCTGGCTTCCACCTTCCAATGCAGGATTTCGGCGGCGGACACATACAGGGCGCAAAGATAGTAAAAGCCCAAGCCCAAAAATCTACTTGTACGGCTGACTCATTTCGTAGTTTTGCCCGGCATTTCAAATTGAACTCAATTCACGACTTTGTCCACACTGATTAAAGCATCGCGCATTGCGCACCTCACCGATGCCCGCTATTTCGCCGCCAAGGAGGTTGATTATCTCGGGTTTAACCTGGAAGCAGGCACGGAGGGCTACCTCGATCCCATGTACATGAAAGCCATCCGGGAATGGGTGGAAGGCCCCAAAATTGTGGGCGAATTCAACCTAACTCCTGCTCGGGTGGTTCAGGAAGCCGCCGCATTTTATGGCCTGGACGTCGTGCAGGTATCTGCCCGGCATCACGGGGCGCATCTGTCCGAATTGGAGGGGCTGGAGGTCATTCTGGCGTTTGACATAGATGAGCATGGACTGGCGTTTTCAAACGAAGAAATGCTAGGTTTTGCAGCCTTTGCAGATGTTTTTTTGTTCAATTTTACGCAATCAAACAGCACAAAATCCACCTTTTACGCAGAAAAAGATTTCTGGAAATCTGTTTTTGCCCTGCGCCCTGCCCTGCTCCAGGCAAACCTCCCTGCAACCGATTGGCTGGAAGTTTTGGACCAGCTCGGCCTCGCAGGATTAAGCCTCATAGGCGGCGAAGAAGAACAAGTGGGCGTGAAATCCTACGATGAAATGGAGGCAATTTTTGAATCGCTGGAGCGCGGGTAGGGAAGCTAGGTCAAACAGGATACCAAGCCTTTTTGGTTATTTTTTGGGCTCAAAAAGCGACAAAACCCCAGCTAAAGAACCGACTTGACATTATAAGGGGAAAAACAATAATCATCAATAACCCTCACCCATGCTAAACATCATCAGCTACAACGTCAACGGCATCCGCTCCGCAATCTCCAAAGGTTTATGGGAATGGCTGGCGCAGGAGAACCCCGACATCCTTTGTCTTCAGGAAATCAAGGCCTTGCAAAGCGATGTACCCGTGCTCGAACTGGAAGCACTGGGCTACCAACACCACTGGTTTTCAGCCGAAAAAAAGGGGTATAGCGGCGTGGCGACCTTTTCAAAAAAAGCCCCTACTCTGGTGGCGCAGGGCTGTGGAATGCCGGGTTACGACGGCGAAGGCCGCATCCTCCGCACCGATTTTGGCGATTGGACCCTGCTCAACTGCTACTTCCCCTCTGGCACCACGGGCGATGTGCGGCAGGATTTCAAAATGCAGTTTCTGGACTATTTTTCCGGCTGGATCGAAGCCCTGAAAAAGGAACGCCCAAAACTTATCATCGTGGGCGATTACAACATAGCGCATCAGGAAATTGACATCCACGACCCAAAAGGCAACAAGAATAGTTCGGGCTTTTTGCCGGACGAACGCGCCTGGATGACCAACTGGCTGGCGAGCGGTTTTACGGACGCGTTTCGATACAAAAACCCCGAAATGCAGGAATATAGCTGGTGGAGTTTCCGCGCCGGATCACGTGGAAACAACAAAGGCTGGCGCATTGACTATCAAGCGGTTACGGACAATTTGAAAGAAAAAATCTCCTACGCCCGCCAACTCAATGATGTGGTGCATTCGGATCATTGCCCCGTGAAGATTTTGATAGACCTGTAAGATTGATTCGATTGAACGATTGATTCGATTGATTCGATTGCCAACCAATCCATTTCAAGAACATTTTAAAATCAGGCATCACAGTACTGGACATTTTTGTTTTGCTACCAGACCTATAAGGTTTCCAAAAACCTTATAGGTCTCGATTTCGGAAAATGTCCAGTAGCAAAATCAGGCATCTAACTCTTTCAAATCACTTTAATCATAGTATAAAGCAGAAAAGGGGGCACCAGAAAACCTTGTCGCGAAAAAATGGTTTTCTCCCCGCCCTCTTAACAATCTCAACCCCATCAACATTCCCCCTCCCCCTACATGCCCGAAACTCAAAAATTCAACTACTCCCTCTTCCGCCAGGTGATGCGCATGGTAAAACCTTACAAACGGGTTTTCTGGCTCACGGTGGGCCTCACCGTCATCCTGTCGCCACTCGCGGTATTGCGCCCTAAACTCATCGAGGTCATGGTGGACGACTACGTCCTTCCCGGCGATGTGAGCGGCATGACCATGATGGCCTGTATTATTTTGGGAGCACTTATTTTGGAGGTTATTCTGCGTTATTTTTTCCTTTATCACGCCGACTGGCTCGGGCAAGCCACAATTCGCGACCTGCGGGTGAAGATTTTTAACCACATCACTTCCCTGAATCTCAAGTATTTCGATAAAACGCCCATCGGTCAGAGCACCACCCGAACCATCAATGATATTGAGGCCATCAACACCATTTTTAGTGAGGGAAGTGTCACGATTTTGGCGGATTTGATGACAATTTTTGCGGTGTTGGGCGTCATGTTTTTCACATCCTGGAAACTTACACTCGTGGTGCTTTCGGTGTTCCCGTTGCTCATTTGGGGGAGTTATGAATTTAAGGAAAGTGTGCGCAAAAGTTATGAAAACGTGCGCAACCACATCGCCACCATGAACTCCTTTTTGCAGGAACGCATCAGCGGAATGCGCATCGTTCAGATTTTCAACGCCGAAGCGCTCGAAGCTGAAAAATTCCGCAAAATCAATCGCGATTACACCACTGCCAACCTGAAAGCCATCTTTGCTTACGCCATTTTTTTCCCGGTGGTGGACATCATTTCGGCCTTGTCGCTCGGCCTAATGGTATGGTATGGCGCGCGGGGCGTACTCAGTGAAGAGATTACGATTGGTGTTTTGATTGCCTTTCCGCTATATATTTCGATGCTTTACCGCCCGATTCGGATGTTGGCCGATAAATTCAACACCCTGCAAATGGGCCTCATCGCTGCGGAGCGGGTGTTCAAATTGCTCGAAAACAAGGAGACCGTGCGCAACGAAGGCACCCTGGCGCCTGAAAAACTGCGCGGCGAGGTCGCATTTGATAAGGTTTGGTTTTCCTATTCCGAAAACATCCAAACCGAAGCGGTACTGCGCGAGGTTTCTTTCCATATCAATCCCGGCGAAACGCTCGCCATCGTGGGCAGCACGGGGAGTGGCAAAACGACCATCATCAATTTGCTCAACCGATTTTATGAAATCCAACAAGGGCAAATCCGGGTGGATGGCCGTGATATCCAGGAATACGACGTGTATGCGCTGCGCCGACACATTGCCGTGGTCTTGCAAGACGTGTTTCTTTTTTCTGGAACCGTGCTGGAAAATATCACCCTGCGCGACCCCAATATTTCGGAAGCGCAGGTTATTGAAGCCGCCAAAATGATCGGGGCGCATAAATTCATCAAAAAATTGCCCGAAGGGTATCATTACCAGGTCATGGAACGCGGGGCCACCCTTTCGATGGGACAGCGTCAGTTGATATCCTTCGTCCGCGCACTGGTTTTTAACCCCGAAATCCTGATTCTGGACGAGGCCACTTCTTCGATTGACCCTGAATCAGAGTCTATTATCCAACACGCCATCGAAAAACTGATCGCGCGACGGACCAGCATCATCATTGCGCACCGGCTTAGCACCATCCGCCGGGCGAGCAATATTTTGGTACTCAACAAAGGAGAAGTGCAGGAATTTGGTCCGCACGAAGAACTGGTGGAAATCGAAAACGGGAAGTACCGCGAATTGTACGAAAAGCAGTTTTTGGCCGCAGCCCCGGCTTAGCTTGCGTCTGAAAAACATTCACCTGTTCCTTAGTGCTTGTCTAAACTTTAGTTTCTTAGCCTAACTTAGCGTGCAATTAAACCACCAAAGATGAAACACCTAAGCTGGTACATCCTCTTTATTATCCTGCTGTTTACGGGCGACCGAATTGCCGGGTTTTTGCTGCAAAAACAAACCGACAAGAGTCAATTCCGCTATTCCCGACTGTATGAGAATCCGGGAGAAGCAGATATTGTGCTGCTGGGTAATTCACGTGGATTGACGTTTTACCAACCCTATATCGAAGCAATCACGGGCCTGACGACTTGCAACCTCAGCTACAACGGGCTGCCCATGGATGCTGCAAAGTGTCTGCTGCTCGATTACCACGATCTAAATAAATCCGAGGGTGCCACAAAACCCGAAACATGGCTGATAGACATTACAATCTGCGACCGGGAAAACGACGAATTATTGGCAGGTTTTCTCACGTATTCGCACCGGTCAAAACATTTAGATACTTTGATACACCGCAAATTACCTAAAGTTTGGTGGGGCGGACAAGTGTCGTGGTTGTTCCGCTACAACAACGAAATTTTTCAACGGGCGCTGTTTTATCGAAACAAATCAGACAAGGATTGGCTTTTGGATCGTCAAATTCCGGCATCTTTGGCGGCGGAACTTTCCAAACATTCCTACGAATTGGAAATCCATCCGTATTTGATTCAAAATTTAAAGGAAACAATTCTGTTAGCGCAAGCATCAAAAATCCGGGTGGAATTGCTCATAGGCCCCTATTTTCCGGGTTTTCAGGTCAAAAATCTTGATGCACTCAAATCCGAAGTGGAAAAAGCAACGGGGCTTCCAGTCGGAGATTACCGCGCAGCCCTACCCGACCCAAGCGATTTTGGCGATTTCATGCACCCAAATAAAAAGGGCAGCTTGAAGTACCTGGATTTGTTGAAACGGGACAGCATACTGCCAAATTCTACTCTGTCACTATAGCCGCGTAGCGGCAAAGTGAATCTTTAATAAACGTAAAGTGGTTTTGAACAACTCAAGTGACTTCAACACTTTTTAATAGTCTTCGCCTTTCGTTTTCAAATATCCCAATCTACATACCCACACTTTTCAAACACAGCACCTAACATGAAAAAAATTGCTCTTTTCTCCCTTTTGCTCTCGTTTATGACGTTTTCTTCCTGCGATGTTTTACAGGAAGTGGCCAATAACGCCCTCTCGGAACCCAGCCTTTCTGAAATTGGCCAGGGACTCAAGGAAGCCCTAAAAGTCGGCATAAGTAAAGGCGCAGATGCCCTTTCTCAACGGGATGGTTACTTCAAAAGCGCCTACAAAATCCTGCTCCCAAGCGATGTGCGCAAGGTGACTGACAAGCTTAAAAACATCCCCGGGTTCACGAATATTGAGAACGAACTGCTGGAAAAAATGAACCGTGGCGCAGAAGATGCCGCCAAGGAAGCCAAGCCAATCTTCGTTTCAGCCATCACCGGGATGAGCTTCAATGATGCGACCAACATCCTGCTCGGGAGCGACAATGCCGCCACCCAATACCTGAACCGGACCACCAGCACTCAGTTATACGAGAAATTTAATCCAAAAATCGTCGCCTCACTCGACAAAATCGGGGCTAACAGCCTGTGGAAAAAAGCCGCCGATGCCTACAACAAAATTCCACTCGTCACCAAAGTGAACACCGATCTGGACGACTATGTGGCGAAGGAGGCGCTCAAAGGCTTGTTTGCCAAAATTGAACAGGAGGAAAAAAACATTCGTCGCAACAAAGGCTCCCGTACGTCTGATTTGCTCAAAAAAGTATTCGCGAAACAAGACGCTAGCCGGAAATAAGCCCACATTTTGTCAAGATGTAAGCAGTGCATCCGGGCCGTTATGGTCTGACCTTCACCGATACCATTTTTTCAACACATTTTCACCCAACTTGCCCTGCGGCGTGTAGTCCCGCTCGGGGTATCCTTCATGGCCACGCATATTGGGAAACCATTTCCAGAGAAAGCCGCCCGCCCACCAGGGTTCCGCTTGAAAGGTAGCAAAAAGGGCTTCCAGACAGTTCGCCTGGGCCTGTTCGTTGATGTTTCGGCCTTCCACGCCACGCTCCAGCTCCCAGTTGCGCCATCCGCAGCCATCCACGCTCAGGTAGCCAAATTCGGTAAACAAAACGGGTTTTCCCGCTGCCTTGCTCAGCGTTCGCATACGTTCCACGATGGGTTTCCAAGCTTCCTTTAGCGACGCAACTTCAGGAGTCACCGCATCTACCAAAGGGAAATAACCGCCGAGACCGATAAAATCCAGTTCGCTCCAAAACGGCACCCGCTCCCAGTCGTCCCAATTGGACGAATACGTCAGCTTGCCGCGATACACTGCTTTGATTTTGAGAATCAGCTTAGACCAGAATTCCGGGCGTTTTTGAATGGAATTATTGAATTCCGTACCGATACAGAACAATTCTACTTCTAAAGTATCTGCCAATGCGGCAAAACGCAGGATGTAGCGTTCGTAGGCAGTTTCCCATTTTTCCCAATCCTCGGCCGTTTTAAAATCGAGGGTGCCCGTCCAACCATAAGGCACATACACCTGGGGTTTGAGCATGACTTTGACGCCATGTTCGTGCGCCAGCCGGATGGTTTCGCGCACCCCTTCCGGGCGTTCTCCCCACCATTGACCGCCCGTTTCGCTGAACCGCACATTGGGTACATCCTGCCGGGTGAAGGCGTAAGGAACCACTGAAATCCAGGTTGCGCCTACGGATTTCACCTCCGTCATGGGGTTTGCGGGAAATGGTTCCGGCGGAGCGACAAAGGTGAGGCCGTGCATTTTAGGTAAGACAACCAATGATTCGTTGTGGGGTTGAGCAGGCGTAGGGAGTGCTTTGGCACCCAGGTTTGAGGACTCATTTGGCCGGGAGGGCGCATTGCAAAAACCAAGAGCAAAAAGGGGCAGCAGTAGTGTAAGTACTCTCATGGTTGGACCTGTTTCTTAGTCGTGCCTCGTTTTTTTGCTTTTGGGTGCTTCTTCCTGCGTTGTTTCGTCCACAAATCCCCAGAGTCGGGCCATTTTCCAATATATTTCCGTGTTGTCCATCACGCCGTTAAATTGCGCAGCGCCCGGACCGAAGGCAAAAACCGGAACCATGGAAGCCGTGTGGTGCCCCGTGGTGAAATCATAATCCAGTACTTCAAAGCCAGCCCCTTGTTCGAGCGCCATTCCGCCGGTTTCATGGTCGGCAGTAACGATGACGAGGGTGTTGCTGTCAATTTCGGCAAAGCGCAAGATTTCCCCGATGGCTGCATCAAAATCAAGCATTTCCTCCACGGCTTGGGGGCCGTTGTTGGCATGACAAGCCCAATCAATTTGTGCACCTTCCACCAATAAGAAAAAGCCTTTTTCGGAACGTTTATCCAAAAATTCAGTGGCCATACGCGCCGCAAGGGGCAAATAATCTCGGCCTTTGGAAACGTATTCCGGCTCGCCAATGGCCGAAAACCACCCGAATGGGAATTGGCCACTGGTTTTTGTATCCGACAGTTTTTGGGTTTCAAAGGTTGACAATTCGTAGCCCTTGCGCAGCATTTCATCGTACAGATTACGTTTGTCGGAGCTGCGTTGATTAAAATATTGGAGTCCGCCGCCCACGAAAAAGTCAAGTTCCGTTTCCAGAAAAAACTTCGCGATATCTTCCATATCCGACCTGCTATTCACGTGGGCGATGAAGGCTGCAGGGGTTGCATGTACCAGGCTGGAAGTGGAGACCATACCGGTGGCGAGGCCGTTTCTTTCTGCTTGTTCCAGGATACTCAGGCAGGGTTTGTGGGCCTTGGTCACGCCAATAGCGCCGTTGTAGGTTTTGCAACCACAGGCAAATGCAGTGGCACCCGCCGCAGAATCCGTGATGAGGTGGCTGCTGGAATGTGTTTTCATCAGCCCTGTGATCGGGAAACGCTCCAGGTTTAGGCGGTTGTTGTTGGCATAAAGCCCGGCAGTGATTTGACTGAGTCCCATGCCATCGCCTATGAGCAAAATGATATTTTTGGGCTTGGGCGACCATTCCGGCTCACGATTGGTCATTTTTTTCGAGTGCCCAGACTTTCCAAGTTTTAAAAACTTGGAAAGTCTATCTCCGCAAAACTCCGATTGGTTCACAGCACTAGGCTGCTCACTTTTGCCAGATGACAAATGCCGCTGGGCAAGCCAACTGGGCGTAATGGCGAAGAAAAAGAGCGCACTAAACGCGAAAAAATGTTTCACGGAGTTGAATTTTAAACTATGATTAAAGTGCTGTTTCATCGTTGCTTACTGCACAATGTATCTTTTGCCCGGCAAGGTCCGGATAATACCTTTAAATTCAAGTTTAAGTATGTGCGAAGCGAGTTCACCAGGTGAAAGATTGGCAAAAATGCTGAGTAGATCAATCGGAATTTCCGGTTTGTCACGGATAATATCGAGTAGCTTAGTTTCAGAAGGACTCAAATCTGTAAAAAGTTTGGCTTGAATAGGCTTGGCATAGCCTGGAAGTTCCCACTGCATCCGGGAGGCAATATCAGCGGCCGATGTGGTGAGTTTGGCGCGTTCATTTTTGATCAAAAGGTTGCATCCGAGGCTCTTCACATCGTGCGGGCGACCCGGAATGGCGAAGATTTCACGCCCTTGCCGTTCGGCATATTGCACCGTAATCATGGAACCGCCACTTTCAGCTGTTTCGACCACCAAAACCAGGTCTGATAGTCCCGAAATAATCCGGTTGCGCATGGGGAAATGCTCGCGGTCGGGCTTTGCATCGTGAGGATATTCGCTCAAGAGGCCACCATTTTCTATCATCTTTGTGGCAATGCTGCGGTGCTGACTGGGGTAAATACTCCCCAACCCATGACCTAAAACACCGACATTGGCTATCCCGGTAGAAGATGCTTTACGGTGTGCCGTAACATCAATTCCAAAAGCTAAACCACTTACAATCAACACATTGTAATTTAAAAACCCTTCAACAATTTCCTCGCAGATTGATTTTCCGTGTTCACTCGGTTGGCGGGTTCCTACGATGGCAATAATCCGAGGGGCCTCTAACAAGGACAGTGAACTTCCTTTAAAATAAAAAATCGCCGGGCTGTCCTGGCACTGTCGAAGGCGTGCGGGGTAAAGGGCATCGGTGTAAAAAACAGCATGCACGTCCTGTTTTTCCATGAAAGCCATTTCATGTTCTGCTTGGGACAAGGGAGCGGTGGAATCCGCCAAGGCAGCAATGATGGTTGGGCCAATGCTTGGTATTTTACTCAGTTCTTTTTTACTGGACCGAAACACCGCTTCCGCACTCCCGCAGTAACTGACGAGGGTTTTTGCTGTTATTGCGCCAATTTGAGGCACGAGCGTAAGCGCGATCTGATGCTGGAGGCTATCCATTTGGGCTGTTGGTAGGTGTTTTTTAGTAGAAAGTAGGCGTTTTGAGAACGGAAGTCAAAGTTAAAACACATCCACGGCCTTTTCCAAACATTTTGTCTTTTTTGCGCAGAATTTGCGCTTGCGCACCGCCGTTGTGCAGCGGTGCACTTGGCTATACGCAGTACTAACCCTACTTTTGCGGTTTGATTTGGTCTGATTTCAGGCTCTTAACAAATTGAATACGGTTACGCTGTACGATTTTGTCCCCTACATCGTTCAGAACTAATCCTTTCCCCTGCCGCATTCCTACTTTTATATCCACATTCATGAAAAAAACAAACCTGTTCACCGCAGCAACCTTGTGTACCCTTCTGCTGTCGGTCTCCTCTGTTTTGTCGCAAAACCCTGTTCCCGCAGAAACCGCCAAATCTGGGGCTGCGGAGGTAATGGATGCCGAAGCATTTGCCCCAAAGCCCATTGACACCTCCACGGCACCTACAATTATCGCATTTGGCTCTTGTAACAAGATGACCATGCCTCAAACCATGTGGCAACACGTGATCGTCAATAACCCACAACTCTGGATATGGCTCGGGGATATCATCTATGGCGATACCACCAATGTGCGGGCACTCGCTGCGCACTATCGCAAACTAAAAACGACTCCAGACTATAAAAAACTGCGTTCCAAAACCCAAATTATCGGCATCTACGACGATCATGACTACGGTATGAATGACGGGTATAAGAACCACCCCACAAAAAAAGGCACCAAAAAGTGCCTCATGGATTTTTTGGATGTGCCTATGAACAACCCAGTTCGGAAACGCGAGGGCGCTTACAACAGCTATACTTTTGGGAAAGGAGATCAGCGAATCAAAGTTATCATAACCGATACGCGTTATTTTCGCGATCCTTTGGAAAAAGACACGACCCGGGTGCGCCGTTACAACCCCAATTTCGACGGCGATATCTTAGGCGATGCCCAATGGGCTTGGCTTGAAAATGAATTACGCACCAGTACCGCCAACCTTAACATCCTCTGTTCCAGTGTTCAAGTACTTTCAGACGAGCATAAACACGAAAAATGGGGCAATTTTCCCAACGAGCGGAAAAAACTCCTTTCGCTCATTGCCAGCATCAAACCCAATAATCTCCTGATCCTCTCCGGCGACCGGCACATGGCCGAAGTATCCAAAATGCAACTCGAAGGTCTCCCCTACCCGCTCTACGACATCACTTCCAGCGGCCTGACCCATATCCGCAGCGGCAACGAAGAAATCAACCGATTCCGGGTGGGAGATATGATCCTAAAGAAAAATTTTGGGGTATTGAAGATTACCTGGAATGGCGACAAACCCATTGTTTCGGTTCAATTTAGAGGGCAACAGAACGAACTCTTTCAGGAAATCGTAGTACGGTATTGATTATGAAAATTGGCATTCTTGGTTATGGTAAAATGGGGAAGGCGATTGAACAAGTCGCTATAAACCAGGGACTTGAAATCGCCTGGCGCATGCGCAGGGATGACGTGCTCTCCCCGGATCAATTACACGAGGCTGAAGTAGTCATCGAGTTTTCACGCCCTGAAGCGGCTTTTGAAAATGTAATGCTTTGCTTGCGCGCGGGTTTACCTGTGGTAAGTGGCACCACCGGATGGCTAGACCGGCTCCCCGAAGCACAGCAATTTTGCCTCGAAAACGGTGGTGCAATGCTCTGGGCTTCCAATTTCAGCGTGGGCGTCAACCTGTTTTTTGCCCTCAACCGTCGCTTGTCCGAACTCATGGTCAAGCGTCCAGAATACGCCGCCGCCCTCACCGAGACGCACCATATTCATAAATTGGATGCTCCCAGTGGCACAGCCCTTACCCTCGTTCATGACCTGATTTCCAACACCCATCGCTACACAGATTGGTCGCTGGCCCCTGCTTCTCCGCGCCCTAATCAAGTGCCGATCACGGCCATTCGCGAAGGAGAAGTGCCCGGCACACACCTGATTCGCTGGCAAAGTGCCGTGGATGAAATCAGCATCGAACACAAGGCGCATTCCCGTGCAGGTTTTGCAGCCGGGGCGGTCTTGGCAGCCCAATGGCTGGTGGATAAAAAAGGCGTTTTTGAAATGGGCGATGTGCTGGGAATTTGATCAGATAAAAAAAAAGCCTCACCGACTTACGCCAGGAGGCTCCGAAAACATTAAACAGCAGGATAGTATCTTGAATTAATGTGGTTAATGGGGGAATGTGGTCAATGTGATAAATGTGGTCAATGTGATAAATGTGGTCAATGTGTAGAATGTGATAAATGTGGTCAATGTGTAGAATGTGGTCAATGTGATAAATGTGGTCAATGAGCGAAAAAGCCTGGTATCTGTTTGTTTTTGCAAAATATTAGGCTCGTCAACGCTTGTAATCCTCGATTCTGAGAAGCGTGTCATCTGATCCCTGGGCCACATTTATCACATTGACCACATTTATCACATTGACCACATTCTACACATTGTCCACATTGTCCACATTTATTCACACATTGCTAATTTTCCGCACCACCTTGTAGAGCCGAGTGGTTTCATTCACTTCTTCTTCGAAGGGATCATTGTCGAAGTAGTTGGCTGAAATCATCTTGAGGCGAACGGTGCGACCGCGGTTGTTCATAATTTTTTGCACGTATTTAACCCACACATTTCCGTTGGAACGAACGGCGTAGATTTCATTGTCGCGCACATCGTTGAGGTTTTCCACTGACTTGCACACGACGATATCGCTGTTGCGAATCACGGGATCCATGGAATTACCATCAATTTGGAAGGCAACAAGTCCGGTACCAGCTACTCCGGGAATGGAGAAGAAGGTATTATCTTCGGAACCTTCTGCTCCGAGCGTGGCACCTGCGAAAGCGCGTACGTTGGTAAACAGAATGTTTCCACCCCCGCCGCTGACCATTCGTTCGCCAGCCAAGGCATCACCCGGAGCATCGAACCCGAACGGATTGCCGATGCCGTGCAACAACCAAGCCTCGTTAATGTCGTAAGCTCGACAAAAGGAGGAGGCTTGACCGTAGTCAATCACGCGTTTGCTACCTGGGTTGAGGAATGCCCGGATAATGTGGCCATAGGCTTTGTTGCCCAAAACACGATCGGCTACATCGCCTACGCCCTTGCCGCCTCGATCGTTTTTGACGATGGCTCCACGGTCTTCCAGGAGTTTGAAGGCTTCGATGAAGCGCTTGTTGAGGTCAATCCTATCTTCCTTTATCATGGGATGGAAGGTTTAGAGGTGAAATAATTGTAATTTGGATGCTTCGATTTGGTTCAAAACTTGAAGCATTTCATCGGGTCGTTTGTGATTTCGTGCTGCAAATTTCAAACAAAGAGTTTTTAAAAACAAAAAATGTCAAAGATTTTTTTTCACAAAAAGTCACTTTTTTTAAAAACCGCTGTTTTTTCATTTGAAAACCAGATATTTGCGCAGTTTTTCTTCCAAAATTTATTTCAAACAAATGCAGTGCAGACACCCAAAAGAGACTCGGAACGGACATTTGTTTGGAATTGAAAATGATCGCCGCCACGTTTTTCTGAAAAATTCAATCCGTTCGGAAAGCCAGTCCGGTGTTCGCCGTACTTTTGACCACAATTTATGGGAACTGTAATTTCACTCCTCAATCACAAGGGCGGGGTCGGCAAGACCACCAGTGCCATCAATATCGGCGCTGCAATGGTAGAACTGGGCAAACGTGTGCTGCTCCTGGACCTCGACCCGCAGGCAAACCTGACCATCTCGCTCGGTATTCCGCGCCAAAAGACCACCATCTACGAAGCCTTGCGCGGTGAGGGTGAGCTCACTCCTTATACGCATAAGCCAGGGCTGGACATCGTGACTTCCTCACTCGACCTTTCGGGGGCAGAAATGGAACTGATCAATGAGGCCGGGCGCGAGTATATTCTCCGCGAATTGCTCGTTCAGGTCAGCGAAGACTATGACTTTATCCTGATTGACTGCCCGCCATCTTTGGGCCTTCTCACGCTCAATGCTCTGACGAGCAGCCGCTACGTGTTGATTCCGCTACAAACGGAATTTTTGGCCGTTCAGGGGCTTGCAAAAATTAAGCAGGTAATTGATAAGGTCAAAATGCGCTTGAACAAACAACTCGACATGGGCGGCGTAATCGCTACCATGTATGATAGTCGTCGGGTACTAAACCGGGACGTGGTGGATACCATCCACAAATATTTCGGCGAAAAGGTGTTCAAAACATATATCCGTGACAATGTGGCTTTGGCCGAAGCGCCTGCCCAACGCAAGGATATTTTTGACTACAGCCCCAAAAGCCCTGGAGCAACCGACTACCTCGAGCTGACGAAAGAGATTTTGGCGCGACTTTCTTAATCTATCCTTGAATGATGCGTGATGAACGTTAAATCAGAAGTTCATCGGTCACCGTTCGCGGTTCAACTTGAAGTTGAATGAGTAAAAAACGATTTTCGGAAGGTTTGGACGACCTATTCAGTGGCAGCGATGCGAGCCAGGGGGAGGCGTTTGGCAATAGCATGGTGATGACCGCACCATCGGTTGCGAGTGAGCGGAAAACGCCCTCGCATAAATCCTTCATGACCGGACTGGACGCGTTGCTGCAAGAAGCCCTCGACGAAAGTCTCGAACGGCACGAATCCAATCAGCCAGATTCTGTGTCGGCCAGTTCCAAGACCAAAACCGCCAACCCCGATTCTTTGCGCGCTCCTGCTCGCAGTGGCCTGGACATGCTTATTCGTCAAACCATTGATGTTCAGGAACTTACAACAGATGAGGCCACCGGCAAAAAACGCCTTACCGTTGCTGTGGACCGGCCAAAACTTGAAAAACTGAAGGCCATCGCACGGCTCGAAAATGCTTTTTTGAAAGATTTGCTCGTCCAGCTCATTGACGAATACATCGAGGAATATAACCAGAAAAACGGCGGCGAGTAGCTCAGCGCTCACCAGCCGCCGGATGTAAGTCTGCCCGTTTCCAATATCTCCGCCAGAGTCCTTTCACCACAATCAGTGCAACCAATGGTAGCGCCGGGGTAGGCATTTCTTGTGGCATCCACACCCAAAAAATAAGCAGCAATGCAGCAGCCACCGCGGCTACGGTGAAATAATTCTCCACAGAGCTGGTTCGGCGGTTACGCCAGAAAAAAAACAGGTGCGTGGGCCAGGCCCAGAGGATATTCAGGTTGTTTTTGGTGGCAGAGTGGTCGGTGGCGAACCATAACAAGGCGATGACCAGACCTGCCACACCCAGCAAAAACCAGAAAAAGGTGTCGAAAATCCGTTCTGTACGCGGGTTAGCCATGCTCAGCAAACCAATAATTGCCACAAAACCCGTGATCCAAAGCGGGCGTTCGAGCGGACTGGGCTGAAATGGCGTGGACGGAGGAGCCGTTTCGGGAATATTTCGTTCACTTTTCACCAGCATAGTATTGTCGCCAACCTTTGCCTTGGCAAAAAGATCGTGCACATAATCGGGCAGAAACATAAAATCCGAGGCGCTTGCGCAACGATCCGCCGGTAGTCCAAGCACCAGATCAATGCCAAAATCCAGCCAGGGTTTGTCTTCAATATACGGTTGGAGTAGTTGGCGCATGGTGGTCCCTTTTTTCAGGGCGCTGGTATCATATTGTATTTGGTAGGTAAACGTTTCCTGCACGATATCACGGATGCGCGTAGCACAGTTGTCGTAGAAAAAATCGTATTTGTAATAGCGGTTTTCTTCCTTGTTATTTTCCTGTAAAAGGTCAAAAATGCGCTGTTTTTGCGCCAGATCCATGTTGAAAATCTGCTCCTGCATGGGTCGGCGGTCCTGCAAATTGCCGTATTCAAAACTGCGATAACTTTCTACATCGAGGTTGTAGAGGAGTTTGCCCTGACAGAATTTGAGCAAAAAATTGGGCTGTTCAAAGTCAAACGTCCCATAATTGTAACAACGGTCGAAACGAGCGACGGGGTCTTTTACGCGAATAGCGCTGTGTCCAAAAGTGCTGTACACAAAAACGCCTGGCTCTACGGTCAT
This sequence comes from uncultured Saprospiraceae bacterium, assembly GCA_964550795.1. GTDB lineage: Bacteria > Bacteroidota > Bacteroidia > Chitinophagales > Saprospiraceae > M3007. The sequence goes on from CAZKBH010000011.1 coordinate 57,826, forward strand.
CAGACTGATGGTCGCTGAATCCGAGAGGGTTTGGGTACTCGCGCTGAATACGTTGAGGAGGAGGGCAAAAAGGAAGAGATGTCTCATCAAGGGCCGTTTATACTATGATTAGCGCCACAAAGTTAGTTGGGGATGTGAAAAAATGTGGCTCGTTTTTGCGGTTCAACCGAAAAGAAAAAAGTGGCCGAACGAGCTTGGCTGCTAACAAAAGCCCGAGAGCTTGGCGGCAAAACAAACTGAGCCCCTTCAACTTATAATTGTTCAATCGCTCCCCAAGCCCAAGTCAGAACAATTGCCGCCAATTTCCAGACCAGCCAGATCATAAACCCAAAGAATCCGATAAATAAAATGCCCAGAAAGGCCAGCGAAACACTCGCCTTGGGCTTTTTCTTCCCATCCGAATAATATCGTTTCAGCATCTCCACATTGCGCCGATTGGCCTTGAAACCGAAGTCAAATAAATCGCCCACAAAAGGCACGATCCCCACCACCGCGTCCATGATATAATTGAACATCATGCGCAGCATCAGCAGCGGACTGGCCCCTTTCAACATCATGGTGCGCATGAGAAAGCCGGAAACGACAAAACCCGCCATATCTCCCACATACGGGATTAACCCGATTATTCCATCCAAACCAAACCGCCATTGCGTACCCGGCACCCGGAACTGATCGTCGAGCAGTTTGGAAAGCGCCTCCAGGCGTTTGAGTTCGGGATCCTCAAGGAATGAATCTTGGTCGCTCGTTTCGGGCATTATTTGGAGGGGGATTTTATTGAACCTTCAACAACTGCCCAATCTTAATGTCAGCATTGGGCAGGTTGTTGAGTTGTTTGAGTCGGTCAACTGTTAGTCCGTATTCGCGGGAAAGTCTAAACAAGGTATCTCCTTTTACTACACGGTGAAAACCGGGAGGGGCAGACGGCTCCGTATTGACCGCATCCTCGTAACTCGGCTTTGGGATGGGCTTGGTACTTGGCACCGGATCGTTTTCATACGCAGGGCCAGGACCCGTTGCGGGCGGTTTAGGAATGGACGTATTGGGTTTCCCTGTATTCACTGGGGGATTTTCGGGGCGGGGGGTGGAGGAGCCCGGGCCAATTTCGAAGTCCAGTTCTACGTCGTCCACCACCGGGCCAGTGCTGGGTCTGGTGGTACTGCCCGGCCAATCTGTGGGCTTGCTCGGAACGTCGTTCGATACTTCCTTGATTTTAATAGGGCGCCTGTTTTTACCCCGAATGCGCACCAGTTCATTGGTCTCAGGTTCTTGCCCACGACGCAAACCGTTCATTTCTAATAGTTTTTCCAATCGTATGCCGTACACCTGTGAAATATCGAACATCGTTTGTCCTTCCCGTACGGTGTGCTCGGTGGAGCGCCCCCGCCATTTGTCCGATTTGCTTTGAATGAAAATGCGGGTATTGGGCTTGAGTTTCACCCCTGGTGGATAGCCCCTGTCGTTGTAGTCCACTACTTTTTGGGTGTTCAGCCGGTAGGCGCGAGCCACATCCGCCAAAGTTTCGCCCTCCCGGGATGCTACTACTTTCACATCGTTTACGCGACCGATTCGGCCGGAAGCCTCATCTCTTTGGCCCGGCGCATTGGGACCAACGGGCGTTGCCGGTTGTCCTTGCCCACCGCCTTCGGTCGGGAATGTAGTCGGACGCGCGCCGGGGGTATCATATTCATATAATCTATAGCGTTCGATGAGGTTGATGAGCTTGTCCGCATAATCTGGAGCGGTGGCATACCCGGCGGATTGAAGCCCTCTCGCCCAGCCTTTGTAGTCCGTCCGATCGAGGTTGAACAAAAAACCGTATCGGTTAGATTTTCGCGGATCGCGGAGAAATTGGCCATGATCCACAAAACTTTCCTCCACAGATTGGTAGCTGCGAAAACAGGATTCTATGATATTGCCATCGCTATCGCGGTCGTCGTCCTTTTTTTTGTAGGTTTTTCCATTCCAACCTGACCCACATTTGATTCCAAAGTGGTTTTTGGCCGTGGTCGCAAGATCGCTGGTACCAGCCCCACTCTCCAGCACACCCTGCGCCAGCACGATACTCGCCGGCACTCCGATGCGATCCATAGAAAGCACCGCCGCGCGACCATATTGGGTAATATAGTCGAGATTTCGGTCTTTGGTGCTGTATTCCACAGGGGAAATAACGGTTTGGTCCACGCCAGCACCTTTTCTTGTCTTGCTGCTACTGCTGCTGCTGCTTTGGCGCAGGATATCACAACTTTGAGCAAGCAGGGTAGCCAAAAGTGCGAAAAAGAAAATGTTCTTCATGTTGTGAAAATTGAACGATTTGGACATTGAGCGCATACAGACCGATACTATGTATTGGTTATATATTGGAAGGCGTAAATGTAAACGCCTTTTGGGAATTTCAAGTGCGCAGATTGTAGGCAGAGATAACCCAAATCAGTGATCTTCAGCCTGAACCGGCACGTTAGCGTTTCCGAAAATGGCGGCCAAAACCTCAAACTCCTCGGGGAAAACCGCCGAAAAGGCTTCCGGGAACAAAATGAAGTGGTTCAAAGCAACCGGAAGCGCATCCAATCCAGCCAATCCGACGACTGATTCTACGTGCGCGCGCGGCATCTTGCTGACCAATTCCAGTTTCGCCCAAACGCCTTCCTTTTCAAAATCTGGCCAGGGTTCATCCGGGTATTGCAACACAAAAGCCTTGGCATACTCGTGCAAGGCAACATTGTACCAGCTTTGCGGCTGCACAAACCCCAGCATCACCTGCTCCGCAGAAAAAAGCAAACATCCATCTGCTACGTGCAATTCCGACGCGTGATCGTAAGGATGCTCGGGCGTCGGGAACGGGCGGGGAAACACAATGACTTTCTCAAATTGATCAAACAGGAATTTTTCCCGCCCAAAGCCCAGCGTCACGGCCTGTGCGGCGATGGCCAATTGCACATCCGGCGGCAACGAATCTTCCGGGAATGCCATTGGCTCCCAGTCGGTGCCCATGTTGAACATGGCCACCCGCCCCCGGAATCGCCGCTGCTCCTGGGCCGGAAGCCGACGGTAAAAGCCGCAGCAGCGTTCCAAAAACATCCGCAACTCGACGCTCAGATCCGGCGGATTTCGGCTGTACCACCACCAGTTGATCTGCGGGGAAAGGATAAAAATCAGGGCTGCAACGACCAGAAACGGCACGAAATAAATGGAATAGCTCTCGTCCACAGCCCAGGCCAAGCCTAGAAACAGCGCCGCAAAGAGCGCAAAAGGGATCATGAGTTTGTTGGCGAACATAGTTTCAACAGAAATTTTGAGTGTCGGCTTTGGGCAAAGTTCGGAATTTGTGTGTTGCGTAGAATGTTGAATCAGATATATTTGTAAATTACTTTTCACCTTCAACTACACAAACCCGGCACGTCACCCAGGTCGGTTCAGTGCAGTTGCTGGACAATGTCCCAAGAAAATCCATTGAATTTAACAGTAGCTGCGGCGCGTCCAAATGGGTAGAAGGCATCGGAGAAATTGAAGATTTTCTGTATTCTGAATTGTTTTGTTCGCTGTGGGACGGGGTTCCGCTGAATATCCATTGTTTTAGAATGGACAGTTGATTTATCTGCGTCCCGACCTCAGCGGCTGCTACACCGTCGCTACCCAAGAAGCTTATTTGAGCAACATCAAGACGTTTCCAAACCCCGCTTCCGAGCGCTTGTTTTTTGAAACAGAACAAGAAGAGTCCCTGTCCAATATACAGATATTCAACAGTTAGGTATGATGGCCCTAAACATCCAGCCGCTTCCATCAAGCCCCCAAGGCATAGACATTGCCTCCCTGCCGGCAAGGTTTTACACCGGTTTTGCTTTTTTGGCGGATGGAAAAACTCGGTCGTTTAAATTCATCATAGCAAGGTAAAGGAGCATTAAGGATTATAGATTACATGATTTAAGATTTTAGATCGGTAGCTATCTCTGAGTACTTCGCTTTGGCGTCAACCATCTAAAATCTTAATTCATGTAATCTATAATCTTAAATCCCTACGCAGCAAAAACCCATCCTCAATCGCCCTTTTGGCATCCAGCTCCCCCGCTTCTTTGGCACCGCCAATGAGGTGGACCTTCATGCCTGCAGCTACAAGTGGGTCGTACAGACTACGCAGGGATTCCTGGCCCGCACAAATGACAACATGTTCAACATCAAGCACTTGTATGGCTCCATTCATCCGGATATGCAAGCCGGCATCATCAATTTTCAGGTATTCCACGGCATTCCACATCTGCACTTTGCGGCTTTTCAGCGTAAGCCGATGTGCCCAGCCAGTGGTTTTGCCCAGACGTTCTCCAATCTTGCCCTTGGAGCGTTGCAATAGCCAGATCTGACGGGGTGGCAACTCAGGATGAGGCTTGGTAATGCCTCCGCGATGCTCGTACTGCGTATCAATGCCCCACTCGGATTGGTACTCCGCGATGGCTGAAAGGCTGGAGTCTTGATCCGTCAGAAACATCGCCACATCAAACCCGATCCCGCCGGCCCCGATGATGGCCACGGTTTTGCCAATGGGCTTTTTATGGAGCAAAACATCTATGTACGACACTGCTTTAGGGTGTTCAATGCCTTCAAGTCTCGGCGTTCGGGGTACCACACCGGTAGCAAGCACCACCTCAGTAAACTGATTTTGTATCAAAAAATCCGCCTCTACCCGGGTATTCAAATGCACGTTTACCCCGTTTTTTTCAATCATTTTGCCAAAATACCGCAGCGTTTCGTGGAATTCCTCTTTGCCGGGTATCTGCTTGGCCATATTGAATTGCCCGCCGATTTCACCCGAAGCCTCAAACAAATGCACCTCCGCACCCGCAGCAGCTAACTCGGTAGCCGCTGAAAGTCCCGCAGGACCTGCCCCAACCACCGCAATTTTGTTTGGTGATTGGTGGAGCGGTGATTGGTGGAGTGGTGATTGGTGGAGTGGTGATTGGTGGAGTGGTGATTGGTGATTAGTGGATTGATGGATTTGGGATTCTTTACAGGCGCGGGGATTTACCAGACATGAAGCCGTTTTGCCCTTGAAAATATGATCCAAGCAAGCCTGGTTGCAGGCGATGCAGGTGTTGATCTCATCCGAACGCTGTGTCTTAGCCTTCTGCATAAAATCAGGGTCGGCCAAAAAAGGACGTGCCATCGAAACCATGTCGGCGAAACCCTCCTGCAAAATTTCCTCGGCCTTTTCGGGGGTATTGATTCGGTTGGTAGCAATGAGTGGAATATGGAGTTTGCCCATCAGGCGTTGGGTGACCCAGGTGTAGGCCCCGCGCGGAACGAGGGTGGCAATCGTCGGGACCCGCGCCTCATGCCAGCCGATACCTGTATTAATCATGGTGGCTCCCGCAGCTTCGATGGCCAGGGCCAGTTGTTCTACTTCCTCCCAGGTGGAGCCACCCTCGACAAGATCCAGCATCGAAATCCGGAAAATGACGATGAAATCTTTGCCGGCTTTTTCCCGCACTTTTCGCATGATTTCGAGCGGAAAACGGATGCGATTTTCAAAACTCCCGCCCCAATCGTCTCGGCGATGGTTGGTGCGCGGGGCAATAAATTGATTGATTAAATAACCTTCGCTGCCCATGATTTCCACCCCGTCGTAGCCCGCTTCCCGAGCGAGCGAGGCGGCGTTGGCAAAATCATTGATTGTTGCCCGCACCAGTCGCTGGCTCATCGCCCAGGGTTTAAAAGGCGAAATGGGGGCTTTCAGCGCGGAGGGTGC
>CAZKBH010000011.1:63582-64636 GCA_964550795.1 uncultured Saprospiraceae bacterium
GGATTTGCATACAAATTTTACCACCTTCGGCCTGAACGGCAGCCGTCACGTTCCGGTGTTTGGCCACTTCGCTCCGCGAGGTCATCTTCGCGCCAAACGGAGCCAGCCAGCCCTGTCGGTTGGGAGCAATACCGCCTGTTACCATCAGGCCCACGCCCCCCCTTGCCCGGGCGGCAAAGTACTCGGCCAAGGCTCGAAGATCATCTTTTTTCTCCTCCAAACCAGTGTGCATGGAACCCATGAGCACGCGATTGGGCAAGGTGGTGAAACCTAAATCGAGGGGGCTGAAAAGTTTTGGGTACATTGTTTTGAATAAAAAAAAGGCGAAAAGCCCACGTTTCAGCAGGTCATTTCGCCTTTGTATTTTGGAGCCACGGATGCAAAAACACCCCGTCGCTTACCATTGATTCAAATGAATCAGAACCAGAGGTTTATTTCCAGTCGTCTTCGATATCGTCTTCGTCTTTCGCTTTGACTTCAGGTTTGTCGTCGTCTGCGCTGAGATCATCGCCCTCGGTTATTGCATCGGAATCATCCTTTGCTCTGAACTTGGGCTTGTCGTCCTCATTGCGGTCGTCTGACTCATCATCGTCCTCATTGTCGCGATTTTGAGCTTCCCATTCGGCTTGACGACGATCAAACTCTTCGTAGTCAAACTCCGGCATGAGTTCTGTTTTAACGTGGTTCACCACTTCATTCAGGGAAGCAACAAAACGGTTGAAGTCTTCCTTGTAGAGGAAAAGTTTGTGGCGTTTGTAGCCAAAACCATCTTCGCGGCGGGTACTTTCTGTAATGGTGATGAAGTAATCTTCGCCGCGCGTTTTTTTCACGTCAAAGAAATAGGTGCGGCGTTTGCCAGCACGAACACGTTTGGAGAAAACGCTTTCTTCTTCAAAGCGTTCGCCGCCACCACCGCCGCCGCCGTAACCACCACGGTCACCGCCACCGCCGCCACGGAATCCACCGCCGCCGCCATAACCACCACGGTCGCCACCGCTGCCACGGACGCCACCGCCGCCGCATCGAAATCCGCCGGAAAGACGGCGAGCATCGC
>CAZKBH010000011.1:64646-101074 GCA_964550795.1 uncultured Saprospiraceae bacterium
GAGCCCCATCACCTTCGGCACCGGCCGCTGCATCAGCCCCAGCGGATCGATCTTCGCCGTGAGGTGGCCACGGTTGGCGTAGATCTGGATCATGCGCGAGACAGCGCCCTGCTTCGCGGCACTGCCCGTCTCCGGCGCGGCCATGACCACCGCCGCCACGCTCACGGAATCCACCGCGATCGCCGCCGCGGTCACCGCCGCCGCCAAATCCACCACGGTCGCGGTCGCCGCCACGGTCGCGGTCTCGGTCCCGATTGTCATTGTCTCTCCGTTGAAAATTCCCGTATTCCACCTTTCAGAATGTTTTGTTAAAAAAAATGTTTGCTAAAAAATGCTACCCGCTTTCGCGCCTAAGCGCTAATTCGGTGACTCTTAGGCAGCAAAGGTAGATTTTACCCTGAAACAAGTGCATTGTTTTAAAAAAAATTGTCACAGGCAAAATTTTCATCCTTTTATGCCGTCTCTTGCCCCATATAAACCTGCCAAAAAATGAAATGGTTCAAAGTTTACCCTAAATTCCTCTGCCATTCTGTCAAAAAACCCACTTTTCCCATCCATGGAACGAAATGTGCGGAACAGCTTCAAAGCGCAAAACCAAAGGATTACCTTTGCGCCCCATTGACCACATTCCCCACATTCCCCACATTGACCACATTAAACCATTACCCCCATTACCCACATTCATCAAATTGACCACATTTCCATAAATGTTCGGATTTCTTAAAAAAATAATCGGCACCAAGCAAGACCGCGACCTTAAGCAGTACCAAGCCTTGGTTTTCGAAGTCAATAAACACTTCGATTCGTACCAGTCCATTTCCAACGATGCACTGCGCTCTAAAACCATCGAATTCCGTCAGCGAATTCAGGAATACTTGAGTGATATTGATGCAGAAATCACTTCTGTGAATCAAAGCGCCCTTGATGCAGAGGATTTTAACGAAAAAGAACTCCTTTTTAAAGAGGTGGACGAACTGCGCAAAAGCCGCGATAAAGCCCTCGAAGATGTGCTTCTCAGCATTCTCCCTGAAGCGTTTGCGGTGGTCAAAGAGGCCAGCCGCAGATTATCCCAGAACGAAGTCCTGGAGGTTACAGCAACCGAACACGACCGGTTGATCGCGGCAAAACCCGGCAAAACACATGTCAGCATTCAAGGCGAAAAAGCGCTTTGGAAAAATACCTGGACAGCAGCCGGCGGTGAAATTAAGTGGAACATGGTGCACTACGATGTGCAGCTCATGGGTGGTATGGTACTCCACGACGGTAAAATTGCCGAAATGACCACCGGGGAGGGCAAAACCCTCGTCGGCACCCTGCCGGCTTACCTCAACGGCGTGGCGGGCGAAGGGGTTCACATCGTGACCGTGAACGATTACCTCGCTCGACGTGACTCGGAATGGGTTGGTCCACTGTATGAATTTTTGATGTTGACGGTGGATTGTATTGACAAATACCGTCCGCACTCCCCTGAACGCATCGCAGCTTACCGCGCGGATATTACCTTCGGGACCAATGCGGAATTCGGTTTCGATTACCTGCGCGACAACATGGTGACCAGCACCGACGAACTCGTGCAGCGCAAGCACCACTACGCTATTGTGGATGAGGTTGACTCCGTGTTGATTGACGATGCGCGTACGCCGCTCATCATTTCCGGACCCGTTACCCGTGGCGCGGAAGACCAGGAATACGTGGAACTGAACCCAACGGTCAGACGCCTGCTCGAAGAGCAATCCAAACTCTCCGCCCAATTCCTGACAGAAGCTAAAAAATTAATTGCCGAAGGGAACGCCAGCCCAGAAGCGGGCGGTGGTGGCTTGGCGCTTTTACGCGCACACCGGGCATTGCCCAAGGCCCGCCCACTCATCAAATTCCTGAGCGAAGACGGGATGAAAGTATTGCTCCAAAAAACGGAGAATAATTATTTGCAGGAAAACGCCAAACGGATGCCTGAAGTGGACTCCGAGTTGCTTTTTCACATTGATGAAAAAAACCGTTCGGTCGAACTTTCCGAAAAAGGGGTGGAATACCTTTCTCGTTTTAACAACGAGCCTGATTTTTTCATCATGCCCGACATTGCGGTCAGCCTCATGGAGATTGACCGGGACAAGGAAATGAGTCACGATGAAAAAATTGAAGCCAAAGAAAAATTATCCCAGGATTATGGGGTAAAAAGTCGCCGGATACACGCCATTCAGCAGCTTTTGAAAGCGTACGCGCTTTTTGAAAAAGACAACGAGTACATCGTATTGGAAGGTGAGGTTAAGATTGTAGATGAACAAACAGGCCGTGTCATGGAAGGCCGCCGGTACTCTGATGGCCTCCACCAGGCGCTCGAAGCGAAGGAAAACGTCAAAGTGGGCGAGATTACCCAGACCTACGCGACGGTCACGCTTCAGAACTATTTCAGGATGTATCACAAACTGGCGGGTATGACGGGTACTGCCGAAACCGAGGCCAAAGAGCTTTGGGACATCTACAAACTCGACGTGGTCGTGGTGCCAACCAACCGACCCATTACCCGTAAGGACGAGGAGGATTTGGTGTACAAAACCGCCCGTGAAAAATACAACGCCGTTATTGACGACATCGTGAAACTCCGCGATGCGGGCCGCCCCTGTCTGGTCGGTACAACTTCGGTAGAGATTTCAGAATTGCTGTCGCGGATGCTGAAAATGCGCGGCATTGCCCATAATGTATTGAATGCCAAGCAACACCAGCGGGAAGCAGAAATTGTGGCAGAAGCTGGTTTGGCCGGAAACGTGACCATCGCGACCAACATGGCTGGTCGAGGAACGGACATCAAACTCGGCCCAGGCGTAAAAGACTCCGGTGGCCTCGCAATCATCGGTACCGAGCGACACGAAAGCCGCCGGGTTGACCGCCAATTACGCGGTCGTGCTGGCCGTCAAGGCGACCCAGGTTCATCGCAGTTTTATGTTTCGCTTGAAGACAACCTCATGCGTTTGTTCCAAAGCGACCGTATTGCCGGCTTGATGGACAAAATGGGCCATACGGAAGGCGACGTGATCCAACATTCGATGGTGACAAACTCCATTGAACGCGCCCAGAAAAAGGTGGAGGAAAATAACTTTGGCATTCGTAAACGCTTGTTGGAATACGACGACGTGATGAACATCCAACGGGAGGCGATTTACAAAAAACGCCGCAACGCCCTGTTTGGCGACCGGTTGGCGGTAGATATCAACAACGCCTTCACAGCCATTACCTCCGAGCTCGTACAAGTGCACCGCGAAGGCGGCGACTACGAAACTTTCCGATTCGACAGCATCCGACTCATAGGGGTTGACCCGGAAATGGATCCAACTTGGTTCAAGTCGGCTCCGGCAGGTACGGTGGTGGCCACTTTCCAGGAGCAGGTTTTGGGACTTTACGAGCACAAATCCAAACAGGTAGGCGAGCGGATTTTACCCGAAATCAAACGCGTTTACGCGGAGCATGGCCAACGTTACAAGCGGATTGTAGTGCCTTTCACCGACGGCACCGCGGGCTACAACGTGAGCGCAGATATGGAGGATGCCATTAAGAGTGAGGGTAAAACCGTCATGCGGGATGTTGAAAAAGTGGCCACTTTGGCATTGATTGACGATGCATGGAAAGAACACCTGCGCAACGTGGATGATTTGAAAGAATCCGTGCAAGGGGCTTCTTTTGAGCAGAAAGACCCGCTCGTGATTTATAAAATGGAGGCGTACAACCTGTTTGAGGGGCTTATCGGGCACATCAATTCACAGGTGACCGCATTTTTGTTGAAAGGTTCGCTGGATTTGCCAACTGAAGAAGATATGCGCCGCGCACAACAGGCCCAGGCACAAGCCGAAGCCCAACGTCGTGCCCAGGCCAGCCGTCTTCGGACCAATAACAGCGGTCAGCAGCAAACCGAGACGCAACAGGCTGCCCAACGTGCGGCCCAAGCGGCTGGACACAATGGACCCGTGCAACGCACCCAACCCATTGTAAAAGAAAAAGTGGTGGGCCGCAACGACCCTTGCCCTTGTGGCAGCGGGAAGAAGTACAAACAGTGCCATGGGAAATAATCACAGCGCATTGATCACCCGGTTCTACACGGCCTTCCAACAGAAGGACTTTAAAACCATGGCTTCGTTGTATCACCCTGAAGCCAGGTTTAAAGACGCTGCATTTGACCTGAATTCTGGCAAAGAAGCGGCTGCGATGTGGACAATGCTAGTGACGGCGGGGAAGGATTTGCGTATTGAATTTCGGGATGTTCGAGCGGATGGCGACCAGGGTTCGGCGCATTGGGAGGCTTGGTACACGTTTTCAAAAACAGGCCGAAAAGTGCACAACATTATTGAAGCCAAATTTGAATTCAAAGACGGGCTGATTTATCGCCATACCGACCAGTTTGATTTTGCACGCTGGAGCCGTCAGGCCTTAGGGCTCACCGGCTGGCTGCTGGGTTGGAGCGGATTTTTGAAAAACAAAGTAAGCAGCACTGCTATGAAAAATCTTCGACGGTTTATGGAAAAACAAGTCGAATAGTTTCATTTAATTGTGGCACACCGTATTACATGGGTGCCCACACTTTTCACACATCTTTTAGCGACTTTTTAACTTAAAACTTGAACATGAAAAAACTCATCTTTTCCCTCACCCTGCTGTTTGCAGCGACGGGCGTTTTTGCACAAAAAGCGAGCGAACTCAAAACAAAAATGGATAGCCTCAACTATGCTCATGGCATGGTGGCTGCAGAAAATGCCAAACGTGTACTCGGCAGCGATATGAATACCAAGCTGTTTTTGGAAGCATTCAACGCCAACCTAAAGGGTGATGTAACTGTTTTGCCAGCAGCCAATGCTACCCAGATCGAGCAATCTATCTCCTCAGGCATGTGGAAAGACCGCAACGCGAAATTTTTGGAAGAAAACAAAAAACGCAAAGAAGTGACCACCACTGCCAGCGGCCTCCAATATGAGGTGATGAAACGCGGTACAGGCACGGTTTCTCCAGTAGCGACCGACAAAGTAGAGGTGCACTACCACGGCACGATGTTCGACGGCACGATCTTCGATAGTTCGGTAGATCGCGGCCAAACGACTAAGTTTCCGCTCAACGGCGTGATTCCTGGCTGGACGGAAGGTCTGCAATACATGAAAGAGGGTGATAAATTCAAGTTTTTCATCCCTTACAACCTCGCATACGGCGAACGCGGCCGCGGTGCAATCATCAAAGGTTACTCGGCGTTGGTGTTTGAAGTAGAGTTGTTCAAGGTTAATCCGCAGTAAATACTACGTTTGATCCTGATAAAAAAATCCCCGGGAGCTTTGGCTTCCGGGGATTTTTTTTGCCACAAACGTTTGACCTCTCCGAGGTCGTTTGGGACATAAACGTTGATGTGACTTAATTTTGTAAAATAGCGTAACCTTTTAAACCTAGGATTTATTGCCGCACCACAAATCGCGCGAGGTGTTTTTCGCCGTTTTCCAGGGTTATTTCGAGTAAATAAATCCCATCCGGCAAGTTCTTGGGCAACTGGAAAGGCGTTGCGCCATCGCTTGCCAAAATGGACTGCCGGGACAATTCCTGCGCCTGTGTGTTGCGCAATGCAAGCTGCACCAATTCACCTTTTTGTGCTGATAAGTCTATAAAAAGTGCTCCGCTTGTGGGGTTTGGGAATACCTGTAAAACCCCTGCGGGAGCTGGTTCAGCCGTTCGTTCCTCCACGATGTTTCCCGACGAGATTTCGCATCCAAATGTGTTGAGCATAACCTCGTACAAAGCACCTGAAGCCAGGCGAGTGGTGGCTTTGATAAACAGCGGACTGGATTGGGCAGGTAAGGTGTATTCAAATACATCCGATTGTCCGTTGACAATGCCGCTACCTACCGATGCAAACCGCACCGAATGAAAAGGTGCGTGGTTTGGATTGCGCACCGTGTATGGTCGAGCATTGGCCGAAACATAGGTGCTGTTTTGTGCCGGAGCTAAAGCTTGCACACCGTTGGGCACCTGAAAAGCCGTGTAGGAGAGTGGACTTCCACAGTGGTTGGTGACCCGCATTTGGTAGGTTTTGTCCTGCCCTGCGCCGGTAGCAATTCCGAGCAATTCATATTGTACGCATCCGTTTGATTTTACGTCGCAGGCCACTTCTTCCTCCACTTTTACTTCAAAACAACAGGTCTGGGAAGCCCCACAGATATCGCTGACCGAGTAACAAACCTGCGTGCTGCCGACCGGGAAGAGGGCACCGGAGGGAAGTCCCTGGTTCAGGGAAAAGGACACCTCGGGACAAGTGCAAGTGCTGGAACCCGTTGGTGGGTCGTATTGAACGAGCACCGGGGTGGCTGGAGCAGTGATGAGCACCTGATTGGGTGGACAGTTCGCCGACACCGCAGATGGGTCTGAGGGGTAAGACAGCACGTGAAAAAGCAACGTATCACAACCAGTTCCTAGGCTGGGCAAGGTGTCCGGGGTAGAGATCAGGGTGGGGAACACATACCCGATTCCATTAAAATACACGGTATCTCCCGGGCAAAAGGTGGTGGTTTGGAATATCCGGGGAAGTTGTTTCCACTCCAAAAAGGTTACGGAAAGCGTATCGCAGCCGATTGTGCTCGGGAGGATATCAAAAGCGGTACCGGGTTCCGTGTAGGTTACGCCATTGACCACGACGGAGGTGCCCGGACAAAATGAAACCGTTTGGACTTTAAATGGCTCTGGAATGGGCACCAAATTGTACACACGCAGGGTATCGCAGCCGCCATTCAAACTTTGTACCGTATCCAGAATGGTAACCGGTGCCTGATAATAAACACCATTTATCTGGATAGAATCCTCTTTGCACAACGGAATTTGTTCGACGATGCTGGTTAAGGGTATTTGGCAAAAATCAGAGACTTCCAGCGAGATATCTACCGGGGATTGCATGGTAAATGGAGCCGGTGTTTCCCAATCTTCTGAAATGAGTGTTATATTTTGATACGGAGGGCTAAAGTCTTCAATTTCCAGATTGATAGGTGCCGGGCAACAGCCGCTTACAATACGTCCTTCCTCATTTACTTTAAGCATTCCGTTCCGCAAAACTGCCAAAAAGCCTCCATCTAAAGCGCGTTTTAGCCCAGCAATTCCCGCAGAATTTTCATTAGCATAGTTGTAAGCCCACAGCAGATTTCCGGCTTCATCTATTTTGGCTATTATAGAGAAAGGTCCCGCGAAGCCATGTGCTCCTAGACCTATAGTCATCACATAGCCGCTGGAATCCTTCGTGTCTGTTAAATGTGCAACTGCGTGTGTGCCCGGGATTCCATACGTCTTGGACCATATTATTTCGCCTATTCTATTGATTTTAATCACCCAGGGTCGATCTTCCTCACTACCCGTGGTAGAGCGCGTACTACCTGCCATGATAAAATTGCCGTCAATGGTAGGACTGAGGGTATAAATATCTTCAATATAGATTCCACCAAAAGATGATACTCCATATAGCTCCCCTGTATTAACATTTACTCGAAGTAAGGCAGCATTCCCTTGTATCTGCCCACTTGCATATAGAGTATCCCCTTCTACACGTTGAGCCAAAAATTGTCCATGGAAGTTATTGTTTCCACCAAAATAACTTTTGCTCCAGTTGATGTTCCCATCCTCATCAAATTTAATTAGGCAAACATACCTTCTGCTTGGTGAGACCAACGAGGAGTAATCCCCGGACATTATATACCCATTGGGCACTTCAAGCAGTTGGTTGAAATTAACCACTTGAGTTGCATTACCCATTATTTTTGACCAAACTACTGATCCGCTGCCATTCAGCTTTGAAACCACCGAATATTGCGGTCTTATTCCTCCCCAATTAGGTCGAATGGTATCTCCTACCGTCAAGAAGCCATCTGCTGTTTGAATGGCATGGGAGACAAAATTCAAGGTTGGGAAACGTTTGCTCCAAACAAGTGCCCCATCATTTGCAAATAGGGAGAGCGTACCTCTAACATTTGATTGTGAATTAAGACGGCCCGACCCAAGCACCTCTCCATCAGGCAGGGCCGTATTTGAAAAAAATTCCACTCCTTGTACTCTCTTATGATAAGTAGTCTGCCCAATCAACGAAACACTGAAGAGCAGCAATGCCGCTAAGTAGATTGTCTTTTGCATGTGGTATTATGATTTAGGTTTTAAAAAAATCAATACGCCCCAAACATCAGGCCAGCTCCACCCATTTGTACAATCCCTTGCAAAACTTACTTCCGCTTTAGCACGGCTTCCAAGTCGCTCATTAATTTTTTGCCCTCCGCCGAGAATTTAAGCGACACCTTTTGGCCATTTTTCTCTTGCATGATGAAGGCAAAATTGTCGGCCAATACCTCGTCGGGGTGGATGATGTAGCCCGTGTTGTCTTTGATTTGGCGGAAAAAATCAGGCTGCTCTTTCAGGTTGAGTACACTGCTGAACCCGTCTTCTTGCACCAATACGTTCCAGGTGCCATCGGGTTGTTTTTCAACTTTAAACAGGTTGAATTCCAGGTAGGCAAAGAACGTGTTTTGCGCATCCGTCCAGCCCTCGTGATTGGAATAAATAATTGGTATGGCATGGATCATGGATCCGTCGGCTTGTGTGAGGGCGATTTTTTGGGCAAAATCCACCCCATCCGGGTTGTACAGCGCGCGGGCTGCCAAAGCCTCCGGGAGACGCAGATTTTTATAGCCAATATCCTCAAAACCAATGAGTTGGTAAGCCAGATCACTTTTGGCGGGATTGAGCCGCGACCACACGTGGAACAGTTCGTGGTACATCGTAGTGGTAAAGGGGTTTGTTTTGCGTCGGCTCAATTCATCGGCGGGAATCACGATGCAGTTTTCGCGGGTGTACCAAACCCCATCTCCGTAATGCCGCCCCTTGGTTTTGATGAGTTTCACCGTATCCGGGAAAATATCAGGAGACACATCATTGACCGTGCGGAATACTTTTTCCATTACGCCTTTGATAAAAGTGGATTCATCCGCAGAAAAACCTTCCACATCGGTTTTGAGAAACTCCCTGTAAGCCGCCACCCATTCCGCCTGCGATTGGCCTTCTGCCAATGGTTTGCGCATCTGAATAGACATTTCAGAGGCTTGTACCTTTTCAAAATATCCGTCTGTTTGGTCAAAAGTGATGGCTTCTCCGGCGGCTACGCTATCCAGCAAGAGGCATATTTTCCCGTTGGGAAACCGGATTTCTTTGACCGGTGTCTGCGCCGTGCAGGAAATTGAAATAAGTAAGGAATATGCGAAGCATAAAAAGGGCTTACGGTTCATGTTTTTGTGTGTTTTAAAATTAAGGTATGCACTTACTCCGCAAGATAAGGAGCGCCAACAGTATGTTATGCCTTTTCCGGAAAAACCATCCTGAAAACAGCCCCGCCTTTTTCCGGACTTTCTACCGAAAGCTGAATCTGGTGCAGGGTCAAAATGCTTTGAACCAGCGAAAGCCCTACCCCCGTTCCTTTTACCGTGAGGTGGCGGGGACTGCGAAAAAAAGGCTCAAAAATCAGTCGCTGCTCTTCGGGTGGAATGCCGGGGCCGTTGTCGCAAACTTCGATTTGGTGTTTACCCGTGGTTTGAAAAGATGCCCTAAGCAGCACCTGGTGGTCGGGAGAATACTTACAGGCGTTGTTCATCAGATTGAGGATGGCTGTAAGCAGCAGGGCTTCATTGGCCCGGAAAAAAAGCACCTGATCGTCGTCGGGCATTTCCCCAAATTCGACATTGGCCCGGTAGTCTGGATGGCGTTTTTGCAACTGTTGTTTGGCCTGCCAGAGCAGTTCATCCAGTCGAAGTGGCGCAAAGGGGATGCTATTGGGGTCGTTGTGGATTTGGGCCAGTTGCAGGAGTTCATCCTCCACCTCGCTGAGCGCGTCCACATCGTCCAGAATGCTTTGTAAAATGTTGCGATATGCAGCAGGCTCGCGCTCCCGGTGCAAGGCCACTTCGAGTTGAGATCGAATGGCCGTCAATGGATTTCGAAGCTCGTGAGATACATTGGATAAAAACATTCGTTGCATCCGAAATGCCTGTTCCACGCGGTCGAGCAAGCGGTTGAAGGTCTCGGCCAGCCGGGCTATTTCGTCGCGGTTTTGCCCGGTATCCACCCTTCTGCTCAGATCAGCAGGCTGGATACGCTCCACTTCCCCGACGATGTTCAAAACAGGTGCAAGTGCCCTGCCGGCATAGTACCAGCCGGCCAATGCAACCAAAATCAAACCCACGAAAAAGCTGAGCATCAGGATATTACGCAATTCAACCAACTGCGTTGGATCGCAAAAACCTTCCACAACGACGACATACGAGGCACCAGAAGGATCACTCACTGTACGCCCCAAAGCCAATAAATTGTAGTGTTTAAAATGGCTTTCCTTGCGTTGATAAATGTTTTGCAAATCCTTTACCGTCACGGGTGGCGCATCCGGGTGGAGGGCAAAAATCCGCTCGTAGGCGTTGTTAAAAATGGTTATATTGTCTTGGTAAGGCAGGATATCGTCGTCGGGCGCAGTCCAATTGATTTTCAGCGGTGCAAGTGTATGCGGATCTCGAAGGGCCGTTTTTGCAGTCATATCGGCCTTCAACTCAAGTGCCCGAAAAAACGCATCCTCTGTATTTTTTTTGAACAGCACATAAACTGAAACCAGGACTCCGGCGAGGATACCCGCCGCAATCAATACAAATAGTAAGGTGAGTCGTGTGCGAATTTGCATGGGACTATGATTCGCGTTATCTGAACTATGATTTGTGTGATTTGAATGATAAATGCCTGATTCTGAACTATGATTCGTGTAATTTGTGTGATTTGAAATGAATGGGCATTATTTAACAATCAATTCTACCATTTTCCGCACACCGGTGGAGGCGGGTTCTTCCATAATGGTCAGGTTGGGCATGTTGCTTAGTTCATAATTGAGTTGGGGACGTGGATCAATGTAATAAAAGGGAATGTTGCGCCGGGCGTATTGCATGAGTCCAGCCGCTGGATATACCTGTAAGGAAGTGCCAACAATGATAAAAATATCGGCTTTTTGGGCCAATTCCGCCGCTTTCTCCAGCATGGGCACGGCCTCGCCAAACCACACAATATGCGGGCGCAGTTGATGTCCGCCTTCGCACAAATCGCCCAGGTTTAGGTCTCTGTCCCAGGGATACACGAGGTTTTCGTGGCGTGTGGATCGCACCTGACGAAGCTGTCCGTGCAGGTGCAACACCTGAGTGCTTCCGGCCCGTTCGTGGAGGTCGTCCACATTTTGGGTCACGATGTGTACGTCAAAATTTTGCTCCAGGTCCACCAAGGCGCGATGCCCATCATTGGGCTGAACCTCAAGGAGTTGCGCCCGACGTTGATTGTAAAAATCCAGTACCAGCTTGGGGTTCGCAGCCCAGCCCTCGGGGGTGGCTACGTCTTCGATCCGATGGTTTTCCCAAAGGCCGTCGCTGTCGCGGAAGGTTTTGATGCCACTTTCGGCGCTGATGCCGGCACCGCTCAGAACCACGATTTTTTGTTTCATGTTGGCAAAGGTAAACTATGATTTATGTGATTGATACTACACGTTGTTCTATAGTTTTCTTTCTTTTGCCAGACAATTTTAAGATATGGAACAAATACCCCGCCGTGAATTCCTAAAAAACTCCGCACTGGCACTGGCCGGGACGGTGATGATTCCAGAAAACGCCTTGTCGCTGACACGATCCGTTACACATCTCGGGGTACAGTTGTATAGCGTCCGGGGCGATATGTCGAACGACCCGATTGGGACGCTGAAAACCATTGCAAAAATGGGTTACCGCGAGGTAGAAGCCTATGGCTACGCCGATGGTAAAATGTTTGGAATGCCCATCGCTGAATACTCCAAAGTATTGAAAGACAATGGCTTGACTATGCCTTCCAGCCACTGTGGATTTTCCCTGAGCGATTACGATGCTGGCCAAAAAACCCTTTCGGATCGCGCCAAACGCGCCATTGATGATGCCGTGAAAATGGGCCAGAAGTACATTATTTATCCCTGGGTGCCGGAACCCGAACGGAAGGAGGTCGAGCAAATTGTCGGCCTGACTGCCGCCGCCGCTTCGTACGCCCAAAAAGCAGGCATTCATTTTGGCTATCACAACCACGATTTTGAATTTATACAACGTGGCCCCGATGGCCGCTTGCTCATTGAGTGGTTGTTGCACGAAATTGACCCAAAAACCTTGAGTTTTGAAATGGATATCTATTGGGTTTGTTATGCCCAACACAACCCCTTGGACTGGTTCAGAATTTATCCCGGTCGCTGGGAACTCTGCCACGCCAAGGATATGGCCGATACCGAAAAACGTGAAACCATTGAATTTGGTGATGGCATCCTTGATTTCCCCGGTATTTTTCGGCAAAGCCAACAGGCGGGTTTACAACATTACGTCATTGAACTGGAGCACTACCGAACGACGCCTTTGGAGGGCATTGACCTGGCCAGGAAGAATTTTGTAAAAATGGCGTGGTAGGGTATGATTGTTAGAGGAGGGCGTCTGTACCACGTTTACTAAACTTTAAAAGTTTAGTAAACGTATGAACTTTAAAAGTTTAGTAAACGTATGATCCCACCAAACATAAAAGCCGCTTCTGCCCATACCGGGAGAAGCGGCTTTTAAATGTTTCAGAACAAATTATTTGTCAGTGTTCCTTATCGAATCAGCGTTACGTCGCCTTTAAACAGTTTCGTCTCGCCGTCAATGAATTCAACTTCGCAGTACCAGACGTAAACCCCCGTCTGCGCTTTATCGCCGCGGGCACGACCATCCCAGGATTGGGAAGTGTTTCCGTTTTCAGGGAGGTATTCATCCAGGAAGAACACCTGATCTCCCCAGCGATCGAAGATGGAAAATTTATTGATTTTTGCCACATCAATACCTACAAAAACTCCCAAAGCGAAGTTCAGGTCACTTTCCGGGTTAAAGATATTGGGCACATAAATCTGCCTTCTTTTCTCTACAATGACCAGTACTTCGTCGCGCTCCACACAGCCGTTGATGTCCGTGACCGTGATTCTGTGGCGGTACGAGTCGAACGGCTGATAAGTGAATGTTTCGCATGGATCGGCAAGAGAATCGCAGCCGGGACTATAGTTCCATACTACCGAACTCAGCCCTGCGGTGCTTTGAATTTGGGCCGTTACCGTAGCATCTTCGCCAAGACTTACTTCAATATCCGGACCAAGTTCTACCTGCAATTGCCCGGGGGCACCAATGGTGATGGTGGTATCGAGACTACAACCGTTCGCATCTTCGAGGGAAAGCACATAAACACCGGCATTCAGGCCTGTGTACTGATTATTGGCCGATCCAGTGTTTCCACTCAAAGAGAACATGAAGGGCTGCGTACCGCCTTGCACTCCATTTACCGTGATGGAGCCATTCTGATCCCCAAAACAACGCACATTGTTCACCTGAACATCAAACCCGGTGGGCACTTCTGGGTCAATTTCTACGGGAACGATGATGCTGTTGGTGCAACCATTGAGGTTGTTGGTAACGAGTAGCTGATAATCACCCGCACGGTTCACCAATGGGTTAAGGGTATTGGCACCGGAAACGATTTGACCATTGGCCGTCGTCCATCCGTAGGTAAAGTTAGGCCCTACCGAAGTCCCCGCAGCATTGATATTTACCTCAGAGGTATTGCAATCAATCGTTTCTGCGGCCACAGCGATCACCGTTGGCTGATTGAAATCAGAAACAACTTGCACATTTATGGGGCGGATACAACCGTTTGGCGCAAAAATGGTAAAGATATAGGTGCCGGGTTGTGTCACATTCACCGAAGGGGTCGTCACGGTGCCAATGCCGGGACCAGTCCAGGTGAATGTAGAACCCGCTGGCGAAGAAACCTGCCCGCTGATGACGCTGGCTCCACCGTTGGTGCAGTTCAAAACAGTTCCTTCCGCTGCGCCCTGAGGCACATCTTCATCTTCTTCCACAATCGTGCTGGATGTGGACGTACAGCCATTGGGTGCTGTGACGGTTACCACATACAAACCAGCTACATCCACCATAATGGTCGCGTTGGTACTGCTATTTGGGTTAACATTCGGACCTTCCCATTGGTAGGTTGAGTTGGGTAGCGAACTGCTTACTGTAACGGTCGAAAGCGGTTCTGCACAAGTAATGATGCCGGAAGTTGCAGTCGTAACTGGCGGCTGATTGTCCAACAAAACCTCAACCTGATCGCTTGCCTGGCATCCGGTTATAGAATTGATTACGGTCAGCGAATAAGACCCACTCTGTGTGACGGTTGGCATATCCCCGTTCATGTTTCCAGCGTTGATGCCAGGGCCAGTCCAGTTGTATTCCAACGAACCAGTCGGGGTTGAAGAACCTGTGGCATCCAGAATCACCGATGTGGTTGCGCATGTAATGGTCTGGTCCGGACCAGCACTCGCGGTGGGGAGGTTTTGATCTGCATTGACAATGGCCACGTCAGTATCTGTGCAACCATTAAGGTTATTGGTGATGGTCAGAATATACGTTCCGGGTACCAAAACGGTCGGATTTGGATTGGTTCCGTTTGCAGGTGTGATCCCGGGGCCACCCCACAAGACGCTGAAATTGGGCCCTGTGCTGGAACCAGTTGAGTTGAGTGTTACGCCCACACTGGCATTGGCACAGGTAATTGTCAAATCACTGCCCGCAAACACGTCCGGTTCGATCACGTTCTCAAGTACTTCTACCGCGCCCACATTGGTACATCCGTTATCCGTATTTGTTATGGTAAGGACGTAAATACCGGGGGCGTTTACAGTTGGAGTAGGGGTGTTTGCCCCGCCAGGAATAATACCGGGCCCCGTCCAGGTAAAACCAATGTTTGGCCCTGTTGCAGATTGAGTCGCGTCCAACTGTACGGTTATATCGGTGCAGGTAAGGGTACGGTCTGGACCAGGGGCAATGATGGGTTGTACTTGATCTATATCCACAAACACTATGTCTGTAGCCGTACAGAAGTTCTGCGTGTTGGTCACCGTAACCGTGTAAGTGCCGGAAGCATTTACCACAGGACTTAGATCGTCAAAATTGTTGGAATTAATGCCGGGACCTTCCCAGGTATAGGAAATGTTTGCACCAAAACTACTGCCCAAGCCTTCGAGGGTTTGGGTTAAAACGGCACAGGTAATCAGTCCATCCGGCCCTGCACTGGCAACAGGCAAAACGTTATCCTGGGTTACGACAACCTGATCGGTGGACGTACAGCCGTTGGCAGAATCCGTCAGGAGCAGGACGTAAGTGCCAGGTTGATCAATAGGAGGCATCTGGTCATTCTCATTGGAAGGATTGATGCCCGGGCCGGTCCAGAGGTAAATGATTGTCGGGCCATCGTCCGAAAAGCTGCCGTCCAATGAGGTACTGGTAGTTTGGCAGTTCAGAATCATATCCTGTCCGGCATTTGCAGCCGGTATTTCTACATTTTCAGCTACCACTACGGAATCGAGTGTGATGCAACTGTTCACTGTGTTGGTCACTTGCAGGATATAAGTTCCGGGTTCAGTCACGCTGGGTGTAGTCTCATTTTGGTTGCCCGGATTGATACCTGGTCCGCTCCAAAGCACTTGGAAATCAGCCCCTGAACTCGAAGCCGATCCGTCTAGTATAGCCGTTGGATTATCACAAGTCAAAAGCCCGCTATTCCCCGCCAATGCGGTTGGGTACACCGCGTTGGAATTTACCAGCACGTCATCGGAGCTTGTACATCCGTTGGTGGTATTGGTCACAACAAGATTGTAGGTTCCCGGCTGCGAAACGTTGGGGGTTGCCAGGGTTCTATTGCTGGCGTTGATGCCTGGGCCTGTCCAGAGATACGAGAAATTCGCACCCGCAGAGGAGTTCCCGCCTACCGTCACCGCAGTGACCACGCAGTCAATGATATTGTCATTTCCGGCATCCGCAGTGGGGGCCGCTATGTCAAGGCTCACGTCCACTTGATCCGTAGCCGTGCAGTTATTGACGTTGTTCGTAACCGTCAGGATATACGTTCCTGGTTGGTTATTGATGATCGGATTCGGCGAATTTTGGTTCCCAGCATTAATTCCGGGGCCAGTCCAGTTCAGCGTGAAGTTTGCACCCAGGCTGCTTCCCATTGCACTCAACGTATCAATCGTATTGTTGAAACAGTTCAGGATTGAAGGGTTGCCAGCATTTACATTGGGTTGGAGTGTGTCAATTTCAATGACCACCACATCAGAATTCGCGCAACTGTTGCTCGAATTGGTTACTACGAGGTTGTAGATGCCCGGAACAGTAATGCCGGAAGGACTCTGAGCCGTGGCATTGTTGCCCGAAATGCCCGGACCTGTCCAGGTATAGGTAATGTCTGGACCAACCGTAGAACCTGAGCCATCTATATCCACAACGGAGACGGTACAGTTAAGTACAAGATCCGACCCTCCGTCTGCTTCCGGCACATTCGCATCTTGGGTTACAATTGCCTGATCCGTAGCCGTACAGCCATTCACCGGATTGGTAGTCAACAAGATGTAAGTTCCGGGCTGTGTTACGGTCGGTGAAGGAATGGTGTCGTTGTTCCCGCCGATACCGGGACCCGACCAGAGGAAGGTCACGTTTGCGGGTGAGCCACTTCCATTCAGTACGATGCCGGTTGGGGTAAGGCAGGTGAGTTGATTGTCGTCTCCTGCTTCTGCGGTGGGGAGTGTTGTATTGATATCCACCAAAACAGTATCCGTGGCAGTACAACCGTTGGTTGAGTTGGTAATGAGGAGTGCATAAGTACCCTCCTCACTCACCACGGGATTAAATACGTTTGAGTTGCCGGCATTGATGCCTGGGCCACTCCAAAGCGCGCTGAAATTAGGACCATTGCTCGATCCGCTGCCAATCAGCGTTACGCTTGGTTCGGCGCAGGTGATGGTTGAATCCGCCCCTGCATTCGCATTAGGTAAGGCTTGGTTGGATATAACCAGCACCGTATCCCGGCTCGAACAGCCATTTTGTGTGTTTAAAACGCTGAGAATATACGTCCCGGCTTCATTTACACTCGGCTGGGGGATATTCGACATGAACCCGTTGGGTCCGGTCCAATTAAACGTAATGGGTTGGCCGCCGCCATTGCCCACGCCCTGCAGGGTGGTATTGGGCGTTGTGCAAGTCAGGGTTTGATCTGGCCCTGCAGCAGAACTTGGCAGCGCGTTGTTTACGGTTACCTGCGCCGTGGCAGTATTCGTACAACCATTGATTGTATTGGTTACCGTTACGGCATACGTACCACCAACGGTGACATTCGGATCTTCAACGGTTTGATTACCCGCATTAATGCCTGGCCCTGTCCAGAACCAGGTAGCATTTGGAACGTTCGTAGTACCGTCAATGGTAATGTTGAGCGCCGTGCAAGTAATGGTATCCCCCACCGCAATGGCTGCGGGCGGGGTAATATCGCCCAGAACATTCACAGAAGCCGAAGAAGTACAACCATTGACTGGGTTTTGCACCGTCAATACATATACGCCGGGTTGCAATACCGTTGGGTTTTGCTGGAATTGATTGGCAGGTGTAATGCCGGGGCCAGTCCAGGTATAGGTAACCCCTCCGGTCGGTGAAGTACCTGTTAAAGTCGTTTGAGGCGTTACACAGTTGATGTTCCCACCTGTTGCAGTGGCACCTGGAGGTGTGGTGTTTCCCGTTACCACAACGGAGGCCGTATCTCGGCATTGAACACCTCCAGCCTGAGAAATGACAATTAAGTTATACGTACCGGTTAAGGTTGCATTGTAGGTAGCTGCTCCGCCTACGACGTTCCAGTTGGCATTGGTCCAATTGTAGAAGGCTTGTCCGAGCGGCGTGGAACCGGTACTGTTGAGCAGTACTCCTGAACTGTTGCAGTCAATGGAATTGCCAGGTGAAGCAATTTGAGCGACCGGATTAAGCACCACGAGGGTAAAATTCACGGTGCTGTCGCAACCATCTTTAAACGTTTCAAAGAGCACACTGTAATTACCTGCATCGCAGTATAAATCGCCGGGCGCTAGCTCAAAACAATCTCCAGCACAGATATATTTGGTTCCGAGTGGTGTTGGAGGCACCTGTTTGATCGTAACGATTTGTCTTACAAGGCTATCGCAGCCGAGGTAAGATTCATAAGGGTTTGAGGTAAGTGTGAAAACTCCTGGCGCAAAGAGCATTGTGCCAGGATCCTCATCCCAGGTGAAAGGCGAATCTTCGTAACAAACGGTGATCGGATCTTTGATTGTAATTGGAATGGGTTGATTCGTAACCGGCAAGCAGTTATTAGCACTGGGAGGGTTGCAGGCGTTGTCTGCTTGCACACACACGTTCCCACCTGCATTGCCAAAGGTGACGGTAACCGTTGTCCCCCCTGGAGCCTCCACATTCAAAAATGCACCAGCACCGTTGATGGATGAGCCCAGCGGTGCAGTCCAGATATAGCTACCCGCTGCTGCAACATCGGGGATGGTGTACACCACCGTCGCACCCGGACAAACCATATTCGGGCCTTGTGGCTGCGTGGAATTATCGGGCGGACCGGGAGTGATGGAGCCCTCTGTGATATCAATTTCAAAATCGCAGACATCATCGCTCCAACCGTCGAGCATCAGGAAATACGTTTCTCCAATCGTGAAATCGTTGTAGGTCAGTGAAATGGGATTGTTCCCGCCACCGGCAGAACCTGGATTGCAAACAATGGCATCCGGTGCTGAGCAGGCGTCAAAAAACGCCGACTGTAGGCCGTTGCCATCCTGGCAGTTGCTGGGTATGATTGTGATGGTAATTGTTGAAGAACCGGCCGTAAAGCCAAACCACTGGTCATTGTGGAGTGCAATGGCCCCACAAACTACGTTACCACCAGAGGGGGTGCCGTCATTGGTACCCATATAACCATCAAAATCACAATAAACACAAGATTGTTGGCAGTTTTCAGCACCGGGGGGCGGGGGGGTTGGACACTGGGGATTGACCTGAGCAAATGTTTGCCCTATGAACAAGGCAAAGACGGCCAAAAGAGGGAGTAATCTTTTCTTCATGAAAAATCCGGAATTAGTACGTTTGAATGGAAAACAACAAGCCATGAATAGATGCTTCGGAAGCGAATTTCGCTTCCTGACAAGGGGATTCTTTGGGTAAAAAACCATTTTTCAAAAAAAAAACGGGTCAAATGAATTTTCAGCGCGGTGAAGATACTCAGACTTTTTAAAATGAAATGTGCTCAAACAGCCTGAATACATCCCAAACCATCCGCAAGAATTCAATATTGCTCCTTTTCATTAGGGAAATCCAGCCCCTTTACATCCGTGATGTAGGATTTGGTAGCTCCACCAATGGCGTCGAACAGCTCGAGGTAACGCCTCAAGAAACGTGGCTGAAAATCTTTGGTGATACCCAACATGTCCTGCGTAACCAGCACCTGCCCCCCACAATGTGGCCCTGCACCAATGCCAATCGTAGGAATTTCGATACTTTCCGACACCCCTTTGGCCAGTTCTGCGGGTATTTTTTCAAGCACCAGGGCAAAACAACCCAGTTCGTCCAGCAACTTAGCGTCATCCCGGAGCCTTTGAGCCTCGGCCTCCTCCTTTGCCCGGACGGTGTATGTGCCAAATTTATAGATGCTCTGCGGGGTCAGGCCCAAATGTCCCATGATCGGAATTCCGGCACGCAGAATGCGCTGGATGCTTTTTTCAACCTCCGCTCCGCCTTCCAGTTTTACGGCGTGTGCACCAGATTCTTTCATGATGCGGATGGCGCTGGACAAGGCAATTTCTGAATTAGATTGGTAGCTCCCGAAAGGCAAATCAACCACCACCATGGCGCGTTTTGCAGCTCGAACCACGGATTGAGCGTGGTAAATCATCTGATCCAGGGTGATCGGCAGGGTTGTTTCATGGCCTGCCATGACGTTGGAGGCCGAGTCGCCCACCAGCAAAATATCAATGCCCGCTTCATCGAGAATTCGGGCCATCGAAAAATCGTACGCGGTGAGCATGGCGATTTTTTCGCCCCGATTTTTCATTGCTTGGATACTGTGCGTGGTCACGCGCTTGATTTCGCCTGTTGCGGTTGACATGAGTAGAAATGTGATCGGGGCAATCTGCCTGAGATGCCATCGAGTGAGTAGATTTACAGGAAATGAAAGTTTGGCATCCAACAATTTGGAGGGCCATCTTCGCCTTGAATTAAAATACGGCGGGCAAGGTACTGTCTTGGAATAAAAAAAGCCGTACCAGTTTTATGGTACGGCTCGGAAAACAACAAATTATTATCCCATGAACATATTAAGTCGAAGCAGTTGCGAAGTACACTTTTCAGGTCTAGCAAGTCCCCCCAACACTGGGAGGACTTGCTCTCTCACCTGAATTTGCATAATCCCATGAACATATTTCTAAGCGACAATTCTTTTATTACCGCCCGTTCATGGTACAAAAGTGTCCTTTACAGAAGTCTTCCTGCAATTACATATTTAGCGTGTTGTGAAGTTCTATTTTTGAATATTTGAAAACAAAACTTCATGATACTTCTGTTTTTTCAATAAAAAAGCAAATTAATCCGAATAAATGTCTTTTTTGAACTCTTCTCGACTTTAAATGGGCAGTATATTGTGAATTATAAAACCGAAAAATACCCTCATTGTTTCCCAAAGAAATAGCCCGAAAGCCAATAAATCGTTCTGCCAGAGCGAAAATACGCACGCCGGGCCGCCCTCTTGGACAGCCCGGCGTGCGGGGAAATAACTTGTGATAAAACCTTTAAATCAACCCTTTTCTCAATAGCTGAATCGGAGGGAGTCCGTAATTGGACGCACATTCATAGAATCTACCGTTTTGGTCGAAATTCGGATATTCTGAGCAATCGAACGGGTTTTTCCCGTAAAAATGCCGTAGCCTTCAGACACATTGGTGTAGTTGGGGAAGGTTTCTGCGCCGGTCAGACCCGAATTAGCCTGCGCGGTTTCCAGGAATTCCTTGATCTCTGCACCTCCTCCATCTACGATAATGTCGCAATTTTTAAATACGCGATACATATTGCCCGACGGACGCTGCAGGTTTTGCGCCAAAAAGTTGTGAAAACTACTCATGGCGAAGTATTCAGATACTGGGTACAGGTTGCCGGCTCCTATCATGGAGGTACGTTCCACGTTGGTAGCCGCCTCCCAAATCAACTCGTTCGTACCGGCAATGGTGCCGTTGGAGTTTCTGTCTTCGTATCGAATCAGAAAAGTAACATTGAAAAAATAGCCGTTTTCATCCGTTCTCCATTCAATTTGAGTTCCAGGTATATTTGATTCAAAACCAATCTGAGGTGCAGTATTGTTGGGGTTAGGCCTGGTAAATACGAAGTCTTTTGCCAGGGTCGTTTCTGCCACAACATCCGGTTTGCCGTCGGCGCGCTCAATGACGAGGCGGTAGGTTTTGCCACCCTGAACGGTGAAATTACCACTCGATTTAGCTTTGTACAGCCAATTTGGCTCGGTGGCAAAAAGACCTCCTGCACGCGGATAGCCCTCCAGCGTGCCATTCACGCGCTGCAATTGCAAACGGTTTTGCGTGGCCTTGTCTTCCAGCCAGACCGTGATCGCATTGGCCGGATAGTACAGTGAATCCGGAATCTGCGCGATTTCAAGCGCACTACGTTCAGGGTCAAGGAATGCTTTTTCTATCCGAATGTAATGCGCCGTGTCTTGCGGCGAAAGAATGCCATACACGACCGGGATCTCCTTCCAAGGAGCAGTTACCTCAAAATCATTGGAACAAGCAGATAAAAAGAGGCCAAAAGGCAGCAAAAAGAGCAGTTTTTTCATGTTTATTTTAAACGTTGGACAAAGCGCAACTCGTACTACTGGGCATTTTTAGAATGGAGACCTGTAAGGTTTCCAAAAACCTTATAGGTCTGGAGCAAAGCCAGAAGGGTCGCAAAGATACATGCTTCGATGCGAGCGAATGCTAAAAGGCTTGCCAATAGAAGACGAATTTCAGCTTTAAGTTCTAAGCACAAAGGTTTCGTGAGGACGCAAAGTGGCCCCTATTGCGTTGGCCAAGGGCAAAGTTTTTTCTTTCGGACTTAAGTTGCAAAGCGCCATCCATTGGGTCTCCTCCTGTTCAAAATCAATTTCCCAAACAGCTGGCTCTCGTTCAAAAACACGTTTGACCCGGCTTCCGCGCAGCAAAAGTGCTTCTTCCAATTCCGCTTTTTGGCCCTCGGAATACGCGCTCAAATCATCGGAGGTATAAAGCAAATTCCCCAATAAGGCATTGATTATCAAGAACGTATGCTGCTGCTCAGGATTAAGTTTCGAATCCGCGCTTCGCAGGCTAAAACCATCGGTTGCGCTCTGGAATGCCCGAGCATTGAGTTGCCAACGGCTCAGCGTACTGTGTAAAGCGGCCAAGGTATCCACCCGCTCCCGATGCCGCAAAAAACGCTGCCACGGATGCTGCCATGCCAACTGTCCCCCTCCTCCGATCTCGCAATAATCCGCCATCCCGAAGCAGGCGCCCAAGGGCACCCCACAAGCGATCATCCTCCTGTGGCCAAGCAAACGACGGAGAAACTCCATCGCTTCCCACATCACCGCGCCACGCGTTTTGCCGGGCGGCGGCGCAAGGGCGACCGCAAAAAGATAATCGAGTTTAAGCAGTTCAAAACCCCATTTTTCGAGAGCCATGTGGAACACACCGGTGAGGTATTCACGCACCCCGTCGTGGTAAAAATCGAGCGCATAATACCAGCCTCCCCAGCTCGGGTTCCAACCTGCACGAAGGGGCTGTCCTTTGGCATCTTTCAAAAGCCAATCTGGGTTTTTGCGCAGGATTTCTGCCTCGGAAGACACCACGAATGGCGCAATCCAAAGCCCTGGTTGCAAACCTTTTTCCTTGATTTTCAAAGCCGTCGGACGCATTCCGCCCGGAAAAGCGGGTTTGGCGCTGAGCCAGTCGCCCACGGCAGTTTGCCAGCCATCATCTACGGAAAAATGGGCCTGCGCGGGTTGGGGAAGTTTATTCGCAGCACTGATAGACGTTTCGGATTCTGCCAAAATCTGATTCAGACTGCCCGAAAAAGACTCCAGATTTTCCAGCAAAACCGACGCTGAAAGCTGGGAAGAAAGCCGCTCCCCACTGGACCAGCCAAAAACCGGGGCCGCTTTGGGAGGCGCTACTTCTGCCAGGGTAAAATACTGCTCAAATAGCGCCTGCTCCCTGCCCTCACTTATCCAAAAATCCATCGCCGGGAAGGAGTGTTGCAAACTCAGGTTGTCGAGATCTTTGCGCACCGTGAGTATGCCTTCGGCATGGTTGTACAAAAACAAGGTAAAACCCGTGCGTTCACTGAGCGATCCCAGGAATACGCCCGAAGCCTGTTCCCCAAATCGGGCCGAAACGGCTTCGGTTCGCAGGAAAGTATAGGTCCAGGAATGCAATTTGCCGCGTCCGCGCGGTATTCCCTGGATGTGTGCATCGCCCAAAAAACCCTGGCGTTTTTTTGCCAGCGCAAGTAAGCCCGGAATACCGTCCGACACCTTCAAAAACCGGCTTTCGCTCCAGGACTGATAGCCATTGGCAAAAAACTGCGCATCGGGCGGGAGCGGCATATCGAATTGAATTTCAAGCCTTTGCAGGGTAATTTTTTGCTTCGGATGCAAAAAGACAGAGTACCGAACACCTTGCTCCTTGCCCAAATCGCGCTGTTGGAAATCAGCGTAAATTTCCTCAAACGTATTGGCACGATTGGGTTGGAGCGGGTAGGTTTGGTCGTTGATACGCAGGCTTGCTTGGCGAAATCGCATGGCTGTTTGATTTGAAGGCAAATGTATGGCTTGCCTATCGCACGAGCACGCTACTTTTGCTCGACCAATTTTTTACCTCATGCGTTTCCTTGCATTTTTCGCCTCATTATTGTTTGCACACACCCTTCAAGCCCAGGTGTTCATGCGTCCTTTTGAAAATGCCGCCGCAATGGGCATGGGCGGTGCCACGATTGCCAATCCGAGTCTTTCGGCCGGTTTGGCCAACGAGGCCCAGCTTGGGCTTGGCGAGCGGCTCGGGGTTTGGGCCGGTTCTGCGCTGCCTTATGGGGTGGAAGGATGGAATAGCGGACATTTTCAGGGCATTGTAGGGGTCGGGAAATTTGCCGGCGCTGGCTTGGGCATCGAGCACTCCGGCACGGATTTATACACGGAGCAACGTTTTAGGTTGGCGTACGGACGGCGTTTGACGGAGGCGTTTTACCTGGGTGGCTCCGCAGATGTGTTGCGTGCTTCGGCGCAGGAATACGGTTCAAACACCATGGCTACTTTCGGATTGAGTTTACTGGCGCAGGCCTTGCCGGATGTGTGGGTGGGGGCCAAAATTCAAAACCCCTTTCAACAAAAAATCGGGGAAGACCTCGTGCCCACCGTGCTGCGCATTGGCGCCTCATGGAAACCCTCTGAAATACTCCTGATGGCTTTTGAAATGGAAAAAGACGTGGAACGCCGAGCTATGATTAAAGCCGGCATGGAATATCGGCCCGTTCCGGCGCTGGTCATTCGAGCGGGAATGCGCAGCAACGCCCTGGCCCGGCTTGGATTTGGCGCAGGCCTCCGATTAAAAAACAACCTCGCTTTTGATATTGCTTCCGAATGGCATCCCAGCCTCGGTCTCACCCCATCTGCCATGATTACCTGGCGCAAAAAAAAGTAAGCTCCTCAACTCCATGCCTTTCACTACAACACCTATTCCCGGTTTACTTGTTTTTGAACCTGCCGTTTATCGTGACGAACGGGGTTATTTCTTCGAAAGTTACAATCAAAAAATTTGGGCAGAAGCCGGCGTGGATACGGTATTCGTGCAAGACAATCAGGCGCGTTCGACCCGGGGCGTGCTCCGCGGTTTGCATTACCAAACAGGCGAAATGGCGCAGGCCAAACTGGTGCGGGTCATTGAAGGCGAGGTTTTAGATGTGGCCGTGGATTTGCGGGAGGACTCGACTACCCTCGGACAATGGTTCAGCATCCGGCTCAGTGCGGAGAACAAACGCCAGTTGCTCGTGCCTCGCGGATTCGCCCACGGCTACCTGGTTTTAAGCGAAACGGCCGAATTTGCCTATAAATGTGACAATTTTTACGCCAAAAGCCACGAAGGCGGCATCCGTTTCGACGATCCGATGGTGGGCATAGACTGGGAATTTGACCTCCAAGAGGTGCTGGTTTCAGCCAAAGACCTCGAACTTCCGGGCCTGGATGGCCGGAAACGTTGAAGGTTTCAAGAAAAAAAAGGAAAAAACCACAGACACCGCATTGTGCAAACCAGGGCTTCGCGCGTCTGGTAAAAGCGGGACAGACAGAACGGTGGACGGGTTAGTTGCTAACTGCCGGACAAGTCAACGGCAACAACTTTCCTTGAACCGGGGAGTGCCCCATTGAAAGTACAAAAAGTGTTCGAGCCGGTGCAGAGAGAACGGCGTCTGTGGTCGTGCAAAGGTAAGGATTGTTGGGCTAAAAATCGGTGCTTCATCCTGAGATATTTATGAACCCACTATCATGGCCTACACATTTCTTAACGCGGGATCACCTTCGCCGCATCGTACCTTTCGGCCAACAAGTTTACTGGAAACAAAAAGATCCAGCCATAAAGATGGAGATTTACGACATTCGCGGCAACCAACGCATCGAACACACGATTCGACTGAGCGAAATTTCATTCAAATAAGCACTCCAAATCGCCACCGACACCATTGATATGACATCTACTGTAACCTATCTGGGCGAACTTCGCACCGAAGCCACACACCTCTATTCCGGCACCAAAATCATCACCGACGCGCCGCTCGACAACCAGGGCAAAGCCGAAGCATTTTCTCCCACGGACCTATGCGCCACCTCGTTGGCTTCCTGTGCCATGACGCTCATGGGCATCAGCGCCCGCAGCCACGGCATGGACATTACGGGGGCCACTGCCGAAATCACCAAAATTATGGGCACCGACCCCAGGCGGATCACGCGGGTAATCATCCGTTTTATCATGCCCGCCAATGCTTATACCGACGTGCAAAAACTGATTCTCGAAAAAGCCGCCCGCACCTGTCCTGTTTCGTTCAGTTTGGCAGAAGGCATCGAGCAGGTAATGGAGTTTGTTTGGTAGCTTAGCATGGTAAATCAAGCGCTTTTTTGGGCGTAAACTTCCCAAATGTTGCAACTTTTGGCGGTTGAGCGGATGCAAACGCTACTTTTGGGCGATTAAAACGCTTGAACTATGCGCATACACCTGCTTTTCCTTCTTCTAATCTGCTCGTTTTCAAATACTTACGCGCAGTCGCCGAACCTCCTCAAGTTTGTTGACCCATTCATCGGCACAGGCGGACACGGACATACTTACCCCGGCGCAACGGCTCCTTTTGGCATGGTCCAACTCAGTCCCGACACCCGCATTTCGATGTTGGATTGGGACGGATGTTCGGGCTACCACTATTCAGATTCACTGATTTATGGGTTTTCCCACACCCACCTGAGCGGCACGGGCGTGGCGGATTACTGCGACATTTTGTTCATGCCCTTTGTCAATGGCGTGCGTCTTGAACCCAATGAATACGCCTCGCCGTTTCTCAAAAAAAAGGAAAAAGCAGAAGCCGGTTATTACTCGGTGATGCTGGAACGCGACCGAATTCAGTGCGAACTCACCGCGACCGAGCGGGTGGGCGTACACCGCTATACTTACCCCGGAAACAGCGAAAAATGGGAACTTATGGTGGATTTGCGCCATCGTGACGAGGTGTTGGATGCACAATTGAGCGTCATAAACGATCATGAAATCGCCGGGTATCGCGTGTCCAAAGCCTGGGCCAAGGAGCAGCACGTGTATTTCGTGGCGCGGTTTTCCAAGCCGTTTTTTACCACGGTTTTGCTCGATATGGCCAAAATACCCCGAGAAGCCACCCCTACCGTCAGCAGTAAGGCCATTCTTGGGCTACTCGATTTTTACAACGACGGCGAACCCTTGGTCGTCACGGTCGGCATTTCCGGCACCAGCATCGAGGGCGCGCGAAAGAACCTGGATGCGGAATGTGCGCACTTTGATTTTGACAAGGTAAAATCTGAAACACAGGCCAAATGGGCGAAGCAATTGTCCAAAATCGAAGTAGAAGGCGGGACTACCGCGCAAAAAAAGGCCTTTTACACCGCTTTATACCATACGATGGTCGTGCCGAATCTTTGGAGTGATGTGGACGGGCAGTATCGTGGCCGCGACAACAAAATTCATGGGGCCGAACACGAGACTTACACCGTTTTTTCGCTTTGGGATACCTACCGCGCCTGCAACCCGCTGTACACAATTTTGGAGCCAAAACGGACCAATCAATTTATCCAAACCTTTCTGAATCAATACCAACAAGGTGGGCTGCTCCCTGTTTGGGAATTGGCCGCCAATGAAACCGATTGCATGATCGGCAACCACGCCATTCCGGTCATCGCTGATGCCTGGGCCAAGGGAATCCGGGATTACGACGGCAATTTGGCCCTCGAAGCCATGCAAAAAAGCGCCAATTCAGACCGTTACGGAATGCAATGGTATCGGGAAATGGGCTTTGTGCCCAGCAACAAAGAAGCCGAATCGGTGTCCAAAACCCTCGAATACGCCTTCGACGATTGGTGCATCAGCCAAATGGCCCGGGATATGGGACAAAACAAGGTGGCCGAGGAATTTGCCCGACGGGCGCAATTTTACAAGAACCTTTTCGACCCCCAAAGCGGCTTTTTCCGCGCCCGCCGGGGGGCTTCCTGGCACACGCCTTTCGATCCTTACGAAGTAAATTTTAATTACACCGAAGCCAATGCCTGGCAATACCGTTTTGCCGCACCGCACGATGTAAGCGGCATGATGCAACTGCTCGGCGGTCGCGATGCTTTCGCGAATGCCCTGGATGCCACCTTCAGCGCAAGCACCAAAACAACGGGGCGCGAACAGGCCGATTTGACCGGTTTGATCGGACAATATGTGCACGGAAACGAGCCGAGCCACCATATAGCCTATCTGTACAACTACGTTGGGCAGCCCTGGAAAACCCAGGAACGGGTTCGCCAGATCATGGACTCGATGTACTCCGATCAGCCCGACGGACTGAGTGGCAACGAAGATTGTGGACAAATGTCGGCCTGGCTGGTGCTCTCGGCCATGGGCATTTACCCGGTTGTTCCCGGCGACCCGAGCTATGCCATCGGGACACCCTGGTTTGAAAAAGCAACCATTCGTTTGGACAATGGGAAAAATTTTGAAGTGAAAGCGCCCAATGTTTCGGCCAAAAACTTTTACGTTAAAGGCCTGAAATTCAACGGAGAACCCTGGACAAAATCGTGGTTCAGCCATGAGCTGTTGACCAATGGCGGCCTGCTCGAATTTGATCTGGACAAAAAACCGGGCACCTGGGGAAGTGCGGAAGCCGATTGCCCGGTTTCGGCTATTAATGATCGCGCGATGGTGTCCGTGCCTTTTGTTAAATCCGGTGCAACCAATTTTAAAGATCGCACGGAAGTGGAGCTGGGCTGCGCCGACCCCTCCGCCAAAATCCGGTACATGTTTGCGGATATTTCCGGAAAAGTACAGTGGCGCGACTACAAAAATCCCATCACGGTGGATCGCAGCCAGCGGATGTTTGTGAATGCCGAGCGCGGCAACGACAAAAGCAACGCCGTGATGGTGGAATTCCGCCGCATCCGAAGCGACCTGAAAGTGCAGGCTTACAACACCCAATATTCGCCCCAATACACTGCAGGCGGAGACGATGGGCTGGTGGATGGCATCCGCGGCGGCGAAGATTTTCGCACGGGCGGCTGGCAGGGATTTGAGGGCAAAAACCTTGATTTTGTGCTTGATCTTGGCAAAACACAGCGCATTAATCGGGTGCGCGCCAATTTTTTACAAGACGAAAACGCCTGGATTTTCTTCCCCACCCGATTGCAGGTGGAAATTTCGGATGATGGTAAAACCTTTGTTCCCGCCGGAGAAGTACTTTGCGACGTGTCCCCTTCAGCACAAGGCACCCTGCAAAAAGAACTTGTGGTAGAAGTTAGCGGAAAAAAGGCGCGATACCTGCGCATCGTGGGCGTTTCCCTGGGGCAATGTCCGGCCACGCATAAAGGTGCCGGGTATGCTTGCTGGGTGTTTGTGGATGAGGTGGGCGTGGAATAGGCCCACCCCTCAATCCCCGCCCACACGCCCGGCCTCTGCCTCAATACCCGTTTTGCGTTTCCGTGATTTTACGTTGTCGTTGCCAAAGCGATAGCCAAGGCTCAGGCTGATGCGGCGGCTATCCCAGCGACCGCCGCCGTAGGAAAGCAGACCATTGAAATCAGAGTAGCCATCCCAGCCGTTTTCGAAAAATAGGTCCTCGGCGCTGAGGCGAACGTTCAGGCGTTCCTGGAGGAATTTGCGCTGCAAACCCAGGTTCAAGCCCCAGTTTGATTCGTACAAAAACACCCCACCCCAAACGCCCGGGCCGGAATAATAGCCCGATACTTCTGCCTTTAGATTCAGGGGCAAATCAAACGTGTGCTGTTGGAAAATGACGTAGTTGAAGGCTTGCACATCCACCACCGCGCCGTTTCCGTAGTCCGCCTGATTGTCCAGATGCGAGCCGCTGGCGTTGAAATAAGCGTTCCACCATTTCGTGATTTGCACGGGCGCACTGACCGACAAACTCAGCACCGTTTGATCGGCCAGATTGGCCCAGGTGATAAACCCGGCCCGGGGATCTTCCGTATCGGGGGCCATGAGGCGGGTAATTTGATCAGTGGTGCGGCTGTAGGCCAATTTGAAATTGTAGCGGTACGCCAGGGTGTAACCCAATTCCAGGTTGTTCACGATTTCGGGGCGCAAAAACGGATTGCCTTTTTCGTAAGAAAGTTGGCTGATTTGATTGTTAAAAGGGTTCAACACGTTGTAATCCGGGCGATTGATACGCCGTCCGCCATTCAGCGCAAGGCTGTGTTTTGGGGCAAAGTCCCAGGTAAGTCCCGCGCTTGGAAACCAGCTCAGGTAATCAAATACGACGGGTGGCTCCTGCAATTCTGGCAAAAACGCCAGCAAATTGCCTGTGGCATTGGTTTGTTCAGCCCGCAAACCGGCAGAAAACTTCCATTTTTTGCCCAAATCCCGGGCATAGTTCACATAACCCGCATACACCCGTTCATCGTAGCGGAATTCATTGGAACGCCGGTCGTTGCGGATGGGCGAGCCATTGGGTTCGTCGAAGAACAAAAAGGTATTGTCTGAAATCACCTGGCTGAATTTGGAGCCTGCGCCCAAGACGCCGCCCCAGAGTTTGTCCTCGTAATCCACCTGCACCGTGATGATATCAATGATACTGGGAGTGTTGAAACTGTTGATGATTTGGGTCAGCACATCATCTTCTGCGGCATTGTAGTATAGGTTTGGCTGGTAACGCCGACTGTCATTTTGATAATTGCCGTAGTCGAGGTCCACATTCAGGCTGCGGCCCTTGGTATTGTCAAAACGGTAATTGAGGTTGTAGGTCTGTTGTTGCCGATGGTTATTGTCTGTGGTGCTGGCCACGAGGATGCTATCAATGAGGTTGGGCGTGCTTTGTTGCGCCAGTGTGATTCGGTTGTAGCCGCGGCTCAGGCGCGTGTTGTCGTTGCCGCCCACCAAAAATCCGAGGGTATGGTTTTTAGCCAGGAAAAAATCAACCCCCACGCGGTAATTGTAGGAATCCCAGTTGTTGATTCGATTGTTGATTTCATCCTGTTCCAGGCCATTGAGGTAACTCAGGAAATTCATGTTGTTAAATCCTGCGCCATCTCCGATGCCTGCATTGCCAAAGGCATTGAAACGTTTGTTGCGGTAATTGGCCGTGCCGCTGAGGTTGGAGCGGTGGTAACGTCCCTGGCTATAAGTAGCGTTGAGAGAGCCGTTTGCCCCAAGGTTTTTGTCTCTTTTTAGTCGAATGTCAATGATTCCGGCGTTGCCCTCGGCCTCGTATTTGGCTCCCGGGTTGGTGATAATTTCGATGCGGTCAATTTGTTCGGCGGGCAGGTTTTGGAGGTAGTTGGAAAGGTCGTCGCCGATGAGCGGGAGCCGTTTGCCGTCCACGTACAACAATACCCCGCCTCGGCCGAGTACGGTGATGTTGTCGTTGTTGTCCACCGTTACACTGGGGGCTTTTCGGAGCAGGCTCAGGGCATCCGAGCCGGCGCTGTTGATGGTGCCGTCCACGTTAAAAATGGTGCGGTCGGGCTTGATTTCCACCATGACCCGCGATGCAGAAACGGTTACTTCATCCAGATTAAGGGAATTGGCAGCGATGGTCAGTACCCCCAGATCCAGTTGCTGGGTTTCTGACAATTGTATCTCCGTTTTTTGAAAATTACCGTACCCGATGCCCGCTGCCTTGAGGTAATAAGTGCCTGCGCTGAGGCCCTGGAGATTGAAAATGCCCGCTTCATCCGTGGTGCCCGCCTTGCGGAGGCTGCTATCAGATTCCGCGTACAGGCCGACGCTGGCAAATGCAACTGCTTCTCCCCCAGCGCTTTGCAATTGTCCACGAATACCGGCGGTTTGAGCTGTTAGGGAGAGGGCGGCGAAGAGCCACAGGAGGGTTGTCAATATTTTCATGCTTAATTTATTTCGCTCTAAATGTGGTCAAAGCGGACAACAAAGTGGGGGGATGGTTGCGGATTAGGGTGGGTTTTCGACCAATCAGGCTCAAAAAGGTGGGGAAATGCGGGAATGAGGGGATTTTTGTCTGCTATTAAACTGTACTTTTTTTGGGGAAGCCGACGGGGGTATTCGTGCGGGTTCTGTTTCTACTAATGCCGAACTTGGGACTTTTAAAACAACCCCAAGTTGAATTTCGCCAAGGCAAAACATGATTTGGTGAAAAAGTCGGGCATTCACATCTTCTGAATTTTGACACAACTCCACTATTCAGGTTCAACACTATCGCCGAGCCTCTGTTATGCTCTACTAAGTCTTGCTTTGCTCCAATCCTTTCGGGATTTTTTGGTTGGTTGTGCGCAGGCAGCGGCGGTAACGTGGCTAATGGGAAAGGATTTTCGCCCAACCTTTTAAAAACAAAAAGTTTTTCAGAATTTCGCGCTTTCAAACAAACAAGTATGGCAAAGGCAAAACGTGCATCATCCAAGAATACGCCAGATTTGGCAACGGATTTGGTTGATCCACATCATATTATCATAAAAGGTGCGCGGACCAACAACCTGCGCAACGTGGATTTGAGCATTCCCAAAAACCAACTCGTGGTCGTCACGGGCGTTTCCGGTTCCGGGAAATCGAGCATTACGATGGACACCCTTTACGCCGAAGGCCAACGCCGGTATGTGGAAAGTTTGTCGAGTTACGCCCGCCAATTCCTGGGGCGCATGAAAAAGCCGGATGTGGACTATATCCGCGGCATTTGCCCGGCCATTGCCATCGAACAACGCGTCACCACGGGCAATACCCGGAGCACCGTGGGCAGCATGACAGAGGTGTACGAATTTCTGCGCCTGCTTTTTGCCCGAATTGGCAAGTTTTATTCCCCCATTTCAGGCCAAATCGTGCAAAAACACGAGGTCTCGGACGTGATTGATTTTATCAAAAAACAGCCCGAAGGCACGAAAGGCATGATTTTGATGCCATTCCCCAAAAAATATCAGGAGCGCAGCCTCGAACAGGAACTAAACCTTTTGTTGCAAAAAGGCTACACCCGGGTGCAATTTGGCGCAGAAACCCTCAGCATGCAGGATATTCTGGAAGGCCTCGAAACCCGTTTCGACATCAAACAACCCGCCTATCTTTTCAACCAGCAAAACCTCCAGATCCTCATTGACCGATTCGTGATTTCACCCGACCTAACAGAGTCAGACTGGATGCGCTTAGCAGACTCCGTAAACACGGCATTTTATGAAAGCGAAGGCGAATGCCACGTCGCAGTCAGCTCCCCCCCCACCATTCATCATTCATCATCCATCATTCATCATTCCATTCCTCATTCATCATTCCTCATTCATCATTACAATAGCCGCTTCGAGCTGGACGGCATCACCTTTCCCGAGCCAACCCCCCAGTTGTTCAATTACAACAATCCCTACGGGGCTTGTCCTACCTGCGAAGGATATGGCCGGGTGCTGGGGATTGACCTCGACAAGGTAGTGCCGGACAAAACCAAATCCGTGTACGACGGGGCGGTGGCGGTTTGGCGGGGCGAAAAATTTGGAGAAGCCCTGACCCAACTTTTGGCGCACGCCCATAAATTTGATTTCCCGGTTCACACGCCCTATGAGGCCCTTTCCAAATCGGAACAAAAACTTTTGTGGACTGGTAATCAATACTTTGAAGGGATTGACGCGTTTTTTAAACAACTGGAAAGTCAGACCTACAAAATTCAGAATCGCGTCACTTTGGCTCGTTATCGGGGCAAAACAACCTGCAATACCTGCGATGGCGGTCGGCTGCGGCAGGAAGCTTTGTGCGTAAAAATCGGCGGACGAAACGTCTCGGAACTGACCGGAATTCCGCTGGACGAGGTGCTGACTTTTTTCAAACAACTCGATGCACAACTGAGCGATCACGACCGGCTGGTGGCCAAACGCCTGCTGTTGGAAATCAAAAACCGGCTGCATTTTATGGTCGAATTGGGACTGGGCTACCTCACGCTTGACCGGATCAGCAGTACCCTTTCCGGCGGCGAAACACAGCGCATCCACCTCACCCGCACCCTGGGTTCCAACCTCACCGCTTCGATGTACCTGCTCGATGAACCCTCCGTGGGCTTGCACCCGCGCGACACCGGGCGACTGGTCAAGGTTTTGAAAGACCTGCGCGACCTGGGCAATACCGTGGTGGTGGTGGAACACGAGGAATCCGTGATCGAAAACGCGGATTATCTGGTAGATATGGGCCCTGAAGCCGGGGTGCACGGCGGAAATGTGGTGTACGCGGGTCCCTACGCCGACATTGCCCAGGCGGCCCCAGAAAGCCTCACCACGAAGTACATGACGGGCGAAATGCGCATTCAAACGCCCCAAACCCGCCGCAACGCCAAGGAATTTTTGACCCTCAAAGCGGCCCGGCAGCACAACCTGAAAAACATTGACATCCGCATTCCGCTGCATTGTCTGACGGTGGTCAGTGGCGTGAGCGGCAGCGGCAAAACCACTCTTGTTCGCGTTATATTTTACCCGGCCCTCTCCCAGCACCTGCCCGAAAGCGTCGGGAAACAACCCGGTTCGTTTGACGGCATTGAAGGCAGCGTGAAAAAAGTGACCCGGGTGGAATTCATCAACCAAAGTCCCATCGGGAAAAGCAGCCGTTCCAATCCCGTCACGTATGTGAAAGCGTACGACTATATCCGCGAACTTTTTGCCAAACAACAACTATCCAAAATTCGCGGTTTTCAGGCTAAACACTTCAGTTTCAACGTAGAAGGTGGCCGCTGCGAAGCCTGCAAAGGAGAAGGTGAACAAATTGTGGAAATGCAGTTTTTGGCCGATGTGCACCTCGAATGTGAGGAATGTAAAGGCCGCCGATTCCGGCAGGAAGTGCTGGAAGTGCAGTACAAGGGCAAGAGCATTTTCGACGTTTTGAACCTCAGTATTGAAGAAGCTTTAGAGTTTTTTAAAGGCCAAAAAGAGATCACCGACCGCATCCAGCCGCTGTTCGATGTGGGTTTGGGTTATGTGCATCTCGGGCAGTCGAGCAGCACCCTTTCTGGCGGCGAGGCGCAGCGCGTGAAACTCGGATCCTTCCTGATCCGCGAAAATTCCAGCGGGCACATCTTCTTCATTTTTGACGAACCCACCACGGGTTTGCACTTCCACGACATCCAAAAACTGCTCACGGCCATCAACGCCTTGGTGGAAAAAGGACATTCAGTGCTCGTAGTAGAGCACAACATGGAAGTCATCAAATCCGCCGACTGGGTCATTGACCTGGGTCCCGAAGGCGGCAAAGATGGCGGGCACCTGGTTTTTGAAGGCACGCCGGAGGAGCTGGTGAAGGTGAAGGAGAGTTATACGGGGGTGTATTTGAAGGAGAAGTTGTAGGGGGGGGCAGTGCCAGCCTTGGCTTTTGAGGAATCTGGATAAGCCTGAAATTTACGAATATATACCTGCGTAGTTTATTTTTGGTGCCGCCTGGTGGCGGGATTACAGACACGCCCCGACGCAAGGTGCTATCTCGCTACAAGTTTTTTTTCGTTCTTTCGCACCAAAAATATTCAACTCCGCCACCATGATCCCCAAAGCCCTCTTCGCCACCGCCACATCCCCCGTTCCGCTTACCGTAGGCGGGCACAAGTTCCGCATGGTGCCTGTGCGGGGCGGCACGTTTATGATGGGTGACGAAGTGGCCCAAAGTGAGGGAGTGACTTCGAGTCACCCCCTCACTACGCACTAGAAGTCAAGGAGGAAACAACATCGCCCCTCCTTGCCGATTCCTATATCTGCCGATGAGAAATCTCTAAAATCTGTTACCCTTTAATCTGCCTTCTGGGGAAGAATAATAAATATATACGCTTGATATACAAAAGATTAGAAGTGTATCTAAAGGATATTTGGCAAACTTATAATTTGGGAATTTGCTAGTTTTTTCGTAATTTTGGGTCTAACTTAACTATGAAAAGGAACATCCCCTATCACTTAGAAATCAAAATCGACCGTTTAACGAACAGCGTCCAAAACACCATTTCGGGCGATAGTTTTGCGACGGACGTGTTTGAGATTGCCAAAGCTGACCTGAAAAACGTTGTTAAAGCCAATGGCTGGAAATTCGATTGGAAGACTGAGGTAAAAGAGTCTGACAGAAAGGTTTACAAACTCACGATAAAGGACAATCCTGACATCATTCAAGGTTTGGCAAGTATCAGTGACTATGGCGACCATTTTTATCTTCATCTGGTAGAAAGTGCGCCATTCAATCTTGGGAAAAGGAAACTTTATGCTGGTGTTCCAGGGAACTTGTTCGCGTTCACTTGCAAACTATCTTGGGATAAAGGATATGAAGGATTTGTTTCTTTTCAGTCCAAAACCAAATTGATCGAACACTACGAATCATCACTGGGCGCAACCCATGTCGGTGGACACAAGATGGTCATATTTCCAAAGGCTTCGCTCAAACTCATCAAACAATATTTTCAAACATAAACAGATGGGACACATAAAAGAACCTGTAGGCGTTGATCTCAATATAGGTCCTATGCCATTCTCTGCCGAGGATCGTCAAGAGGTAAGTGCAATCATTGCAGAATACAAAAGCACTGGCGAGATGCCTAAGCTACCTCGAAAGAGCAAGTCAAGAAGAAAAAAATTTGTTGTCATTAAGGATAGTGTGCTTGCAGGGGCAAAATCTAAGACTGCAAAGGGAAAGTCCATCGTATTAGAATCGGATAAATAATAAGGTTCTTCGTGACTTTACATGGGTGATTTAGTTCTTTGAAAGATATTTGCCTCCA
>CAZKBH010000012.1:0-19348 GCA_964550795.1 uncultured Saprospiraceae bacterium
TGAGTTCATGGCCCAGGAAATGATGGCAGACGACGAAGCAAAGCGGAGCATCGGAACCCTTGCCTATGCCGTTCAACATAAGATTGAACCGCTCTTCAAGGGCGCGCTCCGGCAGGCTAAGTCCGCCCTTGAGCAAAAATCATATCGTTCTACAGAGGATTTTTTGAATGGATATACAATTGAACGTCATTACTTTACAATGATGGAGTTCAATGTAAAGGTAAACGCTCGTTCCAATTTGGAAGAAATATCCACAAATCTGGATCTCTTTTTTTGGATTGAAAAGCTAAAGCTGTTTAGCGCCATGCTCAGTCAGCAACGCACCGGAAACCATCCGTACAAACTCCATTTCATGCAACAAGTGATTGATTTTTTGCGTGATTACCCGGTGGATGAAGTGCCTGAATTGGCCATTTACTACTACTCATTTCTTACCCTGTACGAGGAAGATCAAGTGGCGCATTATTACAATTTACGCCGATTGTTGGATACGTATGCTACCGTAATGCCTCAACAAGAGGCTATCGAGCTGTTTGACACCGCCCTGCACTATTGTACCGGAAAAATCAACAAAG
Source organism: uncultured Saprospiraceae bacterium (assembly GCA_964550795.1). GTDB lineage: Bacteria > Bacteroidota > Bacteroidia > Chitinophagales > Saprospiraceae > M3007. Next base: position 576 of record CAZKBH010000012.1, read on the forward strand.
GCGACCGCAGCTTTTTTCAGGAGTATTTTGATGTGTTTGAAGAGGCCATCCAAAAAGGAATTTTTCTTCAAAATGGCGAATTGGCCTCTTGGCGATATACCAATATTGTGGCCGCAGCGCTCGGCTTGGGAAAGCTGGATTGGGCCGAAAATTTTGTGGAAAAATTCAAAAGTTACCTACCTGCCGATTCCAGAAAGAATACCTATACCTTCAATCTCGCCCGGGTCTATCGCTTCCAGAAAAAACACGACGAGGTTTTAGATTTGCTCCAAAACGTTGAATATGAAGACATTGGCGTAAATCTTATCAGTAAATTGACGCTACTCATCACGCACTACGAACGCAAGGACCATGAAGTGCTGAATTCATTTATTGAGTCTTTCCGGGTATTTCTCAACCGCCACAAAAACATCCCGCAACAACGCCGGAGAAGTTACTTGAACCTGCTCAAATACACGCGGCAGCTCATCCGGCTCGTCCCCGGCGACAAACGCGCCCTCGCCAAACTCCACGAAGAAGTCAGCCGCGAAAAAGCGACCATTGTCAACCACGAGTGGCTTTTGGAGAAAATAGGAGAGTTGTAATCCGAGCGTGTTCAGATGTGTGGCATACCTCGACTATTGCATTGATTGTCAACACTCAAGGTTAAACATGGAGTTCCCAGTCCCGCAAGGTTTGACGGAGCGAATCCGCGTTCTGAAAATGAATGCCTCGAATACCTACGTTTTCGGCGCCTTGGACATTTTTCAACACGTCGTCAATAAACACCGCATGGGCGGGATCCACGTCGTAGCGGCTCAACAGCGTTTGATAAATATCCGGGAATGGCTTGCGCGTTTTTTCGTCGCCCGAAACCACGATTCCCTCAAACCAGTGCAAAAAATCGTATCGTTCGAGTGCTACGGGAAAGGTTTCGTTGCTCCAGTTGGTCAACGAAAGCAGCCGGTGTTCCCCACGATCACGCAGTTCGCGCAGCAATTCGACGGTTTCCGGAATTGGTCCGCCGAGCATATCCTCCCAGCGGTCGTAGTAGGTGCGAATTTCAGTCTCCCAATCAGGAAATTGATCCACCAACAACTGCGTAGCATCCGCGATTCTCCGACCAGCGTCTTGTTCCACATTCCACTCGTGGGTGCAGATATTTTCAAAAAAATACTGGCGACGTTCCGCATTCGGAATCACTTCGCGAAAAACGTATTCTGGGTTCCAGTCAATTAAAACCCCACCGAGATCGAAAATTACAACCATGGAATTAAAATGTGGTCAATGTGATTAATGTGATTAATGTGATCAATGTGATTAATGTGGTCAATGTGGCACAACTGCTTGGAATTTAGGGTAAAGGGTGCAAAAAATTGAATGAACCCGGACGAGGTTCAGTACTAGCGATCAGTAGGACACTCAAGCAGTTGTGCCACATTGACCACATTAATCACATTGACCACATTTAAAATATTACACATTAAACCTAAAGTGCATCAAATCACCATCAGTTACCACATATTCCTTGCCTTCCACCGACATTTTACCGGCTTCTTTGACTTTGGCTTCGGAGCCGAGGGTGATAAAATCATTGTATTTGATCACTTCTGCGCGGATAAATCCTTTTTCAAAATCGGAGTGGATGACCCCGGCTGCTTCGGGGGCTTTTGCGCCACGACGTACCGTCCAGGCGCGTACTTCCTTCACCCCGGCAGTGAAATAAGTAATGAGATTCAACAACTTATAAGCTGAATGGATCAGGCGATTTACTCCGGGTTCGCTCAATCCCATCATTTCCAAAAATTCGAGTCGCTCCTCTTTGGTGTCCATTTCGGCAATTTGCGCCTCAATGCCTGCACAGATATTGATAATCTCCGCATTTTCAGCGGCTACAGATTTCCGGAAAGCCTCCGTGTGCGCATTCCCTGTTTCAATGGCGCCCTCGTCCACATTGCAAACATACAGCACTGGCTTTGCAGTAAGCAGGGTTAATTCCTTGGTTACCAAATATTTAGCGTCATCATCCATGCCAGCCAGTAGCTCGCGGACGACCCGGCCTGTTTCCAAATGGGCCTTTACCACGTTGAGTATTTCGAGCGCACGGCCTTCCTCTTTATTGCCTGCACGGGCAGCGCGGGCACTTTTATCAATGCGTTTATCAACCGTTTCAAGGTCTTTGAAACTGAGTTCGAGGTCAATGATCTCCTTGTCGCGCACGGGATTGACGGAGCCATCCACGTGCACCACATTATCGTCGTCAAAACAACGAACTACGTGAATAATGGCATCTACTTCCCGGATATTGGCCAAAAATTGGTTGCCCAAACCCTCGCCTTTACTGGCGCCTTTGATCAAACCGGCAATGTCCACGATCTCTACGGTGGTCGGTTGAGTCTTTTGTGGCTCCACGATTTCGGTCAGCTTATCGAGCCGCACGTCTGGAACGATGATGATGCCCACGTTGGGGTCTTTGGTCGCAAATGGATAGTTCGCTGCCAAGGCTTTGCCGTTGGTAAGCGCGTTGAACAGGGTGGATTTGCCGACGTTGGGCAAGCCGACGATGCCGCATTGAAGTGCCATGGAATAGAGGTGGAGCGAAATTTAATTCGCCTTCGTAAAAATAAAGAAATGGGCTTTCAAGTAAGTGTGGCACACCTTGTTTACGTAATGTATGGGGTGTTTCACACTTTGTTGAACACAAACAAACCAGCTTGCTCGAAACATGATTCTGCTGCCCTGTTTTTTTCGGGCGCAAAAATAGGTTTAATTTGGCAAAACACAGGACTGTTCCAAAACTTCTCTGCCCATTTTGCCACAACAAAAAAGCAGGTCTAACACAGAGAGATTGGGCAAAAATCCGTTCCGCGCTTCAAATACCTGCGGGTAACGTTTCGCAGAAAACCACTCCGGAAATGTTTGAAAACCACCGGAAATACTGCCGCGCAGGTCGGTTCCAGCGCTCCATTCGCCGAGTGGGCAGTAGGTGGATTGAACCTCAAAACTACCCATCCAGCCTAATTTTTTTTTCAAGATGAGCGATTGAAAATCAAGATTATAGTCGAATAAAAAAGTCCATTTTTGTTCGTAAAACGGACGGATATCATCTACGTAATGTTCATAAAAAGGGGCACTTCCATAGGCCGCCTGAATGCTGCGCCAATGCTGCCGCTGCCAGGGTGCCTCGTACGCAATGCGCACTTCGCGAATGGGCGTTTGTTGATGTTTCCCCTTAGCCAAGGGAATGCTCAGCCGCTGCGGCCCATTTGGTCCGGCGATATGGCAGCGGTTGCGCAGCGAACCTTTCTGGTAATGTTCTGCGGCCTCCAAAGCGACCGTTTTTTCCGGCCAAATGGCTGCGCACCAGGCAACAGCGGGCAAATATTGTGTTTCTAGAAGCAGCATGTTTTAATTCATTGCGTCCACCTCCATCACCAATTCCAGGAGGAGGCGCAGGTCTTCGTAAAATTCTTGTACCACCTCAAAACTGGTGTTGTTGGTAAAAATGGAAGGCTCCAACAAGTGCGGAGCCGGCCGAAGTGCGAGGTAACTTTTATCGCCGATGATGGAAAAATAGATCTCTTTTTCGCGGTTGACTTCCTGAAAATGTCGCCGAAACCGAAGAATGGCCCGTTGAAATTCTTCCGAGACCACATCTTTGATACGCACATCAGGCGTGGCGTAGGTGTCAAAAAAGACCTCAAAATCGGGAATAATCCCCTCTTTTACCCTGCGCCCACCTTCCAGATGGAACGCGCGTTCGCTGCGGCTCAGGTATTTTCGATACGCATCTGGAAGGGCCAGTACTTGGCCGTGCATGTCCCAGCGCTGAAAATCTGCAATCAAAAAAATGCCGGAAAACACAAGGTCCAGCTGACTGCGCACTTCCGAAAACTCACGCACCCGCAGTTCGCAGGCTTCAAACGGGGTTTCCCGGACTTGTCCCCGGATCAGGTCTTCCCCGTGGTAATCGTCGGCACGGGTGAAAATTCGGCTTTCGAGAAATTTTTCAGGCGGAAGAAAGCCCCGCGGTTCGTAGCCCTCAAATTTGAAATTTACGTCGTTGTCTATAAAATCCAACAGCAGCGATACCACGCGCGGCTTAAATTCTTTGTAAAAAACCTGCACTTTAAAGCCCAGATAAGCCATCCAAAGTCCCACAGGAATAAACAAAGCCAGCGTAATGGCAAAAATGGACAAAAAGACTTGCAGCGCGACCACCCCCACCAACAAAAGCACGGATAAAAGCAGCAGACGCATCAGTCGCCGCCGCCGTTGTTCCATGTTGAGCAGCTCGGGGTGGATGCTCTGATTGTAGAAAAGCCGAAAGTTGTGATAGGATGATTGCACGGTCAAATGTAGAATGTTTCCCATTGTTGAAAACTTCCATCGCCTCATTTCTTTCCCAACTGCTATTTTCGCCCACTTTTTGCACCCCAGAACAGTGTTTTGGGACACATTTTTTCACCCGGAACAGATTGCCGGGGCACTGATATGCGGCTTAAATCATTAGAAATCAAAGGATTCAAATCCTTCGCCAACGAAACGGTCCTACACTTCAACGCAGACGTGACGGGAGTGGTAGGCCCAAATGGCTCGGGGAAAAGCAACGTAGTGGACGCCATCCGCTGGGTACTTGGTGAGCAAAAAAGCAGCCAGTTGCGGCTCGATAAAATGTCGTCGGTCATTTTTAATGGCACCAAAAAACGCAAAGAAGGCCAAATGGCCCAGGTGACACTCACCTTCGACAACACCAAAAACGTGCTGCCCACCGACTACACCAGCGTGGCTATCAGTCGGATTCTGTACCGCAGCGGCGAAAGTGAATATCGCCTCAATGGGGTGACCTGCCGCCTTAAAGACATCACTTCTTTATTTCTCGACACGGGCATTGGGCCAGACAGTTATGCCATCATCGCGCTCAACATGGTGGAAGACATGCTCTCTGACCGCGAGCAAGCCCGCCGAAAAATGTTTGAACAAGCCGCCGGAGTGAGCAAATACAAGGCGCGCAAACACGAAACGCAACAAAAACTGGAGGCCACGGCGGCTGATTTGGATCGGGTAGAAGATTTGCTTTTTGAAATTACAGATCAGCTCAAAAAACTCGAAAAACAGGCCGAACGCGCCCAAAAATACTACGAATTAAAGGCAGAATACAAAACAATCAGCGTTGAACTGGCGGTGAATAATCTCGCCAAACACAAAAAAACGTATAAGGAACTCGAGACTCAGATCACGCGCGAGGAAGACAATTATCGGACTACCGAAGCCATGACCCGCCTGCTCGAGGCCGACACAGAAGCCAAACGCAAAAGCCATACCGACAAAGAAACCAGTCTCAGCGAACAACAGCAAGACGTGAATCGCTTGACCGGGCGTATCCGTGGCAAAGAAAACGAAAAAGCCATGATGGAGCAAAAACGCTCCTTTGTCAACAACGACCTTCAACGCCTCAACGACCAAATTGCCAACAGCGGCAACACGCTCCGAACCCTCGATGCAGAAATTGAAGGGTACCAAACCGATCTGAATTACGAGCGAAATCTGGAGGGCGAATTTGAAACTGCCCTGACACAGGCCCAAAAAGACCTGGAAAAAGTCCGCTCCGACCACAGCCTTCTGAAGGGAAGTTTAGATGTTTTTGTCAAAGAACAACAGGGATTAGAGCGGGAAATCGTAGAACTGGAAAAAACCAAGGCCATCCAGACCAACCAGGTCGAAAATCTCCGCCGGGATGTGGAACGCACCCTCAGCGACATTTCGACCCGCCGCGAGGAGATGAAAATGTTGGAAAAAAACCTCGCCGAACAAACCAAAACAGAGGCCAGCCAAGCCCAAAAAATTGCCGATTTGGATGCTTCCGAGACCAAACGCAAGGCTGATTTGGCCAACGGGGAACAACAACAAGATCAACTCGCCAAAAAACTCGCGGATCACAATCGCGCCCTGGATGCCCGCCGAAACGAGTATAAATTGACCAAAAGCATGGTCGAATCGCTGGAGGGCTTCCCGGAAAGTATCAAGTTTTTGAGCCAGGACAAGGAATGGGCCAAACGCTGTCCCCTGTTGTCCGACTTGCTCTATGTCCGCGAGGAGTTCCGCATTGTGATTGAAAATTATCTCGAAACGTACCTGAATTACTACGTGGTGCCCCATGCCGAGGAGGCCATGAAAGCCATCGGGCTGCTTGGCCAGAGCCAAAAAGGACGCGCCAACTTTTTCCTTTTGGATGCTTTTCGGGATTATCAAGCCCCGCTGACCTTATCGCCGGGCGGCATTCGAGCCGTGGATGTGGTGGAAGTGGAACCACAGTACCGCCCACTGATGGAGTTTTTGTTGGAAAACGTAGTGATTTCTGAAAGTGACCTCGCTTCCACGCTTCCAGTGGGACAGGGAACGGGCGACTTGACGATTCTTTCTAAATCCGGCACTTTTGTCAAGCGCAAATTTTCCATGTCAGGTGGTTCTGTTGGGCTTTTTGAAGGGAAAAAAATTGGCCGAAAAAAGAATCTTGAAGTCCTTGAAACCGATATTAAGAAGTTTGAAGGCACTGAAAATCAACTCAATACGCAGCTAAGCACCCTGCGTACCCATATTGCGGCCCTGCGCAATTCCGATCAGTCCAACCAGCTTCAACGGGAGCGCGAGGTGCTGAACCGAATCAGTCAGGAAAAAGCCGGGATGCAGGCCAAACTGGATAATATTGCGGCTTTTGTGGCCAATTTTGATGCGCAGGCAGGGGATGCCAACCAGCGTATCAAAAACCTGACCGAGAGCAATGCCCTCATCGAGACGGTATTGAAAAGTAAAACGGCCGCAGCAGATGCCCTGCGCGAACGGCTCAGCAGCGCCGATGGTTCTTTCCGGGATGTGGCCGAGCAGCTCAGCTTGGCCAGTGCCGCTTACAACCAAAAAAACATCGAGTTCATCCGTCAGCAAAACAAGGTCAACACCCTTCGACAGGAATTGACTTTCCGGGAAAATCGGCGCAATGATCTTCGGCAAACGCTTGCTACGGCGCAGACCAATTTGGCCCGAAACAACGATGAGTTGGGCTTAATTGAAACAGATATTCAACGAATTACCGCTGAATTAACCACTGCTTACGCCGAAAAAAAGGAAAAAGAAGCAGCGCTCAGTGGGGTTGAGCAGGCTTACTTTAAAGCGCGGAACGAGATTCACGAACTAGAAAACAAACAACGCGACAACTTCCGAAAACAGCAGGATTTGCAGGTTTTGGTCAATCGTTTGAAAGAGAAGTTTAACGATGTGAAATTTGAAATTACTGCGATTGGAGAGCGGCTCCGCGCTGAATTTGGAATTGGGGTAAACGAGGTGATTAACCAGGAGCCAAACCCTGAATATCAACGAGATACGCTCGAACGCGACGTGAACAATCTCAAACGCCGCCTCGATAATTACGGCGAAATCAACCCGATGGCCATCGAAGCTTACAACGAAATCAAGGAGCGCCACGATACCATTGCCGGGCAGCGCGACGATATTCTGGCGGCCAAAGAAAACCTCGTACAGACGATGAAAGAAATTGAGGAGACTGCCACGGCACGCTTCCTCGAATCCTTTGCACAAGTGCGTGAGAACTTCATTGCGGTGTTCCGCACCCTTTTCACCGAGGATGACTCCGCAGATTTGCTGCTCAGCAACCCGGACAATCCCCTGGATTCCGACATTAACATCATCGCCAAACCCAAGGGCAAACGTCCGCAGACCATTGCGCAACTTTCGGGTGGGGAAAAAACCCTGACGGCTACGGCGCTGCTTTTTGCTTTGTACCTGCTCAAACCCGCCCCGTTTTGTATTTTTGACGAGGTGGATGCGCCATTGGATGATGCCAACATTGAAAAATTCAACCGTATCATCCGACAATTTTCAAAGGATTCACAGTTTATCGTGGTTACCCACAACAAAGCGACTATGGCTGCGGTGGACACGATTTACGGGGTGTATATGCCCGAGCAAGGCGTCTCAGCGGTTACGCCGGTGGACTTCAGAAAACTGGGGCATGAGGCGATGGTGTTTGAGGCAGGATAGGGCATTAAACTAAAACTGACTATCCGCATATTGGGTAGCAAAAAGAATATCGAACCACAGAATATCGAACACCGAATGACGAAGTAGTTTAAAGGTGACTGAATATTAAATCTAAACGTGCTATCAACGCCGGTCTATGGGTCAAATGCCGTCAACTTAGCGGCCAAAGACCCTGAAAGGGTCAAATGTGAATAGCCCCGGATGCAATCCGGGGTAGAAAAGACGAGGTGTAACAACCCCGAATGGGGTTGAATCGGTGCCCAACGCTTTCATGTTCAACCCCATTCGGGGTTGTTCGCACCGCATTTCCAATTCCCCGGATTGCATCCGGGGCTATTCACATTCAACCACTTCGTGGTTTTTAATCGCTAAGTTGACGGCATTTGTCTATGGGTCCCCCCCTTAAAAATTCGATATTCGGTGTTCGATATTCGGTGTTCGATATTCTGCGGTTCGATATTCTTTTTGGTACCCAATATGCGGATAGTCAGTAAAACTAAATATACTCCGCAGGGCCTCTCTATGAAGATATATAATTTAAAAATATTCACCCATTTTTACTATATCTTAGGATTATTTAAATACCAGCTTACATTTGTGTCATTCAGGAAGCGTTTCTTTAGCAGAACGTATCCTCTTTTTTCGGTTCTCCACTGAAAACAATCTTCGTTAAGGCGCTCAAATGCCCGTTTTTGATTTGTTACAGCGATACCTGCTTTTGCTAGGACTGTTTTGCAGACAATCTGAAATGGTTCAATTTTACTACACTGAGTGCTCGGTGTTTGTCACAGTAATATAATACTTCCAATTTTTTAATCTACGGGAAACGGCCTTATCTCCGCTCCCTTAACCTTCCTTCTTCGTGAAATTTAATCTCTACCCGCAGCCATGGATTACTATATCCATGCTGCTCCTTGCCTCCTTTCAGGCATCTGCTCAGTGTAGCGCTCCAGCTTCACTTTGGTTAACTCCCCCACAAACATCCACTAACCTAGTTTTCAAGTGGTCGGCTGTCCAAAATGCAACGCAATACCAAATTCGGTATTGGGTGCAATCAAATCCTGATGACAAAACCATCGTGGATAATGTCGGCCCAGAACCTTTTACGCTCCGAGGGCTGCGTAAAAACAGCAAGTACGTTGTTCAGGTACGTTCCAAATGTGGCAACGACATTTCCCCCTGGGGAAATTCAATCCTTAGCGCCACTTTCAACAGCTCTGGATCCTGCAACGGTCCCACAAGTGTTGTAGTCAGCGCAGGCATCTCGGAGATCAACGTGAGCTGGACATCCTCAAGCCCACATACCATCCGATACCGCCAGGGGAGTTCTGGAGATTGGTTCATCCCCACAGGAGCTTTGTCAGCGGTGTCTTCTCCATTCATTATCAGTGGATTAGCCCCTGGTTCGTATCAGGTGCAGATCAATCGCCATTGTAGTTCCACGACCAGTAATCCGGTGCAAAGAACGGTGGTCATTGCAGGTGGTTGTGTGACGCCCTTGGAGCCAAATGTTGTCATTGGAACCTCCAGTGCAACGGTCGAATTGCCCCCAATGCCGGGTGTAAATGCTTACAACATTGCCTACCGACCAGGCACTTCTGGCAACTGGATTTCTGTGGGCAACAACGTACAGCAACCGACCTACAACCTAAATCCGCCACTTTTACCCGCAAGTCAATATCAGGTTCAGATTCAAGCCATTTGCAGCGGGGATCTCAGTTTCTTTTCGGCTCCAACTACTTTTACGACCAAACCTGTGGTTTCGGGATCGTGTTTGCCCAATAAAAATGCAGGGAAATACCTTAGCCCGGCAGAAGTTCAGGCGGTGGATGCGGCCTACAACCGGCCTAGTCCCTTTTCTTTTGGTTCGATGATTGGCGTAAACGATGGAGGATTGGTCTTTCGCTCGTTTCAAAATGTGGCCAGAAATCAGATTACGGATTTAACTACTCAATTTCGTAATTTTCATACCATGGATGAAGATTATAATCAGAGCATCCAATCTTACGATCAGGGTATCAAACCCAAAAACACCACCCCGGAAGGTACGCCTGCTTTTATGGCTAAAAACAAGGGTTTTTACGCCAAATATCGCGAGCATGGATTCCTAAATATTACCGGCTCGACCGAGATCTTGCAGTATGGCCCCCAAAACTGGAAGGAGAAGATTTATCAGGAAAGTGATTGGTCCATGTCGGGTGTTTCGGGTATCCGACAGTCATTCTCAAATTACACCAAGACATTTATTGACGAATTAGCGCCTGCAAACGGTCTTGGTAATCAATTGTTGGTCTCGAATTTTCAGGTCGGCAACGAGCTTTGGGATTATCCAGTAAAAGCCGATTATCATAACTTGCTTTTGGGGGCATACGATGCTTTTAATGCAAAATATGGCCAAAAATCGCTAGGAAACTGGAAAATGAAGCTTGCAGTAGGAGCGTTCCAAGCTTATCGGGATGGGAATTGCCCATCGGTTTTACGTGATTTTTCAAACTGCGGTGGCAGCCTTGAACGCCATGATTTTATTGGCGATTACCTGGACATTCAAAACTGTGATTTGTTAAGAGACCTGGATGCCATTGACTGCCATCCCTACAGTTTCCTGCCCGGTTCCACGCAGTGGACCCACCCGGAAGATCCTGAATCTGAAACTTGGCAAATCCGAAATCAGGCTGCCTGGCTTTTGGCCAATCAAGACCCTGCTTCCGGAGTGTTGCGCGATACCCGACTGTGGAGCAGTGAATTCGGTTTTGACAGTTATGGCTTAGGGGAAAAGACCCAATCGGCCTACCTGATCCGAGGGCTGTTGATGCACAGTCGGTACCACTACGAAAAAGTGTTTTTTTACAATGCGTACGATGTGGCCGGGCCAACGGATAATAACTACCAATATCTGTATTCCAGCTCGGGATTCTGGAAACAAGGGCGAAACGGCGCTTGGCTTTCACCTTTGGAGGAGCACGGCGCAACGCCCAAACCCTCGTGGTTTGGCATGTTGGACATGAAAAATCGCTTCGGAGGCCATGTTTTTTACAAAGCGCTGGTAGAAGATGCGGACGCACAGGTTATTATCATAGCCAAACCGGACGGAAGCGATCCTTACCTCGTGTTTTGGTCGCCGCAGCAAACCACCGATGCAAATATCAACCAAAACATTCCGGTGGTAAAACAAGTCAATTGGTCTGCTGTATTTGCGAATGGTTTCACCCCCGAAGGCGTGAATGCCCAGGTTTTTGCTGAAAGTAATGCTGCTGGTGCCTTGTTTTCAGCCGTTTCTAACTCGGGTTGTGGCAGTCTCACGCTCAGTAACATCCGCCGGAATCCGGCCTTTATTCGCTTAATTTCTTGCAATGCCTGCCCCAATATCACTGACCCTGGCACAATCGTGTTGCCTAACCCGAGCACGGGAAGCAGCCCCTTCGATCCAGGAATAATCGTGGGCGGAATGGCTGCCAGCGGTGGAACCGGCGGCCAGGTGCAATACCAGTGGCAGCAATCCTTGGACAACAATCTTTTTACCGACATTGCTGGTGCAACAGCTGCCTCTTACGACCCACCGAGTCTTACCCAAACCACTTATTTCCGTCGTGCGGCCAAACGCAGCACCTGTTTGGATTATGTGTACGGAAGCTCCGTGGTGATCTCGGTCGGCAGTACCTGTCCAAACGTAACCAATTTTACACGCAGCGCGCATACGGATTGTAACCCTAGTGGCGATTATTTTTATGAAATAACTGTATCGCAAATCAATGTGAATGAGCAAGTTACGTTGAGCGGTTTGCCTGCCGGAGGCATCAATATTCCAATGTCATTGCTCAACAATGTACCCTTGAACGCTGCCACATTCCAATCCAACCTGCAGTACGTGAACAACAGCAGTTACATCTGGAAAGTGAATGCGGCCAATGGAGCTACGCAGACGCTGCGATTGTACTACTGCTGGGCGAGCGACTATCCGAGCATAGGAAATACTACAGCATTGTCGCTTTGTTCTGGTCAAATAACCCCTTGTGGGTCGGGTTTTAGAGACCCCAACCAAGTAGGGGAGGACCGGGAAGCAAAAGCTTTTCCATCCAACAACACGGTAGAATTTGATTTCAAGTTGGCACCTAATCCGGGTACTGACCAATTGCAAGTACTTTATGAAGGCCCATCAGCACCAGAAGCGATGCTGCGCATGATGAATGCAACTGGGCAAATGTTATTGGAGCGTAACTATTCGGATTTGGATGCGCAAAAATCATGGGAGATCAATACCGCGCAGTTGCCCGATGGCATCTATTTTGTAAGTCTTCAGACTGGAAAAGGCGTCGAATGGGCGATTTGGGAGAAGATTTGGTAAACTTAATTACTTAGTACCTGTCCAAATCAGGAGTCGATTGTTACATCGGAACTAAGGAATATTGAAGGAATGAACGCGCTGTTATCGGAAGTCAATTCTGATAACAGCGCGTTCTGCTTTTAGCGCACAAAAAGTTCCTGCATCATAGCTCGAATTTATACTTTCCCTCCGTTCCTTTGCGGCTATGAAAAAAATCCTAGTCGCCAACCGCGGCGAAATTGCACTTCGCGTCATGCGCACCGCCCGTCGCATGGGCATTGCCACTGTTGCTGTATATTCTGAGGCCGATCGCCACGCACCGCATGTCCGTTTTGCGGATGAAGCAGTATTGCTTGGGCCAGCGCCTTCCGCCCAGAGTTATTTGAAGGGCGACAAAATTATTGAAGTTGCCAAGCAGTTAGGCGTGGATGGTATCCACCCGGGCTATGGTTTTTTGAGTGAAAATGCTGCATTTGCCCAAAAAGTGGGAGAAGCCGGCATTACGTTTATCGGCCCAAAACCGCAGAGTATTGAGGTAATGGGCAACAAACTTGCGGCCAAGGAGGCAGCTAAAAAATTCGACGTACCCATGGTGCCTGGCATCGAGGAGGCCATTACGGATGTAGCCATGGCCAAAGAAATTGGTCGCCGGGTGGGCTATCCAATTCTGATCAAAGCATCTGCCGGCGGTGGAGGTAAGGGTATGCGCATCGTTGAACGGGAGGAAGATACCCAGGAACAAATGGAGCGCGCTATTTCCGAGGCAGTTTCGGCCTTCGGCGATGGGGCTGTTTTTATTGAAAAATATGTCACCGGCCCGCGACACGTGGAGGTACAGGTCATGGGCGATACCCACGGAAATATTGTCTATCTCTTTGAACGTGAGTGCAGTATCCAACGCCGCCACCAAAAAGTAGTAGAGGAGGCCCCTTCGGCCATTCTTTCCCCTGAAATGCGTCAGGCCATGGGAGAAGCGGCCGTTCGGGTGGCCAAATCCTGCGATTATGTGGGGGCAGGAACCGTTGAATTCCTGGTGGATTCTGAGCGGAATTTCTACTTTTTGGAAATGAACACCCGACTCCAGGTAGAACATCCAGTAACCGAAATGATTACAGGACTGGATTTGGTCGAACTTCAAATTCAGGTGGCCCGGGGTGAAAAATTGCCCTTTGCTCAGGCAGATTTAAAAATTGATGGTCATGCCATCGAGATTCGGGTGTACGCCGAAGATCCATTGAACAACTTCTTGCCTTCGGTGGGCACTTTGGAGCGGTATCGCCTTCCCTCCGGCCCGGGCGTGCGTGTGGATGGTGGTTTTGAAGAGGGAATGGAAGTGCCCATTTATTACGATCCAATGCTGGCGAAGCTGGTAGTACATGGTGCAACGCGCGCCGAAGCGATCCAAAAATTGAAAGAAGCCATTGCCCAATATGAAGTGGTAGGCGTCGCCACGACGCTGCCTTTTGGGCTATTTGTGCTCGATCATCCGGCTTTTGTGAGCGGAGATTTTGATACCCATTTTGTGCAACATTACTATACGCCGGAGGTGTTTTTGGAAACCCAAAAAGCAGGGGCGGAAGTCGCCGCACTCCTTGGACTTCGCTTGCATTTGGAAAACAAGCAAAAATTGGTGTTGCCAGTGGTGGAGGAAAGCGCCTGGGGAACCAAGCACGGTTAACTATAGAGCCGCATCCGGTAAATAACGTATGGATCGGGGGAGGCGATTTTCTCCTTTGTCAAGGCCGGATGCGGCACTAGAAATACCCCAACGTCGAAACCCCGAAATTCCCGACCTTTGCAGCATGGTCAAAATAGGTAACGTAGAACTTGGCGATTTTCCGCTTTTACTCGCTCCCATGGAAGACGTGAGCGATCCGCCATTTCGGAAACTTTGTAAGGAGCAAGGGGCTGATATGGTTTACACCGAGTTTGTTTCCGCCGATGGGCTGGTGCACGAGGCGAAACAAACCTTTCAAAAACTTGAAATCTTCGATTACGAGCGCCCCGTGGGCATCCAATATTTTGGCGGTCAGTTGGAAAACATGATTGAAGCCGCCGAAATTATTGAAGCTAAAAATCCTGATGTCATTGATATTAACTTCGGTTGTCCAGTGGCAAAAGTAGCCTGCCGGATGGCTGGTGCTGGTTTGTTGCGCGATGTTGCGCTCATGGTAAAACTTACGGAGGCAGTTGTTAAAACGACCAAACGCCCCGTAACCGTCAAAACCCGTCTGGGTTGGGATGATTCCACCATCAATATCATGGAAGTGGCTGAACGCCTGCAAGATGTTGGCATTCAGGCACTTAGCATTCACGCGCGCACCCGTGCCCAGATGTACAAGGGCGAGGCAAACTGGGAATGGATTGCTCGGGTCAAAAACAATCCACGCATGCATATTCCGATATTTGGTAATGGCGACGTGGATAGCCCGCAAAAAGCCCTGGATTATAAAAATCGTTTTGGGCCCGACGGCATCATGATTGGCCGCGCAAGCATTGGGTATCCCTGGATTTTTCGCGAAATCAAGCATTATTTTGCTACGGGCGAATTGCTAGCTCCGCCCGATATCCACGAACGGGTTCGCGCCGCACGCCAGCATTTGAGTGATAGTTTGGCCTGGAAAGGAATAAAACTTGGGGTGCTTGAAATGCGGCGGCACTACGCACCCTACTTCAAGGGTTTGCCCGATATCAAACCTTATCGCGCGCGCTTGGTGACGGAAATGGAACCTGCTACGCTTTTTGCGATTTTAGATGAAATCGAGGCCGTTTATTCAAATTTAGACTACGAATTAACCGGCGAACACGATCTTCCAGCCATGGTTGAAGCTTGTGATGGATAACGGGCGCATTTATAAAGGTTTATAGAGGTTTATGGGGGTTTATAGAGGTTGATGGTTCTCGCTCAAAATCTTCGTTTTTGTGAAGTCGGCCTCTCGTAAGTCAAAGAAGTTTGATGCTTTCCAAACCCCAAACATCCCGAAAGTTTTCAAACTTTCGGGATGTTTGATTCCTGATAAATCAAATCTGATTTGGTGCCAATTTATGACTTGTGAGTCACCCACATTGACCATATTCTTTTCATTGTCCGCCGAATCCCAAGCGTAGGCGGGCCCCCACATTAACCACATTAACCCCATTTAAAATTGACCACATTAACCCCATTTAAAACATTGTCCACATTCAAACCATGTTCTTCACCATCCACCCCGACGAACGCAGGGTATTAGAAATAGTTAGCCAAAGCGCCCGTGAATTGGGTGTGCCGGCTTATGTCGTGGGCGGATTTGTACGCGATCGTTTGTTGGGTCGCCCCACAAAGGACATTGATATTGTGTGTGTGGGCGATGGGATTCGATTGGCAGAATCGGTGGCTTCAAAGCTCAGCCCCAGACCAAAAGTAGCGGTTTATAGCCGTTTTGGCACTGCGATGCTCCGGTGTGAAGGCATTGAGTACGAATTTGTGGGCGCACGACGGGAAAGTTACAGCCCGGACAGCCGAAAGCCAGAAGTAGAATTGGGTACGCTGGAGGACGACCAGAATCGCAGGGATTTTACGATCAATGCCCTGGCCATGAGTCTTGCGGAAACTGATTTTGGGCATATTCTGGATCCCTTCAACGGGCTTGAACATCTGGAGCATAAAATCATCAAAACACCCCTGGATCCCGGCCAGACCTTTTCCGACGATCCACTTCGGATGCTTCGGGCTATCCGCTTTTCCAATCAATTAGGGTTTGAAATTGAAGCTTCTACGCTTAATGGAATTTCAAAATACAAAAGCCGGATTCACATTATTTCCAAAGAACGCATCACGGGTGAATTGGATAAAATTCTGATGACGCAGAAACCGTCGGTAGGATTTAAACTACTGTTTGAAACCGGCTTATTGAAATTGATTTTCCCCGAAATGGCGGCCCTGCAAGGCGTAGAAGACCGCAATGGCCGGGGACACAAGGACAATTTTTACCACACCCTCGAAGTGCTTGACAATGTGTGCCGACGCTCCGACAACATCTGGTTGCGCTGGGCGGCGGTTTTGCACGACATTGCTAAACCCGCTACCAAAAAATTCGACAAAGAAGCCGGCGGTTGGACCTTCCATGGCCATGAGTGGCTGGGGGCAAAAATGGTTCCCAAGATTTTTCGGGAAATGCGCCTGCCCCTCGATACTAAAATGGAGTTCGTGCAAAAAATGGTTCTCCTGCACCTGCGACCCATTTCACTGACCAAAGAGCAGGTGACCGACTCCGCAGTGCGCCGCTTGCTTTTTGATGCCGGACCGGATATTGAGGATTTGATGAAACTCTGCGAATCGGATATTACCACGAAGAATCCGCAGAAAATGCGCCGTTACCTGGAGGGCTACGAGTACCTCAAGGAGCGTATGTCGCTCGTAACCCAAGCCGACCGACTCCGCCTTTGGCAGCCGCCCATTACAGGTGAGATTATCATGCAAACCTTTGATATTCAACCATCCAGAGAGGTTGGAGTCATTAAAACGGCTTTGCGAGAAGCCATTTTGGATGGTGAAATTGAGAACAATTACGAGGCCTCTTTTCAACGAATGTTGGAAGAAGGAGCGAAAATTGGGCTAGTGCCGAAGAAAGATTAACTCAACGCTTTTTCCGCTTTTTGTAATTCTCCAACACAAACGAGCCTAGTCCCGACAGGCTGGAATAAAACGCCGTGCCATTGTTTGTCTGCGTGAATGCTTCCACAAATCGCATCAGATACGGGTCGCGGGCAATCATAAAGGTCGTGATCGGAATCCCCATTTTTTTGCAGCGCATGGCGAGACTTAGGCAGCGATTGATGATTTTCCGGTCGAGGCCGAAGGAGTTTTTATAATAATTTTTGCCAATTTTGAGGCAGGTCGGCTTCCCGTCCGTGACCATAAAGATCTGCCGATTCGGGTTACGGCGTTTTTTCAAAATATCTAACGCCAGTTCCAACCCGGCCACGGTATTGGTGTGGTATTCGCCGTTGGTGAGGTAGGGCAAGTCCTTTAACTCAATGGGCCAGGCGTCGTCGCCAAACACAATGATGTCCAGGGTGTCTTTCGGGAAGCGGGTGCGGATAAACTCCGCCAGCGCCAGGGCCACTTTTTTTGCGGGCGTGATTCGGTCTTCCCCGTATAAAGTCATGGAATGCGAAATGTCAATCATCAACACGGACGACATTTGGCTTTGAAAATACGTCTCGTGCACTTCCAAATCCTCCTGCGTCAGGTTGAAATTGTCAATTCCATGATTGATATAGGCGTTTTGAAGGGAGTTGGTCACCGCGATGTTTTCCAGCGCGTCGCCAAATTCGTAGGGTTTTACATCGGAAGTAAACTCATCCCCACGGCCAGTACTGCCAGTAGTGTGCTGGCCACTTTTGGCTTTTTTTAAATCCCCAAAAATATCGTCCAGACTTTTTTGCCGAAGACTGATTTCCAGTTTTGAGGTCGGTCCCATGCCTCCGTCTGCATCTCCGTCGGGCCGGATATAGCCGCGCTCCTTCAATTCATTGATGAAGTCGCCCATTCCGTATTCGTCCGTCGTGAGTTTGTACTCGCGATCCAACTCGTTGAGCCACGACAGCGCCTCATACACATCGCCCGAGGTGTAGAGCATGAGTTCCTGGAAAATTTTGAACAGCCGATCAAACGTAGTCTGATCCGGGTCGGGCTTATAGTCTGAAAATCGGAAACCGAGCATGGTATGATTGATTCGATTGATACGATTGGGGGATTGATTCGATTGGGGCCTCAGCTTGATATTTTAATCGCTGCTAGAACCGATTTGAGGGTCAATAGTTCAAACCAATCAAATCATTCCCCAACCGAAATATCAAGCTGAAGCCCCAATCGAATCAATCCCCCAATCTCCTCAATCGAATCAATCAATTTATTCTTCTTGTTCAATAAACTTCACACCATATTCTTCCAACTCAGCCATTACCGGCTCATACACTTCCGGCATGGTCGGGATATTGACCCCGGTGGTGGAGATTTTGCCCAACATCAATAATTTGACAAAAATGCCGAGTGGTATGCCCACCAGGCGCGACATCGCAGTATCCGAACTATCGTTGCCTTTCATCACGAGCGTGGAAGTTAATTTCCGCTTTTTTCGCTGCAATTCATACTCAAAAACGTGCTGCATGATGATCATATCCTTGTCCTGAGGCCCAAGCGACCATTTTTCCAGCAGCAAATTTTCCAAAATAAGGGAGGGTGTGGCATCTTTCACTTTGATGCGCCGCTTGCTGAACAGGCCCAGCCACTCCAGTTTTTTCATAATGTCACTTTCGGGGTCCGTTTCGAGCAGTTTGGCCATTCGATCTTTGACGGAGCCGGTGTGCTGACTAATGCCCAAAAAGGCTTCCATCAAATCGTTTATTCAGAATATCACCTGCCATCTGAATATTC
>CAZKBH010000012.1:19358-35267 GCA_964550795.1 uncultured Saprospiraceae bacterium
GTCCAATGCGGACCAGCGCATTCCAGGCATCGCAAAAGCCCTGGTGGCGGATCGTGCCCCGGAAAAGGGTTCGGATATTTTGCAGTCCGTATGCCTCTCGGTAAAGCAGGGAATCCCGGTTGGCATACACTTCCCATTTACCCATATTTGGGATGTCCACCAGGCGATATTGGCGGAATAATCGGCGATAAGGGATGTATTTCAGTTTGCTATCTTCCAAAAACTGCGCGGTGCCTTGGCCGGCCAGTACCACATTTCGAGGGTTCCAACTGAATTTGTAATGCCAGGGATTGTCGTCGCTTTCCGGGGTGACCAGGCCGCCGGTGTACGAGTGAAAAGCCGTTATTTTCCCTCCTTTTGCCTTGATTTGATGGATGCGCTGCATGGCACTCATGTGGTCAATACCGGGGTCGAGGCCAATTTCATTCATAAACACGAGCGCCCGTTGCCGCGCTTCGTCGCCCAGGCGAAAAACTTGTTTGCTTACATAGCTGGCGGTCACCATGTGTTTGCCCAGCGAAATGCAATCCTGCGCCACTTCGAGGTGCATCTGTGGCGGCAAAAGGGAAACCACCACATCATGCCGTGCGATAACCTCCCGACGATCGTTGGGTTTGGAGGCATCAAGCCAAATGGCACGTCCGTGGGTATGGTCGTTTACTTTTTTGCGGGCCAACTCAATGTCTGCGTCCGATACGGTGACATAAAAATCGTGTTCCCGTGCTTTGACCAGGATATAGTTGATGAGTGCTGTTGCGGAGCGACCGGCGCCGATAATGAGGAGATTTTTCATAAATAGGTGTGCAAAGGTAAAAAAGTTGATAGCCTTTGCGCAATTCAGCTTATTCGAGTAAGCTCACAAAATTATGGCACACCTCGACGATGAAACTAAGGTGAAGCATACATTCTAAGGCTTATTTTCAAAAGTAAAAATTCACGAAATTGGAAAAGGCTAGTATTTTTTTATCTTGTAAATGAGTAAAAAATATCTCTAATTACTTATTATCCAAACTAATTTGTAAAAAAACGAGTATTGGAAGGACAAGGATGTGAAATAATTTTGAAATTATTATTCACAAGGCCTCAAAAATGTTGTTGGCATCATTGCTGAATTCGTCGGATGTTTGCACTCCGTATGAAACGAAAAAAGGCCAACCTGAACGGCTGGCCCCTTCCTGAAGGAAATGCGCATGGGATTATAACGGGACAAATTCGTCACGTAGGACGGGATTAGAGGAGGATCACAATATGTAACCCCAGCGCGATCCGAATAGTATCTTTAAAAAAGCTTGGAGTTTAGCCTCCAAACCAACACTTGTCACCAAATTTCTTGCAGTAATATGAGCACACCTGTTACTATCAAAATCAAAAACGGCACCGTTCGCGTATCGAATCCCCGTTGAGATGATCGGCCCTGCCTGGACAGGCTTGCTCCGAAAACCGAAGAATTGTTCATGGGATTGTAAAAAATCCTTTTAAGAAGCCTTGCCAAACGCGGCAGGGCTTTTTTGATGCACTTTAGCATCAAAATTTGTTACGGAAAAAATCGTGCCGAACTTTTGCAATACCTTCGCCGCGAATCAATTTTCGACATGAAATCTTTAATATTAACATTTTTTTGCTCGATTCTCGCACTTATCCTTCCGGCACAAACGGAGTTGGACACTACGATTTACAACGTTGCGGATCAAATGCCCTTTCCTTATATCAAAAGCTGCATGCCAGAAAGGAATCCGAGCTGGGACGGCAACCTCGATAGCATTCGCCGCTGCGCCGAAACTCAATTTTTTAGTATTCTAGCCAACAATATTCGTTACCCGGAAGAAGCCCGAATCAACAACCTGCAGGGTTCGGTAGTCGTCTCCTGCGTTATTGAGCCGAACTCGGGACGGATGACCAATTTAAGCATCCTGAAAGACATTGGAGGTGGCTGTGGAGACGAGGCGCTGCGTGTGCTTCAGGCGCTGGAAGGCGCTGGCTTGCGTTGGCAACCCGGTGTTCTGGGAGGTAAACAAGTTCGGGTGCGCCATGCCTTGCCCATTCGATTTAGATTGCAGGAAGCACTGCCTTATTTTATTGCCGAATCCGGCGATACCATTCACACCGTTTTGGATAAAGGCCCGGATTTTAAGGGTGGAGTGGATTCGCTGCTCAGTTTTATCGTGAATCGCCTCGAATACCCTTCCGATTGGCGGGAAACCTGTAAAACCGGGGTCATCGAAATGGAAGCGCTCATCCACAAAAACGGTACAGTGACAGTTGATAACCAGTTGGATTTCAATAATTTAGGTATGGACTTTCAGTTTGAGGCGCTGCGTTTGCTGCGGCGATCTGCTGGGATGTGGATTCCTGCAGAACACAAAGAAAAAGCGGTCAATTGTATCCTTCCGCTGCGGGTGGTGTTCAAATCTGATAGCAAATTTTGCACCGAAGCCAATGATAAATTTGATCGGGCCATGATTTTGGCAGATGAAGGCGCCGCTCTTTTGGAACAAGAAAAGCCGGAGGAAGCCATTCAAAAATGGAACGAGGCGCTGGTGCTCCAGCCGGATAATTGTGAGTTACTTTATTACCGTGGTACGGCAAATATGAACCAAAATCACCGCGAAGACGCTTGTAAAGATTACAATCGGGTCAAAGAATTGCTGGGCATCACCTGGTTTGAAAACATTCGCAGACTGGTTTGCGGGTTTTAGGACTCATTTTGCGTCTTAAAATCGTATGAAAAACAAACATCTGGTTCTGCTTTTTATCTTAACACTCTTAGTGGGACTTGCAGTGCGCAAGGCGCCTTGGCGGGATTCAACCCTTTTTCAGAGCAATCTTTTGAAAATTGACACCGCCGAGGTTCAACAAATTCAAATCGCGTTACCCGCACAGCCAACACTTTATTTACTGCGCGGCGATGCTGTCTGGACCGCCGAACAAGCCTCCCGCAGTGTAGTGGTTTCGCCTGAAATGGTCCACCAAATTTTGGAAGTGCTGGCTGAACTGCGCTCTGTTCGCATAGAAAAAAGTAAAATGCCCGATACTTTGGGATTTGTCCCGGGGTTTGCCATTCAGGTTAGCACAATCCAGTCAAATAAACGGCAGGAATCCTTTTCAATCGGCCAGGAAATCCTCGAAAATGCACAGGCGGCCACCTACGTTGAACTGCCTAAACATGGTGGTATCTACTTGGTTAACAAGCACTTGCGTAAATTATTTTCGCTATCCCTGGAGCATTTCAGGAATACAAAAATTGCGGTGTTTTTACCCGAAAAGGTTCGGGCATTCACGATATTTGGACAAGATGCGGACAGTTTATATGGGCTAAAACAGGCGGGCACACGCCAATGGATCAATGCAGATTCGAGCCAAATTTTCCCCGATGAACAAGTCCAAAACTGGCTCATAAATCTCCATCAACTCAAAGGACTTGCCTTCGCTGATCTATTTGACGAGAGTCAGGCGAATGAATATTTGAATACTGAAGTCCAGCTCTTTTTGGAGGCCGAAACCATGCTACTGTCTTTAAAAATATACCATGTTAAGCATGGACATTTGCCGGAAGAATTGTCTGAAAAACGGACTTCTCGGCGTAATTTTTGCCCCTATGTGCTCCAATCTTCTCAAAATCCGCTGAATTATTTTGAGATTCCGGATACGGTGTTGTTGCAACAAATTTGCCAACCTTTTTGATGAAAAAAACGCAATCCATGGCAGGCTGGGCAAATTTTCCCCGCCACGAAGCCGAAGTTTTTGAACCCGCCGATAGGGTAGGGTTCTTGACCTATATTCTTGACAATGAAAGAATTATAGCCCGCGGCAATGGAAAAAGTTACGGCGATGCGGCCCTCGGACCCGCCTTGCTTTCTACGCTGAAGTTAAGCAAGGTGCTGCATTTTGATCAAACAGCCGGCGTGTTGGAATGCGAGAGCGGGGCGTTGCTCAGTGACCTATTATCAATCATTGTTCCGGCGGGCTGGTTTTTTCAGGTGACGCCCGGGATCAAGGCCATTACCGTAGGCGGGGCCATCGCCTCCGATGTGCACGGCAAAAACCACCCAAGTGCCGGTTGTTTTTCTAACTTCTTGATTTCCTTTGAGTTAATGACTGCTTCCGGGGACATTAAAACTTGTTCCCGTTCCGAAAATCCATCTCTTTTTTGGCAAACCTGCGGGGGAATGGGCTGGACGGGCGTGGTACTCAGCGCCAAATTCAGGTTGCTGAAAATCAGCTCTACCTGGATGCAACAAAAAACCGTCCGTTCAACAAACCTGCAGCAGCTATTTCAGGCTTTTGAAGTAAACAAGTCTTGGCCTTACGCGGCGGCATGGGTAGATTGTACCAGTAAAAAATGGCGGGGGGCGGCGTTTTTTGCCCGTCACGAGGAAGGGAAGGACGCTACAGACCAGCTTGTTTTTACCGAGGCAAAGAAAATTAATGTGCTGTTTTTTGCGCCCAATTGGTTGCTCAATCCCTTGACAATCAAGGCACACAACGAATATTATCATTTTAAAAACAGAGACGCTCAGAAACGGGTCACGCTTGATCAATACTTTTATCCGCTGGATGCCCTTCAAAACTGGAATCGGTTTTATGGGCGACGCGGATTGGTGCAATACCAGTTTTGCCTGCCTGAAAATCATGCAAAAGACGGCATCCAACAAGTGCTGGAAACGATCCAAGCATCTGGAGAAACGCCCTTTTTGACCGTTTTAAAGCGGCACGGAGATCGTCCCGCAGAGGCCGTCCATTCCTTCCCGATCCGGGGTTATTCCCTTGCGCTGGATTTTCCAAGGACCAAGGGTGTGCAGAAGCTGGTGCAACAATTGGACGCCTTGGTTTGGAATTTGCAGGGTAAAATTTACCTCACCAAAGATGCCTGCTCCAATCCTAAAATGGGGCGAATTGATCCTTCCAGCTTTGGCGAAGCGAAGTTTTACTCCTACCTCCGGGAGCGATTGATGCAACGATAGCAAAAACCATTCTGGGTTGGTTATATTTGACGAACTTTGCGGCCGTTTTTTAAAATTTATGAAGACAAAAGCATTCAGACCAGACAAAATAAATGTCATCACGCTCGGTTGCTCCAAGAATTTGGTGGATAGCGAGAACCTCATCACTCAATTGCGTGGCAATGATTACGAGGTAAGTCACGAAAAAGAGGACAGCGACGCTAATGTGGTGATTGTCAACACTTGCGGCTTCATTGACGTGGCCAAAAAAGAGAGTATTGATACGATTGTGGAATACGCAAACCTTAAACGCGTGGGCGGAATTGACAAATTGTACGTGACTGGATGTCTGTCACAACGCTACAAAGACGATCTTGAGGAAGAAATTCCGGAAGTGGATGCCTTTTTTGGTACACTTGAAATGCCCGCTTTATTGGCTCGATTGGAAGCGGATTACAAACATGAGCTGCTCGGAACACGCCAAATTACCACCCTTCCACACTACGCATATCTGAAAATATCGGAAGGCTGCAACCGTACTTGTGCGTTTTGCGCCATTCCGCTCATGCGCGGCAAACACATCAGTCGCCCCGTGGAGGAATTTGTGATGGAGGCGCAAAATCTCGCCAACGTGGGGTAAAAGAACTCCTGCTCATTGCTCAGGAACTTACGTATTACGGCCTGGATTTGTACAAAAGCCGCGAACTTCCGCAGTTGCTTCATGCTTTGGCCGACGTGGAAGGCATTGAATGGATTCGTTTGCACTACGCCTATCCGAGCAAATTTCCGCTTGAAATCCTCGACGCGATTGCACAACGAAAGGAAATTTGCAATTATTTGGATATTCCGCTGCAACACGCCAGTGATCCGGTGTTGGAGTCCATGCGCCGCCAAATTACGCGCGCTGAAACGGAGCAATTGCTCCATACAATCCGCGAAAAAGTCCCTGGAATTGCTATTCGGACCACTTTTTTGGTCGGACACCCGGGAGAAACGGAGGAAGATTTTGAAAGCCTGCTCGAGTTTGTACGCGAACAGGAATTTGAAAGGGTAGGGGTATTCCAATATTCACACGAAGAAAGTACCCGCGCTTATGATTTGCCTGATGATGTCCCGGCGGAAGTGAAAGCCGAACGCGCCCAGCGTTTGATGGAAGTGCAGCAAGAAATCTCCCTGCGCAAAAACCAGGCTAAAATCGGACAATTGGTTCGGGTGCTATTTGACCGAAAAGAGGGTAAATATTTCATCGGGCGCACGGAATCAGATTCGCCGGAAGTGGACAATGAGGTGCTGGTTTTGGCCAAAAACAACTACGTCCGCCTGGGTGATTTTGCCCAGGTGCGCATCTCTGGCGCGGAGGAATTTGATTTGTATGGGGATGTAGTCGTGGATTAATGCAGTTTTCACATGAGTTGATGTGGTTGATAAAGGTTTATCGGGTTGATTATAAACCCTCATCAACCCTTATAAACCCCTATCAACCCTTATAAACCTCATCAACCCCATCAACCCTCATCAACCCCCTCCCATGTCCAAGCATCTCGAAACAGGCGTGCAGGGAGAATCCGCCGCTGCCGAATTTCTCGAACAAAAAGGCTGGCGCATCGCTGCGCGTAACTGGCGTATGGGACGCTGGGAAATAGACATCATCGCCTGGACAAAGGAAGAAATCCTGGTTTTTGTGGAGGTCAAAACCCGTGCAGGCGAAGGTGCTGGCTTCGGCGGACCTGAAGCGGCTGTGGATGCCAAAAAACAGCAGATGTTGTTACGCGCCGCGGGTACCTACATGGAATCCATTGACTACGAATGGGAAATCCGTTTTGATGTGGTGGCGGTTATCCTGAAACACGGTAAAGTGTTGGAAATCAGACATGTAGAGGATGTATTTTTTCCCACACAATAGCTATACTTTATGATGAAACCTCATGTGGCCCCTTGGGAAGGATTTACGAATTGTGATCGGGAGGCTTATGGGGCTTTGTATCCGAATTGAGTTTCATAATTATCTTGATTTCTCAGTATCCACATCTATATTTTCATTCTCAACCTCAACCTTGGGCTCCTCTGGTTTAAACACATGCCGAAATTGACTCGGCAAAAACCTCATCCGGTCGCCCAGCCAACGTTCCAAGGTTAAAGCGACTACCGCATAACCCTCTGTAATACCGGGCAAGGGCACTATTATCACCACAAAAAACGGCAAAAACCGAGGAATGTCCTTCAGTTGCTCCACCGCTTCTTTGAGTTGTTCAGGCGTTGGCTTGCGGTGTGCAGGGGTCAGGCGAAGTTTACCTGTGCCATGTCTGGCGAAAACTTTCACCATTCGGGTGGTCTCCACCCCTTCCATAACCATCGCCCAAACCATTTTGCGTGGCAACTTTGTAATATCGCGTAATTTCATGAACCAGATTTGCGGAGCGTAAAAGTGTGGTACACCTCGAGGTGTGCCACACTTGACTTAAACACGCTCGATTTTCGAGTACAAAACTACGCTAAGGAACTGGGATTTGAGGCGTTTCTGGTTCCAGCTCGGGTTGAAGCAATGCTCGTAAGCGCGTAGGCAGGACCTTGAATTTGTTTCCAGACCATTTTTCTGCGGTGATAGCCAGCAAAGCATAACCGCCTACAAACCCGGGAATCGGGGTCAAAACCACTACTAAAAACAAGAGCGTGCGGGGAACATCTTTCAATTGCGCCCCAGCGCCACGCAACTCTTCTGAACTTGGATGCCGATGTCGCGGCGCAAGGCTTAGCTTCCCGCTTCCATATCGGACAAAAACATGCATCATTCGCCCTGTTTCCACGCCCTCATGGAGCATCGCCCAGAGGAGGCGACGTGGTAGTTTGCTGGCTTGTTGAAATTTCATGCGGGTTATTTTTCAATGCAAAGTTATGCCCGAAACCCCTGCGACCTTCATTTAATCTGTGACTTATCTATTAATAAAAACAGGCCCGTAACCCTTGTTAGCAAAAATAATGGGCGCCTGATGAGAGGTGGTATGGCCTTCAGGCCGTCGGGAAGCGCGCCGTTTACGGCGCAGAAGCATAAGCAAGTGGCGTAAACGCCCCTTCTCCCGACGGCCTAAGGCCATACCACCAATTATCGGACGCCCTCTGTTCAAACATTACAAGCTAAAATCTAC
Organism: uncultured Saprospiraceae bacterium; assembly: GCA_964550795.1. Lineage (GTDB taxonomy): Bacteria > Bacteroidota > Bacteroidia > Chitinophagales > Saprospiraceae > M3007. Next base: position 27,442 of record CAZKBH010000012.1, read on the forward strand.
AACTCGGCCAATTTTTTCTTGGTCACTTCTTTTCCGTCCACGTTCGTTTTTCGGCCAAAAATCAGTCCTGCGGTATCCGCGCTAATGAGAATCGTATCCCCTTTTTGGTAATCCCCTGCGAGCATGTGCTTGGCGAGTTCGTTGATGAGTTCGCGTTGCAAAGTTCGCTTCAGTGGGCGTGCGCCGAATTGCGGGTCAAATCCCTGATCCACCAGCAAATTCGCAGCCTCCTTCGTGATTTCAAGTTTCAATTCCTGTCGGCCCAACATTTCATAAATGTCTTTCATTAAAATGTTGAGAATCAAAGACATCTGATCCTTGCGTAGGGGATGGAACACCACCACTTCGTCCAAACGATTCAAAAACTCAGGCCGCAAATTCATTTTTAAAGCGTCCATCACTTCGGATTTAGCCGTTTCAAAAACCTCGTGCTTGCGTTGTTCCGGCATCTCTTCGTAACCGTCAAAAACTTCCATAATCCGATCGCTCGCCAAGTTGGAGGTCATGATGATGATGGTGTTTTTGAAATTGGCAGTTCGGCCTTTGTTGTCGGTCAGTCGTCCATCGTCGAGCACTTGCAACAGTACATTGAAGGTGTCCGGGTGCGCTTTTTCAATTTCATCCAACAACACGATAGAGTAGGGGCGGCGGCGAACCGCTTCCGTCAATTGCCCCCCTTCGTCGTAACCTACATAACCAGGAGGTGCTCCAACGAGCCGCGAAACGCTGTGTTTCTCCTGATATTCGCTCATGTCAATGCGGGTGATCGCTTTTTCGTCGTCGAATAATACATCGGCGAGGGCCTTGGCCAACTCCGTTTTACCCACCCCGGTCGGGCCGCAAAAAATGAACGAACCAATGGGTTTGTCCGGGTCGCTCAATCCGGCCCGGCTTCGGCGGATGGCATCGGAAACCACCGTTACCGCTTCTTCCTGACCCACCACCCGTTGATGCATCTCTTTTTCGAGGTGCAGGAGTCGTTCCCGTTCGCCACGCATCATTTTGGCCAATGGAATTCCGGTCCAGCGCGCCACCACTTCCGCAATGTCATTGCTGGTCACGATTTGTGTCGTCATGCGGCTTTCCGGCGCCAGGGTAGAAAGTTTTTCCTCCGCAGCTTTGAGCATGGCTTCCCTTCCCGGAATATCTTGATATTTGATTCGGGAGGCAACTTCCAGATTGCCTTCACGCTCAGCCCGTTGGTACTGGATATGCAATTCTTCCAGTTTTTGTTTGCTGGTCTGAATAGCCTCCACAATTTCTTTTTCGGAAGTCCATTTGGCTCGAAGATCGTCGAGTTTTTCCCGCAAATCCTGGATTTGCTTGTTCATGGAATCCAGCTTCTTCGTGTCGTTTTCCCGTTTGATGGCCTCCCGTTCGATCTCCAGTTGTCGCAATTGGCGATCCAGTTTGTCCACGTCTTCGGGCACAGAATCCAGTTCTAGCCGAAGTTTGGCACTCGCCTCGTCAATCAAATCAATGGCTTTATCGGGCAATTTCCGCTCTGAAATGTACCGGTGTGAAAGCTCTGATGCGGCAATGAGCGCCTCATCCATAATTTGCACCTTGTGGTAATTCTCGTATTTCTCCCGAATACCGCGCAGGATGCTGATCGTGTCTTCCACGCTCGGTTCGTCCACATAAACCGACTGGAAACGACGTTCCAAAGCCTTGTCGCTTTCGAAATATTTTTGGTATTCGTCCAGCGTGGTAGCGCCGATGGTACGCAGTTCGCCACGGGCGAGGGCTGGTTTGAGAATATTGGCTGCATCCATGGCGCCTTGTCCGCCACCTGCACCCACAAGGGTATGGATTTCATCAATGAACAAAATGACCTGTTCATTGGAGTCCACCACTTCTTTGATAACTGCTTTGAGCCGCTCTTCAAATTCGCCCTTGTACTTGGCCCCCGCGATGAGTGAAGACATGTCCAGGCTGAAAATTTTCTTTCCAGCGAGGGTTTCGGGAACGTCTTGTTTGACGATCCGCCAGGCAATACCCTCCACAATGGCTGTTTTGCCCACCCCCGGATCGCCGATGATCACGGGATTGTTTTTCTTCCGGCGGCTCAGGATATGCAGCACCCGACGAATTTCTTCGTCACGGCCAATCACAGGGTCTAGTTTGCCGGATTCAGCCTGTTCGGTGAGGTTGACAGCATATTTTTGGAGTGCGTTGTAAACGTTATCCGTGGTCTGTTCCGTCACTTTTCGGCCTTTTCGGAGTTCCTTTACGGCACTGCTAAGCGCATCGAATGTTGCACCATTTTCGCGGAGCAGACGGCCTGCTTTGTCATTGCCTTTGACGACTCCAAGGAGCAACAATTCCAGCGAAATGTACTCATCGCCGAAGTCCTTCAACAGCGTTTTTGCGGATGCAATGGCTTTGTTGGCTTCATTTGTAAGGTATTGTTTATCAGCACCTTGCACCTTGGGTGTTTCCCAAATGAGCTTGTCTAGTTGTTCAGTAAAGGAAGGGATGTTTACCCCCGTTTTTTTCAAAAGAAAATCGGTGACGGAATCATCCACGTTCAACATACCTTTTAGCAAATGGCCCGTGTCAACGCTTTGCTGCTCATAGCCCGCAGCGATTTGCTGGGCTTGAAGAATGGCCTCTTGGGCCTTAATGGTGAAATTATCGTAGGTCATGTTGGATGGGTTGTTTGTTTGGGGAGATTGAATTTGTTTGTTTGAAAGCTTGCTTCTTCAAATTTATATCCAACTTGATTCGGCGGTAAAAATGGCAGAAAAACCCGATTTGGAAAGCCATTTTGTCGGGCAGTGGTTAAAAAATCTGACGGAATGTCGGGCGTTTCCGCTACCAGATGGAATTCCCACTCAATCAAATCCGGCGCAAGTTACCTTTGCCCGATGATAACCGTGATTTCTCCTGGACAATCCTTTCCGGAACCCTTCCCAAAAGGAGCTATGTTTTTGATTGACAAGCCTTTGGCCTGGACTTCTTTTGGCGTAGTGAACAAAATTCGATACCTGCTGGCCCGTAAAACGGGCAACAAAAAAATCAAAGTAGGACACGCCGGAACCCTCGACCCGCTGGCTACAGGCTTGCTCATCTTGTGTGTTGGGGAATACACGAAACGCATTGAGGAATTTCAAGCGATGCCTAAAACGTACACGGGTACCTTCACTTTTGGCGCGACGACACCTTCCTTTGATTTGGAAAAAGCGCCGGACACCTTTTTCCCGACAGAACACCTCAATAAATTGGTTTTAGAAGACGCCAAGCGCGCGTTTTTGGGGGATATTTTACAAGTTCCGCCCATTTTTTCTGCCGTGAAGGTAGATGGCCGCCGACTATATAAAAATGCCCGAACTGGACAAGAGGTAGAAATGCCGCACCGGCCTGTCCGCATTGATTCGTTTGAGTTGATGGGGGATTTGCGACCGGTTGTCAACGAGCAAGAAAATTCCATCGTTGCCAGCAAAAAAGGATCTCCAATTATGCTGCATCCCAATTATGCGGCGGGCTTACAGCTTGATTTTCAGGTAGTTTGCAGCAAAGGAACGTATATACGCTCTTTGGCGCACGATTTGGGACAAGCTGCTGGAAGTGGTGCCTATCTGAGTAGTTTACGCAGAACGGAGACGGGGGGATATTCAGTAGAAAAGGCCTGGACGATAGCGGCTTTTGAGGCCTGGACCGGTTACTTGGAGCAACCAAATGATTGACAATCAACTATATATCTCGTTCCTTCCCCGCCGGATATAACGGCGAACGTTCATCCAGAAGGCCACAAATAGATAAACAATCAGCGGAGAACCCATTCCAATAAAAGAGGTGTAAATGAAGTACTTACGCACCTCCGAGGGGGCAACGCGCATGCGTTCTCCCAAATCCTGACAGACGCCAAACGCGTGTCGTTCAATTAAATCTTTAAACCAGTTTTGTAGCATTTGAAGTGGCGTGTTTGCATTCAAAACTTTCCAAAGTTTTTCAATGAATCAAAAAACTTTGGAAAGCCTCTACTGCAAAAGTAAATCCCTTTTAAAAAAAAAGGATGATTAATTTTAGGGTCTTCTCGCTGCCTCGATCATCATACTGAGTTCTTCTGCAAGGCCCTCATCGCTGCCCTCAAATCCAACGGCCTTGAACCGGATTTTTCCCTCGCCATCCAGCACATATTTGGTCGGGATGCCCGAGACCTTGTAGGATGCAATGACCTTATCATCCAGGTCCATTAGTACATTGAAGTTGTAGCCTTTGCTGGCAATAAAATCAGCCGCGTTTTTGGTTTTATCGTTGCCTTTTTCCCAGGAATCAATGAATACAAAGGCTACATTTGGATCGTTTTTGTATTGATTTACAGCCAGTTGCATACCTGGGAAAGATGCTTTGCATGGACCACACCAGGTTGCCCAAAAATCTACCACCACCACTTTTCCGCGCAGACTTTCGAGACTCACGTTTTCTCCTTTGAGGTTGACCAGATTAAAGGGGGCAGCGGGTTCGTTGAGCATTTGAGCGGCCAATTCCTTTTGTTTGGCAGCCTTGGCACCCAGTTCTAACTTACCCAAATAAGCCGCCACACCCGCTTCCGATTTGTCTTCCGCAGCGTATATTTTTTTGAATTGTTCCTTCATTTTGGCCGTAGCGTGGCCTTTCAAAATAAAGCCTTCCAGTTGGTAGCGCAGTTCCGAAGCGCCTACGGCTTCGAGATAAGCGGTGTAACGCTCGTTCATCTCGGCGGATTCACCTTTGGTGATCGCGATCACTTCGGACTGAAGCTGCGCGGCGCTGGCGGCATCGCCGGTTTTTGAGAGCACGAACGCATACGTGTCGCCGTACATGGCAAAATTTTGTTTGCGCTGTTCTGCCCATTGTTTAGAGGTGGAATAATCGGGTTTCGGGGTCATTGGTGCATCCATTTCCTTGCGCGTCCATTCGACGGCATTGGCACTTAACATACGGGCCTCATCCAGCTTTTCACCCTTTTCGGCAAGTTCCCAGGCAATATTGTTGTAAGCGCTGGCGCGTTCTGCATCCGGGAGTTGGGCTGCTATGGAACGGAATTTGGCCCAGTCGGAATCTGCAAATTTATTCGCCAGGACGACCCGGAGCATGTTGACGGCCTGTTTATCCTCGGTTGTTTCTGCCGGAAACTGCGTTGAAAATACCCTCAGCAACTCTTCAGCTTTGGCTAGATCCGGCTCCATTTGGATGGCGCGGCGCTTTTCCTGTTTGACCATATTCCCTTTTGGGAAACTCGTCCGAATCTTATCCTTCAAAGTTTTAGAACGTTCCGCTTCCCCATTTCGGTCAAGGATTCGGCTGGCGCTGATTAGATCGTCTTCAGAAGCTTTGGGATCTGCTACTACTTCATCCACCAGTGCCATGGCTTCTTTTTTTCCGTCTTCACCTTTTTTAACAGCCATCAAATTTTGGGCATATTGCGCAAAATACTTCCGCTTGAGATCTGGTTGCGCTGAAATGCCCTTGTTGAGCAGGTCAAGTGCCACAGACGGGGTTCTGTTAAGGTTCATCAGTCCACCATAGTCCCGGTAAAGCACTGCAGCTGTGGCCATGCCTTCTGGAATTGCTTTGCCATCGGCCCCGTGGATCGTTACAAAATAACCCTCACCCTCATTATTTTCCCAAGCTTCCTCTCCCGCGCGAAACGCAATTACCGCAGATAAAGCGTTGGGCGCCAGCGTAAACACGCTGATAATTTTGTCACCCGAACGCATGGTTGCGGCATCCGTAACGGCGGCTTTATTGTTCGCATACTCCAGGACAATGGTTTCAATTTCCGCAGCAGATTTAAGCTTGCTTTTGGAAAGGTCCACTTCGATTCGGACCAAATCACCGGCTTTGGGAGCGCTTGGCGTAAGGAAAAATGACTGGGCGGAAAGCAGGCCGGGGAGGAGGAAAAGGAGGGTGCAGAGTTTCATAATGAAAAAATGTGGTCAATGTGATAAATGTGGGCAATGTGATAAATGTGGTCAATGTGGTCAATGTGGTCAATGTGGTTAATGTGGGCAATGTGGTTAATGTGGGCAATGTGGGCAATGTGGGCAATGTGGTTAATGTGGGCAATGTGGTTAATGTGGGCAATGTGGTTAAAAATTAGGGCAGACCACTCGGGCGCGTTTTTCGCCGGGATGGAAATAGGTGAGGGATAGCTCGAAGGCACCTCGCGAGTTATTGGCGAGAGCGAGGGAGGATACCGTGATATCATAGCTCAGGCCAACCATCCAGCGGTCAAATTCCATCATTCCGACTATGGTAACGGCGTCTGCCTGAAGCCCTTTGTCGAGTTTGTTGCCAATTCTGGCCCAGGCACCGGCGCGGAGGGCAACTTCGTTAAAATCGTTGTTGGAATATCGAAGGTTAACGCCCAGATTGGTCTCAAAAGCGGGGCCTTGCTGCATCACCAGTATGCCGGGCAAAAGGCTGACCGTTTGATTTAAAGGAAACTGGCCGCCTGCGTGACCTGTCCATCTCGTATAGAGCGTTTCATTATCGTCTTCAATGAGTGAAATTCTCGGCCGATTGAGGTGGTGCATGGCTCCACCGAGGTAGAAAAAGCCTTCGTTTTCAAAAACGGCGTACCAAAGCAATCCGGCATTAAAATCAAGATAACTTTTGGAAAGTGCATTGGCGTTCGGCTCGTTGGAAGAAAGACTGGTATTGGGCGTTTCGGTATTCGGATCGAATTGGCGACTGAACCAAAGTTTGCCCCAATCAATCGAATTTTGGCCAAAACCGAGTTGTGCCCCTGCGGAAAGATAGTGATCGGCTTGGTTGCGGCCACCGGTTAATTGCTTTAAAAATGCGCCGCCCAACTGCACTTTGTCCTGTGCAAAACGGGCTGTTCCGGCTTCGTCGTGCATGGCACCAATGCCGAAAGAAGCGTAATCATCGCCGTATCCAACCTGAAACCGGTGCTCAAATGCAGCTGCGTAAGTACGGAAAGGCACCGGGGCCAAAAAACTGCCCCATTGGTCGCGGTAGTTGACAGTTGCGCGCCATTTGCCGTTAAAAACGCCGTTCAACGCGGGATTTAAGTTCCACGGCGATGCGTAATACTGGGAAAAACGGGGGTCCTGCGCCCAGGATTCCTGAATAAAGGCACCTAAACAGATTAAAACGATTAGAATCGGTTTGGAAATTTGTTTCATGATTAGTATGGTTACAATTGATTTTGAAACACAAAAGTAGTTTTACCTTTCAAAAACCCGCTGTTCCCTCAAAATATCTTTGCTGCTAAATTAAAGATTCCTTGAAATAAGCAGATTCCGGCCCGCTTGACGGTTCTGGCAAATCATTTCTTTGCCTACCTTGCGGCGCTTTTTTGAACAAGAAACACCATGGCTAAATCCAGCAAATCCTCCTCAAAACCAAATCCCAAACCTACAGCAACCAACGCTCCGCGCGCGGCAACCAAGCCGATTGCTGTGGCGAAAGATTGGTTGCAACGTCCAGCCTTGCCCGAATCCAGTCCTTTGCTCGGCAAAATTTTCTGGGGTTTGGCAGCCCTGGGCTTGGTTGTCCTGATCGCGCTGTCCCTCGGTTCCGGGATCAATGCCGACGATAAATTCCAGGTGGATTATTCCCAAAAACTGGTCAATTATTACAGCACTTTTGGACAAGACAGTACTGCACTAAACATCCCCGATGGCAACATGCACCTGTATGGCGGCTTTTTTGAAGTCGTCACGGGTTTTGCCAACGAGATACTCGGGTTTGAGCCTACGGAACTGGCTTACCACAATATTCGGCACGCTTCCAGTGCAATTTTGGGCTGGGTAGCCATGCTTTGCGCCGCGTTACTGGCCAGTTTGATCGCAGGTCAACGCGCGGGGATT
>CAZKBH010000012.1:35277-68875 GCA_964550795.1 uncultured Saprospiraceae bacterium
CGTTTTGTGGGTGATTCCATGATGAATCCCAAAGATATTCCCTTTGCAGCAGGCTATATCATGGCAATTTACAACATGGTGGCTGTTTTGAATCGCATGCCAAATCCGAATCGCTGGAACCTGGCGGGGGTGGCACTTGGCTTGGGTATAGCCCTCGGGATTCGAGCAGGTGGCTTGCTTTCGTTCGGGATTTTTGGGCTGTTCACGGGCCTGCATTTTTTGTTGAAAAATGGCGGATTCAGCGCATTTTCCAACACGCAGCAACTAAAAAAATACGCCTTGGTTACGCTGGGTGTCGTCGCGGTGGGTTATATCATAGCCATGTTATTTTGGCCTTATGCATTGCAGGCTCCCTTGTCCAATCCGTTTGTGGCGCTCTCTAAATTTTCTGATTTGGAGGTGAAAATCCGGGTCTTGTTTGAGGGCGAAAACATGATGTCAGACAAAACAGCCTGGAATTATCCCCTGAAATGGATTGGTTATACCATTCCGCTGGCATCCTTGTTGGGTCTAATAGGATTTGTGCTACTGCTGCCGAAATTATTCCGCCGATTGAACCCATTGTGGATTGTTTTGGTGCTATTTGCGGCCATTTTCCCCGTCTTTTACGTGATTTACAAGAATTCGGTGATCCATGACGGTTGGCGTCACTTAACCTTCGCGTACCCGCCCATGGTCGTTTGTGCAGCGTTGTTTTGGAATGAGCTGCTGCATTTTTTCACCGAAAAGAAATACGCCCAATGGGCCGTTTATGGGGCCTTGGGACTTTCACTCGCCGATGCGGGGGCGTTTATCGCTACAAATCCTGCTATGCCGTATGTTTATTTCAATCCCATCGTGGGTGGCACAGAAGGGGCGTATGGGCGCTTTGAAACTGATTATTGGGGCGTGAGTACCCGCCAGGGCATCGAGTGGCTTGAGGACCAGGGGATTCTGAAGCCAGATATGCCAGAAATAGTGGTCATCGCCACCAACATGTTTTACAGTACCAAACAACTTACCGCCAAATACGGCGACAAAGTGAAGGTGAAATACCTGAAATGGGAGCGCCGCTGCGATGATGCCTGGGATTATGGACTGTATCCAACCCGTTTCCTCGACGGCAGTACTTTGCAAAAAGGCATGTGGCCGCCAGACAATGCGGTGCATCTCGTAAAAGCCGGAGGGGCCCCCATTCTGGCGGTTTTGAAGGACAATGGGCGCAATTGTGCACTTGGGATGGCTGCCAGCAAACTGGGCGATTGGCCAGGTGCCATCGAACGGTTTAAAGCTGAAATCCAAAATGTTCCCGACAATGAACTGGCCTGGGTGAGCCTTGCACAAGCTTACCTGAACAATAATCAACTGGAGGAAGCCAAAGCTGCAGCCGAAAAAGCGCTCGAAATTGTGCCGGATGATGCCCAAGCCAACAACCTTATTGGGCTGTATTGGTTGAATCTAAACGATGCAGCGAAGGCCAAGGCGCAATTTGAACTTTCGATCAAAAAAGAGGCCAGCAACCCGGCAGCCTGGTACTATTTGGGCTTGCTTGCCCGCAGTCAGGGCGACGACCAAACAGCGTTGAGTAATTTGATGAAAGCGATACAAATTTCGCCCAATTTCAAACCGGCCTACGAACTTTCGGCGCAGATTTATGAGGCTCTGGGAGACGGTGCCAATGCGCAACGGTTTAGGCAGGCCATTGGGCAAATAAAGTAAGTATATAAATCGTTTAAATAGGCATTTTGCTCCCTCACCCTGATTTCAGAAGTCGAATAAGGGACTATCTTTGCAGGGGCGAAGTTTTGCTCGTCACTCGAATCATCCAAAACACCTGAATCAAAGGATACACATACACATGAAAAAATCACATCTCCTTGCCATCGTCGTTGTGGCCGTTGCGATTGGCATTTTGATTTCGGCCAGTAAAGACGTAACGACCTACGCCAATTTTGCTCAAGCAACCCAAAGCGAGGATAAAGTAAAACTCGTGGGCCAATTGGTAAAAGAACGCCCCGTGGAATACGATCCAGAAAAAGACCCCAACTTTTTGGCTTTTTACCTCAAAGACGATGCAGGTGAGGTGCGTAGGGTCGAGTTGTTAGCCGCCAAACCACAGGATTTTGAACGTTCAGAATCCATCGTGCTGACGGGCAAAATGAAGGGCGAAACTTTCGCAGCTTCTGATATGCTGCTCAAATGCCCTTCCAAATATCAGGATCAGGAAGTTTACATTCGCGAAAAGGAAGGCTAAATTCTTTCGCAGACGCGTAAAGCGGATTCACATTTCCTCTTAGCATATTGTCATGGGTGTTATCCGCAGGCAAAGTTTGAAGCACTCCGCCGTAAATGTGGTAGGCTTGGCCGTTGGCGGACTCAGCACTTTTTTGGTGTACCCACACGCTTTGGAGGCCTATGGATTGGCTCAGGTACTTTTGTCGCTGGGCATCATGGGCGTTCCAATACTTTCCCTTGGAGCGAATACGGTCGCGATTCGCTTTTTTCCCCGTTTTCAGGATAAGGTTACTGGCCACAATGGCTTTTTGCCCCTTTTGATGGTGTTGTGCGCACTGGGTTGCGCCGCTTGTCTGTTGATTGCCTGGGTATTCTGGGAGCCAATTTCAGCGCTACTGGAACAAAAATCTCCGCTTCTGGGGGAGTACCTCTGGATGGGCTTTCCCCTTGCATTTTGTTATATCACCAGCAGTGTGTTGGCCATGTATTCGGCCAATTTCAAACGCATTGTCGTCCCATCCATCCTGCTTGATTTTTCTCAAAAACTGGCCCTTCCCATTTTGCTCATCGCGGTCTGGCAATCCTGGATTTCGCTCGAGACGGCCATGATGGGGCTGCTGGTTCACGCCGCAGCTGTTACCGTGGGACTTATACTATATCTACGACATATCGGCGAATGGTATTGGCGGCCAAACTGGGCCTTTGTTACCCCGAAGCTGCGGAAAGAGATGCTGCAATTCATCGTATTTGGTGCATTTGGAGGGTTTGCGTTGCTGATCGCGGCAAAATCGGATATCATTATGGTTGGTTCGCTCAGTGCGGTGAAAGCGGCGGGCGTGTATGCCATCGCGGCTTATCTGGCTACCATTATAGAAATCCCAACCAAAAGTTTGTATTCGGCGAGCGCGTCTTCCGTTGCTTCCTATCTGGCCGACGACAACCGTACGGAACTGGAAAAGCTCTATAAAAGCGTGTCTATTAATCTGTTAGTCGCTGGATTGCTGCTTTTTGGCGGAATCTGGATTTCCATAGACAGTCTTTTTGCCCTGCTGCCCAACGGCGAAGAATTGGCCGCCGGGAAATGGGTACTCTTGTTCATTGGCCTTTCCAGAATCGTTGAAATGGGAACTGGATTGAACAATTACATGGTGTATTATTCCCAATACTATCGGTACTCCCTGCTCTCCCTGGGTATCATGGCGGCGAGCAATATTTTGCTCAGTATTTGGCTGATTCCAATTTTGGGCATCACCGGAGCGGCGGTTGCCACGCTGCTGAGCATGACTGGCTACAATGCGATCAGTATTGGATTGGTTTGGCTAAAATTCAAGCTGTTTCCTTTTACACAGGACACCCTGAAAGCGATTGGACTGGCTCTGATCGCGTTTTTGGCTGCCAGGGTGATTCCGCTTAGCGGTTACAATTTGCTGGATATTGCGCTCCGCTCGGGTGTTTTTGTGGCCATTTTTGGCCTGCTGGTTCTCAGGTTCCGGGTTTCGGAAGATTTAAACAGCTTGGGGAAATTGACGCTGGGAAAGATTCAAAAAGTTTTGAAAAATAAATAATAGACTTGTTGCGGTGGAGGGCTTTCCCATCGCCAAAGGCCTCCACCGCAACAAGTCTAATGCAGGAGGGGCAGTGCATTCAAAAAATAAAGCCCCAAAAAGCCGCATAACGGCGACAGTATCCTAGCACAAAATAAATTTCGGAACCGCGTAGCGATGGCATTATTACATTGTTTATAATGTCACCGCTACGCGGTTCTTATCAATCTTAACCGCCCTTTGGGCTACCAAAATGTCACGGCTACGCCGTTATGCGGCTTTATTGAAAACTAAAGTTTCAATCTGTCGAAAATTGACGGGTAATACCCGGACGTGAAAGGCCCGAATTTGCCACAGATTTTCGCTTAATTAAGCTTGATCGCTTAGCCTCAACGCAACAAGGTTACATCACCGCTTTTGACGTCTGCAGTGCCTTCCGGGGTTAGGAAACGAATTCGGTACACATACACATCTGAAGGCGCAGGCAGACCATTGACGTTGCCGTCCCAGGTATTGCGCCCATCTACCAATGAATCAAAAACCTTCTTTCCCCAGCGTGACCAAACCTCTAATTGCACCAGCTCAAAACCAATAAATACGGGTCCAAATGTGTCATTTGCGCCATCTCCATTGGGCGTAAAGGCGTTGGGGATATCGTCCCTTGGTTCGCGTACGATTACCGTTACAGAATCTGCAAATTCACAGCCGTTGTTATTGGCAATCACCCAATAGGAGGTTGTTTCCTCCGGCATAAGTGCTTGTACCGCGCCCACCAGGGTATCTCCGTCAGCAATCCACCAAACGATTAGATCAGTAGAAGGCATGCCCGTGACCCCAAGCGTAACGCTTTCACCTTGCAGAATCGTCGTGTCTGGCGGGAACATGGCCGCTACATCCAAGGGCGTATTAACCACAAAAGTCATACTGTCCACACAACCCAAAGCATCTTCCACATACACGGTATATGTGCCGGAAGAATCAATGGAAATGGAATCGCCCATTTGGCCATTGCTCCAGTTAATTATCAGGGGGTCAATCCCGTTCAATCCCTCTACAGAAGACGTCGCACGGGTTGCCGTATAGTCTAGTGGGCATCCTGGCGTTACAGTGACCTCGGTTTCAATCACGCAGCATACCTCGACGAGCAAAAATGCAGTGTCCAAGCCTGCACAGCCTTCATCGGTAATCACCGTCAGCACAATGCTTTTAGGTCCTGGGGTTTGATATTGAACATTGTGTGGTCCTACGCCGCTGATGGTATCTGGCAATGCCCCGGCTCCAAAGTTCCAGAGCCAGTCGGTTATCGTGCCACTACCGGTCGAAGAGGAGTCCGAGACGGTCAATGTCTCGCCCAGGCAAATTCTTTGATCTGGGGCATTGGTTGCAAAATTTGCATTGGTTTCGCCCTGAAAAATTGCGCTACCGCCCCATTCTATGGTGAACCCGTTTCCTAAGGTGGTAAAGTTATTGACGACCAGGGCATACGTTGTTCCGGGCACCATGGTCAAGAATCTCAAAAAATTGTCTTGCCCAGGCGCACAGCCGGGAGGTTGATTGAGGTCGGTGGCCGTGGCGTTTAAGCCAGTGGGGCCCATACACGGACTCGTGGGCAGGAAATCTCCAGCAGCCATACAGCGTTCCGATACCTTGCCGGTGCAATCTCCTTGGCCATTGGGCAGGCGGTATAGCACAAAGTCTAAGTCATCTGCCGGATCATTTGGCGTAATCGTGAATTCGAGCGTTCCGGCATTTGCCGCGGTAAATACAAACCAAGCTGAGCTAGACTCTCCTCCCAATCCCTGAAAGCAGGCGGCGTCATTCAATTCAGTTGGGTCCAGCCCCGCATTGAAGACTGAAGAAATTTCTATGGGGTTTTTACTGCAAACAAAGGTTGCGGTTGGGCAATCGCCGGAAACAACATTGATAATGTCCAGATTTTCGAGGCACAACTGGAAGCTTCCGGTCAGCACCGCATCTACACGGATGTAGTATTGTTGACCTACCACCAGGTTCTGGGCAAAAAGCGGAAGGTTATTGAAGAAATTTTGATCAAAAGCGCAGGCAATCTCCGTAAGATTGTTGCAATCACCACTGTAGAGGGCAACCTGTGGACCAAACATGGTTCCAAATGGATTGGATGGCGTTTGGCCTTTTATTGTTACGATGGCGTTCGGCGCAACGGCGGTAAAAACGTACCAGAGATCGGCACCAACCGTTGACCAACAACTTGGAAATGCTTGAGTGCTTGGGGTCGCCAAGGCGTTGTTGTCCCCAGGATCTGGGGTGCAAAAATCAGTAGGATCGCTGATGACGGTTGCTCCGCTACACTCGTCGTTCGACTGAGCCTGAAGGGTTGTGGAGAGCAAAGAGCAAAGCAGGAAAACAAACAGGGTATAAGTTCGTGTCATTTACATGGATATTAGTCTGTTCAAAAACTATGGCAAAAGTGGGAAAAGTTTACGGTTGCTTGTTGCCATTACCCCTTTTCAAAGGTCAAAAAAATAAAAACAAGCTGTTTTTCCGCAGACACGTTCGCCGCTTGGCCCGCAAAGTACCTCTATTAACCGCATCGTACTACCTTCGCCCCGGTTTTTGGTTCCTTGTATCTTAGTGCTTGTCTAAACTTTAGTTTCTGGCCTTCAAGCGGCAAATTTTAGCTTGTACGGCGTTAAATTTTTCGCCGAATTGCCCGCATTCGACTGCAAAATTTGCCTTGTACAATCAAAAATTTCCTCGCTTTCGCCTCAGAACTAAAATTTAGACAAGCACTAAACCGTACTGGAATAATAGGGAACCCGGTGAAAATCCGGGGCAGTCCCCGCTGCTGTAAATTTCAGGTTTGTCGCAAAACAAACCAAAGTGTTGAACACAATGCCACTGGAACGCGCCTGTTTTGGGAAGGCGTTCAACGCTGAAATGAGCCAGAAGACCTGCCAATTACCACCAACTCAACTGGGCTTCGGGTAGAAAGTCTCGGCTTACAAATCTTGCCTTTGGACGCACAATGCTCCCTTGGCAAGCTGTCAGCGCCTATCCGTTTGCCTTTCATTCTCAATAATTTAATTCAAAAATGAAAGTCAAACAAATTCTTTTTTCTTTCCTAGCAGCAACGTTTATGTTCTCCGCTTGTGGCGAAGACGACTGCTGCGAACAAGTACCAACCACCGTGTTCGACAAGGGCATTTTCGTGGTGAACGAAGGCCCTTTTGGTGGCACGGGTACCATCAGTTGGCACAACCCGGATACGGGTGAAACGCAGGATTCCCTCTTCGAAAAAGCCAATAATGGCGCAGTACTTGGGCAATATGTTCAATCGCTCACGTTTCACAACGGTAAGGGTTACATCGTGGTTAACGGCGCCAATCGGGTGGTTGTGGTGGATGCGGAAACCTTTCAGTTTCTGGATACCATTGGTGGACTTGCCCTGCCTCGCTACTTTTTGCCGCTCGACGACAATACCGCTTACATCAGCCAATGGGGGCTGGATGGCCTTACGGGCAGTGTAGTAAAAGTGGATTTAAATACCAATTCGGTTATAAAAACCATACCAACAGGGCTTGGTGCAGAGAAAATGCTGCGTACCGCAGATCGGGTTTATGTAGCCAATTCTGGTGGATTCGGACAAGATGCTTCCATTACGGAAATCCTCACCGCCAACGATCAAGTCCAGATCAAACCGATTCCAACGGGCAAAAACCCTTCTACGCTTGCCTGGCACGACCAAAAATTATATTACCTCTGCAAAGGGTATTTTTTGGATTCAAATCCGATTGGGTGGCTTAATTTCGACGCAAACGCTGGACCCGGTCTGGAGGTGCCTTCCTATTCAGATGATCTTCAAGTAAATCCCGACAATGGTGATTTGTTTTTCATCGGCGGCGGGAATGTTTACCATGGCAATGCCTCCAATTTGGAAGGTTCACTTTCCATTTTGTTTGTACAATCTGCCTATGGATTAGGTTTTGATTCAGCACAAAACCTGCTCTACTGCGCAGATGCAAAAGATTTTGCCAGCGCGGGTGAAGTAGTAGTTTATACAACCGGCGGTACCCAAACGAGCCGGTTTCGATGCGGCATTGCACCGGGAGAGGTTTTGATAGTCAAGTAGTTACAACACAGATTGGGTTGTAGCGCTAAAACGGGGGCGCACGAATTTATCTACAACCCAATCTATTATATCGTTACTTAAAAAGCAGACGCTAACTTTGCGGCATGAAATACACCATTTTATTCATCGCTTGTCTTGGTTTGGTTTCAGCGTGTTCGGAGGCCCCCAAAACACCCGGCAACAATCCTCAAAAGACCAATTACACGACTTTTAAATTTGAGGAAAAACCAGATACGGATGTTTTTGATGCCTATGCCAATTGGTGTAATGCCTCCAGTTCAGGAGAAACAGCACTCGTTGGCGCGGATCCAAAAAATTACAACAGGCGTGTGTTTACACTCAATCATCAACCTACCCGAATTTTTGTGGATCAAGGCAATTCAACCGCCTCTTTCCTGTTAATCCACACTGGAGGCCAGGTGAAAGTTTTAACCAGTGATAACCTTCCAACCTGCCTTTCCAACAAGGTGAATTTTCAGGCTGCTCCAGACGGGCTTTCATTCCGTTATGACAACCGCCAAAACATTTCATTTGATGTTTATGTGCAGGAATTACCAAGTGGCGTACAAATTGCCTTGGATTTGCCAACTGGCGGAGCACATGGACTGAGTGTGGTCCGATGTTTAACCTGCAATTAGTATATTCAATTGATAGTCAAGGTATTTTAAATAATTTGGAAATGGCATAAATACTTGTTTGGGTATTCTTATCATTTTCTATGCATACTTTGCCATTTTAAATCGTGTTTTTAAAAAACCATTTTGCCCCGAAGAATCGGGGTTATTCCTTTGTTTTTATGACAAAATTCTCGCCTTTTTTCGCTGTTTTTGTGCTGTTGACAATTGTTTCCTGCGAACCTTCATCGGATCCAAAGAAGCCTAAACCACCTGAACAAGCTGAACTTGCCGCTAAATCTTCAGCACCCGACCCCAACGATCTGCTCAAAACCTTGCAAGGGCTGTGGCAGAGCGAACAAGACCCCAGCTACACCCTCGAAATTGCGGATACGCAGGTTCGCCATTTGAACAATGGACAACTGACTTATCAAAGCATGATAGAAGTGGATGGCGCTTGCACAAGTCCGGTATGCAAACCGGATGGCGTAGATACCTCCGATGGCTGGTGTTTTACTGAAATGACCATCGAAAAGGGGAAATATAAGGCCCAATGCAATTTTGTGACCCTTTGCGATCCAACAAGGCTTCAGTACCGATCGCTTGACGGGACAGGTGCGGGGCTTTCCTTTAAAAAAATTCAATAGGTAAATTCGGCGGGGGTACTCTTGGGCGTTTTACATTCGCAGCGTGAATTACCCCCTCGCGTTCATCCGGATGCTCCGGCTACCCAATCTGCTCATTGTGTTTCTGACGCAATTTGTGCCCTATTGGTTTGCCCTTCGCCCGGCTTTGCTTAAAGCGGGAGGAATTCCGCTGCTCACGGAACACAGCTTCGGCCTCATTGCCGCGGCTACCGTGCTTACCACGCTCGCGGGGTACATCCTCAATGATTATTACGACCGCGACATTGATGCCATGAACAAGCCCAAGCGAGCAGTTTGGGGGCGATTATTACCACCCTCTTTTGCTTTGTTTTTGTACGCTATTGTGGTGGGGGCTGCGCACTGGTTTGCCTTTAAGATTGATCAGACGCTACGCCCGCATGATCACTGGCCGATGTGGGTATTTCCAGGTATTTCGTTTTTACTTTTTTTGTACGCCTGGGTTTTTAAGTGCACCGCGGTCATGGGCAACTTGCTCGTATCCTTTTTATGCGCCCTGGTGCCGATTGTGATACTGCTACCCGAGCAACGAGCGATATGGTTGACTTCTTTTGTGGATTCAGACATTGTGCATCAAGCAGTTGCGTTGGTTTGGCTGTACGCGCTTTTTGCATTTTTGTCTAATCTTTTACGCGAGCAGATCAAGGATTTGGAAGACTTTCAGGGAGATGCATCCTGTGGTTGCAACACGCTGGCCGTGCTTAAAGGACCACGTTTTGCGAAAAAACCCGCAGGGATGACGGGACTGATCTTGACCGTTTTTATTGGTTTTTTGCTCGTGTTTTGGTATCAAACAGCTGCCCCAGATTGGCAGGTTGGCGCAGGCGTTTTGTTGCTGTTCGTACCCGCATTGGCGACTACACTAATCCTGTATTGGGCCAAAGGAAAACCTGATTTTTCACGCGCCAGTATTTTGGTTAAAATTGTGATGTTTGCGGGCGTTTTTCTGCTGCTCCGAACTTGGCCAGAGGATATTGTGGGTGCAGCACAGGCTTATTTCACCGCTTTTCAAAAATGAGGATGTTTAACCGCCCACTTATATTGGCTTCTAAAAGCCCCCGTCGCAGCCAACTTTTGCACGAAGCGGGTTTTGATTTTACCGTTCAAACCTTCGATGTAGACGAGTCATTTCCACCCGATATGCCGCCCGAAGAAGTAGCTCCCTGGTTGGCACAACGCAAAGCCGAAGCAGCCAGGCATCTGATCCATTCCAACGAAATCATTTTAGCCGCCGATTCGGTGGTGATTCTGGATGGAAAAATTTACAACAAACCGGCAGACTACGCTGAGGCGTTCAGCATGATTCGGGCACTTTCGGGGAAACAACACACCGTCATCACAGGCGTTTGTCTATTGTCGAAAGAAAAAGAACAAGTGCTTGCAGGCGTCACAAAAGTCTGGTTTTCAACCCTTTCGGACGAAGAAATTGATTATTACATCCAAACCTGTGCCCCTTTCGACAAAGCAGGCTCCTATGGCGCGCAGGATTGGATCGGGCACTGCAAAATCACCCGGATCGAAGGAACTTTCCAGAATGTAATGGGGCTTCCCGTGGATTTGGTGTATGCTGCTTTGCAGCAATTTTAACCGAACATGACTATCCTCTTCACCGTCACCAACGACCTTACGTACGACCAACGGATGCAACGCATCTGTGGCACTTTGGCGGACAATGGCCATTCGGTGACGCTTGTGGGGCGCATGCTTCCGGGCTCTATTCCCTTGGAAACCAATACGTTTGCTCAAAAACGTTTGCACTGTTTTTTCCAGAAAGGCTTTTTGTTTTATGCCGAATACAACCTGCGCCTGTTCTTTTTTTTGCTTTTCGCTCAATATGACGCGGTGTGTTCCATTGACCTCGATACGCTCTGCGCCGGATGTATGGCGAGTTTAATCCGAGGAAAAAAGCGCGTCTTTGATGCGCACGAATATTTTACAGAAGTGCCAGAGGTCGTTCATCGTCCCATGGTTCGTTTTTTTTGGGGTTTGGTGGCCAAGTTCTGCTTGCCATTTTACAAATTTGCCTACACCGTGGGGCCTGCATTGGCCAAAATTTTTAAGGAGCAATACGGAATTCCGTTCGAGGTGGTGCGCAATGTTCCCATGCCAATCAAATCTGCTTCGATTGTCCAGGCTACGATGCCCAAAACAATCCTGTATCAGGGTGCGCTCAACGAAGGACGAGGAATTGAAGCCTTGATAGATGCCATGCAATACCTTGATAATGTGCAACTTGTACTCGCCGGCGAAGGGGATTTATCCAAAAAGTTGCGCCAAAGAGCTAAGGACTTAGAACTTGGAGATCGCGTGTTGTTTCTAGGCTTTGTCAAGCCAGCGGACTTACCCGAAATTACTGCAAAGGCATGGCTCGGGGTGAATCTTTTGGAAAATCGGGGTCAGTCGTACTACTACTCTTTGGCCAACAAATTTTTTGACTGCGTGCAGGCGACTGTGCCGGTTTTGACCATGGATTTTCCAGAGTACCGGGCCATGAACGCACAATATGAAGTAGCAGTACTCTTGTCAGAACTCAGCACCGAAAGCGTTGTGCAAGCCGTACAAAACCTGCTGAATGGCGCTGAATTATACAAAAAATTGAAGCAAAACTGTTTGATAGCCGGTCAGGAATGGCATTGGGAGCAAGAACAAAAAAGGCTGTTGGAAATTTGGAAAAGGGTTGAACTTTCATAACCTAAGAATGTGTGGTTCGAATGTACTACCACATTGATTATCAGGAGCTGTGCCAAATTTTTCTGAACACGCGCAAAATTGCCCATGGAAGACAGAACCCCCGGTAAAACCTTTTGTTTGATTTATTAGCAGGTAGATTTGCCCTTGATTTCAAAAAACTGCCATCCTTTACTGTTCCTGTTTGATGATTAACCTACTCAGATTTTCGCTGGGCGCTTCGCTCCTGCTTTTTGCGCAAATTTCGTTCGCGCAACTCCAAAATACAAACCTGCAACTCCGTTCCACCATGGATTTTCCCGGCCAGACGCTCGCAAATGTGTGCGGATACTGGCAAAATGGGAAAGAATATGCCTTATTAGGAGGCTCACTGGGAATGATTATCGTGGATATCACCAATCCCGATGCACCGCAACAAATTGTACAAATTCCGGGGCCAAACGACCTTTGGAAAGAAATTAAGGTTTACGAGCACTACGCCTACATCACCACTGAAGGTGGAGGTGGCTTGCAAATAGTAGATTTGAGTGATCTTCCTAGCCCAAATTTGAATTACTATTCCTACCTGGGAGACGGCGCAATTGCGGGAGATCTTAACAAAATCCACGCCTTGCACATTGACGTCACAAAGGGTTTTCTCTACACTTTTGGGGGTGATTTGGCACCCGGCGGGGCCAAAATATTCGATTTGAAGCCCAATCCATATACGCCCAAATTCGTGGGTAGATTTGAGCAAGAGGGGTATATCCATGATGGCTACGTGGACAATGATACCTTGTATGCTTGCCATATCTTTGGAGGATTTATGTCGGTAGTGGACATGACCAACAAATTGAATCCGGTTGTATTGGGCACCGTGACAACGCCCGCCAGATTTACCCACAATGCCTGGATTACCGACGATCGGAAACACGTACTTACGACTGACGAAGCTGCACCTTCTTTTCTCACCTCCTATGATGTCAGTGATCCGTCGGATATCCGTGAATTGGACCGGCTTTCGCCCAACAACGGAAATGGTACTTATGTGCATAATACGCACATTCTCAACGATTATGCGGTCACTTCCTGGTACACCAGTGGGGTCCTGATTGTGGATGCGCACCGGCCTCAAAATCTGGTTACGGTGGCGCAATTTGATACCTATGCAGGCAATGCGCTCGAATTTGATGGATGCTGGGGCGTATTTCCTTATTTCCCATCGGGCAACATCATCGCCTCGGATATTGAACCCGGGCAATTGACGGTATTAACCCCCACGTACAAGCGCGCCTGCTATCTGGAGGGTAAAATCACGAATGGCTGCAATGGGATTCCTATGCTTGGCGCTACCATTCGAATCAATGGTGGAACAGCTCCACAGAAAATCGTAACAACTTCAGCAAACGGACTTTACCGGACCGGATTGGTAACACCGGGAAATTTCACCGTTACCATCTCTGCACCCGGCTTTATAAGCCAAACCCTTCCCATTTCTATGGAAACGGGCGTCGTAACCGAATTAAACCTGACCCTCGAAGCTGGGCCTGTTTTTGAAGCAATGGGCATTGTAACTGAACTGGGCTCCAACATCCCCCTTCCCAACACCGAAGTGGCATTGAATAGCAGTCTGGTTTCTTTTAAAGTGATTACAAATGCGTTGGGCCAATTTAATCTGGGATGTGTGCCTGTGGCCAACTATACCGCTGTGGCAGGCAAGTGGGGCTATTTTGTGAGCGAAACACCGGTCAATCAAAATGGTCTCACGGAGGTTAAACTCTTACCTGGATATTACGACGACTTTGCGACCGACCTTGGTTGGACCACCAGCAGCGCAGCGTCTTCCGGCGACTGGGAGCGTGGCGAGCCAAGAGGTACTTTTTGGCAAGGACAACTAGCAAACCCTGATTCTGATGCCAGTGTGGACGATAATGATTTTTGTTATGTCACAGGGAATGGTGGTGGCCAGGCTGGATCCGACGATATCGACGATGGTGCTGTTAGCCTCATCAGTCCGGTCATGAAACTTGCGGCATTCCCCGATGCCGTGTTATCGTTCTATTATTGGTTTTTCAATGATGGTGGTACGGGTGGTACGCTGCCCAACGACAGACTTCAAGTCAATCTTTTAAATGGCAATCAAACCATCCCCCTGGTTACCATTACTGAATCCCAGAGCGCATGGCGGTATTCTGGCGAAATTCACTTAAAGGATTTTCTGCCTATTTTGAGCGACAACCTGCGTGTTCAGTTCATAGCACGCGACGACAATCCCGGCCACCTGGTAGAGGCTGCGGTAGATGTATTCAGTGTGGTACCGGAAATCGTTACGTCCACGGCCAATTTGGATGACAAGGCTTTTTTGACGGTATCACCCAATCCTTCCAGTTCGCAATTTGTGATTGATTACACCTGGGAAAGTGCCACGGAGAACCCAGTTTTGGAGGTTTACAATATGCTCGGTCAGGTTGTATTATCGCAGACCATGGCTTCCAAAACCGGCCTATTTAGTTGTGGCAATAACTGGACCACCGGGGTGTATTTCGCCCAATTACGCAGCGAAGGACGCAGTAGTGAGACCTTTAAGATGATTAAACAATAATTGCTTAAAGTGCCCTAAGGCCGCTTACGCAAAACCACCCCTTTGCCCACACTTCGGTTAGTCCAGCCAAACAAATTACGGTCCAACCAAAGCAAAAAATCGGTTACAAAAACCAGCCAAGGCTCGCCTGTGGAGGCAGGTCGAATTTTTAAACCACCTTCCGTATCGGAGGTCACGTTGCCTGCATTTTTTTTGAAAACACTTTGCGCCAGCCCGGTCCAATAGACCTCCAAAATGCCGACCAAATGCCGACTAAGTCCTTGAAATTCAACTACTTCCAGGTCGGCGCCGGCAACCCATTTGTTAAGATCTGCCGATCCAATCAGGTAATCATGGCCAAAAGCGTAGGCACCCTGTGATATGAGGTTTTCTTTCTTTTCGACCTTGCCAAACCACTGCCACAGACGGTTCACCGGGTCATAGGTGAAGGGGAATTCGCGACTCGGGAAAGTCATGATAGCTACGCCACCTGGACGGAGCACGCGCGCAATTTCCTGCACCATTTTTTCGGGCTGCCCCACGTGCTCTATCACTTCACAGGAAACCAAAAGATCAAAACTGGCGCTAGGGTAGGAGAGGGCAAGCGCGTTATTTGTTTCGTATCGAAGATTGGCAACATCTGCGTTGAGTTGGCGGGCATGGGCCAGATCTTCTTCGTTTACATCACATCCTATCAGTTGCTGGCAATGTTTGGCAATCATCCGATCATAATCGCCTTCGCCAGTACCCAGGTTTAGGGCGGATTCCAGGACATTGGGAGTACTTGCGTCTCCGTTCAGGCGAATCGGCGCATAGGTTTCCAAGCGTTTTTTGACAAAAAGGTAGCGGTTCCGGAAGCTTGGGAAGAGAAATTTGAAATTCATCAAAGGAGATAAAACGGTGAACGAAAGGAGCGTTTTTAGAAGAGATGTGCCACACCTCCTTGAGCATAAAAAAGTTGTTTAGACTCAATTGCAGGGCCAGACATAATCGGACAATGGCCAACTTTTTCCTTGAAACGAGAAATGCCACCATTCCGTTCGGATGCCTTTTAAACCAACGGCCGCGAGGGTTTCCCGCAACAACTTTCTATTTTCCAATACTTTTTTAGGTAAAGTCAGGTTGTCCGTGTGGGCTTCGCGGCCAAAAAAATCATACGCGGTGCCCATATCAAGTTCTTTCCCGCTGGCATCCACGATGGTAAGATCCACGGCTGCCCCCCGCGAGTGCATAGAGCCTTTTGCAGGCGGGGTAACATAATTTGGATCCGGTACCTTATCCCAGAGCCGCTGTTGATAGGGCCTGGGGCGGTAGCAGTCGAACATTTTTAAGCCCATCCCTTTGGCTTTCAAGGTTTTATGTGCTTTCACAACGGCCTCAGCGACTTCTGGCCGAAGCAAACATCGCGCACAGTCGTAAATTTTAGATTGGGTAAAATTATCTTCCGTCGCGTATTTAATATCAAGTCGGATGCTAGGATCGAGGGTGCTGACATCCAAAAATCCTTTATGCGCTTGCGTCTGTTGCCCGGAAAAATTAGGAGACACGGCGTCTGAATGGCTGGGAGGTGGTGCCGACTTCGTACGATCGGATGTTACCACAGGTACTGTGGACTTGTTTATCTCCTCATTTTGACTCACCGATGGTTGGTTGCTACAAGCAATGGCAAGCAGCACGATCAGGTAGGAATGTTGTCGCATAAAAGAATAGTTTGGCTGCAAAATTACTTTTTGTGCCCGGATTGAGTGCTGCTTTCGCACATAGTTACCAGATTTGAAGGATAATTTTTGATTTGGGGCGATTAAGACTCAACGAAAGCACTTCGTTTGCGTTTATGCACTTCGTCTTCCAACAGGATAAAACATGGCTGAAAAAGCAACATCTTCTGCAAAATCATTCAAAACAAACAGGTTAGTTCAATTTTGTCGCTCTATTTTCCCAATGTCGCCGCTAATTCTCAAGGGCGTTTTTGCTGCTGCGCAAGGAACACCTTACCCTGGCCAACCCTTTGATGGGCCGGGAGGTGCGGATTACATGCACCAGTCCGTGACTTTTTCCGATGCGGCCACCCAAGCGGACGGCTACTGGCTATTTGAGCCTACTGAACCTACGCCCGATTCTGCCGAAGTAGTTGTCTTTTTGCATGGTTATGGCGCTTACAATCCTATGGCGTATGGCAAATGGATCAAACACCTGGTGGCCAAGGGCAATATTGTAATTTATCCAAGGTATCAAAAAAACCTGGTTTGGCCTCGCCCCAACGTATTTCCTGAAAATGCTGCAAGAGGGATTCGAGATGCGCTCGAGGAACTGCAAAAAGAGGGGCACGTAAAACCGCGAACGGATAAAGTTGCCTACATCGCCCATTCTTATGGAGGAGTGATTGCAACCAACCTGGCGGCACATTGGGAGCGTTTTGAAATACCCAAACCAACGGCTATGTTGTTGGCTCAACCCGGGTCCGGACCATTTAAAGGGGGGCGCTTGGAAGATTACGCACAACTCCCCCACGAAATGAACCTTCTTGTGGTGGTAGGCGAAGACGATTACGTGGTTGGTTCAGAATTTGGAAGTTTAGTGTTTAAAACAGCCATCAATACCCCCAATCGAAATCTGGTTATCCAACGTCGGGATACCACAAACAATAAGCGATGGATTCTCGCAACCCATTCAGAACCATACGCTTATGACCTTGATTTTGATGTAGGCGTAAGAAATTACACGGCCAAACGGGTGCTTATGACGTCAAGACTTAACGAGGTGGACTTTTTCTGCTATTGGAAACTATCTGATGCCTTGCTTGCCTATACCCGGACTGGCCAATACGGTGAATTTGCCTTTGGAAATACGCCTCAGCAGCGATTTTTGGGTGTTTGGCCAGACGGCAGGCCCATTAAGGAACTTGAGATTGTATTGCCGGATCAACTCGAAACAAAGCGGTAGTGAACTACTAAGCTCCCGCCACAAAGTAGTAGTTGCGGCGTTCGTAAAACTGTTTGGCAAACATTTCCGCACTCAGAGATGATCCTCCCGCCAGGAAGTTTTCCAGCAGAAATATGCGCATTCCACAACGCTCCAAAAGTGCAAAAACCTGCTCTGGAGTAGAGCCGTACATTTCGGAAGCGCCCAGCCCATGTTCAAAAATGAGCGTTGGTTTCCAGCGAGTGAGGGTTTCAAGGGCACCTTCAATCACCCTTTGCTCGCCGCCTTCCACGTCAATTTTTAAAACATCCAGGGGTAAATCTTTGGGCCATATCTCATCCAGTTTCTCGGTTCTCACCGTAATCTGGATGTCCTCCTCATTCGGCCGGTCGTAATGCCGTTTCAAAAGACCACTGTAGGAGGGATTACTCACCACATAATTGAAACTGGAAGAGCCCTTTTGATTCGAAAGGGCAATGTCGAGGATGTGGCAGCCTTTTAAGGAGCCATATTTTTCAACGAGATTCTGAAACAGCACAGGAATCGGCTCGAAGCCATAGTGCTGGCCTTCAGGGGCAGATATGAGAAACAGATCGAGAATTTCACCTTTGTGGCAACCAACATCCGCACAATTGCTTGTGGGGCGGCATACTTTTTTAATGACCCGCTGTGTAAGGCGGTCATAACGCTGGTTTTTCGTGAATGCAAAAGGCAGTGCCTTGAGTAATTTTTTGAGAAAGTCCTTCAAACGGGAAAAATTTCAACGGCGGCAAAATGCCACGTTTAACAATGACCCTCCTTTGCCGAGGCTACGGCGGGTAAATCAGGGGGCAAGATACCACGTTTAACAGTGACCCTCCTTGCCAAGGCTAAGGTGGGTAAAAAAAAACCGTCGAAGCTTTGCGCATCGACGGTTAAACCCTAAAACCAAATGAAAACAATCTTTCTTTATGTGTCTTAAAACAATCTTTCTTAAAAAAGCCGTCGAAGCATTGCGCCCCGACGGCCAAACCCTAAAAAACCAAATGAAAACAATCTTCCGTAGTGAGGGGCACTCGTTTTCACAAGTGCAGTAATTATTTCGCGTCTCAATTCATTCAACCACAAGAACACGATTTATACGAAGCTTTTTGGGTAGGTCACAGCTTAAATCAGCTGTGTTCCAACGCTTTGATGCTTGTTAACAAACTCAGTGTGTTCAGACCAATAGCAGAACCTAATTTGCCTGTTTTAGTTCTAAATGAAGGGGTTGCTTAGGAAATCGTTTGCATTAAAATCCTATGTCTGGATTTTTTGAAGCACAAAAATACTACTTCTCTTGTGCTTTCGCCCAGGCATCTTTTAAAGTTACGGTGCGGTTAAAAACCATTTTCTCGGGTGTTGAATCGGTGTCCACACAGAAATACCCAAGCCTGGTAAACTGAAAACGATCCCCTAGGGTCGCGTCGGTCAAAGCTGGCTCCACCAAAGCATTTTCAATCACCTGCAAAGAATCTGGATTGATCGTTGACTTGAAATCTTCCTCACTGGCCGGGTTTTCTACCTGAAAAAGCCGATCGTAAAGCCGGACTTCCGCTTTTACGGCATCACTGGCCGATAACCAATGGATTACACCTTTTGGTTTGAGTCCAGAGGTGTCTTGCCCGGAGCGGCTTTCGGGAACGTAGCTGCAATGAATTTCAGTGATATGGCCGGCATCGTCTTTGACGACCGACTCACAGCGAATAATGTAAGCAGATTTTAATCGAACCATTCCGCCCGGTGAGAGTCGGAAATATTTGGGTGGAGGATTTTCCAAAAAGTCGTCTTGCTCAATCCACAGTTCGCGGCCAAAAGCCAGCGGGCGATTGCCGGTTTCGGGCGCTTCGGGGTTGTTTTCGGTTTCTAAATGCTCGAGTTGACCTTCTGGATAATTGATAATCACCACTTTAATTGGGTTGAGTACCCCAAAACGCCGCAAAGAAGTTTTATTCAAATCTTCCCGGATGCAAAATTCCAGCAGCGACATATCGGCCATCATTTCCCGTTTGCCCAGACCGATGCGGTCGCAAAATTCCCGGATACTCGCCGGGGTGTAGCCTCGGCGACGGAATCCAGAAATCGTGGGCATACGCGGGTCATCCCATCCACGGACAATATGGTCCTCCACCAATTGCTTCAGTTTGCGCTTGCTGGTGATGGCATACGAAACATTTCGGCGCGCAAATTCGTACTGTTTGGAAGGGAAAATGCCCAATTGTGCAATGCACCAATCGTACAATTCGCGGTGTGGGGCGAATTCAAGGGTGCAAATCGAGTGGGTAATTTGTTCGATGCTATCGCTTTGACCGTGGGCCCAATCGTACATCGGGTAGATGCACCAGGCATTGCCCGTGCGGTGGTGGTGCGCGTGTTTGATGCGGTAGAGTAGGGGATCGCGCATGATCATGTTGGGCGATGCCATATCAATCTTGGCGCGAAGGGTGCAGTGTCCGTCGGGGAACTCACCTGCCCGCATTTTTTCGAACAAAGCCAGATTCTCCTCCGGCGTGGTATCCCGATATGGGCTGTTTTTACCATGTTCGGTGGGTGTGCCTTTAAGCGCGGCCATTTGTTCAGAAGAAGAAAAATCAACGTATGCTTTTCCTTTCAGAATCAGCACTTTAGCCCATTCGTATAGTTGCTCGAAATAATCAGAAGCATAGACAATTTTGGCAGGTTCAAAGCCCAGCCAGCGCACATCCTGGATGATGCTGTCCACATATTCAGTTTCTTCCGTGGTAGGATTGGTATCGTCGAAACGGAGGTTGGTCGCGCCGCCATATTTCAGCCCAAGACCAAAATTCAGGCAAATACTGGTCGCGTGGCCGACGTGCAGATACCCGTTTGGCTCTGGTGGAAAGCGGGTAAGGACGGTGGTATGTTTTCCCGAAGCGAGGTCTGCTTCGATGATTTCTTCGAGAAAATTGAGGGATTCGGTGGGCTTGTCCTGCGTCATTGTTGTGTCTTGATGCAAATTTTGGCAAAAGTACGAGTAAAATAAAAGATTGTTTGGCAACCTATAAAAA
Organism: uncultured Saprospiraceae bacterium; assembly: GCA_964550795.1. Lineage (GTDB taxonomy): Bacteria > Bacteroidota > Bacteroidia > Chitinophagales > Saprospiraceae > M3007. The sequence goes on from CAZKBH010000012.1 coordinate 55,640, forward strand.
CAATGTTCACCCCTCAAACTTTCTGTCACCATGGAATCATGAATTGTTTGTCACAATTCATCCACTATCAACATTTTGATTTCTGGTATTCTCTTTAATTTGTAATCGTTGGTAAAAAAATAGTCACATCCAGCATTGATGGCTGCTGCAAGTTGCAAAGAATCCAATGATTTTAATGCTGGATATTTTGCTCTCAGTTTGTAGGAAATAATTGCACACTGTCTGTCTAAGAGTAAAACTTCAATGGCTGCACTGCCTATCAAATGTTCAAAATCGCCAATTAGATCCTGACGATTATTTCTTTCTGGAATTACTCCAAACTCCGCTAGGCTCAAAATACTGGTAACTAATGAGGCATTGTTCCCAATAGCCTCCATAATATAGTCATTAACAATTTGACCATATTTGGGATGGTTTTCAACCAGATAGATGAAAGGGGCAGTATCAAAAAATATTTTCCCAACGGCAATCATCTGTCTTCACGGGATTGATTAATAATTGCTTGTGCATCACCATCCCAGACCCCTTTTCCCGAGCCTCTTGCTTTTTCCAGGGCAGCCTTTACTTTTTTTAAACGATCCAATTTTTGTTGAATTTCTCGCGCCAAAACCTCCAAATCACTTTGGGGGAGATGATTAATTTCCTCAATGATCAAATCTACCTTTGACATAATTTGCTTTTTTGCAAAAGTAAGGTAAAAATCACATCCGCTCGGGCATCTCCACCCCCAACAAACCCATGCTCGATTTCAATACCTGACCTACCGCCCGGCTCAAGGTCAATCGAAATGCACGAGCTTCCGGTGTTTCCGCATTGAACACAGACAAATCATGCCAAAAACGGTGGTACTTCTTGGCCAAATCATAGCTAAAATTGGCGACCAGAGAAGGATCGTATTCCTCCGCCGCCTTTCCAACCACCATGGGATAGTCGTGTAAGGCCAGCAACAAATCTTTTTCCTGCGACTGAATGGCCGTGTATTGCTGGGCGACGGAAAGGTCAATCCCTTCTTTTTCAACGCGTTGCATTAAGCCATTGATCCTGACGTAGCTATACTGGATATACGGCCCGGTCTGTCCTTGCAAGTCCACGGATTCCTCCGGGTTGAAGATCATTTTTTTCTTTGGGTGGACTTTTACGATGAAAAATTTGAGCGCACCCATGCCTACACGCCGCAAATTCTCCATTTTTTCGGCCGGACTCAGCGTCTCCGCTTCACCGCGATCCTTGGATTGTTCGGTGGCGATGCGGATAACTTCTTCTATGAGATCGTCGGCATCCACCACGGTTCCTTCGCGGGTTTTCATACGTCCGGTGGGGAGCTCAACCAATCCATAAGAAAGGTGGTGAAGCCCGGCTGCATAAGGTTCTCCGAGGCGTTTCAGGGTCTCGAACAGCACCTGAAAGTGATAATTCTGTTCGTCTGCAACCACATAAACGTAACGTTCGCAGCCCAATTCCTGGTGCCGCATCCGGGCTGTGCCGAGGTCTTGCGTGATATACACCGAGGTGCCATCTGCGCGCAATCCAACTTTTTGGTCATGTCAGGCATCGGTGAGATCAACCCAGACCGAGCCGTCGTCTTTTTTGAAAAAAACGCCCCTGGCCAGACCGTCTTCCACGATGTCTTTTCCCAGCAGGTAGGTATTGCTTTCGTAGTATAATTTATCAAAAGCCACACCGAGATCGCCGTAGGTTTGGTCAAATCCTGCATACACCCAGCCGTTCATTTTTTTCCAAAGTGCGAGTGTTTCCGGGTCATGCGCTTCCCATTTCAGCAGCATTTCGCGTACTTCAGCGCCTAAAGTGGAAAACTCATTGAACCACTTGTTCTTGAAATCCTTAAAAAAATCCTTTTCGGATTGTTCCGGCTTGCGTTTGCTTTCAAACAAGGAACTTGCCTCGGGGCTTTGTTGCCAGATTTCGTATTCCGCCTTGCTTTTTTGTTCAAACAACACATACCAATCGCCCACAAAATGGTCTGATTTGATGCCCGTGGATTCAGGCGTTTTGCCTTCTCCAAACTTCAGCCAAGCCAACATGCTTTTGCAGATGGCTACGCCGCGGTCGTTGATAATCTGGGTCTTAACTACCTCATAACCAACAGCTTCCAGCATATTGGAGCAAGACCAACCAAGCAGAATATTGCGAATATGCCCCAGGTGTAGGGGTTTATTGGTGTTGGGGGAGGAATATTCCACCATCACTTTTTTGCCGTTTTTAGGCAGGCGACCATAGGATGGCGTTTCTACCACTGTTTGTAAAAATCCCTGCCAATATGCGTCGCTGATTTCAAGGTTCAAAAAACCTTTTACGACGTTGTGACCCTGGATTGCTGCGATATTTTCAGACAAAAACGTCCCGATCTCCGCGGCGGCAACGTCGGGAGATTTTTTGGCAATTTTGACAAACGGGAAAATCACGATGGAGTAATCCCCCGTAAAGTCGGGTGGGGTAGGGTTGACCAGGACTTTGCCGGGATTGGTCGGTTCGCCGTAGAGTTTTTCAACGGCTTGTGCTACGGCATTTTGAAGGGTAGAGACGATGTTCATGCTAGGAAAATGAGGCGCAAAAGTAGCATTTTTGGGCACAGGCGCTTTGCATTTGTGTCAATTCAATGCGGATTTCGGGAAAAAGTGTTTGTGCTTTGGTTTTTTCTTGACAACTTGACTATTAAGGTGTACCTTTGTAAAAAAATAACGTACATGAAAATTCTAACGGTTGGGGATCTAAAAACGAATTTCTCAGAAGTTTTGAAAGCCGTGCAAGTGGGCGAAGAATTTGCTATCGCCTTTGGCAAGCGCAAAGAGGTAGTCGCCTATTTAATCCCAAAGCATTTGCGAAAAAATGGCAAACGCAAAATTGGGATATTGGAAGGAAAGGCGACTGTGATCTTCAAGGACGATTTTAAAATGACAGATGAAGAATTTTTGGCTCTATGATATACTTGCTTGATACTCATGTGATGGTTTGGGCAGTCACGGATACGTCAAAGTTATCACCCTCTGTTCGTGGGATTTTAGAAAACCCGAATCATCAAATCCTGATCAGTCCAATTAGTTTTTGGGAGATTAGCTTAAAATTTGCGCTTGGCAAACTAGAATTAAGCGGTATTTCTCCCAATGATTTGCCCAACGCCTGTTTAAGTATGGATTTTGATATCCTACCACTTGAACCAATAGTGGCTAGCACAATCCATCAATTAAAAGGGGCTTATCACAAAGACCCTTTTGATAGAATGTTGATTTGGCAAGCCATCTACCTTAAATTACCGTTGGTAAGCAAAGACCCTGTTGTAGCAATGTATAGTTCTGAGGGGTTAGCGGTCGTTTGGGATTAAAAAAACGCCCCGCCAGATAATTCTGACGGGGCGTAGATTTTTCGTGCTGATTATCTGTTTTATCAGCTTTCTAATGCTGTTGCACCACTCACGATCTCACCGAGTTCGGTTGTGATGGCCTCCTGACGTTTTTTGTTGTAGTGAATTTTCAGGCCCTTGAGCAGTTCTTCCGCATTGTCGGTCGCCTTATCCATAGCCGTCATACGGGAACCGTGTTCAGAAGCTTGGGTGTCCAGCACACATTTGTGGAAGGAGAGTTGCAGAATACTTGGCACCAGGGTTTCCAGCAATTGTTGCTGATCTGGCTCGAAGATGTAATCTGCATTCTGCGCTTTTGCGCCAGAGGCAGGAGCCTCCATTTTTGGAACCGGGAGCCACTGTTCAGCGGTTGGGAATACCGTAGCAGCGTTTTTAAAACGGCTGTACACAATTTCAATCGCGTCGTATTTGCCGGTTGAAAACTCTTCCATTCGCTCGCGCGCCACACTGCTCACGTTGTCGTATGCAGGATTGTCGTACACGGGAATGAAGTCGGTGATGAAACTAACATCCAAAAAGCGGCGGCGGAAATAGTCGTAGCCTTTTTTTCCGATGAAAAGCATGGTTAAGTTTCCGGAACGGCGTTGCAGGCTATACTTCTCGTTCACGAGGGCCGTCGCTTCCTTGCAGATATTAGTGTTAAATGCGCCACAAAGTCCACGATTGGAGGTGATTACCACGACCAGTACGTTTTTAACCTCGCGGGCCTTGCCAAAACTGGTTCCACCATCGCCACCATTGGAGAGGATATTGGAAAGCATCCGGCTCAAGCGGTTGGCATAGGGGCGCATCTGCACAATGGCATTCTGAGCCCGGCGCAACTTAGCAGCCGAAACCATTTTCATGGCCTTGGTAATCTGCTGTGTGTTGCCTACCGATTTGATCCGTTCGCGTACTTCTTTTAAACCGCCAGCCATATCGTTAATGTGGTCAATTTGATGAATGTGGACAATGTGGTCAATGTGGTCAATGTGGTCAATTTTCGAATGTGGTCAATGTGGTCAATTTTCAAATGTGGTCAATGTGGTCAATTTTCAAATGTGGATAATGTGGTCAATTTTCAAATGTGGATAATGCTGTCAACGTGAGTTCAAAATCACATTGACCACATTATTCACATTGACCACATTTTAAAACATTGACCACATTTTAAAAAATTGTCCACATTTATTTATACCCCCCTGCCAGGTCTGCTGCCAATTCCTTCATTTTGGCAAGGCTGGCTTCTTCCAGTTTGCCTTTGCGGAATTCTTCCAGTACATCGGGCAACTTGCTTTCCATGCGCTCAAGGAACAAGTGTTCAAACTCTTGAACTTTGTCGAGCGGCACGTCACGGAGGAGGTTGTTGGTACCCAAATAGATGATCGCAACCTGTTTTTCCACTGAAACCGGGCTGTATTGCGCCTGTTTCAGGATTTCTACGTTGCGTGCACCTTTAGCCAAAACAGCCTGTGTGGTAGCATCCAAATCAGAACCAAATTTCGAGAACGCTTCCAATTCGCGGTATTGCGCCTGGTCAAGTTTGAGCGTACCCGCAATTTTTTTCATGGACTTGATCTGCGCGTTACCACCTACCCGGCTCACAGAGATACCTACGTTGATGGCCGGGCGAACCCCTGCGTTGAACAAGTTGGATTCCAGGAATATTTGTCCGTCGGTGATCGAAATCACGTTTGTAGGAATGTATGCAGAAACGTCACCCGCTTGTGTTTCGATGATCGGCAATGCAGTCAAAGAACCACCACCTTTCACCAAACCTGCTTTTACGAGGCTAGGCGGCAAGTCATTCATGTCTTTTACCACATCCGCGCTGGCGATTACCTTCGCTGCACGCTCGAGCAAGCGGCTGTGCAGGTAGAACACGTCCCCAGGATATGCTTCGCGGCCTGGCGGGCGACGGAGCAGCAGCGAAACCTCCCGGTAAGCTACCGCCTGTTTGGAAAGGTCATCGTAAATGATGAGGGCAGGACGGCCGGTATCGCGGAAAAATTCGCCAATAGCCGCACCCGCGAAAGGCGAGTAGAACTGCAATGGAGCCGGGTCAGAAGCAGAGGAAGAAACAATCACCGTGTAGGCCATTGCGCCGTATTCCTCCAGCGTACGAGCTACCGTAGCTACCGTCGAAGCCTTTTGGCCACAAGCAACGTAGATACAGAACACGGGTTCGCCGCGGTCGTAAAATTCTTTTTGGTTGATAATGGTGTCAATCGCGATGGCCGTTTTACCGGTCTGGCGGTCACCGATGATCAATTCACGCTGGCCACGGCCAATCGGAATCATTGCATCAATGGCCTTTACACCGGTTTGCAGCGGCTCATTCACCGGCTGACGGAAGATAACACCCGGTGCTTTGCGCTCCAAAGGCATATCATACTTGGCGCCAGTGATAGGACCTTTACCGTCAATGGGTTGGCCCAGTGCGTTTACCACACGCCCTACGAAGCCTTCGCCGACTTCGATAGATGCGATTTGGCCAGTGCGTTTCACCTTGGAGCCCTCGTGGATACCATCCGGAGAACCCATGAGCACGACGCCCACGTTGTCTTCTTCAAGGTTCAAAACGATGGCGCGAACGCCATTTTCGAATTCGACCAGCTCACCGGACTGTGCGCGGTTCAGGCCGTAAACACGGGCGATACCGTCGCCCACTTGCAGCACTGTTCCAACTTCCTCGAGGTTTGTTTCGGCCTCGAAGCCAGACAATTGCTGTTTCAATATCGCGGAGATTTCTTCCGGTCGTACGTCTGCCATATTATTGAGTGGTTATTTTTTTTAATGATGGATGATGAATGATAAATGATGAATGGGTGATGATCCGTGCCGGTTATTCATCATTTATCATTCATCATTCATCATTAACTAGTACTCTTTGATGTAGAGGTTTTTGGTGAATTCGCTATTCAATTCAGCCAGTTTGCTGGCAATGGATGCGTCGTAGCGTTTGTTGTCGAACTCCAGTACAAAACCACCAATCAGATCCGGGTCAACACTGACTTCAACTTCCAGATTAGGATGGGTAATGCCGCTGGAGAGCAAATGTGCTTTCAAATTGGCTACAACGTCTTCACTAAGCTGAGTTGCAGCAATCACTTTTACCGTAGTGATCCGTTGCAAGGTTTTGTATTGATTTACAAATTCCGATGCAATTTCAGTCAGGTAACCTTCCCGGCCTTTGTTGACCAAAAGGGCAAGGTATGCCATCGTGAGGCTGTCCATTTGTTTGCCAAAAAGTGCGTTCAGGGCCGCATTTTTACGATCAGCACCAATCACAGGGCTTTTCAGCATGTGGTGCAGGTCGCGATTTTTAGATGCGACGGCCAAGGCATGCATGTCGGTGCTGACTTGGGGCAATTTGCCCTGTTCAACTGCAAGTTCAATCAGCGACTTGGCGTAACGGGTGGCGATGCGAGTGACGGACATTTTTATACGGTTGACGGTTGACGGTTGACGGTTGACGGTTGAGCCTAAACATGCTCAACATTCTGAACCACCCCAACTAATTCAAATTAATAGATTCTGCCAACGATTTTGCGTAGGCTTCCTGCTCGGATTTGCCCGAGAGTTCGCGGCGAAGCAGTTTTTCAGCGATTTCAACCGCCATTTGGCCTGCCTGGTTTTTCAAAGAAACCAAAGCTGCTTGCTTTTGATTCTCAATATCCTGGATGGCACTATCCACTTTGCGGCGATACTCCGCATTGGCGCGTTCTTTGGCTTCTGCAATGATTTCCTCTTTGGCTTCTTTAGCTTCTTTGAGGATTGCCGAACGTTCTTCGCGGGCTTGAGCAAGCAACTTTTCGTTTTCAGCCTGCAATTGCGACATTTCTTCGCGGGCTTTTTTGGCCTCGTCGAGCGCGGTCTGAATGTCAACCTCCCGCTGCTTGAGTGCTGCACCGATTGGTTTGAACGCGAAACGGCTCATCAAAAACCAGAAAATCAGGAATATGACCGTTGTCCAAAAAAGTAACCCGGGTTCGGGTTTGAGTACGTTGAAATCTGCCAGAAACAACATCGTAGAGATGAATTATGAGTTATGCGAAATCGGGCGAAATTCGCCCAGAGCGCTAATTTTTTCAAAAAACCGGGCCATTGAGTTGCCAACCGCTTCGCGCCGGCCCGGGGTAAAATTACTTAGGAGCGGCTACGAAGAACGACAATACCATGCAAACCAGGGCTGCACCCTCTACAAGGGCAGCAGTCAAGATCATGTTTGCGCGGATATCGCCTGCTGCTTCTGGCTGACGGGCGATGCCCTCAACCGCTTTGCCACCGATTTGGCCGATTCCGAGACCTGCGCCGATTACTGCGAGGCCTGCACCAATTGCTGCGTACATATTGTATTGAATTTAGTGATGAATCAAATTTGAGATTGGTTTTTTGGATGTATTTCAAGCCCATTTAGGGCAAATTTTCTATCAATGGTGGTGCGGCTCTTCAATGGCCGTTCCAATGTACGTGGCACTCAACATGGTGAAGATGAACGCCTGCAGGAATGCTACCAACAGCTCGAGCGTCATCATGAACAAAGTGAGCGGAATAGATGCTGCGGCACCTGCCATGGAACCTCCGACGCTCAAACCCGCTTTACCGAGAATAAAAATCAGACTCACAAAACTCAGGATCACGATGTGCCCTGCGGTAATGTTAGCGAAAAGCCGAAGCAGCAGGGTAAATGGTTTGAGGAACAATCCCAGCACCTCAATCGGGGTCAGGATGAATATTTTGAGTACAGCTGGCACACCGGGCATCCAAAGGGTGTGTTCCCAGAAATGTCTGTTGGCGCTGAAAGTTGAAATCAGGAACGTGATGAGCGCCAGTACAATCGTGATTGAAATATTACCTGTTACGTTGGCGCCACCTGGAAAGAAAGGAATTTGACCAATCAGGTTCAGACCCAGGATAAAGAAGAATGCCGACATCAGATATGGCATGTACTTCTCGTATTTTGGTCCGATATTGGGTTTTGCCACCTCGTCGCGAATGAACGTATAGAATGGCTCGATGAAGTTCTGGAGGCCGCGAGGCGCTTTGCCGTGGTTGCGAGTAGCTGAGTTGGCTACGGTGCGGAAAATGAAGAACAGGATCAACAGCGTGAGCAACATGGTGAACACGTTGCGGGTAATGCTGAAATCTGAAAAACTCGTTACGCCACCACCCAGAATTCCACCATCGTAAGTGGTTTTGGATTCCAGACGCAGGCATTTTCCGTCAATAATGGCATTATAAACGGTTTTTTTCTTGCCTTCAACGTCAATTTCTTCGTGGGAGTAATCATCTACCTTGAATTCGCCCTTTTGGAAGGCCGCATCCAGAATGCGCATCACACTGCCATGCACCAGTACGTAGCCATCGCTGGCGTTGGCGCCGTTGCCGTGGTGGTGTGGATGGAAAACAGAGGACAAGCCCACTTTCCAGCCGCTTTCAGATTTCAGAATAATCGGGAGATTCACATAAATTTCGCCAATGACGTGGATGACGTTGGCGTCGGAGATGTGGTGAACCGCATTGTCACCTGCATTGAACTCCGTCGGCTCGCTCAGGGAATGGCCACATGGACCGTGCGAATCTGCTGATTCGGCATTTTGTGGATGCTCCGTGATGGGACCGCTTTGGTCGGTGTGCGGATGGTTGTGACCTTCGTGCCCAGCCTGCGCAAAGGCGAAAACGCACAACCCTGTGAAAATCAGTGCTAAACTATATTTACGGACAACGTTCATACCCACTTTTGAAAAATCATGATTCAAATCGGCGGCAAAAGTACAATGCTGTTTTCTGATAAAAAAACCAACTGAAACTATTTTTCCAAAAATAATAGCGCGGAGGGGGGTAATGGGGGGCTTGATTCGGAATTTAATTTGGGAGCACAGCTCAGCGTTTGGAAAAATTGGAGAAATCGCCCAAATCCAGCGCATATTTCGAGCCTTCATACTGACTGGAGTTCCCAATCATGGAACTATCCAAGACCGCATTTTTAATATGTGCATGGTTTTGCACAATGCTGTTGCTGATTACGGTCCCTTCCACGGTGGAATCATGCCCCACGCTCACATGCGGACCAATGACGCTGTTGCGAATAATGGCGTTTTCTCCAATAAAGCAAGGCGGCACGATGACACTGTTTTCGATCACGGCATTTTGCGCCAACAAAGGTTTTTCGCGGTGGAATTCGAGCATGCGGGCATTGGAATGAAGGATGTTTTCCTTGGTGCCACAGTCCAGCCACTCTTCGATTTCGCCGGTGCGGTATTTGATGCCCTGATTTTTCAACAATTCGAGCGCAGTGGTTAACTGGAACTCGTTTTTTTCCCGAATCTCGTTTGAAATGATGTGTTGTAGGGCATCCCGGAGTTTTTCTGCTTCCTTAAAGTAATAGATGCCCACGATGGCGAGGTCAGAAACAAAGCTGGACGGCTTCTCGACCATCTCCGAGATATAACCTTGCGCATCGAGTTTTACGACCCCAAACGAGGATGGATCGGCTACTTTTTGGGTCCAAATCACACCGTCTTCCTGATCGTTGAAGCTAAAATCAGCTTTAAAAAGCGTATCCGCAAACGCTACGATACATTTTCCTTCCAAACTCTCTGCCGCACAGGAAATGGCATGGCCAACGCCCAGTGCCTTGTCTTGCTGGTACAGTCGCCCGCGAGCCCCCAGTTTTTCAGCGATGCCTATGAGGGTTCGTTCCACTTCCGCGCCAAAATCGCCCACGATGAAGGCAATTTCTTCAATGGAGCCTGGGTATGAACTGGCCAGGTCTTCCACCAGGCGCTGAATGATTGGTTTGCCGGCAACGGGAATCAGGGGCTTCGGAACAGTGAGCGTGTGCGGCCTCAATCGGGTGCCACGGCCTGCCATTGGGATAATGATTTTCATAGATTATTTTTTCAACAAGCGTCAAAAATTAGCGTCCGGTACTTCCAAATCCACCCGTACCCCGCTCAGAATCAAGCAGTTGTTCCACCGCCTGCCATTCCACCCGTTCGTGTCGGGCGACGACCATTTGAGCGATTCGCTCCCCTGGCTCGATGATCTGGGCTTCGTTGGACAAATTGACCACGATGCACTTGATTTCGCCCCGGTAATCCGAATCTATGGTTCCGGGTGAGTTGAGCATCGTAAGTCCACGTTTGGCTGCAAGTCCGCTACGAGGTCTGATTTGTGCTTCAAAACCCATTGGAAGTTCGATAAACAGGCCAGTAGGAATCATGGCGCGTTCCAGGGGCGCTAATGTGATGGCTTCGGTGGTATTTGCCCGAAGATCCATGCCTGCGCTGCCGCTGGTTTCGTACTGCGGAAGCGGGTAGGGCGATTGGTTGATGATTTTTACGGTCAAGGCTATTTTTATTTTGAGTGGCAAAAGTAATAGAACCCAACAAATGCCCGAGTCGGAATGGGAAATACCGGATTTGATCCAATGATTGCGTCGCCTTTGAGCCAATTTTCAATTCTTACAGTATAATCTGCCTTTACTCGCCTTACTTTTCGCCCCTTAAACACTACACAATCCATTTCTACCACCTTCTTTTGCGCATCCATTGCATGAAACTGATTTTCACCTTCCTTTTAACCGTCTTTTCGCTCTATTTCGCGGCTGCTCAAATTCCGGTGAATGATAATTGTTCCGGGCTTATTGATCTTGGAACCATCCCGTTTTGCTCCCAGCCGGCCCAATTTACCAATCTTAATGCAACGACGAGCAATATTGATGCAACGGCCAATGTGCCCTCTTGCTGGAATAACCTTGCAGATCGGGATGTTTGGTTTCAGTTTTCGCTGCCCAATGATGGAAGTATCCTGGATGTCAGCATTCAGGTTTTGGGTGATATTGATGGAAATGGCACACTAAAAATGCCTCAACTGGCCCTTTATCGGGGCGATTGTTCTTTTGGAGGCCTGGCAGAACTGCTCTGCGTGGCCGCTGAACTGAATGTAAACGAACTACAACTGGACGCTTTTGGCTTGCTTCCGGGCATTCCTTATTTTTTGAGAATCAATGACTATTCTGCTTCCGCCAGTGCCAATGCAGGGAGTTTTAAACTTTGCATCGAAGCCTATGTGCCAGAAAATATCCTCGGCGAAACACCGGGGTCGTCCAGTTGCACGGGTACCCTTTGGGATTCAGGCGGACCGGACGGGGATTACACCAGCAATGAGAACCTGAGTTTTGTGATTTGCCCCACGGAGTTTCATCAGTGCATCAAACTCAATTTTGCCTCCTACGATACAGAGCTTGAGTACGATTTTATCCGTATTTACGAAGGAGATGGTACAAGCGGGCCATTGGTGGAAGTATTACAAGGTGCTGGCATGAATGAAGTGGTGCAAGTGTCTTCTAACTGCCTGACCATCCAATTTACCTCAGACGGCAGCGTACAAGAAGCCGGATTTGAAATGACCTGGCAATGTTCGCCCGACGTCTGCGATGCCGAGGACCCTACCTTGCCTTCCAACGCTACCTGCGATCAGGCCCTGAACATCAATGGCTGCGGCAATAGCCCGCAAATCATTCCACTTTCACCCGGGAGCGGCGACCCGAATTTTATACAACAAGGCGTAAATCAAGGTTGCTTTTCGGCCCCCAGCCAGGATTTCAACTTTTCTTTTTTTTACTTTGAAGCCCAGGCCGACGGCAAGTTTGGTTTCGCCGTTCAATCGGCCAATCCGCTGGAATCAACTGACATAGACTTCAATGTTTGGGGCCCAATCAATAGTGTAGCAGATATTTGCAATTTCGTCCGCAACAACCAACCGATTCGTTCCTCTTGGGATGAGGGCGATGACCTGACGGGATTGGCAGACGTTCACCCGGTCTTTGGCACACCAGTGAATGACAACTTCGATTGTGGAAGCCCTTCCACGCCAGGTACTGACCCGCCCTTTGGTGCTCCTGCGGATGATTTCGTGCGGCGGATTGATGTATTGACGGGACAAATTTATGTCGTCTTGCTGGACGATTTTGACGGAAATATTCAAGAAAATGGGATCGCCATTGACTTTTCTGGCACAAGTGATGGGGTTTTGGGACCATTGTCACCGCCCATAACCGTCAGCAATGATACCTTTTCTTGTGACGGCTCCCCGGTCCAACTGTTTGCTACCGGGGGCATTAGTTACGCATGGACCCCCTCCGCAGGGCTTTCGTGCAACACTTGCCCAAATCCCTTTGTAAGTCCCAGTGTTCCAACGACTTACATCGTCAAAGTGGTGGATGTGTGCCAAAGCTTCGTAGATTCTATAACCGTTTCGGTGAAACCCACGGTATTGGTACAAGCGGACACGGCGATTTGTAATGGTCAAAGTGTGGTTTTGGGGAGAATGACGCCGCAAACAGATGTCATCTATTCCTGGACACCCAACGACGGTTCGCTCAGCGACCCCAATGTTGCCAATCCCGTGGCAACCCCCTTGCAAAACACCGTTTATACCCTCACCGCAAGCAGCGGGCCTTGTGTGGAAATCCGGACGGTAACGGTCTCTGTTGTAAATCTAGATTTGGATTTGAGCGTGCAGGACACATCCATTTGTCGAGGACAAACGGTGGAAATTTTTGCCACAACCAGTCCAACGGTGTTCGTCAGTTGGAGCCCGCTGACACAGTTGCAACTACAGCCAGGTGGCGTGAGTGCGAAAGCTACTCCGAATAGCAGTATTGTGTACAATCTAACGGCCTCTTTACCGGGTTGCGTGCGCAAAGAGACGGTGAGTATTCAGGTTGACAGTCTTCCAAATGACTTGAGCCTTGCGCCCGCAGACACCGCGGTTTGTGCCGGCCAACAGGTCCTTCTTGTCTCGCCCTCGTATTCAGGCCAAAATTTCCCGGGTCTGCAATTTGTATGGCAAACAAATGCCGGGCAAAT
>CAZKBH010000012.1:68911-76167 GCA_964550795.1 uncultured Saprospiraceae bacterium
AACGAATATTTTTTGCTTGCACAACCTTCAGAAACAACTGTTTATCAACGGATTACCAGCAATGGCGCTTGCTTGGACACGGCTTCTTCCATCATCAACGTGATTCCGGTCCCGGCCCTGACAATCAGTCCCGCACAACCTCAACTTTGTACCGATGAAAGCACCCCACTTTTGGTGAGCAATACCGCCGGGCTGAGCGATTTTCAGTGGAGTCCAGCGATTGGTCTGAGTTGCGTCAATTGCATCAACCCAACCGCAATTCCGAGCACGACGACCACCTACGAATTTACCGCGAATGCATCCAATGGTTGCACTTCATCGGCCACTGTTACGGTAGAAGTCAATCAAACTCCGGTCTTTCAGTTTCCAGCAAACAATATTTTGTGTTCAGGCGATAGCCTCCAGCTTAATTTGTTGGTGGACGCTACTGTAACCTACACCTGGACTTCCAATCCACCTGGCTTTACGTCCTCGGAGGCGCAACCGATGGTGGCACCCACGCAGAATACGACCTATTTGCTCAATCTGGAAAACGGTTGTACGCTTCAGGCGCAATTTGTGGTGCAGGTGGTTCCACCCGGAGTTTTGACCGTCAGCAATGATGCCACCGTTTGCGCAGGCGTTTCTGCGCCACTCACCGCTTCAGGGAATTATCCCGGCAATTATGTTTGGAGCAACGGTTCCGTGGGGCAGGTTGTCTCGGTTCAGCCTGCACAAACCACGAACTATTTTGTGACCTATAATTATCCACTCCCGAGCCTGGCATGTCAAATAATGGATTCTGTGACCATCAGTGTTCAGGGTGGGGTGGGGCAGGTGTTGTTCCCGGCCGATACCCTGCTTTGTCCGGGCGAAGGGATCCTGCTCAATTCCATTGCGACCCCGGGTGCAACGTATTCTTGGTCCTCTAATCCCATGATTTTCAGCTCACAAGCGGCCATTCCCGATGTGTTTTTCCCGGAAGAATCTGCTACTTACTTTGTGACGACTAATTTGGATGATTGTGTCGTGACGTATGAAGTGGAGGTCAAAGTGTTTAACCCAATGATGATGGTGACGGAGGATTTTTCGATTTGTGCCGGGGAACTGTTCACTATCAGCGCAGATGCCTTCCTGACGGGAGATTATTTATGGACGCCCGGCGGCACAACCCCGACGTTTATGGATACGGCCACCACCAGCACACAATATGCCCTGCAATTTGAATATGGCGATGGATGTGCTTTGCAAGACACGGTAAATGTCACGGTCATCCCCAATTTTATGCTGCGTATTGTGAGTGACCCGGATACCAATCGGGTCGATATTGGGGAACCAATTTTGCTGGATGGGTTTGTGCAAGGACAAAATGTGAGCAGTTACACCTTTAGCTGGCTGGAAAACAACACCACGCCCATCGGAAACACGCAAGTGGTTACTGTAATCCCAACGACCACCGAAAATATGATTACATATTCAGTGACGGTTGTTTCTCCTGCGGGATGTGTCCAAACCGAGTCTATTACCTTCGATATTATCCCATCCAACGTCAAAGTGCCCAATGCTTTCACGCCCAATGGCGACGGGGCAAATGATTCCTTTGGCCTGGCCATTATAGAAGGGGTTGGGAATGTTCAAACCATGGAGGTGTACAGTCGCTGGGGACAAAAAGTATTTTCAAGCAATGAACCTAATGCACGTTGGGATGGTACGGTTGGCGGTCAGCCAGCGCCTTCAGATGTGTATGTGTATGTGATTTATTGGCGCGGCGGAGATGGTGCCTTGATGCTTGAAAAAGGGGAGGTCACTTTGCTGCGCTAAACCAAGTCTCGAAAACATCTTAGGACGATTGGGCGTTTGGTGCATTCAAAACTAAGACTTTCTAAGTTTTAAAAACTTGTAAAGTCTGGAAAAGTGCCAAACATTGCATCCCAAACACGTTGAATTGGTCCATTCATTTGACCACTATATTTGCAACATGAAAAAACGACAGGCTTACACCAATTCCTTCATACTTTCCCTTTGTTTCGTCATTTGGACGGCATTTACGCCTTCTTTGAATAGTTTTTATGCCCAAAATACCATTGGCGGCAAGGTTGTATCTGTGCCAGAAGCGGAGGTGAAACGCCAAAGCCAGTTTCTCATGGCCGAGCGGGAGCGATTGTTGAACAATTTTGACAACGCCCTGGATCGCTATAAAAAATTCACGTACGACAACCCGAAGATTGACGCTGGATGGTATGGCCTGGCCCGTACCTACACTTCGCTGAAAGACTTTCCAAACGCCTTGGAATCTATCAACAAGGCGACGGAATTGGATCCCAACAACGAGTGGTACAGCATCTACAAGGCGGATATTTTGGAAAAAGTCGGCCGTATTTCGGAGGCTGTTGGCGTGTATGAAGCCATGGTCAAAAGATTCCCCAAAACGACGGAGTTTTATGAACGGCTCGCATACTTGCACCTCCAAAATGAAGACCCCAAACGCGCGCTGAAGGTGTTGGACAAATGGGAAGAACTGGTTGGTGTGAATGAGGAAATTGTTTTTAAAAAACACGTGGTGTATATCGGACTGGGGGACGTAAAAAAAGCGGCTGCGGAGTACAAAAAGTTGTCAGACGCCTTTCCGAATGAACTAAAATATCGGCGCGAACTGGCTCAGTATTACCAGCAAATTGGCGATCAAACCAACGCCCGCGCCGCTTTTGAGGAAATTCTCCGCAGAAACCCCGACGATCCCGTCGCGCGCATGGCGTTGGCGGGTGGGCAAAACAATTCTGACGCCGCCAAATTGCTCGCAATGCGCCCGCTTATAGACGACCCTTTGGTGCCAATAGATGAAAAAGTGAAGGCAATCATGCCTTTTATAGAGAAATTGAACTCGGGACAAGATGCAGTGCTGACTCAAAATCTGTTGGATCTGGCCGTTTTGCTCGAAAAACATCATGCTGACGACGCCAAAGCCTGGAGCCTTTCGGGTGATTTGTTTTACCATGCCAATCAACCCGCAGCGGCTTTGGAGCGCTATCGCAGGTGCATTGAACTAAACCCGACCGTGTTTGCTGTTTGGGACAACACTTTAACCTTGCTGGCTGCAGAAAAAAAGTTTGATGAATTGCTCCGTACCGCCGAGCGTGCCATGGATGCCTTTCCAAATCAACCCAAGGCATACTTTTACTACGGCGCAGCAGCCAACATCAACGGTCGTCCAGACGATGCGCTGTCCCAGCTGGAGCAGGGTCTTCTGATGACTTCCACCAATATCGGCCTGCGCCTGGATATCATTGACCAAATAGGTCTTGCATTGATTGGGAAAAAGGATTTCGCAGGGGCAATCGCCCGGTACGAACAAAGTTTGTCCAAAGGCGGAGATCAGCACCCGGGGATCTTGGAGCACCTTGGTGATGCTTTTGCTTTAAAAGGTCAAGGTGCTCAGGCCGTTGAGTATTGGAAAAAAGCCAATGCGATTCGACGCTCGCCGGTGTTGGAGCAAAAGATTAGCGAGGGAAAGTTGTAGTATTATTCGTGAGCAATATTCGGGGTGCGACTCCAAGTCGCACCCCGAATGATCTCTACTCAGGGTGCGACTTGATACGTGAGCCTTATTCGGGGTGCGACTTGGAGTCGCACCCCGAATATCGTCTAAACTTCAAAATCCACCCCACGCACTTTAAATCCTGCCTTTTTAAGCAAGCGCAACATGCCTTTGCCCCCCGCAAGGTGTCCCGCACCGACGGCACAGAACAGCGTCTGTGTTTGTGCAATTTCCACAAAACGTTTGGTCATCAAACGGTTGCGTCGGTAAATCAGGATCTTTCGCATCCCTTTTGCGTCTTTTTTGGCCGATTGGTAAAGTCCCTGAATGTCGCCTTTCGCATACCGTTGCATCATTTTTTGGAGTCGGGTCTTATGTCGGCCATGGTTTTTGAGCAACCAGGTGAGTCCCTTGAGGTGCTGTTCAAACGGGATTTGTTGCAAGGTGTCAATTTGGTCAGCAAACGTCTCTACTCCGGTGGTTTCCTTGCCAAGAGATCGAGCAATTTTCCAAAGCGTTTCATCGAGCGAATGCGCGGATTCTTCCAACAAAAAAGCCATGCTTAGGGCTGTGCTGACGCTCATCGGATGTTGATAACGGAATACTTCGGCGCTGACGCCCAATTTTTCCTGCGCGTATCGGTCCAGATTTCTCCAGGCCTGCGGACTGAGCCATTGTTCGAGGTCTTTATCTGCGGGCAATAACAGGGCTGTTGTCAAAGCTGCCGTATCGGTTTCGGCAAAGTCAAATTCTGTTGCAAATACTTGACATTCAGCAAGATACCGTTGTGCCAATTCGAGCCAGCCAAATGCCCGCAGGTCTCGCACATGCATGGTACCGAAGAGGTAGGAAGCCGGGCCGCCGCCTGGAGGCAATATTTTCCAAAGCAAGGTGTTTTTCGTCATTTTTTCTAAGTCAAACAGTTCAAAAAACCAACAACAGTGCAGCCGTCAAATGGCTCATTTCAGTCCGCGCACCAAAAATTTTCCGCTTTTCAAATCAGAACTTTGGAATGCCCTTGTAAAATTATCGGCCGCGGTTTGGGCCTCAGCCTCGCTGGGGTAAATATCCCCAATCCAAACCAGCCATCCTTCCCGATCGTCCGCGATGCACTTCTGGGAGGCCGAGTAGCAGGTTAGGCCGCTTTTGGCACTGATTTCCCGCACGCGCCGTGTGGCTTCGTCTGAAGTGCCAAAAGCATTATCCTGCACAAACCAGCCTTTTTTTGTTCTCAATATCGTACAGCCCGCATCCTTCCTGAGGGCTGATTGAGGCACGGGTTCCGGACTTTCGCCGTATTCATCGGCTTCATCGCCACCAGATAGATTGATGGTGTTTTCCTCGTCTTCGAATTTTTTGTTTTTTGAAACTGGAAATTGCTTGGGAACGCCCGTTGGTTTACCGTCTAAGGGAATGATTTCTCCATCAATTTGAGGGCCATAAACGTCCTCGGGATTTTCGCCATTTTTGGTGCGCAGTTGCAGTTCTTCGAGGTCTGAAATCAGGGCTTCTCTAAAGGTAACCACCCGCCAAAAAAGCAGGGAAAGTATCAAAAAAGCCAAAAAAGCGACCCATTTCTGCACGCCTTGTGCTTGCATAAACCGGGAATAAGCTGAAGTGGTTTGCCCAAATGGTTTACGCAAAAAGCCCCATACGTTCCGTTTGAACGGGTCAATTACCAGGTAGTGCAGGGGCCGGAAAATCTTATTGCTCAGCGCGGTCATCGCATTGGGCACTTTGGGCCTCCGCGCGGCCATGGTTTCTACATTTTGGCTAAAAGATTGGTACCACTGCGCCCGGGTAACCCACTGCGTCATTTTTCGATCTTTCCCAAAAATACCCAATCTGGACGGGTCTATAACTTTCCGCACGCCCCCTTCGAGGGGTATAATCGCCAGGCCAATTCCGTTGTAAACGCATTGATTGCGCAGTTCGAGGAGATATGGATCATTTGGTGAGGGGAAAACGTCTTCCGCTATCGCGACCCATTGTTCGTCGGCGAAATATTGTTTAAACTGTTGAATCGCAAAGATGTAGCGGTATTTTCGCCAGCCACGCATGAGGAAATACCAGGCAAAAAAACCAATCATCCCTGCGCCGAACAGCAAGCCCAGATTGCCCACGGTTTTTAGTTTCACCAGCCAGACGAAGTCTGTTTCAAAAAAATAAATATAGGCTAAGGTGGCACAAACCAGCCCGAATGCGCTGCAATCCCAGAGAAAATAGTTGAAATTGAGTTGGTATTTTACCTCCTCGGCTTTGTCTCGGGAAGTGGCTTCGTAAGTACAAATGAACGGTGATCCGTCTGATTTTCGGAATGAGATTTTACCATCCGCCACCCAGCCTTCTTTGCTCACATTGTCGAGCTCTACCGAAACAGAATTGGCGATGGGTTCATAGCGGTTTTTGTAAAAATCGCGCAAGAAGGGCACAAATCGTCGCTTTACCTCGTCTTCCGAGAGGCTGGTAATGGGCGGGGTAAAGGATTGACTTTCTTGCATTTGTGCGAAAAAATGATTGGCAAATGTAGCTCAAATCCTCAAATCACCAAGTCACGACCACGCCAGCATACGCCAAGCCGCCCCCGAAACCAATCATCATAATTTTGTCGCCGCGTCTGACTTTACCGGAACGGATTGCATTGCACAGCGCAATTGGAATACTGGCTGAAGAGGTATTGCCAAAATCAACGATACTTTCCAGCGTTTTTTCCATCGGGAAGCCTGATTCATTAGAAATGGCTTCGAGGATCCGAAGATTCGCACTGTGCGGCACAAACCAGTCTATTTCTTCCAATGTTAGCCCATTTGCAGCCGCTAAAATGGGCATTTGTTCGGCCACTTTGGTTACGGCCCATTTGAATACTTTTCGCCCATTTTGCACGATGCAGCGGTTCATGACCAATGGGTGACCGTCAATGCTGGTCGCGAGTCCAGAGAGGTAAAGATCGGGGCCGCCTTCTCCATTTGCGCCGGTAATCCCCACGCCCACATTTCCAATTTCATCCGCTTCGATCAGTACCGCCGCAGCGGCATCTCCAAAAAGCATACAGGATGTACGATCCGTAAAATCTGTGATTTTGGAGAGTGTTTCTCCGCCAATGACCAGTATTTTTTTGTGTACACCCCCTGCAATCAGGCCTTTTGCCATGATGACCCCGTAGGAAAAACCTGCGCAAGCGGCATAAATATCCAAAGCGCCGGCGCGCGACAATGATAGTCGGTGCTGTACCCTGCACGCCATGCTGGGCATTGGTTGGTCCGGGGAAGTAGTGGCCACCAGGATCATATCCACGTCGTCGAGCGAAACTTCGGGATGATGTTGAGCGAGGTCTTGCACGGCTTTGACGCACAAATCACTTGTAAATTCATCGGGGCCAGTATGATACCTTGTTTTAATGCCTGTTCGAGACAGAATCCACTCCTCGGTGGTATCAATTAAGGTTTCAAAAAAATCATTGGTGATTTGTTTTTCGGGCACGGCCATCCCGATGGCGGAGAAGCGGGCGTTTGCCATAAATGTTTAAAAATTTAGACGTTTCATAAGCTGTGGTGGTTGAAACGCCAGACGTAAAATGAATTAATGGGCGCAGCAAAAGTAGCCGCTAAGGGCGGTCGTTTTGCTATTTGTAAAATCAAAATGAAATTCAAGACAAATAAAATACACATTTCTCCAAAGCCGAAGGAGATTTGCCCCAATTATGAAATCAGATCTCACCGCCGAAGAAAAAAAGAAGGCCATA
>CAZKBH010000012.1:76177-80044 GCA_964550795.1 uncultured Saprospiraceae bacterium
TGAAATCACATATTTTTCAATTGAATCGAATTGCGAGAAAACGCAGCCGCATAATACTGGGTTTGATGTCGGGTACCTCTTTGGATGGCCTGGACCTTGCACTTTGCCAAATTTCCGGAGCTGGTCAGGGCACTCGCGTGAAGGTTTTACACTTCGATACCTTGCCGTACGAGGAAGATTTTAAAGCTGAAATCAGGCGTGTTTTTGCCCAAAAACAGATTGATTTTCAGCACCTTGTGTTGTTAAATGAAGTTATTGCCGAGCGACACGCCGCGTTGATCAATGAATGTTTGGCCAATTGGGGTGTTGCGGCAAGTGAGGTTGACCTGATTGCTTCGCATGGCCAAACGGTTTTTCATGCGCCGAGGGTTTTTCACGGGCTGCCCAATTATCCCAATGCCACGCTTCAAATTGGTGATGGAGACCATTTGGCGGTCAGAACGGGTATTTTGACGGTATCAGATTTTAGGCAAAAACACATCGCAGTGGGTGGAGAAGGGGCGCCGCTTGCACTTTATGGCGATTATTTCTTGTTCTCCAAAAAAGGAGAAGAACGGTATTTGCTTAATATTGGCGGCATTGCAAACTTTACGTATTTACCTGCCAATCAATCACTTAGCAGTGCATTTGCCACAGATACGGGTCCCGGGAATACGTTGCTGGATGCTTTTGCGCGTACCATATTTGGTTTGCCTTTTGATGAGTCTGCCCGTTTGGCTTTGCTTGGGCGCGTTGACGAACGCCTGTTAGAAATTTTGAAATCTGAGCCGTTTTTTGCCAAACCACTTCCAAAAACCATCGGGCCCGAGTTGTTTTCCCTGGAATGGGCCAAAGCGGCCATTGATCAATTACCAAAAGGCAACCCGAATCCTTACGATGTGATGGCTACACTCACAAAACTCACGGCAGATACGATTGCAGCGGCCATTAAACAGACGGCTGAAAAAGTTTCCAACAATCCTACTGCTGCCATTTATCTAAGCGGTGGAGGCGCACACAACCCATTGATTTTGAGTCATTTAAAAACCATGTTGCCGAAGTTTAAAATTTATCCTATGCTAAAGCTCGGCATTGACGGAGATGCCAAGGAGGCGGTTTTATTTGCCGTCTTGGCCAATGAAACCGTGGCCGGCAGGGTAGGGGAAGGGGAACAGTTGGGCGGCGTTCCCTTGGTTGGAATGGGAAAGATTTCGTTTCCGGGTTAGCACTGGGTTCGCATAAACCAACTCCAAATCCCGAGAGTCGGCAAACGCGCCCTTAATGGCGCAGAAGCATATATAAAGGGGCGTAAACGCCCCTTATCCCGACGGCCTGAAGGCCATACCACCGCTCTTGAGCCGCCACAGTTCAGACAACCCCTCCAAATCCTCCGGCGTATCAATCCCCAAGGTTTCCCATTCCGTAATACCCACAGCGATTCGAATTCCGTGTTCCAGCCAGCGCAATTGCTCCAGGGATTCAGCTTTTTCGAGTGGGCTGGGGGAGAGGCTCGCCACCTCCATCAGGGCATCGCGGTGGAACCCGTACAGTCCAATGTGTTTGTAATAATCCTGGTGTTCCAGCCATTTTTCTGGCGCAATGCCGCGCAGGTACGGAATGGGGTGCCGACTAAAATAGATGGCCCCATAAGTGCCAGAAAAGACTATTTTCACAATATTGGGGTTGTTTAGCAATTCTAATCGTTCAATTTTTTTGGCTAAAGTTGCAATACGAGCGGTTGGATGATGCAGAAAAGTGTCGGCCAGGAGGTCTATTTGTGCTGGCTGGATAAAGGGTTCATCGCCTTGCACATTCAGAATAATGTGGGCTTCCGGGAAATGTTGCGCCACCTCGGCGCAGCGATCTGTTCCGCTGGGATGCTCGGGGCTGGTCATCAGGGCTTCCCCGCCCAAATCGAGCACATGTTGGAGAATCCGCGCATCGTCGGTAGCAACAATGGCCCGATCTACGCGTTCAGATTGGTTAACTTGTTCTAAAACCCGTTGAATCATGCTTTTTCCCGCGATATTCGCAAGAGGTTTGCCGGGGAAACGCGTAGAAGCCCATCGGGCTGGAATAACAGCGAGTACCATAATTATTTTTCAGAGCGTGCGTGAGTGGTGTACTTTTGCGGGAAACATCCCAGTTGCCAATTCAAAATCTATGAGAAAAACATTCCCTTTTTTGCTTTTTTGCTTCTTTTTTCCCGTTTTGTTGCGTGGTCAGGAGGAGCGGCCGAGTCCCCTGCTAAACGCGCGTGACACCCTTTTACTCACGGTAGAGGATGGCAAGAAATTTATTCATCACCCAATTAAAGCCAAACAGACCCTTTTTTCTATTTCTCGGTACTACAACCTTGGCCTGGACGAGTTGTTTGAGATCAATCCCGCATTTCGGTACGATCCAAGCTTACGCGTAGGAAGCAGGATAAAAATTCCTATCCCGAACAAGGCGATTAAGCGCTACAAAAGTAGCAGCTTCGTAGCTTCCAAGAACACGTCTATTTATTATGTGGTTCAGCCGGGTGATAACCTTTATCAGATTTCAAAGCGTTATTTTGAAATGCCTATAGACAGTATTGCCAAACGCAATCGCTTGAAAAACAATGAGATAAAGCCAGGACAGCGTCTCCATATTGGTTGGATAGGCATTGAAGGCGTACATGCGGAATGGCGGCCGGCTCAACCTACTACGGCTTCAGACGTGCTTAAATCCCGTTATCAGGAAGAAAAAAAGTCCAAAAAAGAAATTTCTGCACAGGGCGTGTGCTATTGGCCAAAAGACAGCAAAGAAAAAGGTTCTTTATATGCACTCCACCGGGATGCAGCGATTGGAACCACCATTCAGGTTAACAACCCAATGAGTAACCGCATTATTTTTGCCAGAGTAATTGGCCGTATCCCAGAGGCTTATGAACGCAACATTGAAGTGATTCTTTCCCCTGAGGCTGCGCGGAACCTTGGTGCCCGCGACCCTCGTTTTTTTGTCAAAACAACTTATCTAAAATAGCAAACAGGGTAAAACCCTTCCGCGACAAATTTCTGGTACATGAACAAAGTTTTTCTTCTTGCTAATCTATTGGCTTTCACCTTGTTATCTTGCAAACAGGATCCCAAAGTTGCTAGTCAAAATGGTGCACCTTCCCATATTCAAGCAGGCGATCAAGCCAACCCGAGGGTTTTGGCGGGACACTGGATTGCACTCGATTTTTGCTCCTATGCCAGCCAGTACGGCTCTGTTTTAGGCGCTATGAATAATGCCCATTTGCCCTACGCGTATGCGATTACCTTCAACCCGACAAAACCAGACAGCGCGCTTTGTTTCAACGCCTCTGAATCCTGGACGCTACCTATGCGTTACAAATCGGATACTTTGGAATTGATTGGGGCAAGAGCCGGGAAATCCGTGTTCTTGATTTACCACTCGACTGGAGAAAAGGACATAACAATGATTGACCCAACCGGCCCTAGGATTCAAATGGATCATTTTATCAAATCCAAAGCGGGCGCTGCTGATGGATATTTATCCTTCACCACAGCCTTGAATCACCATCTTTTTAATGGCGTTTTTACCCCGATTGGAAAAGGCGCTGGTGAAAAAATCATGTTTACGCCCGGCGGTTTTTTGCAAGGCATGAAGGAATATGACCGATATCAAGTTTGCACCGGCGGGGATTGTTTCGTGGCAGGTCAGGACATTGACGTCGTCACATTTTTCAACTCCAAGGATCAGGAAAAAACTTCCAAAATGTTTGGCTACCGTTACAATGGCCAAAATGACACCCTGACCTTCTACAATTTGGCAAACACCAATACAGAGGAAAAAGGCGCTTACAAAGTGGCCGCGCCTGCCTATAAATTCGCTCGAAAAAAGTCTCAATAATGGCCT
>CAZKBH010000012.1:80054-81196 GCA_964550795.1 uncultured Saprospiraceae bacterium
ACCTACGACGATCAAAACATCCCAAATGCCGAAGAATTGATCTTTGGGATCATCGTGTCGGACTGGAATGCAAAAATTACGCACGCACTCTACGAAGGCTGCTATGATACGCTGGTGAAACACGGGGTGAAGGTCGAAAATATCTACACCCTGCAAGTGCCCGGTGCTTTTGAATTAACCGTTGGTGCTCGAATCCTAAACGGACAGCAGCAGGTGGATGGCATGATTTGCCTCGGATGCGTCATCAAAGGCGAAACCAGCCACGATTCGTACATCAATCAGGCGGTTGCAATTGGTTTGACAAACCTTGGACTAACCACCGGCAGACCGCATATTTTTGGGCTACTCACGGTTGACCATGAACAACAAGCCTTCGACCGCGCTGGCGGAAAACATGGCAATAAGGGTGTAGAAGCCGCTGTAACGGCTATTCGAATGGCTTCGCTGAAGAAAAAGCCGATTCAGGGCAATTCTAAAAGGCCCATTGGTTTTTGAACCCGCAGAAAAGTGTGGCACACCTCAACTACCACGTTGATTATTCGTACTCGAATTCAGGTGTGCCACACATTTCTGAACACTCCCTAAAAAAACGAAACCATGCCCGTTGACACGGGCATGGTTTCGTTTTTTAATTGCTCAGGCTGCTGAGTCTCAGGACTTCTTAGGTGTGACTGGGCAGGTTGACATGCCAAAAATCGTGTAAAGCGGGCAAAAACTCACAAAACTCGTGAGCGCAAAGACCACCGCAACTACAATGGCGACAATACCGATGGTGCCAGTCAAAGTACCGTTGGAGTACAGGAAAATGGCTGTAGCGGCAAGTAGGAGACGAATGATTCTGTCGGCAGAACCCATGTTCTTTTTCATGGTTGAACGTTTTATAGTGTTAAAATTAATGCCTCAAGAAACAGAAAAAGAGTTACTTAATCTCTTCGAATACAACATCTTCTGCTTTTTTCCCTGTATGACCTTGATATGGTTTCTGTTGTGCTGGCACTCCGCATCCACGCGCACCACCGCATCCAAGGTCAAAAATCGCCTGTAGGGCGAATATACTGCCCAGTGCGAACAACAGCCATTCTCCCGTTCGCCATACTTCAACGTAAGCCCAGATAGCAAGTCCAGCACGGAGAAAGCGGGTG
>CAZKBH010000012.1:81206-97135 GCA_964550795.1 uncultured Saprospiraceae bacterium
GGGTGAAATGCCAGTTTTGAAAGATAGTCATGTGATTGGTGATTGGTGATTGGTGATTGGTGATTAGTGGATTGGTGATTGGGCAATCACTACTTGACTTTAACGGTTTTATTGCCCGACGCCAGCCAGCCATTCATACCGGCTGACATTTCGTACACCGATTTAAAATTTTGCTTGTCAATCATTGCTGCCGCTTGTGCACTGCGCATTCCAGAGGCGCAATAGAGCAGGACTGGTCGTGTTTTGTCCAGTTGCTGTAAGTGCTGTTTGAAGTTTGGTGCGTTAAAATCCATCAGCTCCGCGCCAGGGATTACGCCGGTTGCTGCAATTTCTCTGGGCGTGCGCAGATCAACGATTTGCAACTTGGTATTGGGCGTACTGATTAAGGTTTGCGCCTCTTTAACCCCGATTTTTTTGTATTCGGACTGCGAACAACCAGTGCCAACAAAAAGCATGGTAAACGCTATTACAGTGAATAATTTCATTTTTTGAATGTTTGCAGTGACTTTTAGTGAAAGCAAAGTGGTTACAAAGATCTGATTGACTCAATTTGTTGAAACGCTCACTCTGGGCTTTGGTTGTCAATCGAATCAATCGAACCAATCGAACCAATCGTTAAAATCGAATCAATCGATTAGTGAGGTAGTTTATCCCGGAAGTAACCGTACACCCAAGTTCCTCCCACAGCACTTAAAATAGTGACAAAAATCACAAAAGCACCGGTGCCAATTTGTGCGAACAGCGGACCAGGACAAGCGCCAGTCATAGCCCAACCAAATCCAAAAATGATTCCGCCATAGATTTGTCCACGATTGAATTTTTTATCGTGAAACTCAATGGGTTCACCGTGAATCGTCTTGACTTTATATTTTTTAATCAGCCAAACGGATATTGCGCCGAGCACAACTCCTGTCCCGATTACCCCATACATGTGGAATGATTGCAATCGGAACATTTCCTGAATTCGGAACCAGGAGACGATTTCGGCTTTTACAAAGGCGATTCCGAAAATAATACCAATCGCGCTGTATTTTAGGTTGTACCACCAAGGATGCTGTAGTTGCGACTCATTCACGCACATGGTGTCGAGTGAGCGCACTTCAAAGTCTGTATTTAGTTCTTCAGTGGTTGCTTGAAATGCTTTTGTGTTGTTAGACATTGCTGGAAAAATTTTGAACGATCAAAGGATGGAGGAATTCGGATAAATCTTGGTGCTTAAAGCATCAGAATGTAAGGCAGAATGAGATTTGCCATAATAAATCCGCCTACCATGAAGAAAATAGTCGCAACCAAAGAAGGCCACTGCAAGTCGGAAAGGCCCATAATAGCATGTCCACTGGTGCAGCCACCCGCGTAGCGAGATCCAAAACCGACCAAAAAGCCACCAAAAACGAGCATGATAAATCCACGAGCAGTAAAGAGACTTTCCCAGGAAATTAGCTGTTTGGGAACCATGCCGCTGTAATCGTCAATGCCGTATTGTTTAAGTTCTGCAGCCAATGCTGGCGCGACTGTTACAGGATCTGGATTAGCCAACACCGTAGAAGCGATGACAGCGCCAACTATAATTCCACCTACAAAAAAGAAGTTCCAAACCTCTTTTTTCCACTCGTATTTGAAAAATTTGAGGTCAGAAGGAAAACAGGCTGCACAGGCGTGACGAAGGTTGGCCGACAAGCCAAAGTGTTTGTTGCCTAAAATGAGCAGTGCAGGCACGATCAATCCGATAATTATTCCGGCGGCCCACCAAGGCCAGGGTTGAGAGAGAAATTCCATTGAGAAAGTGTTAGTGATATTTATCAGCAAAGGTCATGCGATTAATCAGTCCTTACCCGTGACATTTATCACGTTCGAGTGCTGGGCACCTGTTAATTCAAATTAAAAGCCGCCCTTGATGTACGCCCAGCCTTGTTCTTGTTTGGTAATAATTTCCACCAGGCCACGGGGGACAAATCCTGCTTGTGGCAGGATATCCGTTTTGGCTAACTTTTGTTGCTTCAAGGTTTGCTCGCAGGCTACAAATTGCACGCCTTTGGCTTTGAGGGCGGTTATTTCTGGCACCACATTGCTTTTATCGTTGAGCAACATCGAAATGCCTTTATTGTGCACCACCACTTCTATTTGGGCATTAGGAAGCCCCTCCAAAAGATTGCTGAGTTGGCGGGTCAGCGCACGGTATGCGGCGGTATCCGGGGTAGATAGTTGAAAAATAACCCGGGAGTTCTTTTTCTCCTCGGACACTTCAGGCGTTTGCGCGGTGCGAGAAAAAGCTACAATGCCAACAAAAAGAAAAGCAAGGCCTGCGCCAAGGAAAAAGTGCGTGAATCGTTTCATGAATTTTAATGTTTAAAAGGGGCGTAGCCCCGACAACGTTCATAGGAGAGCATTTCTATAAAAGTTGTCGGAGTTACGCCCCAAATTTGACTTGTGTGCATATTACCCAGGAAAATCCCCGATTCCGCCCGAAAGATTCCGTACATCAAAGCCCATTTTATGCATCATTTTGCAGGCTTGTCCGCTGCGGTTTCCGCTTCTGCAAAACACAAAATAAGTCGCTTCCTTGTCCAAACCTTCTACCTTTTTTGCAAAAGTGGGGGATAAAAAGTCAATGTTTTTCGATCCGGGAATCGTTCCCCCGCTAAACTCACCTGCGGTGCGTACGTCGAGCAACACTGCTTTGTCGGATTCTCCCAGTTGCTTTTTGAAAGCACGCCCTGAGAGGTTTTCGTTGCGTGCTGCGCCGTCTGTATTTTCAATTACGGCCGTTTCGCCGCTATCTTCACTGAAGAAGTTTTTTAAAAATGAATTCCAAGCCATGGTTAACTATGATTTATGTGATTTGGATGTTTGTGTGATCCAAATCACTGATTTTGAAAAGAGAAATACTGTGATTTTAGGGATTTGGATCATTTGAATGATCCAAATCCCTAATTTTCGTTTATGCTTCAGCGGAAACAACCGGATTGCCCTGATTCACCCATTCGTTCATGCCGGCAGAGTAGTTCATTACGTTCTGATACCCGTGTTTTGCCAGCAGGGAATAGGCGATTGAAGCACGGTCGCCGCCCTGACAGTGGATAATTACCGGACGATCTTTGCTGATTTTGTCGAGGTTTTTCTCCAAAGTACCCACAAAAACGTGTTCCGCACCGCCAATGTGCGCGGTATTGTACTCCGAAGCGCCCCGGAGATCTACCACTTGCAGGTTGTTATCGGACTTTTTAGCTTTGAAATCCTCCAGAGAGAGCGTGTGGACTTGTTCGAGGGTTTTGCCTGTTTTTTGCGACCATGCTTGCACATTGTCCACAAATCCCAGCACATTATCCAGACCGATACGCATCAGCTTCCGCGTCAAGTCTTCGATTTGGCTTTCGTCGGCCACGAGCATGAAGGGTTCGTTGTATTCCAGGAACCAGCCCGCCCAGGTTGCAAATGCGTTGTTGCCCTGAATATTGATACTGCCGGGAATAAAGCCCGCTGCAAAATCAACTTTGTTGCGTGCGTCAATGAGTTTTATACCTTTCCCAAGGTTTTCGATCAATTGCTCGGTGCTCAATTTTTGCTGTTTGGGCACTTCCGTCAGCAAAGGACGATCCACCTTGTTCAGCTTTTTCATCATTGCGAAATACTTGGGCGGCTCAGGCTGATCAGCCAGCAGATATTGCACAAAACCCGGCTCATTGCTAGGGTACTGAAGTGCCCAGTTGCGGATTTTTTCATACCCAACGGTCGAACTTGGAACAGCGCCCAGCGCTTTCCCACAGGCAGAACCCGCACCGTGGCCGGGCCAAACCTGGATGTAGTCAGGCAATTCAGAGAAGCGCTGAATGGAGGTGTACATTTGTTTTGCGCCAATATCCTGCGTGCCTTTGAGGCCCGCTGCTTTTTCCAGCAAATCCGGGCGGCCGATATCACCTACGAAGACAAAATCTCCCGTAAACAACATCACAGGTTTATTGGATGCCGGATGATCGGTAAGTAAAAAGCTAATGCTTTCAGGCGTGTGCCCAGGGGTGTGAATGACCTCGAAGGAAAGATTTCCCATTTTGATCATGTCGCCGTTTTTTAAGCCTTCATGTGGGAATTGATATTGCCAATCAGGACCACCTTCGTCGGAGAGATACATTTTGGCACCGGTGAGCGCCGCCAACTCTCTTGCGCCGGAAAGAAAATCGGCGTGGATATGAGTTTCGGCCACATGGGTGATGGTCATGTTGTTTTGTTTGGCAATTTCGAGGTACGTATCTACGTCTCTTTTGGGGTCAATTACCATAGCGACTCCCGCTTTTTGGCAGCCAATGAAATAACTGGCCTGTGCCAGGGATTTGTCGTAAACGTGTTGGAAAAACATGATGGTTGTGCTTTTTAAATTTCAGCGTTGAAGATCAATTACGCTACAAAGGTGGGGGTACTTGACAGACCATACCTGTGATATTTGTCACGGAGGCCGATTTTAAAGCTTTAAAATCTCAATTCCGTTTTTTAACAAACGCACTTTTCCGTCTTCTGATAACTTTTTCATCAAACGAGAAATGACCTCGCGGGAGGAATTCAATTCCTGCGCAATTTGGGTGTTCGTGATTTCTAAAATATTGGTATTCAGCGCAGTACGGTGGCGATTCAGGTAAAATTCCAGTCGCTCATCCATGTTTTGAAACGCGATGTGGTCAATGGTTTCCAACAACTCCTCGTACCTGCGACGGTAAGTTCCGACTACGAAATGATACCAGGTTCGGTATTGGCGCATCCAGTTTTCTGTGTTTTCCAGCGGCACCACCAATAGAATCGAATTCGTGACAGCTTTTGCGGTCACGGAACTAACCTTAAAACTTCGGTCGCAAATCAGGGATAATGCGCAGCCGTCGCCGGGATGCAAGTGGTACATGAAAAATTCATTGCCCTCGTCATTCTCTCGAAAGAGTTTAACCAAGCCATCCAACACAATCATGGTGCTGCGAATATTTTGCCCACTTTGTATGAGGCTGGTGCCGGCCTTAACTTCTAAAAATCGTCCTTTCTCCTGCATTTCACGCAGCAGGCTTTCTTCAAGATCGGGGAATAACTGGCGGTATTTTTCCATAAACAATCAAATGTGACGCAAGGTACACTATGATTCAAATGATTTAGGTGATTTGTGTGAAGCAAATACCGGATTTTGAAAGGACTATTTGTAACCTGGCACTACACGTTTGCCTCTACCACTTTTTGTAATTCAACAGAGGACGCCATGCCCGACTTGCGCCAGACAGGATCGCTGTTTTTGAACAAAATCAGGGTCGGGATAGACCGAACGGCGTACTGCTGCGCTAGCTCCTGGTTTTTGTCCACGTCAATTTTGTAGATATCCACAGATTCACCCATTTTGGATTTCAGATCGTCCAGCACTGGTTTCATGGCACGGCAAGGTGCACATCAGTCGGCGTAAAAGTCAATCAGTACAGGTTTTTCGGAATTGATTAATTCATCAAAAGTCATGATGGTATGAGATTTATGTGGTGATTTAATGTAGGTGCACGAGTCAATTAGAACACATGAACCTATCGAGATTTTTTAAACAGTCCCCTTACAACCTCTCCTAAACCCAAATGCCCCTCACCTTCCTCCAGTAAAACGGTGTCTTCCACCAGTTCTAATATTTCCATTGCTGCAAAATCTTTGGCCAGTAATGCCTTCCCATACAGCAGTTCCACATTTTTGGGTCCACCCGAAAGCCGGTTGATTTGCTGTGGGTTAAATGCTTCAAGAATCAGACGGCCACCAGGGTGAAGCGCCTGAATACATTTAGCGTGAATGGACGCTCTTGCTTCGGACGGAAAGTGGGCGTATATTAATCCAACAAGATCCCAGGGGCCATGTTCATCAAATTCAAAAACTTGGATGTCAGCATGGTGATAATTCAAGGTAACTCCACGCTGGGCCGCCAGCGCCAGGGCTTTTTCTCGTCCAACCTGGCTAAAATCAACGGCGGTTACTTCCCAGCCCTGTTGCGCGGCGTACACGGCGTTTCGACCTTCACCCTCTGCGAGCAGGAGCAATTTGCCGGGGTTTGAGATAGCGTCCAGCTGTTGTTTAAAATACGTATTAGGTTGTGTACCATACGCGTAGGTCTCTTCTGCGTAACGTTGATTCCAGAATTCTTGCGGGTATGTTGTACTCATGTCCTGAATTTGAAAAGAGTGAGAAACGCCAAACGAAGCAACAGCACCCAGGGTAAGCCGTGCCAAGCCAGGTCAACCCAATCGAGGGGCTGCATGCCCACGGCACCGCCAGCTACCCAGCGGAGTTTTCCGAGAATGTGCGGTTCGGGCACGAAGGGGGCCAGGCCCAAAAACAGGCAGGCCATGAGAACCAATTTCCAATCGTTCCAGGGTTTCATTTTCGTTGAAAAGGTTTGAGCATTTGACTAAAAAAACCGTGTGGGTACTCGTCCACATCCTCAAAACCAAGCTCTATGTCCCGGCCGTCTCGTGGAATCCAGGCCGTACCGAACAAGTAATCCCAGATGGAGAGCGTAATGCCATAGTTCACGCCCGAACTGCCTTTGGGCAAGTCCTTCACGTGGTGCCAAATGTGCATTTGCGGATTGTTGAGGATATATTTGAGCGGCCCCAGCGGCAGGTAAATATTGGCATGGTTCAGGTGTCCAATCACGATGGTAAACAGATGTACCAACAAAAAGTCCTGAATCCCGAAACCAATCATGGCCAGCGGCAAATATTCAATGGTACGGTACACGATGGTTTCCCCAAAATGATAGCGCAAATGCGCTGCATAGCCCATTTGGCGGACCGAATGATGCACTTTATGTACTTCCCAGAGGAATGGTGACTTGTGTAGCAGTCGGTGGGTGTTCCATTGCACAAAGTCGCGTATGACGAATAGCAGGAGCAATTGTCCCCAGTGCGGCAGCTGCGCGACATTGATGGCCACCAGGTTCCGAACACCAAAAACGTTTGCTAAAAGATCATTGAATGCCTGCGAAACCACACTAGACACCGCTGCGTATCCAACCAACCCGAATAGGAAAAAGTTGAAAAACATATAAAAGGTGTCGAGCCAGAAATCCTCTCGGACGGCTGGTTGGTTTTTGCGCCAGGGGAATAATAATTCCAGGGCATACACGAACAATGAAATTGCGATAAGCCAGTAGAAGTAGTTGCCCCAGTGCGGGTTGAGTACTTCATTGGCTAAGTAGCTAGCATAGCCGTAGAAGCTATCCAGGAATGTTTGCCAGTAGGTCATTTTGTTTGTTATCTAAAATCATACGCCACACCGCTCACCTGCGTCAACAAAGTTGCGGGCGCATCCAGCACCTTGGCATTGCCACGGGGTAGGGGAGTGACGGGTGAGTTTTTGGCCAGGTAATCTTTTAAAACGTTGTGCAGGGAATAGGGCATGTTTTTACCATCTTTCACATTTGGAATGCGGCAAAGCATCGTGTCCGGATCTCCGTCGCGTTCGCAGGCAGAAATGGAGTATGATCGTTCCAGATCAAGCGGTTTTCCACCAACGGTCACTTTTTGCACCCGCTTCCCTTGCTCCCCAAAAGCATTAAATTCTACTTCCATTCCCTTGAACTTGACCACCCAGCCGCCAAATCGTTTGGAAGCCTCTTTGGCAAAAACATTGTTCAATTCCTTTTCCAGCCAGGCCATCAATTGGGCTCCGGTAGCCTTGGCGGTTCGTACGGTTGCGTCTACGGGCAACATGTCAAAAATGAAACCCTCCGTGATCGGGATGTTTCCAGTTGCATCCGGGGTGCTTCTTGGCGGACAAAAACGAAAACCATTGGAGAGGACAATTTCGGTCCCCACTTTCCAGGCCAAAGCATCCAAAATGAGCGTGTCAATGGTGTTTTCTACCACAAAATAGCGATACAATGGCACCGTGCTGTATCCTACCACGCGCTCAATTCCAGTGACGAATGGTGCCTCCATTTGACGGATCAGGGTGGATACTTCTTTTTTGGCCTTGTATTTTTTTGGGTCAACTTCCATCAGCTCATAGTGGTCACTGATGATTTTCCCGTCTTTCACTTTTAAATCCAAGCGACCTACGAAAGACCCAAACGCACCCGGTTCCACCACCTTGGCGTATTTGCAAACAATCGGTTCGCGCACACGCTCGTGGGTGTCGCCGCCAAAAATATAATCCACGCCATTGCACTCGGGCAGATTGGCCAAGGCAATTTGTTGCGAAAGTCCGAGATGCGCCACAATAATGACATAGTCACATTGCTCTTGTTCGCGCAGCACTTGGACGTAGTAGGCCAGGTTCTCCTCAGGCTTGGTGTACACAATCCCTTCAGAATAAGCGGGCGATTGGCGCAAAGGCACCAAATGATCCGTGTAACCCAGAAAACCAATCTTCACGCCGAGTTTAGACCAAGTGTAATAGGCAGGAAAAATAAGTTCCCCCTTTTTGCCTTCGCCCAAGTCATGGAACATGTTGGCGCAAACCTTTGGGCCATCCAGCCCGCCGAGCAGGGTTTGCATGTTTTTTTTGTTGTACACCACCTCCCAGTTCCCCGGCAAGTACAAATCATAACCCATGGCGTTCAGGATAGGCGAAATGGCTTTTCCGGTGGTTTTTACCGACAATTCGCTGCCTTGAAACATATCCCCTGTATCTATTATAAAGGTGTTGGGGTTTCGTTTCCTGACTTTGTCGAATAGGGTAGTGATGTGTGCGTAACCGGCTGTTTTACGAAAAACAGACTTGCCATTTTCCCAGAACAGTTCGTCGTGGGGGTGTATTTGACAATGCACGTCGGTGGTTTGCAGGATGGTAAGGGTACCGGTTTGAGGCATGTCATCCGCCCCAGTGGTATCGTCCACGACATCTGGAATTGCCTCGGAATGCTCGGTTACGGCACCTTTAGAGGTCAGTGGTGCTAATCCGACGCCAAGGCCGGCTAGTAACGTGTTTCGCAGGAAATTTCGACGATCTGTGCTCATGTGTCAACGTGGTTTAGCGAGCTGCGTGGGCAAATGCCTGGCAGGTCTATTTTTTGTAAAATGCTACGATTGGCCCAAAAGGCCCGTATTTGTGTTGTGTCTCAGGAAAAGTGTCGGCAAAAGGCCCGAAGGGATGATCGTAGGGTTTTTTCTCAATTTTTGGCCAATCTGAATCCAAAAACGGGTGTTTGGGTCGCGGTTGCGAATTTACATAAGCGGCAACATCCCAGGCTTCTTCGTCCGTTAATTGTGGGTTTTGGTAACTGGCCCCAAAGGGCATATTGGTTTTTACATAACCCGCAAAACGGGACATGCGGAACAGCCCTGCTGCTTCATTGTAACTTCTTTCGCCCCAAAGCGGCGGATAATCCCGCGCACTGGATGGAATTGGCAAGCCCTGACCGTCGGTTCCGTGGCAGGAGGCACATTTTGCGACGTACACTTTTTCGCCGAGCGCAGGATCGGCAGGACGGTTCAGGAATGGGACTTCTACCAAGCCAACCCCTTTGGGTTTTTGGCCTTTTGGGATACCCGTGCCTAGCCACTTCATATAGGCCACCATGGCTCGCATTTCGCGGCTATTGGTATCCAAGGGGGCACCATTGAGGCTGCGTTGGAAACAGTCGTTAATCCTTTTGGGGATGGTTTCCAGTGCCCCGGAGCGGGCGCGCATTTGCGGATAGGTACTTTCCACCGCAAAATAGTTGTTGCCAAAAGCCTTACTTCCAGCATCCAGGTGGCAATTTTGACAATTTAAGCCATTGATACTAGCGGGTTTTACCAGTCCATTTACCCCAAAATAATCCTCCGTTCTGGCTACAAGGTCGCGGCCGTACGCAATGAGTTCGGCATCTTTATCTGTGTCGGCCAGATATGCATCGGGAACTTCCCAGATTTTATCCGGGGAAAAACTGGGCATCAATTGTGCCCGATACTCCGTTATTGCAACTTGCTCGCGCGTAAGACTCTGTTGCCAAACGACGAACATACCGACCGTAAGAAAGACCAGCAGACCAGCCGCTGCCCAACGCATACTTCGGAGCAATCCCAGATGAGGTTGGAGTGCTCCATCTCGCTCAATACGGCGGATATAGGTCGTAACGGCACCAAGTGCTGCGAGCGTACCCACAACCAATGCGCCAACGACTAATAGTAGAATTGAATAATACTCACTTACGCTCATGACTTGAGGTATCCGTTCAATATTCCTTCCCTAAAGATACTTTATCCAAGAGATCGGAATCGTAATACCGGTTACAAAAGTCGGGAAAGCGTTGGTAGTAAATCGTGACAAATGTCACGCCACTAACATAACTCAGACACAATCTACTTCCACACGGAAATATCCATCACAGGTGTGGATGGTATATCGGCCAGGCTGCACTTGTTTTTTGTCCAAATTTAGCTCGCTGGAAAGCTCTTCCGGAATCGGACAAGCTTCCTCCAGCACTAAAACGCCTTTGTGAAAATATTGGCGAAAAAGCTGGATACAAAGCAACTCGCGAAAGAATAAGAGGCTGAGCTTGTCACTGGCAGTTTTGGATGCGTGCCCGAAGGTAGCGCTACAATCCTTTTTTAACAGCAAAGGTGGAATTGAATTTACCCCAGTGATTCGACAGATGCCTGTTCCGCTGCAATTCATACTTGGCGCACCAAATACGACTTCGCAATGCACGATGTTAATCGGTTGGACATCTTCAGTTGGAGTAATTCGGGATAAAATCGGTTGGTGTGGTCGTCCAAGTCGGCTCGGACGCTCCACAGTTGAGATGTGGGTCATGTCAATGATTAGAACTTTAAATCAGTTAAGGATTAAATTAAGCGAAACACTAATAAAAAAAAAGCACTAGATGTTCGCCATTTCTTGTTAATCAATAACCGTTCCAAAATCAAAACCAACCGCTCATTAATTTTTTATTCCATAACTTTTCTTACATATTAATTCCAATCATCACCCCGGTATGATACTGCTCCTGCCCGAAAAAACCCAATATGAGGTCCACACGGAACTGTCGGAATGCACCGAATCCTATGTTTTCAAAACCAAAATTTAATTCCCAATAAGGTAGTTTTCCAGTAAAGCCTGGTTCGTGCGCAACTTGATCTGCATAGTAGAAATTAAACCCAATGACTTCTTTCCAGTTCAATTTCCGAATCAGCGGAATTTTATCCAAAATCCAGCCTTGTAAGTGGTGTTGAGCGTGTATTTCGGCGTAGGGTTTGGTCGTAGAGTAGGCGTAATAAGGCAACATGAAAAATCCCCGCACATACTCACTAGGCTTTCCAAAAGCGGTTTGATTGCCCATGATGTGGTGAAAATCCATAAATGAGAGGTTCTTATTGCGCAAGAAAACGCCGCCGCCAATATTCCACGTCGTGTAACCGGCAAGGCCCCACGACAGATCACTTTGACGAACCAAAAAGCGCAGGTGGTCAAAATCTGCCCAGTTGTTACCGCCCACCGGAATTGCTCTGCGGTAGTTCAGGACAAATTCCGGCCAATTGGAGTTGCTGTAAACCCGAAATTTGGGATAAGTACTGTATTCCTGCTTGGGCCTGAAGGTCAATTGTGCTTCAACAGACCAGATATTAGGTGCAGAGAACTCCACAGGTTCGCCCGGAGCAGACAAGGGAATGGGTTCATTCGACGTGTATTCCCTTTCCGATTTTTTGTTCCAGGAAATATTCGAAGTGTTCACCAATGCTGAACGTTGCGCCCATTCGGTGCTCGCGCGGAGACTGAGTCCTGTAGTCAATACCTGACTCCAAGTGGCTTGGACGTATGTTTTGTCGTAAATTTTAAGGTAATTTCGTTTGCCGTAAAGAGAATACTGGCCGTTCAACATTGGGCTAATTGGGTCGCGGGGATTAAACTGCTGGGTAGTGGTGCCCCCTTCCACCGCAAACGTTCGATATCGGATACTTTCAAAACGACGTTCCAGCCGCACATTGGCCCGAAGTTTTTGTTCCGTAAAGCCATAGTTCAGATTACCCATAACTTTCCAGCGTTGGGTGCCCTGAGCATCGCTTAATTTCTCCCATTCCGGACGGATATCTACCAGCCAGCCTTGCACGGTATTAAATTGAATCCAGCTAAACGCAGCAGGGTAGGAGATGGAGGTTCGTTTGAAGGAATTTTCCCAGGTGTATCCAAGCAATAAGTTGTTGAGCCTGAACCGATTGCCCTTCCGATCCATGCTGTCCTGATAAGCCCTTGAATTCCATATTTTCTGGAGGCTGTCTTTTTTGACGTAGTCACGTCCTTCTTCTTCAGTGAGTGGCACGGGCCGGGTTTCTTTCCAATAATCGGCGGTTTGTTCGTTGGCTTTTTCTTCAATTTTAAAAATCTCCTTGTTGAAAAAGCCTTTTTCAAAATCCGGATTGAGGTCGTAATTTGAAAAAACGCTGTTAAAAAAGCCGCCAATTTTGAAGCCAAAAATGCCAAATTTAAAACTGGTAACCTGCGTCAACAAACCCCAACTTTCTGAATTCCCCAATGGAACAAATTGCTGCTGAATGCGCATAGTGTCGAGTACAGGTTGTTTGATTGCAGAACCTGTGAGGAAAAGATCGGCCCCGGAAAGCAACCAAAACTCATCCACGATGTACAAAAAGCCCGAAAAAGTGGGATCTGCGGAACGTTTGGGGATCACTTTTATCTTTTCAATCGTAAATCCAAGTTCATTTTTGAAACGGCCAGCGTGTTTGAAATCGTAGTAACTAAAGGCGTTGTCTGCCAGCGGCGACAAGATTTCGCGCTCAATGTCCAGGCGTTCACTGTACAAATTAAAATCCGTCAAGGTGGCGCGGTTAATACTGAACCCGTTTTCGCTGCCACTGACTCTGCTGGAGATCATCACCTCTTTTTTGCGGCCCGGAGGATCCTGCGACCAAACTTTGGATACCGATTCAGAGAGATAGATGACGCCCGCGCCGGTAGAATCCAGGGTTCCGCCCATGTTACCAACCTCTTGCCCCAGAATTTTTTTGGGCGTTTCTACCAGTTTGTAAAAACCTTTCACGTAGGCATCGCAAGCGTAATTCGCGGTTTTTGCTTTGTAATAACTCCGCTTAGCAATTACCTCCCGCATAATGCGCACCGCAGGGTCAATGGACGAAACAACCATTTCTCCCAGTTCCAGATTGCTGGGCGACATCTGCGCATCGAGTCGAAGTGGTTTGTCGCCCACTGTGATACGTTCAACCTTTTGGATGTATCCAATGTATTGAAATACAATCTCTTGTGGACCTTTGCCCACCAGAATGCGATAATCACCTTCCGCATTCGTGACGGTACCATTGCTGGTATTTTTGACGTAAACCGTGGCGTAAGAGAGCGGTTCGCCGTTTTCATCCGTTACTTTGCCCGTGATTTGGGCTTTGAGTAAAACGGGCAGGAAGCAAAAGAGGAAGAGCAGCGTGTTTTTCATGGCCGAAAGATATTTTTAGTTTTGAATCTGATCGTTTGAAATTCGATAAATGTAGTTTTTCGAGCTATCAGCCCAGCAAAAATTGGCAGCAAAGTTGTATTATTACAGATGTCGCAAAAATGGATTTATTCGACTCGTTTTTAAAGTTTACGCGATCCGATGCTCCGGTATTCCGGGCAGATGAACCCATCCTTTTGGCACTGAGCGGAGGTTTGGATTCGATGGTCATGCTGGATCTTTTTCGGTTGTCTAACCAACCCTTTTTCATTGCCCACTGCAACTTTCAGCTTCGTGGGGCAGAATCTGAGGGCGATGAACTTTTTGTCGCTGAAACAGCACAATCCCTCGGGGTTCCTTTTTTAGTAAAACGTTTTGATACAAGCGATTACGCTGAAAAAAACGGCCTTTCAATTCAAATGGCCGCCCGCAAATTGCGCTATGAATGGTTTGCAGAACTGGCTGAAACACATGGCCTGGACTGCATCTGCACGGCGCATCATTTGAACGATTCCGTGGAAACCGCGCTGCTTAATTTTATACGTGGAACCAGTCTCCCTGGGATTTCCGGGATCGCGGTTCAATCTCAAATTCAAGGTCCTTCCCGACCCATACAATTGGTGCGCCCACTGCTTTTTGCCACCAGAAATGATATTTTAAACTATGCCCAAACCCAAAAAATCGTCTGGCGGGAAGACAGCAGCAATGCCTCCGACGATTATGCCCGCAACCTGCTTCGGCATCAGGTGGTACCACACATGGAAACCCTGAACCCAAATTTCATCCACACTGCGGCCAGAAACATGCGGCGTATCCGAGCGGCCGACGAGAACCTATCGTATTTCTTAAACGCGCTTGTGGAAGCGGATCATTCCAAATTGTCTATTGATAAACAGGCGATTACACGATTACCCTCGCCCAGACAAGCCATTCGACAATTGCTCAAACCCTATGGTTTTGATGCCGAACAAACCCGCCAACTCTCTCAAAACCTCGACCATATTGGACTGGAAATTCGCTCCGAAACGGGCTACACCGCCTTGATTGACCGGCAAAAAATCCTGGTTTCCTTCCCGACGGAACAACCCATTGCTCAGCCAAAAATTGCGGTGCAGGAAGATGATTTGATGCTCAGTCTGCCCGATGGTTCACGGCTTTTTTTGATGCCGGGTCAAGCTTCCGCTGAAGGAGCCGTTCCAATACTTAACATAGATTGCGTCGCAGTGGATGCTGAAAAACTCCAGTTCCCCCTACATTTGCGGCACTGGCAGCCGGGAGATTATTTCCAGCCACTCGGCATGGAAGGCAAACGCCAAAAACTTCAAGACTTTTTTACCAACCAAAAACTATCCCGTTTTGAAAAAGACGCGGTCTGGCTCCTGGTAAATGGCGACGAAGCAGTAATCTGGGTTGTCGGCCATCGGCTCGACGAACGTTTTAAAATACAGCCTTCAACTCAAAAAACGCTGAAAATCAATTTGTTATAGCTATCCAAAAGTCGATTTTAATCAGCAAAAAACCAGGCATTTGTGTCGTGTCACATAAATCATAAAAATCATAAAAATCATAGTTCAGACAAATCACATAAATCACAAAAATCATAGTTCAGACAAACAATCACCGCCATGATTTCTTTCGACCATACCCCCGCTCAAAACTTCGTTTCTCCTGCCGAAATTTCCGCCATCGAACCCATAGTCAACGCAGCCGCAAAACTGCTGGAAACCCGAAACGGTCCCGGTCCGGAATGGCTGGGCTGGCTTGATTTGCCTACCAAATACGATCGGGCGGAGTTTAAAAGGATTAAAGCCGCCGCCAAACGCATCCGCAAGCAAAGCGAAGTGCTGGTGGTGGTCGGCATTGGCGGCTCTTATCTGGGCGCAAAAGCAGCCCTTGAATTTTGCCAGCCAACGCCGGCGCTGCCTTTCCGTGGCGGTCGGAAAAAACATTTCGACATCGTGTTTGCCGGTACCAACCTGAGTGCCGATTACCATGCCCAAATTTTAGAAGCCATTGGCGACCGCGATTTTTCGGTCAATGTCATTTCAAAATCCGGTACAACTACCGAACCCGCCATTGCTTTTCGACTTTTTAAACAAAAACTAGAGGAGAAATACGGCAAAACCGCCGCTGCGGAACGCATTTATGCCACTACCGACCAGGCACGGGGCGCGCTCAAAACCCTCGCTGACCGAGAAGGCTATGAATCCTTTGTGGTGCCCGATGATGTGGGCGGACGCTTTTCGGTGCTTACGGCGGTTGGGCTTTTGCCACTTGCAGCCGCTGGGATTTCCGTAGATGATCTGCTTCGCGGGGCCGCCGATGCCCGAATTGCATACAAAAAACCGTTTGCAGAAAACCCTTGTTACCAGTACGCTGCGCTGCGTAACATCTTGAAAAACAAGGGTAAAGAGATTGAAATACTCGCCAATTATGAGCCGCGTTGCCAGTTTATCGCCGAATGGTGGAAACAACTTTATGGCGAAAGTGAAGGCAAGGATGGCAAAGGCATTTTCCCGGCTTCGGTCAGTTTCACAGCTGATTT
>CAZKBH010000013.1:0-11517 GCA_964550795.1 uncultured Saprospiraceae bacterium
CCAAAACCTATACAATCTTGGCAAAATCGCTGCCTAAATCTTTACGAACCATTGTGCGCATAAAACTAAAATAAAGCCCGTCTTCTCGCTTCATCAGGGCCTCGTGGGTACCTTCCTCGGCAATTTGGCCCTCGTCTACCACCCAGATTCGGTCGGCGTTTTTGAGGGTTTGCATTCGGTGCGCGATGCTGATGATGGTTTTGTTTTTGAAATGTGACTTGATGTTGGCCATGATTTTTTGTTCCGATTCCACATCCAACATACTGCTGGCCTCGTCGAGAATGATCAGGTCCGGATCGCTCAGGAAAAGTCGGGCAAAACCGAGTTTAAGTTGCTGACCACCAGAGAGATTCGCCCCGAAATCACCTATTTTGTAATTGTATCCGAGATATTGTGCCGCCACAAAATCGTGCAAATCAGCCAATTTGGCTGCCCGTATCACATCATCCATTTCAGCATTGAGATTGGCGTACATGATATTCTCCTTGATCGTGCCATTGAACACATAAATGTCTTGTGGGAAAAGAAACACTTTTTTGCGCAAGACCGTGGGGTTTATGCGGCGCATATCGGTTTTGCCAAACGTGATGTTGCCCTCGTAATTTGAATAAAAGTGTACGAGCATTTTGACCAGCGTGCTTTTTCCAGAACCGTTTCTACCAACAATACCGATATGTTCACCCTCACGAACGCAGAAATTCAGGTCTTTGAGGACTGCCTTTTCCTGACTTTTGTTGTATCTGAATTGTAGATTGCTGACCGTGAGCGGGAAAGTCTGGAAATCATTGGCCAAATCCAGTACGGAGCTGTTTTCCTCTTCCTGCACCAAAACGTCATTGAGCCTTGTGATGCTGACGGATAATTCAGTGAGATTGTACCAGATCATAGACAGGTTGTTCAACGCATTGAGCACTATGATGAATATGGCCGTCACGGCGAGGTATTGACCAATGGTAATCTCATTGTTGAAAGTCATATAAGCGCCAATCCAAAAAATACCCACCTGACTGACGTAATAGATACTGCGCTGCACAGAATGCAACATAGCGCTTTGTTGCTCGGCTTCCATCACCACATTGAGCGTGTGTTTGTATTTGTTTTTCCACTCCCAAAATTTGAAATTTTCAATGGCGAGCAATTTTACACTTTGCATACCCAATAAAGTGTCCAAAAAACCACCCAGGGTTTCAAGATTCCGGTAAAACACCTTATAAGCCAAGGCCCTGATTTTGGGCGTATAATAGATTGTAACCAAAGCATAAAGCAATACAAATCCCAGTGCGACCAAACCAAGCTTCAAGTTGTAAAACAATAAGATAGGAACGTAAAACAAGACAAATAACAAATCCACCACACTTTCAATCACACCGGGATTTACCAACTGACGAATGGTGATATTTTCTTGAAAACGCGCCATAAAATCCTCGCGTTTATTGCTGTCATAATATTTCTGAGTCAGGGAAATAAAGTGTTTGAAAAACCTGCTAAAAAATTCCAGTTCAAAATGGACGCGTGCATGTACCAGCAAGATATTTCGGGCATAAAGCAGGATTACCTGGGTGGCAAAAACAGCAAACATGCCCATGAGGATCACCATGAGCATTTTTTTGTTCTGGTTCACCAGCACATTGTCCACGATGGTCTGGGTAAAAAACGGAATCGCCAAACCCAGGGCTTGCAACACTGCGGACGCGAGCAGAATTTGCCAAATCACCTTTCGCAGCGAGTCTAGTACGGGCTGGTAAAATCGTTTGTAAAGTGACTTGCGATTTTTCCGGTATTCTTTGACGGTCTCTTCTAAGTCCTTGTTTTTAAATATGGCTGGGGTCGGCTCAATGGCGAGGGTGATGCCGTTCCATTTTTTTAAAAAATCGGCCTTTTTGATTTTATCTTTTCCGTATGCAGGGTCGGCGACCCAATACTCCTTATCCCTAACGTGGTACACCACGATAAAATGAATGCCGCTGTAATGAGCAATACAGGGCATTTTGATTTCCTTGAAGTTTTCATACTCCATCTCATACGCATCCGCCTGAAAACCAAACTGTTCTGCTACTTCGGCCATGCTATACAGGTTTAC
Organism: uncultured Saprospiraceae bacterium; assembly: GCA_964550795.1. Taxonomy (GTDB): domain Bacteria; phylum Bacteroidota; class Bacteroidia; order Chitinophagales; family Saprospiraceae; genus M3007. The sequence goes on from CAZKBH010000013.1 coordinate 2,081, forward strand.
GCCTGCGGTGTTAGCCTCGGTGAGTTTTGCCAGCAACGATTGGATGTTGTAATAGCCGTAATACTTAAAAATCATGGCTAAGCAGGTCGGCCCGCACTCCATCATGCCAGTCTGCTGTATGAAAGGAAAGGATTTACGCATGGGTTGATTGATTCGAATCAATCACCAGGATTGTTTCTTTCAGGCATAGGTAGAAATAATCCCGGATATCATCAAAATCAATTCCCAGTGTTTTGATCAATTCTGCCGTGGATTGTTGGTGGTCAATAGCAAAAAGGAATTTTTTCCAGGAAGGGTTTTCGTCGTCAATTTCGTAAACGAGGATTTCGTTTTTGTTCAGAAACACCTTACTGCTTGGGTGTTCCGTCACGAGACTGCAACCTTCGGCAAATTGAATGGGACGGCGCAGCAGATCTTCCTCTGCCACAATGTCTAAGTTTTTCCGTAGCCGCTCGGTTGTAGCGGGGTTCATTCCCGAGACAGTCTCCATCATATTTTGCATTTCATCCTCATAACCCATGCTGGCCTCATCCTGCGTATACAGTTTTTCGAGCAGCCCGAGGTTGATCACGTTGAGCAGGTACTGCCACGCTTTGTGGTTGGGTTCTCGCTCCAATCGTTGCAATTCGGCGATTAAGGCTTTTTTATCAATGACGGGGTGAGGCTCGTTCAAGGGACCAAGTGCTTCTTCCAATAAATCGAGTTTGTGCGGATTGATGAGCGATTTATAGATTTCAAACCGGCGGTCGTACCTGCCGGTGTTTGCTGGTGCCTTGGGTTTGTTCAGGATATAATCGGGCAGATAACGTGCGGCTGGTATGCGCAGAATTTGTTTGTCGTAAAACAGTTCACCGTGTAATCGCTCGGGGATCTGGTACATAAAGGGCAAAAACCGATGGTCTAGAAATGGATAACGCGCACTGTGCCGATGGGAGTAGGCCGCGCGGTTTTCGTCCCAAAGCAGTACAAACTGGTTGATGTGCACATTACTTTTGATATAGTATTGCATAGGATTTTGCTCCATTGCCTGTCCGGAAATAGAGGCGACAAAATCTCTTTGCAAAAAATTGCGCGCACCCCACAATGAATGGATTCGCTCAGGCAATTGGTACGATAGTTCGGCTTCTTTTACTTTCCCGATCATGTTTTTCCAGCTCTCTTCCTGGGTTTCTGAATCTTCCACGATCCAACGCGCCAGACCGCCGTTGAGCTGATCGCTGCCAGTGCCCGTCAGGGTGTAGGGGATGTTGGGATGCAGTCTCCTAATGGCATCGTGCAGGAGCGTTTTGGTCATGGAATCGGTGTGGGCGAATGGAGATTCGGCACGCCACACGCGTTTTTTCCACAAATCTGAATCTATAGCGAGGCGGTGATAAGGCACCACGAATTGCGTGTTGCCAAAATGAAGGTCTTTGGCTAAGCGATCGCAGAGTTCGGTGGTTTCTTCCAGCAGGGTGGTCTGGGTAATGATAGAAAATGTTTCCAAGGGTTTTATGCGGGCAGCCATGGCACAGAGAATGGAGGAATCAAGCCCACCGCTCAGGAAGGAAAAAGCCGTGTCATGGTCTTGAATACGAATGCGCAACGCGTCTTCGAGCAATTCCATGTATTCGTCCATGACCTGTTGGGCACTGCGCTCGTCGGGTTGGGCGCGGCCCTCGTGGCCGCCCGTATATGGATTCCAATACGTCTTTTTTTCAAAAACCCCTGTTTTTAGGTCAATACTCAGGTTAGTTGCCTCTTCCAGCAGGAAAATATCTTTAAACCAGGCGTGGTAGTTCTTTTCGCCGTCGAGCACCTCAAAGGGGATGGAGCGTCTGAGCGCGTTTTTCCAATCAATTGTTTTGGGGCAAAGTGGGTGCTGCAGCAGGAATTTTATTTCAGAACCGAATAGCAAAAAGCCTTGGCCCTGATGGTAAAAAACCTGTTGGATACCCATCTGATCGGTCAGGATTTGGAATTTCTGGCTTCGAGCATCCAGATAGCACAGTAAAAAACGCCCATTGAGTTCTGTAGCGGCAGTATGGAGGCCTACTTGTTCCACCCGATGATGCAAATGCTCTAATTGCTTTTGCGGATCACTTTGGGTGTTGGCGTTGTAAATTTCACCGCAGCAATACAAAATCGAGCCATTGGGCATGGTTGAACGGCGAACATCGCCCATAATCTGAAGCGAAGCGTCATTGAATATCGGAGCTATCCCAAACGTTGTTGGGAACTTAGCCCTGAGCACCTCGAATTTGAATTCGCTTGTGTTGTCGCGGGTGTTTAAAATGCCGTAAAAACTGTGCATATAGTAGGATGATTCGATTTTGACGACAAAGCCGATTGAATCGATTGATAACCAATGCATTACAATACCAATTCGTATATAAACTACAATACTAATTTCCCTAAAGGTTTAAAATTTCTGGGAAATTAGAAAGATATCCGTCTGTTGGGAGGCTTAAGTGGACCGGCTTATTGTAATACTACACCAGGTCCACTACCATTGATGGTGGCTGTTTGGCCTTTGCTCAATTTTTTCATGACTTTGTTTAATGCTGATGGTGATAGCCTACTCTGTTTCAGGTTTTCGGCTGCGCCTGTTTGGTTTTTAAAAATGGTCAGTTAACTCTGAACCCACCGCCATTGATGGTGGCCGTTTGGCCTTTGCTCAGTTTTTTCATGACTTTTTTCTTTTCGATAGTGACTGCCTACTCTGTTTCAGGTTTTCGGCTGCGCCTGTGTTCTTTGATGGTACAAAGGTCAGGACACCGTGTAGGCCAAAGGATAAAAGAGTATTAAAATGAATTAAAAAAGGTAAGAACCATATCATGACCAATATCTTCACTTCCAATGACACAGGTCAACAGAAGGTGAGGACATTTATGCGGAAATTTGGCCCTGCGAGGCCACTTTACACGGCCTCAGTTCTGAAAAATCCGCACCATCACTCAATTCTTTAACCATGTTAAGCCAACCTTTACCCTTCCGTTTGCTCGTAGCATTGTGGTCCATCTGCTTCCTTGTGCCCGCTGCTCAGGCCCAAGAGGTCAGGAAGGAACGGCATTACCTCCTATCTGTTTTTAACACCGCTACGCAACTTCCCCTTGGCAATTTTTTCTCCACGCCGCTGCACATAGGCGCCACCGCCGGGGCTGAATTCAGATACAACCGAAACCCCAAAAACCACTGGCTACAAACCGCCAAAGTGGGTTATTCCTACCACCAATATGTACAACACGCCCTTCAACTCTACTCGGAGTTTGGCTACCGTCGCGCAATTTGGCGGGGCACAGCCGCTGAACTACGGATTGGAACAGGCTATCTCCATGCCATACCCGCTGCGGAAATCTTTACCTTGAAAGATCAGGTTTACCAGAAAAAAACCAATCTCGGTCGTCCGCAGATGATGGCTGGGGCCGCGCTCGGACTGAGTTATACGCAACAAAAATCGGCAAATCCCCTGCGTTTTTTTGCCGAGTACCAATTTTACCTTCAAATGCCTTTTGTCAAATCTTACGTGCCACTGTTGCCCAACACACTGCTCCACCTGGGCGTAGGTGCCCCATTTTCAACTTTCAAAAAGTAGTCGCCTGATATGAAAAACACAACCATCACACTCTGGGCGTTTGCCCTGGCCCTGCTCATCCCAAATGCTTGTCAAAAAGTGGACATCGGTCATTCCGAACCCTGTGAATACACACCCGGCCCACTGCACCCAAAAGCTGCGGTCTACCAGGCCGTACTGGACAAATACACCGCCAATGGATTGCCGGGCATCTCCGCGCTGATTCGCGACGAAAACGGCGTTTGGGTGGGTGCTTCGGGGAAGGCGGACATCGGAAAAGACATCCAAATGTCGCCCTGCACGGTTTCCAAGGCAGCCAGCCTGACCAAAACCTTCATTGCCGCATTGGCCCTGAAACTGGTAGAAGAAGGCGTGTTTGGACTCGACGATCCGCTGACCAAATGGCTGCCCGAAAAGACCCTTTCCAAGTTAAAAAACGCCAACATCAGCACCGTTCGTCAATTGCTCAACCACACCACGGGCATCGCCGATGTCATTGAAGATGAGGGTTTTTACCTAGCGGTTTTGAACAATCCGGCCAAAAAATGGACACCCGAAGCGCTGCTGGAGTTTGTGTACGGCGACGAGCCGGAATTTGCCCCGGGTAATGGAGTTTCCTACTCCAATACCAACTTCCTCCTCTTGGCCATGGTCATAAACCGGGCAAGCGGGCAGGATCACAGCCAATTGTTGCGCGAAAAAATACTCGTGCCGCTCGCCTTGAATCAAAGTTTCTACTATTGGCACGATGCACTCCCGAACTCCGTGGCACAGGGCTATTTTGACCTGTACAACAACCAGAGCATCGTAAACGTGACTAATTTCAACACCGGCAGTGGAAACGGCTACGGCGGTTTGTACTCCAATGTGTTTGATTTACAGAGATTTATAGAAGCCTTGGTCCGCGATAAAACATTGCTTACCAATGAAACACTGGACCAAATGCTGACGTTCGGGGAACCGGAGGGCACCACCAACAAACGATTGGGGCTGGGCATTTTTAAGGACTTTCTGGAACGCGCACCCGACCAGTTTGCCTACGGGCACCGTGGCCGTGATTTGGGCTACACAGCCGACATGTTCTGGTTTCCCAATCAAGATTTCACCCTGAGCTACCTGATTAATTACGGTACGGACGCCAAGAGCGAAATTCGGCAGCAGTTTTATGATTTTAGGAAGGAAATTGTGGATGTGATGATGGAGTGAGACGTTCATTTTTACCTTTTTTTACCCTTTTTCATCTTCCTTAAAGTTCTCCCGCCGGGCAGCGCTTGAATTTTGCAGCACGAAAAAACGAACTGAGCATGACCCTCATTTTCGGCTTTTCTATTGCATTTTCATTCAAAAGCTGTCCGACATGAGCCGTTTAACCACACTTTCAACCCTTTTCATTGTTTGCCTGAGCATCAGCATCAATACCCAGGCATTTGCCCAACCCGTCAACGACGATCCCTGCGGAGCCATCGAGCTTAGCCCAATCAATGGCCCTATCTGCACCCCGACCGTTCCGATGTCCTGGACAGATGCAAGCGCTACGGCCAATGTGTCGTCTCCCAGCTGCGGCTCGTACTCGACGGGGGATGTGTGGTTCAAATTTACCCTGTCAGAAGCCTCCGATATTTTTATCAGTACAGCGGCGGGCAACGGCGCGGACGGCATCACAGACGGTGCTATGGCCCTGTATTTCGCAGATGCCTGCGATGGTACCCTGTCCCTGCTAAAATGCGATGATGACGGCGGCGTAGGTTCCATGCCCCAAATCAATCTGCCCGCCCAAGCCGCAGGGCTGTATCTGATCCGTTTTTGGGACTACGACGACAAAACCACTGCTAATTTCGGGGGAATCTGCGTTGCTACGCAGACTTTTATCTCTAATACCCCCAACGATGACCCCTGCAACGCCCTCGAACTAATCCCGGTCAACGACCTCGCATGTACCCCCAACAATCCACAAAGTTGGATCGGCGCAACGGGCACCGCAATACCATCACCCAACTGCGGGAGCTACCTGACCGGCGATGTGTGGTTCAAATTCAGCTTGGCCGATACCTCGGATGTGGTGATTTCCACCCTGGCCGGACAAGGGCCAGATGCCATCACCGACGGCGCAATGGCCTTGTACCGCGCTGATTCCTGCAACGGCACATGGACCTTGATGCTTTGCAACAGCAACAACACGCCAGACCTCATGCCTAAAATCCAGGCAAGCGTTTTATTGCCCAATACATATTACATCCGTTTCTGGGATGCACAGGACAAAACAACAGGCAATATCGGCGGCATCTGTGTAGCCACACAAAAATCAATCGTGGTGCCCACCCTGAACGACGAGCCTTGCGGAGCCATCGCGCTGACCGTCGAACTCAGTGACGAATGCACCCCACAAAACCCCTTGACCTGGAGCTTTGCCTCGGCCAGCCCTAACCTGCCAAACCCCAGTTGTGGCAGCTACTCCACCGGAGATATCTGGTTCAAATTCACATTGGACCAGGTGTCCGAGGTGTTCATCACCACGGCAGCCGGAACCGGGCCGGGGGCCATCACAGACGGGGCCATGTCCCTCTACAAAGCAGATAGCTGCGCGATGGGCTTTATTCAAGTTTCGTGCAATGACGATGGCGGGCCGGGCAACATGCCCCAAATTACAGAGTTCTCGCTCGCTGTGGGCACCTATTACATCCGTTTTTGGGACTACAGCGACCAGATTTCCGGCAATATCGGCGGTATCTGCGTGTCCGCAACCCCTTTACAAATCGTCGTACCCAATGACAACTGCACGGAGGCCATCCCAATCCCGGCCATTCCAACCGACGGCACTTGTTCCGAGATTCTGGTGAACACCATTGGTGCAACCGGCGCCCTCAGCAACTCCTGCGGGGCCACTACCGAAGATGATGTTTGGTACACCTTTGTAATGCCCGACAACGCCCAAAGGCTGGCTTTTTCCATGCTGGAAAATGGCAATCCGGTGCAACAGGGCCTTCGAATCTACTCTGGTAACTGCGGACAGTTGGTCAGCGTACACTGTTTCAACCAACCGGAGGGATTAATTGAAAACCTCGTTGCGGGCCAGACCTACATCCTCCGAACCTACACGACGGCCAACGCGGGCGGAGCCGAGTACTCGATTTGTTTGAGTGTTCCGCCCGCCCCCGTCAACGACGACCCCTGCGGCGCGATTGAACTGACCGTGGTGGAAGACCTCGAGTGTACCCCCGACAATCCACAAAGCTGGACCCTGGCCAGTGCCAGTCCGGGCATCTCGGACCCCGGTTGCGCCAACTACGCAACCGGCGACGTGTGGTTCAAATTTTTCCTCGATTTCAAAGCAGACCTTACCATAAAAACCAAGGCAGGCTTTGGACCGACCGCCATTAACGACGGCGGCATGGCCCTGTATTCCGCCAATTCATGCGACCAATTGACTCAGATTAGCTGTAACGATGACCAATCGGAGCAGAATTTTATGCCAGAAATCTCAGCTGCAGCGATGCCAGCCGGGGAGTATTACGTCCGTTTTTGGGATTTTCAACAAAAAATCAGCGGGCAAATCAGCGGAATTTGTGTAGCTGCAATCCCATCGGAGTCTGTGTTGGAAAATGACATTTGTCTGGGTGCGCTTGCGTTCCCCCCCATTCCCCTCGACGGCTCCTGCGCTACCCTGAACATCAATACAGAACTAGCTGTTGGCGGGGGCGGCCCGCCGGTATCGGGATTCCCCGACGATGACCTTTGGTACAGTTTTGAGGTGCCAAATAGCGTAAACAGCCTCGTTTTTGAGGTAAAAACCAATAGCGGGAACAACCAACAGATGCTCTGCGTCTATGATTCCTGTAGCATGCAAACGGCTCCCAGGTATTTTTACAACCTCAAAAATGGGTTAATCAACAACCTTATCCCCGGCAAAACCTACTGGCTGCGCGTTTATACTTATGAACAAAACGTGGCCTCCGATTTCGATGTATGCCTGAAATTGCCCCCAACGCCACCGGTCAACGACCTCTGCGACAACCCTTTGCCTTTCCCGACCATCCCCGACGACGGCTCCTGCGCCACCGTTACGGTGGATTTTAAATGGGCGAGTAACACCCGTTTGGGCTGCAATAATTTTGAAATGGGCGATGTCTGGTTCGAGTTTACAGTGCCTAACAATACCACCAGTCTCATCGCGAGTTATGTAAAACCAGAAGGAAATTTTTTGCACTCGGCCTTCGAGGTGCTGTCCGGTTCTTGCAACGCATTGACTTCAGTAGATTGTTTTTTCGATGGAATATTTTACTCATTGACAATCAACAACTTAGTGCCGGGCCAAACATACCTACTGCGGGCCTACGCCCTTAACAACATCCAGGCAGGATACTACGACTTATGCTTGCGAGTGCCCAGCTCACCCACGCCCATCAACGATGAATGCGCGGGTGCCCTACCCTACCCTCCGATACCGACCGACGGCACGGCTGTCACCATGGAGGTCAATACCCTCGGCGCGACGGGCGACAACAGTAATGCCTGCTGGGGAATTTATGACGACGATGTGTGGCTCAGTTTTGTCATGCCTCAGGGACATACCAGCCTGCTTGCCACGCGCCGGATTTTGTCGGGCACCCCATTTGAGGCGCTTGGCCTGTACGGCGGCAGTTGCGATAACCTCCAACTAATCAGTTGTCATCTACAAAGTGACACCCTGTTTACCGGTTTGGTGGGCGGCGAAACCTACTACATCCGCGCCTATTCCCATTTTGCCAACGATACCGCGCACTATGAAATCGCGCTGCAGGTTTTGCCCGTGCTCAGCCAGCCACACGACGAGTGCCCGGGCGCCTTGGCCTTCCCGAACATTCCCCTGGATGGCAGTTGGAGCAGTATTTGGGGCAGCACCATGGGCGCAACAGCGTCGGGTTTGCCCGCCTGCAACGGATCTGCGGACGACGATGTGTGGTATTCCTTCACCGTTCCGCAGGGATACGACCGATTGTTGTTCAACGCGGATGTGGAAAATGCCTTCAACAATTATGGCTTTATTCTGGAGCTCTTCGAAGGAGATTGCAACGGGCTTAATTTCTTAGGTTGCTATGATGTGGGTGAATCCAGCCACCTCAGCGGGCTTGTTGGCGGTAATACCTACTTCCTCCGAGTGTATTCCTCCTCCGAAAACGACATCTTTCACTTCAAGATTGACCTTGCGGTTCCCAAACCCTTGCTGAATGACCTTTGTGAAAACGCGATCGCATTCCCAACCCTGCCCAAAGACGGAACCTGTGTCGAATTGTTAGGCAACACTGCCCTGGCTAACGGCAATGGTGATCTCCTTTGCGGAGGCACTGCAAACGACGATGTATGGTACAAATTCAACGCTCCGGACGACCGCACAGCCATTCACTTTGAATTTCGGGAGCGTTTTGGCAGTTTAGGGACCATCGCGTTCTACTCGGGCCAATGCGACAACCTGAATTTGGTGGAATGTTTCCAATTCTCCGGATTGGACGATGTTTCCAACCTGATTCCAAGCAAAACCTACTACATCCGGGTGTTTTCCCGTTCGAGTAATCCGAACACCTCTGTTGACTTCCAGCTTTGCCTGTCTGCCGCGCCCCTGCCCCAAGACAACGACGACTGCATTCAGGCCAGCTCCATCACCAGTGCGCCGGGTGTTTTTGCTGACCCTGGCTTGCAGACGCTCGGCGGCGCAACGCTCTCTGATGAGCCTATGTGCGTGCAGTATGCTCACCAACAATTGCCCTATGATGTCTGGTATAGTTTTGTAACGGACGAAGACGGTGGAGATGCCCAGATTACCCTGCAAGAACTGATTGAAATGAACACCGATTTTAGTTGGTTCGAGGCAGCCTGGCAGGTGTTTTCCGGCGATTGTGATGATTTGAGC
>CAZKBH010000013.1:11527-35992 GCA_964550795.1 uncultured Saprospiraceae bacterium
CGGTTTGGTGCGGTCGCGCCGCTGATGCAGACTTGAACCAAGCCATACACCTGGAGGGTCTGGAAGGCAACACCCGATACTATTTCCGCGTGTTCGGCATGACGACCACCGGCGGATACGGCGCTCAGGATTTCCTGATCTCGGTGGAAGGCTCGGCGTTCTCCCCGACCATCAGTACCGAAACACCTTTGGAGGTTCCCGAGTCCGATGCGCTGCGCCTCCACAAAATTTATCCATCACCGGCCACTACCCAAATCACACTGCAATATCATGCCCCACAAGCCGGCCAAAACCAGCTTCTGATCGCTGACCTGCTGGGCCGCATTGTGGCCACCCGCAACCTGCAAAGCCTCGCTGGGGAAAACCACGAACGCATCGAGCTGGGGCAGTTGCCGCCTGGGATGTACACGGTGCTCCTGCGCGATGAAACCCAACAAAGTGCTGCGCTGCGGTTTGTGAGGGGGGAGTGAGCGGGGGGGGACTCCTGCGCAAACCGCTCATTTTCAAGGAGTTTTGTTCTTTATCGAAATAGATTTACGCATTGCGCATACAGGGAGATTTGCGCAATGCGTAAATTTGGGGGTGCAACAATTAAAAAGGACACGACAGTATGAAAACAACATTCAAAATAAAACTTGCAAACTTGACAACATGGACAATGGTGATTACAATTTTCGTTATTGCCCTGTTCTTTATTGGGTTCGTGACGATGATTACATTTGACTTGAATGTATTTACCAAGCGGACCTCGGACTTTATTTTTTCATTTATTGGGTTTGCAGCAGTGCTTGTTGTATGTTCTGCAATTCTTAATATCAGTTTAAACATTGGACTAATTGCGGACAGTAGAACACAAGACATCAATGACAACGGAAATAATTTTATTACAAAGAAGTTTTTAATTGGAGGCATTGGACTTGTATTTTCATTGGTGACACTTCTTTTCCTTGGCGACTTCTTGACGCGACAGAATGAAAAGAAAAAACTTGTCAATGAAGCAAACGACATCATATCTCGTTATTCAGAAAGCATAAGCAAAATTTCTACTGGACTTTCTGACACCTCAAAAGTCAAAGAAATCCCAGATATTTTAAAATTTCTCTCAAATCAAAAAGAAAAATTTCCTTCTGTGCGACTTATTGTAAGCGATACGTTTGACGGCCAACTTACCTACCTTGAAATTACGCAATATGGAAATGATAAAACATTAAAAAAACCATTTTATGGCAACTCATTTTACAAATGCGAAATTCAAGATTGTGATTATTTAGAAAATGTTTTTACAGGTAAGACTACTGATACACACTTCTGGACGGAAAAAAATGATTACAAACTTTATTTTCCATTTGACAAGGACAAAAAGAAATTCATTTTAGTATTCACGAAGTATGAACGACATGGAAAAGTTGGCTCTTATTGAGTACATTGCTGCTGCTATAGCCAACGCAGAGTGGTTTTAAACAAGGTGGCATTCTAAGACTACTACACAATGGACAGATACAAAGAAACATTTGACACTTGGAACAACATTGCTTCTATTTACCAAGACAAGTTTATGGAATTAGGCTTGTACAATGACACCTACAACTACATTTGTAATTCCATTGAAAAACCCAAAGCAAAATTGTTGGAAATTGGTTGCGGGCCTGGGAACATTACTAAATATCTACTGTCCAAAAGACCTGAGTTTGACATTTTCGGAATTGATATTGCGCCAAAGATGATTGAACTGGCAAAGATGAATAATCCGAAAGCACATTTTGCTGTTATGGACAGCCGACAAATTAACAAACTTGAGACAAAATATGATGGAATTATTGCCGGGTTTTGTTTGCCGTATTTGTCACTTATTGAGAGTAACGAACTGATTTCTAATGCTTACAATTTATTAAACGACAATGGTTTGATATATCTAAGTTTCGTAGAACTAACGGCGAAGAAGAAAAGCGCCCGATAACACAGGCTTTGCATCAAGTTGATGAACACCGAGACCGGGCATACTTCATCACATGCGTCTAACAGCTCACTGTCCACAGATACACCCATCTTCAGGCAATTCCACAAAAGCCCCCGCCACAGCAATCGGCTTGGTGGTCTTGCGGGTGTTACGTAGGCGGTAAATATCCTCAAAACGCAAGGTGTCACCTTGGGGGCTGAATTCCAGCAGCTCGTAGCGGATATGCACTTTGGTGCGTAAGGGCGCGTAAAAATACAGACGCCAGGCATCCGCTTCGGTCGTGCCGATGCAACCGTTGGAGGCCGCTTTGCCGAGGGTGCGCGGGTTCGTGGTGGGGTGGATAAGCTGCCCGTATCGCTGGCCGTTGATGCTGGGTTCGAGCCAGGGGATTTGGGGCATTCGGGTGGTTTTTTGGTCGTCGCGTTTGGTCACCTTGTATTTTTTTCCGGTCACGGGATCAAAAAACATGGGTGTTCTGTTGACGCGCATGATCTCGCCGGTTCCGGTGCGGGTGCGCAAATCCACCATGTTTCCGGCCATTTGAAGGTACTTTTTCTGGTTTTTCCCCACCCGAACAAGCATGGAATGTAGCACGCTGTCGCCCTCCATGACGCGCAGGGTGTAGGCCGGGATGTTCAGGTCGAGCCAGGTTTTGGACATTTTATCAAGCAACACCGCCGCGGTCTTTGGGCCGGGAATCAGGATGGTGTCGCCGGGCTTTAGCACGGGCATTTTTGGCTGATCGAACACAAAATTCCCCCGCGCCATCTGGATGTAGTAGTCGGTGTTCACCAAAGTATCGAGTATCCAGGGGTTGGCGCGAAGCAAGAGATTTTCGCTCAGGGGGTAATCGCCCAGGGTATCGTATTGCCGGGCGAGCGCTTCCATGTACTGGAAATACTGTGTTACCGAAACCATTTCCAACACAGGAACCCGCGCCAGGGGCGGCTCAGCCTCGGGCAATTTGGGGGCATTTGCTTCGACCCTTGCTGTTTCTTGCGGCTCTGGTGGCTCATTCGATTTGCGCTTGCAGGACGTTGTAAAGTCCAAGCCCACTAGAAGTAATCCCACAATAATTATTGCTGGGGAATTGAATCTTGACATCTCGTTATTTTGTAGTTTATAAAAACATTCACATGGCTTTGCTGGCGCAAGGCTCTGCCTTGCGCCAGCAAATAATGCCAGCAGATAATGCCTTGCCCAGCCTAAGATTTTGCTACGAAGGACGAAAATTTTGAGTGAATTTAGGGTAAATTTTTTAGTTTTGGGAATAAATTAGACGCCTTTTCAAACCTGATTTAACTTTCAAATTTGAAAGGGTACACTTTTTTTCAATGATAACTCGAACCCGCGTACACGTCCCAAACGACCTCCAACCTCGGAGAGGTCGAACTCGCTTAGAAAGCTCGTCCCTTACAATTCACAAACACCCTTGCATGGACGTTTCAGATTTTAATTTCCGATGCGCACTACCTTGCCATCAACAAACCATCTGGTATTCTAATTCACCGCAAGTAAATTGAAATGAAAAAAACCGCATTGCTTCTCACTTTTTTGGGCATAGCGCTTTGGGGCCATGCCCAAAAAAGCCCCAAGAACGAATTCAGTTTTGGGTACTTCTCTGCCGGAGAATTTTTTGACAATACCAAGTTCGACTTCTCGCGTTTTGTGCGGGGAAAAGCTTTTTCGTTAGCCTATACCCGAGAGATTGGAAAAAAACGCTCCGTAGGGATTTCATACAGAAACTCCACCTTCTATTACTTATCGGATTTACCCCAACCGTTTGAAGACAACACCGTTCTTTGGAGGGAACAAAATACCCTTTCTGCCAATTTCGGGTATGGCATTCCTATTGGGCCCATAATGGCAAGGGCAAAAGCCGGGCTTCGGTACAATCTGATGGGGTATAGACTAATGCATTATCATTATGGTGGAGGTTTTACTGGGCTTGGTTCCGTTTTGGGAGATGAATCTTACACGAAGATGGGCGGAATAATCGGGGCTTCCGTCCGTCACCCAATCGTTTGGCGCTTCTTTGGCGAGCTCGACTGCGAGTATGCCCGGATGTTTTCTGGGGCTGACAAAAACCAGTTGATCTTGTCGTACAGGCTTGGATTTAGGTTTTGAGAAATTTTAAAAAAAGCCCATTTTGGCTGGCGCAAGGCTCTGCCTTGTGTCCGCTATCTGGTCGGTTCTACCGACCGAATTTGTCGGCAGAGCCGACGAAATAGTAGGCACAAGGCAGAGCCTTGCGCCAGCCTACATCAGCTGTGCCACACTTTTTTGAACACTCGCTTAGAAATCGCGTCCTTTGCACCTTACGAGCACCCTTGCATGGACGCTTTTCAGATTTTATTTTCCGATGCGCACTACGTTGCCATCAACAAACCACCCGGCATTCTGATGCACCGCACGCGCATCAGTGAAGACAATGTGTTTGTCGTCCAACTCCTGCGCGACCAAATCGGGCAGCGGGTCTATCCCGTGCATCGGCTCGACCGCGCTACTTCGGGGGTGCTGATTATGGGAAAAAATGCAGAAGCCGCGGGACGACTCGGGGAGCAGGTAATGGACAAAATCGTGGAGAAAAAATACCTCGCCATTGTGCGGGGTTGGGTCCCGGAAACCGGCACCATTGACTACGCCCTCGACGACCCGGATTCCGGCAAAGGCAGACTGGAGGCCATCACCCATTTTGTGCGCCTCGGAACGTCTGAAATAGATCATCCAATTGGTTTGCGGCACAAAACCGCCCGTTTTTCACTCGTGGAAGCCCAATTGGAAACCGGCCGTCGGCACCAGATACGCAAACATTTTGCCCACCTCAATTACCCCGTCATCGGCGATAAACGCCACGGTGATGTGAAACACAACAGCTATTTTCGGGATGTTTTTGATCTGCACAGAATGTTCTTGCACAGCATGTTGTTGTCGTTCCAGCATCCCTACACCCAGGAGGAGATACGCATTTCAGCGCCGCTGGATGAGGTTTTTGTCAGCACGCTTGGTCTATTGGAATTAAGCGACTTCTGCCCGGCAGGGGTGCGTGATTTACGATTTCCGATTACATGATTTCCGATTTCCGAATAGATATCTGATTGTGGATTTAAAAAGACATTTGTGGCTTGCAATTAAATCGAAATTCGCCAATCTTCATTCCAATCTTAAATCGTAAATCATGTAATCGGATATCGTAAATCAAATATTCATCATGACCCAATCCTACTCCCTCTCCGCAGGCTCCTTAGCCGACCTCAAACTCCGAACCATTGAACTCCCGCCACCTGCCCCGGGGGAAGTCCAGATAGCGGTTCGTGCCATTGGCCTCAATTTCGCCGATGTGTTTGCGATTTGGGGTTTGTATGGTGCGACGCCCAAAGGCGAATTCACGCCCGGGCTGGAGTATTCCGGCACCATCGAGGCCGTGGGCGAAGGCGTTACCCAACTCCGGCCCGGCGATCGGATCATGGGCGTCACCCGTTTTGGGGCCTACAGCACCCACCTGAACATTGATGCCCGTTACGCCATCCCGCTTCCTGCGGATTGGGATTTCAATACGGGTGCGGCTTACCTGGTCCAGACCCTCACGGCATTTTACGGCATGGCCACTTTGGGCGCCCTGCAACGAGGCCAGAATGTGTTGATTCACAGCGCAGTAGGAGGTGTAGGGTTGCAGGCCTTGAAGATTGCCAAAGCGTATGATTGCTTCGCGATTGGCACCGTTGGGACTGCGGCAAAAGTGGATTTTGCAAAATCGGAGGGGTATGACCGGGTCATTGTGCGCGGGAAAGATTTTGAGGAACAGCTCAAAAAAGCCCTAGAGGACAAACCGCTTCATTTATTGATGGACAGCGTGGGCGGCCCGTTTTTCAGCATCCCTTTTTCGATGCTTGCGCCCATGGGTCGGGCGGTAGTGTTCGGCTCTGCCCGCTACGCGACGCCCGGCGACCGGCCCAATAAACTTCACCTGTTGTGGCAGTATTTCACCCGACCCAAAGTAGACCCACAGCGCATGGTAGAAACCAACCGGGCTGTGCTGGGCTTCAACCTGATCTGGCTGTATGAAAGAGCCGAATTACTGCGCAGTTTGTTGCTTGAACTGGAAACCTTGCAGCTAAAGCCTCCGCATGTGGGGCATGTATTTCCTTTTGAGGAATTGCCGAATGCGGTGCGCTTGTTTCAGACGGGGAAAACGGTGGGGAAAGTGGTGGTGGTGGTTTAGTTTTGCAGCTCTTCTGTTTTGCAAGCAGAAAAAACTTGGCCGCAGCTCCCCTGTTTAAGGTCTATCTCTTTAATTCCTTCGCTTTTTCAAGTAACCATCGCCATTCAACTACATGTTTTTTCTCATAAATTCGATTGAATATGATTTCAGAGCGTTTTGCATCGCCAGGAATAGAACTGGTGATTTGCGTGAGGAAATTAGCAAAATCACTATGCGTTTTTCGTTGATTTTCCGAGAGTAGCTTTTGAGAAGTCCTGCTTAAAAACATTTTAAAGGCATCCAATTTATAGGAAAAAAGATCCGAACGCAATTCAAAAAGTGCCTTCAATTCAAGACGCTTGCCATGAAGGAGATAATCAACAAATGGGGAAGTAGGAGGTATATTATCCAGGCATTCAGAAAACTGACCTACGGCAAACAAATAACTTGCCATATTGAGCCTGTAAATATCCTTGGTCTCATTCTCATCCCTGATTTCGTCCTTGTATCTTTCAATAAATTCCAATGCCCACTGGTAGTCTTTAATTCTGGTTGCATTGCTGGCTATGGCCCAGTATCTGGTCCGGTTAATTTTTCCCTCGTAGTGCATATATCCTCTTTCCAAGTTGTCTCGGTACAATTTCTGAAGAATGTAATCAATTTCAACTCTGTCAAAATCGGCCGTTAATGTCAGGATACAGATATTGCGCAAATAGCCGTAGTACTCACGGAGGCTTTTTGGATCAAATTTTTGCTCATACCGAAGCAATAAATCAAACAAATTCTCTACATCTGAAGGTAAAAGTTCTGTTTTCTTCAGTAAAAGGTAAATTTCATAAGTGATTTTAAGTACCGGGTAATCCTCCAAATATTTCGACGGGATGTCCAAATCAGCAAAAAGAGGTCGGAAATACGCGGGTACTTCGAGTGTTGTCAACTTCTGCTGCACCAAAAATTGATTTAGCAATTCCAAGCGCTTGAGTAAGTAATCCAGCTCCAACGCAAATAAGGTATTAGGGATATTTAAGTCCCCTTTTGCCTGATTTCTTACGGTTGCCTCGTCGCATTTGGCAAACTCTAGCGCAAAATGCTGTTGGAAAAACTGTCTGTTTTCAAACGGCGAAGTATCCTGCATTTTTTCGAGTCGGGTCATAAGCTGTCTATAACGTATCTCCAACCCCTTCTCCCGAGCGATTTCTGAAAAGTCGAGTATTTGAGAAAATTCGTTCTCCTCCCGGAAGTAACGTTGGGACAATAGAAAGCTTCGTACCACTTTGTGTGCTTCCACCATTACCTTCTCCAGCTTACCTTCCACATAATTTTCTCCTGGAAAAACCAGCTGGGACACCTCCATTTTTTCCAATTTTTGCTCATTTAGATGCCAAGGATGATCTAAACAGATGGAGAGTAGCGTAATAACCCGCTCTCTCATCCTCCCCACGTTGAAAAAGTGAAGGGTTGAAAATTCCAAGACATGCTCTTTTTCTTCAGGTTTTAATAACCGAATTAGTTCTACCAACTGACTCTGCTCCATAAATTGCGGCGGAATGCTAGCAAAAAAGTGTTATAAAATTCTAGGGGTCGAAGGAAAGACCTTTGCATCAAAGTTTCTCAGTTCATTTAAAAAACACTCTGATTATGGCAAAAAAATCTTACTTCTTCGTCCTACTGAACACTTTGGTGTTCTCCCTTTCCCCTATTTTTGAAGCCCAAGGGGCCAACGGTCCTGGATCATCACCCCTACTTACGCAGTGCGATGCACCAGCACCGGACAGTTTTCGGATCACATCCATTGAGGCCGATGTAGTTAATCTGGCATGGCATCCTGTCTGGCATGATGCGATACATACAGTGGTGCTCTTTAGAGAAGAGGATACAGGTGGTTGGACCAATATGGAACTCTTTGCTAACGTTCCGGATAGTTCATATTCCATTCATGGGCTGGGTGCTGGCTCATACAGGATCTCGATAGCGACCATCTGCGATTCTAATGGCATCACGAGTAATAACTACTCGGAGGTGGAGTTCAAGATTATCGAATTGACTACCGCTGGTCGAATCCCACTAAACCCAAGCGTCGTGGAGGATTGTAGTGCAATTGAGTATTTGAATCATGAATGGGTCGGGTTTAGAGTACGGGAGATAGAAACGGGGATGAACAATCTTTTCGAGATTCAGTTAAGAGGGTCGTTGTCCCTGGTAAGACGTGTTCGTGATAATCCCATAGTTGCCGTTGATGGTGATGGAGAATTCCCTGTAGGGAACCAACGTCTAACTGTAAGCCACTCTTTTCAGATTGATGATAAAAGCAAACCTTTATCAAATCAAGAAATTGGCTTTGTTCGCATCACGTCTGGTTTCCAATCCGGCGCAACAATTGAAATCTGCCAAGATTTGAACAATCCCGTTCAATGGAAACCTGCATATGAGTTCACTGCATTAACTGCAGAAAGTGTTGTTGTGTCCTTGCCTCCCGGAGGTAGTACTCAAGGCATGGTTCGACCGACTATAATTGATGGTTTTACAGCACAAAATCCATTCTCCAACAGTCTTACAATATCCCATTCTACACCTGTCAACGAAGCACAGAATGTTACATTTCATCTCTTTGATGCTACCGGGAAAAATATCATAAAACAAACTTTTGATCTAAACAACTCGCAGTTCACGCTTCAAACCAATCAAGTAATCCCGGGAGTCTATTTCTTACGAATCAAATCCAAGGACAAAATCCAAACACTTAAAGTCATAAAACAGTAAGCTATGCCCTCATTTTACACCTTAAAGCACATTTTTATGCTCAAATCCCTCTTCTTCGCCCCACTCTTCCTCACCATAGCATCCCTCTCCGCTCAACCCTCCATCCAGTGGCAAATCACCTTGGGCGGTACACTCTACGATGAGCCATCCTGCATTGAGCAGACTGCTGACGGGGGCTATATCGCGGCAGGAACCACGGTTTCAGACGATGGAGATGTGGAAACCAACTATGGTTCCTTCGATTTTTGGGTGATCAGACTCGACAGCCTAGGGCAAGTCGTCTGGAAAAAAAATTACGGCGGCAGCGGTTGGGAGGAAGCCCTTGCAGTTAGACAAACCCCTGACGGCGGATTTATTTTGGCCGGACACACCGAATCAAACGATTTGGATGTGTCCGGAAACCACGGGAACAAGGATGCCTGGGTTTTAAAATTGGACGGCGACGGTATCGCCGAATGGCAGAAGTGTTTGGGTGGCAGCGGCCGGGATGAAGCCAGTGATATCCAAGTGTCCAAGGATGGAGGCTATATTCTCGCTGGCTGGTCGGCCTCCACCGATGGAGATGTATCAGGCAATCATGGTTCCATTGATTGTTGGGTGGTTAAATTAAGCGCAACAGCAGTCATTGAATGGCAAAAATCTTATGGAGGGAGCGATGTTGACTATGCTCACTCCGTAAGCCCCACAAGCGATGGTGGGTACATCGTGGCAGGGAGATCCCAGTCAGACGATGGCAATGTAATTGGTGGCCCACCGGGAATGAATGCCTGGGTCCTGAAACTGAATTTTGAGGGAAAGATAGAATGGCAACATTCTTTAGGGGGCACAGGCATTGACAGGGCAAACGAAATCCACCAGACCAAAGACGGTGGCTATATTATGATCGGGCAAACGGGCTCGGATGATGGCGATGTAACAGGCCATAACGGCGGGTACTACGATGTCTGGGTTGTAAAACTAAACGCTTCAGGAGGTATCGAATGGCAGCAAGCCTTAGGGGGTACCAGCGAGGATTATGGACGCAGCATCTGCCAAACAAGTGATGACGGCTATGTTCTTACAGGACTGGTTAACTCCAAAAACGGGGACGTAACTGGCAATCACGGAAGTTCCGACCTCTGGGTGGTGAAATTAACCCCTGAGGGTGATTTGGTTTGGCAAAAAGCATTCGGAGGCACCAATGCCGAGCGGGGACATTCCATCGAACAAACCACCGACGGCGGGTTCATCATTGCTGGCGATGCCTGGTCAAACAACGGCGATGTATCCGGCGTTCAGGGCAAAACGGATTTCTGGATCATCAAACTTGCTCCCGAATCCAGCGCCAGTTTTAGCCCTTCCGTTCTATCTGTGGAAATTTATCCAAACCCGGCACAGCATACCATTACCCTGCAAATCCCATCCGAACAGCCGCCCCTCCACATCCGCATCTCCAACGCACTCGGGCGAACCGTAGGTCAGCAAACATTGATCAACGAAACACCCATAAATGTCGCGGAACTACCCAATGGTTTGTACTGGGTACATGCAACTTCCCTCTCAGGAAAAATCTACACAGGAAAATTTTTAATAGCGCGGTGATTGGTCAGTTAGACCCAAGCAGAGGCTGTCTTAAAAGTTGATGCGGTTGATAAAGTTTATAGGGATGATTGTTTTCGCTCAAAAACGTGACTGTTTAGCCTTTTTAGCTCAATTCATCAACCCTATAAACTTTTATCAACCCTATAAACCTACCTACTCCTCTCCCAAAAACGGATACCGATAATCCGTAGGCGGCACCATATTTTCCTTCAAAGTACGCGGCGAGAGCCAGCGGTACATGTTGAGCATGGAGCCTGCTTTATCGTTTGTTCCGGATGCGCGGCCACCACCAAATGGTTGTTGACCTACCACCGCGCCCGTGGGCTTGTCGTTGATGTAGTAATTGCCCGCTGCATGACGGAGTTTGTCGTTGGCAAGTGCAAGTGCCGCGCGGTCATTGGCGAAAATTGCCCCAGTCAGTGCGTAGGGGGACGTTGCATTTACAATATCAAGGGTCTGCGCATAATCCTGATCTTCATATACATAGATCGTCAGCACTGGCCCAAAAATCTCCTCACACATGGTCACGTACATCGGGTCGGCCACTTCCAATACCGTTGGTTCGATGAAATAACCCTTCGATTTATCAAAATTACCGCCCGCTACAACATTCACCTTGTCGGATTTTTTTGCCTCTGCGATGTAGTTCGAGATTTTATCGAACGCCTTTTCGTCAATCACTGCATTGATAAAGTTGCTGAAATTTTCCGTGCTGCCCATGGACATACTTTTCAGATCGGCCACCAGGTGTTCGCGCACGGCCGCCCACATGCTTCTGGGAACATACGCACGTGAGGCCGCCGAACATTTTTGTCCTTGGTACTCAAAGGCCCCACGGCCCAGCGCAACCGCTACTGCTTTTGGATCGGAAGAATGGTGCACCATGACGAAATCTTTGCCGCCGGTTTCACCCACAATGCGCGGATAAGACTTGTAATTGGCAATGTTTTCACCGATTGTTTTCCAAATTCGCTGAAAAACCCCGGTGCTGCCCGTAAAGTGAATGCCCGCAAAATCCGGGTGTTTGAACACCACATCGCCCACTGTCGGGCCATCTACATAGACCAGGTTGATGACACCGGCAGGCAGCCCGGCTTCTTCCAGAATTTCCATGATGACCGATGCCGAGTAAATCTGCGATTCGGCTGGTTTCCAAACGGCTACGTTGCCGAGCATGGCTGGAGCCGTGGGCAAATTGCCCGCAATCGCTGTAAAATTAAACGGCGTGAGCGCAAAAACAAAACCTTCCAGCGGACGCCAGTCTGTGCGATTCCACACATTTCGGGTGCTGAGTGGCTGTTGTTTGTAGATTTCCTGCATAAAGTATGCATTGTAGCGCCAGAAATCAGCCAATTCGCAGATACAGTCAATCTCCGCCTGAAAAGCATTTTTGCTTTGGCAAAGCATGGTCGCCGCGCTCATTTTGGCCCGATATGGACCTGTAAGCAAATCAGCGGCGCGGAGAAAAATGGCGGCGCGTTCTTGCCAAGGCATGGCTTCCCAGGCTGGTTTGGCCGCCAGAGCTGCTTCAATGGCCGCTTTGACGTGGCTGGCATTGCCTTTGGAGTAATTGCCCAAAACATGATTTCGCTCATGCGGCGGGTGCATACTCTTTTTTTCATCCGAAAAGACGTGTTTGCCCCCAATGTACATGGGAACATCTTTTTGCTCGGATTTGGCTTCGGCGAGGGCTATTTTAAGCGCGATTTTTTCGGGTGAACCGGGAGCGTAGTTCCAGATTGGCTCATTGACAGGATGTGGGACGGTGAATATGGCGTCAGTCATATATGTGGTGGTTTTTTACCCGCCAAAGCCATTGCCAATATCTTTTGGGTGTCGGCAGGGACTAAAGCGGAATGCGTGGATCATTACCCGTTACTGCTTTAAAAAACGAGCGCAGGCAATGAAAGAATGCAAAGGTAAAAAGGGTGGCCTGGTATGGGGTGTGATTTTTGGCACAGTTCCACATTTTAATGTTGATCCTGATGAAATTCCACTTACAAAGCCAAATAATAGGTCGAAATAAAATTTGTTTAATTTTTTTTTAATTTTTTATCCAAAAACTTAAACAATATTTCATCTGCGTGGTTTAGTTCTTTCAAATTGACACAAACCAACACTCACTTAAATTCACACCAAACTATGAAAAAGTTATTTCTAGGAATGTTTTTGGCGCTTAGCGCCGGCCTTTTGTTCTCCGCATGCGGTGATGACAAAGAAGATTCTGCTAAGAACATCGTACAAACCGCGCAAGCTACGAATGAGCTGTCTTCCCTCGTCGCTGCATTGACCCGTGCAGGTCTGGTAGATGCCTTGAATGCTGATGGCCCCTTCACCGTATTTGCTCCAACCAATGCCGCCTTCACCGCGTTCCTTGCTGCCAATGGCTTTGCAAGATTGGAAGATGTGCCTGTAAATGTATTGCAGCAGGTGTTGCTCAACCACGTTGTAAGCGGCGAAATCCGTGCTGCCAGTGTTCCAACAGAAGGTTATGTTAAAACCCTCGCCACTTTTGGAACCACCTCCAGCAACCTGAGCATCTTGGCACAGCGCAACGCCAGCGGCGTGAGCATCAACAAAGATGTGAAAGTATCCACTGCTGATGTACTCGCAACCAACGGCGTAGTGCACATTGTTGACAAAGTAATTGGTTTGCCAACGGTAGTAAACCACGCACTGAACAACGACAATTTCTCGATCTTGGTGGCTGCGCTTACCCGCCCAAGCCTCGGGGTTGATTATGTAACCCTGCTCTCCGGTACAGGCCCGTTCACGGTTTTTGCACCAACGAATGCCGCATTCACCGCACTTTTGGCGGAATTGAACTTGACCAGCCTCGATCAGGTGGATGATGCTACTTTGAATGCTGTATTGCAGTACCACGTCGTAAACGGCGCCAACGTGCTTGCATCACAATTGAGCAACAACCAAGTGGTGACCACTTTTGCAAATGGCACATTTACCATTGACCTAAGCAGCGGTGCTAAAATTGTGGACGCACGCAACCGTACGACCAATATTATCATCACGGACGTACAAGGCAGCAATGGCGTAGTACACGCGATTGACCGGGTGCTGCTTCCTTAATTTCAATAGGGACTAACGCTACCTCATAAAACACAAAGGGCCGCCCGCAGCAGTGCGTGGCGGCCCTTTGTGTTTTATGAGGTAGTTGAACCTTAAATCCTAAAATCCCCCAAAGAAACCCGTATCTCTTCCGGAATAAACGGCCCGGCATCTGCCCCACCAATAATAATCTCTCTTACAATTGTGCTGCTGATGTGTGAAAACTCAGGCTGGGCGATCAAAAAAACGGTCTCAATGCCGCCGCCCACGATGTGGTTGAGTTGGGAAATTGTTTTTTCGTAATCAAAATCTGAGGCATTGCGCAAGCCACGCAGCAGGAACCGCGCTCCGATACGTTGGCAGTAATGGGCGGTAAGTTTTTCAAAATGATCTACCTGTACATTCGGCTCCTTTTCAAACACCTGGCGAAGCCATTCCATGCGTTGTTCGTGTGGGAACAGGTACTTTTTAGTACTGTTGATACCCACCGCCACGATTAT
Organism: uncultured Saprospiraceae bacterium; assembly: GCA_964550795.1. GTDB lineage: Bacteria > Bacteroidota > Bacteroidia > Chitinophagales > Saprospiraceae > M3007. The sequence goes on from CAZKBH010000013.1 coordinate 25,593, forward strand.
TTCATCGAACAAAGGCAAGGCCCTTTTTACCAGGTCAACATGGCCTGTGGTGATTGGATCAAATGAACCGGGGAAGACCGCAATTTTTTTTTGCATGGGAAATGTTTGGCGCGAAGGTGCGGAAACTCGCTTGTACGGTCAGACTTTTTATGAAAAAAATCATGGCGGTTAATGTTTCATCGGTACTGATTAAAAAAGTTGCCAGAAATTTTTTGCGCGGTAAATTTGCGCCATCTTAATTACTCCACACATTTAAAACAAATCCATTCGTTATGAAAAAACTGATTTTTGCACTTGCCGTAGTCCTTTGCTGTGTGTTCTCTGCACAGGCTCAAAGCGATTATAAAACAGCTGCAGGCTTGCGCTTCGGCTATCCTACCTCCGTCAGCCTCAAGCATTTTTTCAATGAGAAAAATGCCGTAGAACTTTTTGTCGGGTATCGCCGCTATTGGAGAAATGCCAGTGATTTTAGAATCGGTGGACTCTACTTGATTCACACCCCGATTGAAGATGTAGAAGGACTGAAATGGTATGCTGGTGGAGGTGCTTCCGCGATCTTTAACCTGTATGATAGTGCGTATTATGCCTCGGAAAACTATGGAAATTTAAACTTGGGCATCATGGGAGCCTTGGGTCTTGACTACAAATTTGCAGATTTTCCAATCAATTTGTCTATTGACTGGGTTCCGGTATTTGTCTTAGGCAGAAGTGCTTACGATGGTTTTCGTCCAGGTTACGGTGCAGTAAGCGCTCGCTACACCCTCAAGTAAGGATTAAAACCCTTTCAGTTTTAACAAAAAAAGGCTCGCCAATCACTTGGCGAGCCTTTTTTTATGGGCACTTATTCATACCGTGCAAAATCCTCTTCCGTCAAATCGGCCACCTGTGCGGCTTGCTGGCGGTTGCGCCACCACCAATAACCAATGGCACCCACCAAAAGGTACGGCACCATCAGCATATACAAAATGCCGCTGTTCAAGCCGGCAGGGTCTCCACCGCCCATTTTCAGGTTGGCTTCTGCAGCGCCTTTACACATGGCACATTGTGCGGCGGCATCAAATGGCAAAAGAGCAATGGCTAAAAGCAGGAATGCTGGCAAAAAGAACTTATTTTTCATGACAAAAACGATTTAAAATTGATTCGATTAAGCCGATTGACAACCAATGTTTTACTCGAAAACTGAGGCTTCAAAAACCTAATTTGAAACAACAGAACGAGGGTTAGGTTTTTAATAGTATGGCTTCAGCATCAGGTAACAAATTGGACCAGTAATGGCTACATATAGCCAAAGTGGAAACACCCAACGCGCCATTTTTTTATGTCTTTCATATTGTCCGGTGTAGGCTCTTGTGAACGTAAACAACACAAAAGGCAAAATGACTGCGGCAAGCACTACATGGGTGATGAGCAGGAAAAAATAGACGGTCCGCATGATACCCTCTCCGCCGTATTTGGTTTCAGGTGTGGTAAAATGGTACAAGACATAAGAGAGCAAAAACAGGGCGGAACACGCCATAGCCGCATAAATCGCCTTCCGATGTTGCTCAATTCGCCCATTTTTGATGTGCCAGAATGCCACCATCAGGATAACTGCCGCCAGTGCATTCAAAGAAGCGTGGAAAGGTGGTAGAAAACTAAAGTCCACCCCGACGTCAAATTTGTAGCGCCGCATCAAACCAACCAGGAGCAGCACCGCCGCAGAAACCACATAAGCCCAGCGATTGAGGCGTTTTTCAAGTGCAATATTTGGTATCATTATTGGACTTTGATTTTGTATTTTTTTGTGTTTTGAGTGACCCAAATAAGGTAATCTGAGGATTACTGCCTTGGCAGCATGATGGCAATTTGCTGGACCATTCGGTTGACCTGTTTTTCATCCAGGGCATTGTAGAAAGCACGGATTTCTCCCGTCGCATCGGCAAGGGCGTAGTACTCCTTGTGTCGTTTAGTGCCTTTTTCCAGAACGTATTTTTCGTGGCCATTTTCCAGGATAGTTCCCCAGGATCCTAAGCCTCCGGTGACTACCCAGGTAGCAAAGTCAATGGTCGGGATTTTTTGAATTTCGGACCGAAACTCAGCAGTGCCGTTTTCACTAATCATCACGATTTTGAAAAACGGGCGCGGGGTACCGTCGGGTAATTTCCCAAACTGATCGTAGAGTCGTTTATTGGTGTCTATAATCTGCTTGTTATCAGGAGTTAAATCGGGACTGTCTCCAAAATTATGGATGACACACACGCTTTCGGCCAGTTGATTTTCTTTGTACCCATCAGGATAAATGATGTATGCCCCTCTGATTTTGCCGTAAGAGCCTAATTCAGCTTTGGCATCTTTGCGCCATTGCAAGCCGTCACGCAGGTAAATCCAGGAGCCAAAAGGCAGTACCCCCAACACAAAAATCAGCGCTATCGCCATGATGATTCTGCGCTGACGCGAGGGTTTTTGTTGTTCGTTACTCATTGTATTTCTTTTAAAATCAAACAAAAAAGGCGTGGATTGGTTCCGCGCCTTTTAGGTCATTATGTATCATGAATTGCCATTAGGAGCGTTGTACGCGCTATTTTCTCTTCAGAAACCAACAAGGTTATTAACCTCGCATGGTTGACTGTAAGATATACCCCGTAGGTTTTCCCGCAGGCGCAGGTTGTACTACTTCTTCGTTTTTCTGCTTAATTTCCTGCCGTGCAGCACCCCAGCTTCCACCTTCCTGGAAGAACGCAATAATCGCCCAAACCAAGAGTAGCATCGGGAGCAGTACGGTCATTACAAGCCCACGCACTTCATGTGCCATGTGCATGAAAAAGAATACAATGAAGTAGGCTTTGTAAATACTGGCACCAATCATGGCCATCATGTAGATTGCTTGACCAAAACCGCCGTCTTTACCGAACGTGACGCTTGGTATGATGTGTCCTTTGGCAAAAAGCGCGAATACCACCTCAACAATGGTGATGATACCGAGCAGTTTCAAGCCGTAGAAAACAAGTCGTTTCTGTTCTTCGTATGTTTGATGTGCAGCCATTGCTGAAAATGTTGAATCGTTGAACGGTTGAATGTTTACTGAAAAATGTGGGATTCGAAACTTCACCCAAAATTGGCAACCTACAAAAGGTAGAACACCAAGAATACGAATACCCACACCAAATCCACAAAGTGCCAGTATAGACCAATTTTTTCTACCATTTCATAACCATTTTTACGGGCCGTGTATAGTCCACCCATGGCATTGATCATGATAAGGGTCAAAAAGACAACCCCGGAGAATACGTGGAAACCGTGGAAACCAGTGATGAAGAAGAACAATGCCCCAAATGCTTTTGGACCTTCCTCCACCTGCTGGGTTTGGCCAGCATAAGGACCAGAGGTGTAACGCACATATTTCTTTTCAAGTTCGATTTTTCCATCGTGCTCGTGGCCATGCAACAAGTATGAATCATCTTTTTTAACGGCTAAAGGAGCGCCATTTTCGATAATTTCTTTTCCATTGACGTCCACCATGACCCCGTCTGCGGTAAATCGCCCAAATGGATTTCGATTCACCGTAACGTTTTCATATTTGATCAAAACGGTCCATTCGTAAGCCTGACAACCCAGGAAGGTTGCGCCACCCAAAATGGTCAAAAACATCCAAAAAACAACCCCGCGTTTGTTTTCGCGGTGGCCCTCCTGCACAGCCCGTACCATGGTAACCGAGCTAAAAATCAGGACAAACGTCATGAACGTAACGAATACCAGCGGCCAGTGTGCCTTTACAAATGGGAATGAGGCGAATACAAAATCCGGCTCTGGCCAAGTGGGCATACTAAAACGAATGGCACCGTAGGCGATCAGGAAGCCTGCAAAGGTGAATGCGTCAGACACGAGGAAATACCACATCATCAACTTGCCATAGCTGGCCTTCATAGGCTCTTTCCCGCCATCCCAAAGTTGCTCGTCAGAGTCATGCTCGTGCGTCTCGTGTGCGTGTGAAACAGATGTTTCTGCCATGATTGTCAGTAGTTAATAGACTTTAGAAATTGGACTTTCGTACTATGGAACTTGGACGAACCTACGTCATACGACCAAGATTGTCCGAATCAGAATTTTCAAGATTGAATCATAAAGAACACCATCAGGTAGACCCAAAGTACGTCCACAAAATGCCAGTAGTGCACCACCAATTCAAACCGTTGTTTGCGCTTCAAGGTTGGCTTGTATGGCAAAACATACGCATGAACCAATGCCACGGTTATGGCCGCAATTCCCCCTAAAACGTGGGCCGCGTGCAAGCCCGAAATGACATAAATGAACGAACTGGATGGGTTCACGGTAAAGGTGGCTCCAATTGCAGTCAGCGCCTCCCAACCCATATACTGCAACACCACAAAAAGCAACCCGAGCACAAAAGTAGCAATCAACATCGTTTTGTAGCGCTGTTCTTTCCCCTGCTTAAATCCGGTATAGGCCAGATGGAGGGTAACACTACTCAACACAATCACTGCGGTGTTCAGCATAAAAATATCAGGCAATTTGAACTCCAACCAGTTGCCCGCTGCTCTTCTCACCACATACGCACTCGTAAACGCCGCAAACATCATGATAATCGAACCAATAGCAATCCAAAGCGCAAGTTTGTGCGGATGAATTTTACTTTGGTTATATTCTTGCCTTAATGTGGCCATAACTGTAGAATTTTATTTACCAGATTCTGTCAAGCAACAACACAATCAACGACAATGGTAAATGAACAAACGATATGAACATCTGCTTGCGCGCCGCAACTCTATCGCAGGTTTTGTACAATATCCAGCAATGCCAAGCCCAGTAAACATTCAATGCCACCAATATGGCCGTTGCTGTAATTCCTACATAACCCAACGAATAACTCAACACCGCGCTGGCAATCAACAAAACACAGAACACAAAGGAAAGCAGACCTGTAACCTCGTCTTTTTGACCATTTTTGGAAGGCAGGAGGTAAAATCCTGCTTTTTTATAGTCATCATCTGCCAACCATGCCACCGCCCAGAAGTGTGGAAACTGCCATAAAAACTGCAATCCGAACAACATCCAGGCTGTTGGGGAAATAAAACCTTCCACCGCAACACAACCGATAATCAAGGGCAATGCTCCTGGAATAGCCCCAACCACCACGGCAAGCGGGGTGGATCGTTTCATCGGGGTGTACACAAAGGCATAACTAATGAGCGAAAGTGTACCCAAAAAACCCGTGAGCGGATTAAACGCAGAAAGCATTGAAATACCCAATAAAGCCATGATTCCTGCCAGCAAAACCGCTCTGGAAACGCTCATTCTCCCGGTCGCCACTGGCCGATTGGCCGTACGTGGCATAAGCCGGTCATAATCACGTTCCAGCACCTGATTCAGGGCATTTGCCGAACCTGTAACGAAGAAACCACCTACGGCGAGCAACAACATTGCACCCCAATTAATGGCCCCCGGACTTACAATGGCAAAGGACATTACCGCAGAAAAAAGAACTAAAAGAGTCAGTTTGAACTTGACCAACAAGCCAAAATCTCCGACTGCCTGTCTTAAGCCTTCAAAAACTGAAAACGATTTTACTTCGTCACGCTGCATGGTTCAAGTATAGTTCGAATCTGCTTTCCAGCAGAAAGCGCATAAAAATGAATGAATATCCAGACAAAAATCGCCTGGCACTTGGTTTAGTGCCCTTCGCCCATGTCTTTTTCGCCTTCCTTCAAGGGAACATACTGCGGGATGAACTCCTCTCCGTCTTTAGCGTAGTCATAAGCCCAACGTTGTACCGTAGGGATATTACCAGGCCAGTTACCGTGACCTGTTTCAATTGGTGTAGTCCATTCCAAAGAGTTGGCTCCCCAAGGATTTTTCGTAGTCATTTTCTTTCCGCTAAAAATGGAGTAGAAGAAGTTGACAATGAACAATATCTGCAAGAAGAACACAAAAATCGCAGCAACCGTGATGAACTGGTTGAGGTCCTGGAAGTGGCGGAAAGCATCAAAAGACGCACCACCATCATAGTATCGGCGTGGAACACCGGCCATACCCGTGTAGTGCATGGGCCAGAAAATTGCGTACGCGCCGATGATAGTACCCCAGAAGTGAATTTTACCCAAGGTCTCGTTCATGAAACGACCGAACATTTTGGGGAACCAGTGGTACACACCCGCGAACATTCCAAAGAACGCCGCAATACCCATCACAATGTGGAAGTGCGCAACCACAAAGTAGGTATCGTGCAAGGGAATGTCAATGGCTGAGTTACCCAGGAAAATCCCGGTAAGACCACCGGAAATGAACATGGATACAAAACCCACCCCGAACAAACTTGCCGAGTTAAAGCGGAAGTTCGAACCGTATATCGTGCCAATCCAGTTGAAAACTTTCACCGCCGACGGCACGGCTATAATCAGGGTGAATATGACAAAGAAGTTTGAAATGAATGGATTTACCCCCGACATAAACATGTGGTGCGCCCACACGATGAATGCCAAAAAGCCGATGGCAAGGATGGAGTAAATCATGGCAGTGTACCCAAAGATTGGCTTACGGGAGTGAACCGAAAGCACCTCAGAAACAATACCCATCGCTGGCAAAATGATGATGTACACCTCAGGGTGACCTAAGAACCAGAACAAGTGCTGGTACAAAATTGGGCTACCACCAATACGGTCCAAAATTTCACCGCCAACCACAATTTCGCTCAGGTAAAAAGAAGTTCCCAAGCTGCGGTCGAACATCAGCAGCAATACCCCGGAAAACAATACCGGGAAAGAAAGTACACCCAAAATTGCGGTAACCAAGATTGCCCACATTGGCAAAGGCATCCGCCAAAGGCTCATTCCCTTGGTACGCAGGTTGAGTATCGTCGTGATGTAGTTGATACCGCCCAAAAGAGAGGAGATTACGAACAGCGACATAGAAACAATCCACATCGTCATACCCGCACCGGAGCCATCAGAGGCCTGCGGCAACGCACTGAGTGGAGGATATGCTGTCCAACCACCGGAAAACGGTCCTGTGCTCAAGAACAGGGAGATGAACATTACCACACCTGCCAGGAAGAAGAACCAGTATGAAAACGCGTTCAACAACGGCGAAGCCATGTCACGTGCTCCGATTTGTAGCGGAATCAATAAATTCGCAAAAGTTCCGCTCAAACCAGCCGTGAGTACGAAGAACACCAGAATGGTGCCGTGCATGGTTACGAGGGAATAATAAAATTCGGGGTCAAGCTTGCCGATACCAGCCTCATTGACTTGAATCCATTTTCCGAGGAGGGGACGAAGCCATGCCATATCTGCCTCAGGGAAACCGAGTTGCAGACGGAAAACAATAGACATTGCAGCACCTACGAAGGCCCAAAAGATGCCCGTAATAAGGAACTGCCGACCAATCATCTTGTGGTCGGTACTAAAAATGTACTTCGTCAGGAAATTTGACTGGTACTTATCGCCATGATGATGTTCATGGAAGTGATCGTCATAACCCAGTTCTTGGGTGAGCTTATCTTCAAGTGTTTCAGCAACCGTAGTGACGTGTTCCATATCTTTCTTTTTTGTGTAGTCAATTAACAATGTGGTAAACGCGAAGTTTAGTTTCCAACTATCAAAATTTCAATTTTGACAACTTCGTGATAGGCACACATTTTTAGTTCAAAATGGTAAATTCGGTTCGGCGGTTTTTTGACTGATTTTCCGGCGTATCATTGGCTACGAGCGGTTTGGAATCACCATAGCCCCGCGGCTTAATTCTGTTCAAGGAGATTCCACGATCGCTCAAATACTTCGCAACAGCAGAAGCTCGTGCAGCGGAAAGCGCCATGTTTGCAGCAGCATCACCCACATTATCAGTATGGCCGGCTACTTCAATGCTTACGTTCGGGTATGCATTCAAACCTGTAACCAAGTTGTCCAGCTCATATTTGCTGTTAGCTGTCAACGAAGCAGAGCCAGACTCAAAATTGATGTGTTTCAAAGTCAAGGTCTTATCTGCGGCGGTAGTTGACTCTACTGCTTTTTTGATGTTATCGCCAAACTCCTTGGCACGCTCCCGCACTTCAATATCCAGCACTTTATCTTTATTGGGATCTTCTTCTTTACCGCGCATCTCCGTGAGATAGTACGATTTTTGATCCTTCACCCAGGCATCGTATTCTTCCTGCGAAACAATTTTCATGACGCGACGCATGGAGTAGTGGCCTTTACCACATAGTTCCGCGCAAGCCAGTTCGTAGTCAAATTTCTCCCAACGTTTTGGGCCATTTGGCTCAGCTTTGTCAAACGGCTCATTGTATTCAGGATATTTGCGGAGTTCATTTCGATATTCAGCAGTTGTTTTTACCGGCGTGAATACAAAATAGGTTGGTAGACCCGGTACCGCATCCATTTTAACTCGAAAATGAGGGAGGTAAAAGTTGTGCAATACGTCTTTTGCAATGATCCGCACGCGAACTTTTTTGCCTACAGGAAGGTAAAATTCTTGTCCGGGAATAAAGTCGTCCCAAGTTTTGGGATCCGAAAAATCCATGCCTAGTGTATTGGCACCAGTTGTTTTTTTGTAATCACGGGTGCCAATTTTACCATCAGCGCCTGGGTAGCGAAGCGTCCATCCAAATTGTTGGGCAGTAGCTTCGATTTCCATGTAGTCTTCGCCCTCTTTTACGTCTGCCATAACGGTATTCCACGCGTTGAGGCCACGCACAACCAAAATAGTCATGACCACTGCCGGAATAGCAGTCCACCAAATTTCGAGGCGATTATCGTGCGCAATAAATTTTGCTTTACGGCCTTCTTGGTAGCGATATTTGTAGGCAAACCAGAACAAAGCAATGTGTGTGAGTACGAATACGATCCCCGTAAGAATCAAGGTAATGTTGAACAAGTTGTCCAACATCGAACCGTGCTCAGATGCCGACTCGTGTGGGCCATATCCAAGCATTACATTCTTGTAATCCCAAGCGGACCAGAACACCCCGACGAGGAATACTACCAAAAATACAAGCGATAACCAGCCATTCCATTTGCTGTTGTCGCGTAGAACCTGCCGTTCACCTTTGATGGTATTGGTAAGTTCATAAACTTTCCCGATTTGCACCATAACAACGGTAATCAGGATAATGCAGAGTAGTACGATGAGCGAAGTCATTGCTATTATTTCTTTGTGAGTTTTGTGGAATAAAATCCTGCAAAACAATTTTCAGTTTGAACTGGCAGATCACTTTACTGCCGAACTTTTTTAGTGATGATTGTGGTCTCCTTCTTCTCCTTCAATCAGTGTTCCTGTATCGTGATGCAAACTTTCTTCCAAAAATGGATCACGCATAGGAACAAGAGAAACCTTTGAAAGTTGATTGAAAAAGAAGAAAAGGAAGAGGCTCAAAAAGCCGATAAGAATTCCGATTTCTTCCAATCCTGGAATGGTATAACCCAGCTTAAATGCCTTGGATTCATCCGCGTGATGACCTGCATCCCCGTGTCCCCCACCACCCTCTGATCCACCACTATTAGGGGCAGCCGCAAGCGCTGTTTCCGGATGTGCGCTGTGCCCAGCTTCATCGCCATGGGTAGCTTCCGATGCAAGTGAATCTGTATGCGTCTCCCCGCTGCCAGCTGGTTCCGTTGAATGCGTTGTATCAGCTTCTGCACTGTGCGTGTCAGCGCTATGGTCGGATTCCGTGGATATTGGAGCAACACTGCTACTGTGCGTGTCTGCACCATGTTTGCCTTCTGCCAATTCCATGGCCTCATGCGCTGAAATACGCGCGCCTGGCTTAATCATGTAGAAATAATCCCACCAGTGACCAAAGAATACGATTAACGCTACGAAAAACATCGTTCCGAACTTGCGTTTGGTGTCGTTGCGCATCAGGATCAGGAAAGGCGTAACAAAGTTCAACAGCAGGTTACCCCAGAAAAGTACCGGGTAATGCGTCATGCGCTCGTTGAAATAAATGGTTTCCTCCCCGTTGTTGGCATACCAAATCAGCATAAATTGGTCGAACCAGAGGTAAGTCCAAAAAACCGAAATACCAAAAAGGAATTTGCCGACGTCGTGCAAGTGATTCTGAGTAACATACTCCAGATAGCCCAAGGATTTGAGGTAAATAATCAACATTACCGTCATCGAAAGGGCACCCAACCAGGTAGAAACCATTGCATACCATGCGAACATGGTACTGTACCAATGCGAATCAATGGACATCATGGCCTGCCAGAAGAACACCGTGCTCAAGAAACCGCCGAGTGGGAGGAAGGATGCCGCCCATTTACGCTGTTTGCGGTAGTATTTGAATTCGGACGTTTCCATGGTGTCCTGATCCACGGATGCCTGGCGAAGGTTTTTTGCCCAGTAGTACCAAATCAGCAAAAAGCCGACCGTACCAATGGTGAACCAAACAGGGTTCAAGAAGCCCTTTT
>CAZKBH010000013.1:36002-77073 GCA_964550795.1 uncultured Saprospiraceae bacterium
AGCCCTTTTTACCCGCCAAAATGCGGTCATAATGCGGAGCTTCCGGGTCCGTCAGGTTGATGTCGGTGCTGTTCCAGTGGTAGAGATGGTGCAAATGGCCCCAAACCCCAACCACGATCAGTCCCATTAGAATCACGCCGACCCACATGAACTGGCTCATGGCTTCCCAAACACGCCGTATAACCGTGTTCCAACCCGCGAACGCAGTAATCTGCGCCGAAAGGAAGAACATAGACATGAAGGCTATTCCCGTGAAATACACGGAATTGTGAAGCCAGTTGGTCCAAAAGCGTGTGTGGTACTCATCGTCGTTGAAGAACGTGAGCACGAGGCACACTGCACCCAAAACCATTCCGCCAATGAGCAGGGTTTTGGTCTTATTTTCAAATACAAACTGCGTCTTTAGGTTCATATCGCAAAGTCGGGTAGAGCCGAATGTTTTGTTCGATGATGTTGATTTTCCGTGGGCCGTTATGCACTAATTTATTTGCCTGTTGCTGGGGCCGCGGCAGGAGCAGGAGAAGCTGGGGCGGCGCGACCCGGTCCACTGGCAGTTCCTTTTGCTGGTTTTTCAATATTGCTGAGGGTGTTGGCTTTTTCGCTGTACTCAAGCCCTTTACTGGTGGCCTGTAGCGCGCGGACGTAGTGAATTACCTGCCAACGCTCTTCAAAAGAGAGCTTTTCAGTGTATCCACCCATTACGTTTTTACCGTGTACCATTGCGAAGTAATACCGACCATTTCCGGCGGCAATCATATCGTCCCCAATCAGATTCTTGGGCGCGGCAGGATATTTAGCGTCTGGAACCGTTACGAGCGGACCTTGACCATCTCCTTTGACGCCATGGCAAACACCACAAAATACGTCATACAGAGGTTTGGCACGTTCCAGACCTTCTTTAGTAATGGGAAAAGGATTTTCCCTCATTTCCTTTTCGCAGCGCAAACGCTCCTCTTCGGTGTTGGCGTAGGTGAATGGCACTGCACCATTTACAGGAGCCGAAATGGCATTCGGGGCGTTTTTACCACGAATAATATCGAGCATTGATGCATCTGTGTGGTAAACACCCGTGTATCCACGTGGTACGGAACCCATCACTTTTGCACGCGGCTGTGAAAGTTCAGCTTTGGTGAATGCCTGACCTTCCTCACCGTCCCAGTGATTCCAGCTGTAAGCGCTGTACTGGTTGGCTTCGTAACTCACCGGGTGGTACATGTCCGGCATGTATTCGTGGCCCGTCTTGTTTTTCCCTGCTGGTGAGCAGAGCGAAAACATCCAGGCAAAAAAGGCCACACCTAAAATCGCGCCGATTGCGTATTTCATAATTTTTAAACTTTGGATTGATTTACCCGCCGTTGGAGGGTTGACTTGGAACTTTAGACTTTAAAGCGCTTATTATCAACGTATTAAGTCTTCTGCCCAGCGTCCTTTTTTACATCATTTTCACATTCACCTCTTCGGCTTGTGTGTTCTGGAAGAATCCTTTTAATTGGTCCACCTTGTTCTCAGATGCACTCGTTACATCAAATGCGAGGCAAAACTTGTCGTCTGTGGTGCGGTGGTCCAGCATATTAGCTTTTACACCAGGCCACATGCCGCAGATGGTGTAGAAGGTGATGGTCATCCCCCAAGCCGCAAACAAAACCGTCATCTCAAAAGTGATCGGAATGAACGCAGGAACTGACCAGTAAGGCTTACCGCCGTACATCGTTGGCCAATCGCTTACGAATACCCAGGTCATGGCAAGGAAACCAAACGAGGCTCCAATTGCGCCATAAATGAATCCAAGGTAATGCAAGCGGCTTTCTTTCAGGCCCATAAGGGGATCAAGACCGTGCACCGGGAATGGCGTGAACACGTCCATAATATCCAGGTGCGCTGCATTGGCGGCTTTTACGGCGCCTTTCAGGTCTTCTTCGTCGTTGTAAAGTCCGTAAAGGACTTTTGTGCTTTCAGCAGCCATTTATTCTGAATGATAAATGATGAATGTTAATTTTTCCGAACAAACCGGTGAGCTCAAAAAGACTCACTGATTTCAAGCGCAAAGGGTTTAATGTTCGTGCCGTACTTTCTCTACATGGCCGTGTTTTGCATCCGGGCCAATGTATTGGTCGCCTGCAACTTTCAGGATGGATTTAACCTCCGCAATGGCAACTACTGGAGCCACCCGACAGAAGATTAGGTAGCAGAAGAAGAACAGACCAATCGTACCGGTAAAGATGCTGATTTCAACCCAGGTTGGACGGTAATAGCTCCAGGAAGATGGGAGGAAATCGCGGGCCAGAGTGGTTGCAATGATCACGAATCGCTCAAACCACATCCCTACGTTGATGATAATCGAAAGGAAGAAGGTCCACCAAATACTGCGGCGGATTTTGCGCGACCAGAATACCTGTGGTGCAACTACGTTGCAGAACATCATTCCAAAGTAGGACCACCAGTAAATACCAAATACCCGATTGTAAAAGGCAAACTGCTCGTAAATATAACCAGAGTACCAAGCGATGAACAACTCCGTGAGGTACGCGACCCCTACGATTGTGCCCGTAAGCACAATTACCTTGTTCATGGACTCAATGTGGTTGATCGTAATATACTGCTGAAGATTGAGCACCTTTCTGGTGATAATCATCAGCGTTTGTACCATCGCGAAACCGGAGAATACCGCACCCGCAACGAAATAAGGCGGGAAGATGGTGGTGTGCCATCCAGGAATTACCGAGGTCGCAAAGTCAAAGGATACAATGGTGTGTACAGAAAGTACCAGTGGAGTTGAAATACCCGCCAAAACAAGCGAAAGTGCTTCCCAACGCTGCCAGTGTTTGGCACTGCCTGTCCAGCCGAAGGAGAAGGTTTCGTACATTTTTTTGCGGAAACCCTTTGCACGATCCCGTACGGTCGCAAGGTCAGGCACCAAACCGGTGTACCAGAACAAGAGCGAAACCGAGAAATACGTCGAGATCGCAAATACGTCCCAAAGAAGCGGGGAGTTAAAATTCGTCCAAAGTGGGCCACGTGTGTTAGGGAAAGGCATAATAAAAAATGCCAACCAAACTCGTCCCATGTGGAAAATCGGGAACTGACCCGCACAAATTACCGCAAAAATGGTCATTGCCTCTGCTGCTCGGTTTACACCGGTACGCCAGCGTTGGCGGAAGAGCAAAAGAATGGCCGAAATCAGCGTTCCTGCGTGACCGATACCGATCCACCAAACGAAGTTCGTGATGTCCCAAGCCCAGTTGATAGACCGGTTGGCCCCCCATTCACCGATACCTTTCCACACCGTCCAAACGATGGCAAAAATGTACAGGCCAAGGAAAACCGAGGACAACGAAAAAGCAATGATCCACTCTCTGGAAGGTGCTTTCTCGGTTGGGCTACATAAATCCTCCGTGATGTTGTGGTAGGATTTGTTCCCTTCAATCAATATGTGCCGAACGGCCGCTACTGGTTGAGACATGATTTGTAGTATTCGTTTATGAAGATTTATCAGCGTTTATCCGGGTCAAAATCAACCCTCATAAACCCTATAAACCCTTATCAACTTTTTAAGAAAAGAGTTCTTCGTTTCCGTTGTGGATCTTAGCAGAGTACTGTACCCCCGGGCGCACGTTGATTTCTTCGAGCACTTTGTAGGCAAAAGCCCCTGCTGCTTTATTCGCTTTACTTACTTCACTTTCTGGATTGTTCAGGTTGCCGAACACGATAGCGCCCGTAGGACAAGCCGTTTGGCAAGCCACGCGTACATCATTGTCCTGAATGGCACGTCCTTCTTTTTTGGCGGTCAACTTGCCTTCCTGAATACGCTGTACGCAGAAAGAACATTTCTCGATTACACCACGGGTACGAACGGTAACATCCGGGTTCAACACCATCCGAACGAGGTTGTCGGCATAGTATGGAGTGTTTTCACCTTCCACGTGGAATACGCGCTCTTCGTTGCTCGGCCAGGTATCAGCCGTAGTGTAGTCGAGCCAGTTGAAGCGGCGAACTTTGTATGGGCAGTTGTTTGCACAGTAACGAGTACCGATGCAACGGTTGTACGCCATTTGATTCAGCCCTTCCATGGAGTGGTTGGTTGCGTTTACCGGACAAACGTTCTCGCAAGGCGCGTTGTCGCAGTGCTGACACATCATCGGTTGGTACACCACTTTTGGGTTGTCAAGATCGCCGTAGAAATAGCGGTCAATACGCAACCAAGTCATTTCGTGGTGACGAGCAACTTCTTTTTTGCCTACCACGGGTACGTTGTTTTCGCTCACGCAAGCTACTTGGCAAGCGCCACAGCCGATACAAGCGTTCAAATCAACATACATTCCCCATTTCATACCCGTACCGAAATAATCAATGTTGTCCGGGTAAAGGGTCTGTGAATTGAGGTGATCCGCCTCGTGGTGGAATTTCTCCAGTTTATTTTCAAGCTTCTGGAGGTCTTTAACGTTGGTCTGGAAAATGATAGACCGGTCTGTCAAAGAACCCTGGAAACCTTTGTAGCCTAAAGACTTTTCGTCCGCGTTGATCACTTTGCCTTCTTCAGTGCCCATCGCCTTGACCCCCATCGTGTTGTGGTGTTGCACACAAGCAAAATGTTTGTCCTTGGTGCCCGTGGGGGTCACTTTTACATCCGTGGCATAGTATTGGGTGAGGCCATTCTCTTGTTTGAGGGCAGCATTCACGTTGATACCGTAACCTACGCCGCAACCACCAGCCGTCCGTCCACCGCCCAGCGCAATCGCGACGGTGCCTTGGGTCTGACCAAAGTTGCGCACTACTGCGCAGGTAAATTTCTGTCCGTTGACTTCTACTTCCACTTCGTCGCCATCAACCAGGCCTTTCCAGCCATCAATGTTGTTTACACCATCCCATTCCACGGGAATGCTGAGGTAGTTGCCCCAAACAGTACGTGTGACCGGATCCGGCATTTCTTGCAACCATGGGTTGTGGGCGTATTGCCCGCCACCGATGTTGACGGTTTCGTAGAAAGAAATTTCGAGTTCAGCAGTAGAGGGTTTGGAAACAGCGCTCAAATCCACCGAAACTGCAGGGTTGAACACCACCGGGGCATTGGTCGTTGGCACTTCGTACACCCCATTGTGCAGGCTCATTTCCCAGAAAGCCTCCTGGGAAAGGTATTGGGTCTGGCCGCCACCGATTTCGCTTTGCCAGAATTTTTTAAGAAACTCGTAATAAGGCTGCTCGGACGTTTGGTCCAACTCAGTTGCATCACACCAAACGAGCAGGGAATGTGCTGCCTGACGTGTGCTGAACAAAGGCGCAATCGTTGGCTGCATCAGGCTCATCATACCGGATTTTGGCATGGCGTCGCCCCAGGATTCAAGGAAATGGTGATTCGGAGCTGCGTGTGTGCAGAGCAGCGTGGTCTCATCAAATTCCGTGTTTAAAGAAATCCGGGTGCCAACTTTTGCAAAAGCAGCTTTGAACGCTTCTGCATTAGGCAATTCCCAAGCGGGATTTGCACCCATAACCATGACCGTAGCAACCTGACCAGCGTTCATTTCGCCGATCAGCTTCTCTACTTTACGCTCGTCGCCCTGACGGGTGAACAAAGCACCGTTGAAATCAATGGTATTGTTGAGGTTTCCGAGTATTTCGTTGATTTTGTTGACCAAAACCTGCTCAGCAACGTTGTTGGAGCCAGAAACCACGATGGATTTTCCGCGAGCAGCTTGTAATTCTTTTGCCACCTTTTTAAGTGCGGCGGCTGCTTTGTCGTTCAATTTTGGGCCGCCTCCGTTGCCAGAAAGCTCGCCGTAAAGTGCCGCAATGGCAGCACCCATTTCGCTCGGACGAATCTGTATCCGGCTGTCGGCATTGGATCCGGTGAGCGACATATATCCTTCCACTTGATAGTGGCGTGACATTTTTCCGTTTTTCTTGCCTACAATTTTCCGGCCTTTCACATAGTCGCGGGCATTTTGTTCGGCATTGCCCCATGTGCCAAGGAAATCGGCTCCAAAAGAGCAGATTACACTTGCCTGGTCGAATTTGTAATGGGGACGAGCGCGGAGGCCAAAGCACTTTTCGTTGGCTTCCAACAGCGCTGCCGAAGAAACCGCATCGTACCTCACAACTTCCAGGTTCGGGTAGCGGGTTGCGAAACGGCTGAGTACTTTTTCCACCGATGGGCTAATAATGGTACTGGTCAGGATGCGAACATTGCCGCCTTCTGCCAATTTAGCCTTGATTTCGCCATCAAAAGCAGCCCATTCCATCTTTTCAACCACGCCGTCTTTGACTTTACCAGCGTGCTGAACACGGCGAGTATCGTAAAGACTCAACACGGAAGCTTGTGCACGGGCACTGGTACCACCGCTGGTGACACTGCTCAGTGTATTTCCTTCAATTTTGATGGGACGACCTTCGCGGGTTTTGACCAAAATTGCGCAATAATCGCCACCATTCACGAACGAGGTAGCGAAATAGTTGGCCACACCTGGCACGATTTCATCGGGCTTGGTGACGTAAGGAATGGCTTTTTTAACCGGAATTTCGCAGGAGGCTGCAATGGTAGCTGCTCCAAGACCAAAACCCATGAGTTTCAGAAAATCGCGGCGACTGGTCTGCCATTTGCCGTCGGTTTGGTCTATGTTTTCCACTGAGAACTCGCTCTGGGAGGATTGTACGAACGCTTGATCGCGCGTCAAATCTTCAGTGCTTACCCAAATACCGTTATCGTGATGCATACTTTCTTTAAGTTATGAGTTATGAGTTATGAGTTATGGTTGGCCCAAAAAATCGCAACTCAATAATTTCAATTTTTGTACTAAAAACAAAGTCTGAGCCGAAGTCACGAGTTTTAATAACCCATAACTCATAACTCATAACTTTTTTAATAGTGGCATTTTTGACACTCCAAACCACCGATGTCTTCCACGGTCACTTTTTCGCGGGTACCCGCTTTGAGTTCGTTGTGGTAGCGTTCGTATTGTTTGTAGTAATCGTTGTCGGCAAATTTCACCTCCGTTTCGCGGTGGCAATTGATACACCAGCCCATTCCGAGCGTGGAGTATTGGTACACCACATCCATTTCTTCTACTTTACCGTGACATTTTTGGCAGGCAACTTCTCCTACTGCTACGTGCTGGGCGTGGTTGAAATAAGCGTGGTCAGGCAAGTTGTGGATGCGGACCCATTCGATGGGGCCTTGAATCTTGCCGTTTGAGTCGTTTTTAAGTGCATTGACAATGCCTTCCCACTGTGATTCCACAACCCCTTTACCGTTCTCGTCGAGGGCCGTGAGGGTGTTGGCAGACATATATTCTTGTCCAATCCACTTCTTGTAAAGGTCTTCGATCTGCTTTTCGCTCCAGTTTTCGTAATCATCAAGATACTTGGAAGCGATTGGATCGTAGCCGATGGAGGCGTAAATTTTAGTGATTTCGCTGGTGCCGCTGATCGTACCTTTTTTAACTGCGGTGTGGCAGTTCATGCAAGTGCTTGCACCCGGGATACCGGAATGTTTCGAGCGACGCGCCGTGTCGTGGCAATATTGGCAGTCAATTTTGTTGATGCCTGCGTGGATTTTGTGGCTAAAATTGATGGGCTGATCAGGCTTGTAGCCTTGTTCGCGGCCCATTTTGGTCGCATTATCTACTGCTTTGTAGCCAAAAATGAGAATCGTGGCGAAAACCAGGAACGCGATGGCTCCTTTGGTGGTGAGCAGTTCGTAAGCGGATCTTTCCACCGGTGGCAAACCGTCTTTTACCCTCGACACGTTGGCCAGGTTGTTCACGATGCGCATCAGCGCAAACGCGAGCAGGAAAAGTACGGTGGCAAGTCCCACGAACATCCATGGGAAGCCATCTTCTTCAGCAGCTGCAGCTGCGCCCGGAGCAGCAGTCACAGGTGCTGGCGGCGGTGCACTGATGTAAAGCAACAGACTTTCGATTTGCTCATCAGTCAGGCCAGTGAAATTGTTCATCAGCGTGGGTTTCCACTTTGCCCACAACTCAACAGCGCGGGGGTGACCCGTTGCAATGAGGGCTTGTGAGTTGCGAATCCATGCGTAGAGGTCTTTGCGCGGGAAGGCTGCCCAACGCTCCTCGGTACCTGCCAAAGCAGGGCCAGTGAGGTCGTCCTTCATGTTCTTGTTGTGGCAAGAAGCGCAGTTGGCGATGAATAATTCTTTACCCGCAGCAACAGTAGGCTGGGCAGAAAGGGAAGCAGTGACGGCAAGTAAGAGCGTGAAAACCCAACAAATGCGTTTCAACAACATATCAGAGGTAGTTGATTTTCTCAAAAAAATGGGAAAGAACCCACTATTTCAAACTTTTCGGGAACAATAACTGGTCTTCATTGGATTTGGTAGCGCAAAGGTAAAAACCGCTCATCGTCGGCAAAACAAACCGTTAAAAAGCCGGCCTATTTAGATACGCTTTAAATCACGGTATTGTCATAAGACCGTTAATGGCCCGTTAAAAAGTGGGGCAAAGGTAGAAATGGGCGGTTCGATTCCAAGTGCCTGACAAAAAAAAATCTGGGAAAGATATTGTTTAGGGCGACTTGCCCTCAAGCCAATCCACGTATTCTACGGATCCGAGGCGGAATTTAAGCGGAATTCGGGCTTTTTTTGCCCATTTATGCTCTATTTTGCAAAAAAACGGCAGATCCTCAGCAGACCAATTGGGTAAAAATACCAGGCTAGTTTGCGGCTGTTTTTTTGAACTATGGACGATTTGTTCAGGATCAAACCGCATGGACCTACTAAAAAGTGGAGCCGATTTGCCATACACGGCCGCTTTTAGTTCTGAGAAACTTTTGCCCTCAGAAAAGCCACTAACCTGCGCTGAAAGCGCGGCAGAAAACAGGAGCAACGCGGGCGTGAGGAGGCGGTAGAACATATTTTGAGCAAAACTACGGAATGTTTTTGGGTAGGCAGAAACCTGACTTTTAAGAAATTTAGGTTTTTCCGTTGGGGATTATTCAAGGAGGTTTGTGAAAACAAAATCAAACTTGATATGAAAAAGACCTCACTCCTACTCGCCTTTTCGATCCTGTTTTTTCCGTTGATGGGGCAAAACGTTTGGAATAAAAATTTTGCCATTTCTCAAGGGCCTTCTGCTTCTTTCGCGGGTTTTGCGCGCATGGACGATCAAAATTTTCTGGTTGCAAATGCAAATCATCTGCTTGTTTTGGATTGGCATGGTACCAATACTGGCAGGGCCGCATTAAAACCAGCAAACACTTGGTATGGCAATTATGTCCAAAAACGAGTGCGTCCGGTTTCTGGCAATCCATTTTTCCTGATAGGCGGCAGACCGATGCCAAACCAGCCTTACACCTTGTTCTATTTTGATCCAAACGAGACGAATCCCCCATTTTCGCTCACCATAGGCACAGGTGATTACGGTAATTTCTCCACACCCGGTCCGGCATTGCTGGAATTGAACGAAACCAGTCTGGTCGTTTTTACCCGCACGGCTGTGCACAAAGTGGCCTGCCCAGGGGATACCATCTGGAATGTCTGGACCAAACCCCTCAATCTGGCGGCAGCTAGTTTCCCATCAGCCGCCGTTGCAATGGGGAGCGACATGATTGTGGTCACGACTAAAGGGGAAGTAGCCGCTGTCAATTCCGATGGATTGCAGCTTTGGCTCAAGGCGTACAGCGACTATAATTTTAAAGATATCGCACTTGTCAGCGATGGCTTGATTGCTTGTGGAGCTACTAATGGAAATGCCGCGCTTGTCAAAATGACCTTCAATGGCGACCTTGTTTGGGAAAAAACGTTCCCGGAAGACCTTGATTTCAACGCATTAATCTCAACCCTTGATGGAAATTTTGCCCTTACCGGAAAATCCGTCTCCGGCGATGTTCCGCTCCTGAAAATCGCCCCCGATGGTGAACAACTTTGGCGTAAAACCTTTCAAAAAGGAAATGGCGTAACAGTTCTGGAAACCCCCGATGCTGGTCTTTTCCTGACGGGTGGTGGAAATAACTCAGGTTTTTCCGCGATAAAAACGAACGCAGAAGGAGAGACTTCAGCCGTGGACACCCGCAGTTTATTCCGGGACCGCAACCTCAACAATGGAGGTTTTTCCCTGACGCAGATTCCGGCAGCCGCTTTATTTTTCAATGATGGAAGGCAGCAATTTCAAATACCCGTAGATAGCAACACCTCAACCATTTTTGCGCACATCCCTTGGGTTGCAGGACTTGCAAATGGCGAGCTTCACGTAAGCGCTGGATATGCAAACAATATGCAAGGAGACTTCCGAAACGGTCTGGTTTCCGGGTATGAGATGGATTTTAACAGGCTCTGGTCTGTAACCCGTGAAGACCTAAACCAACTGCGTCTTGACTTCGGGCTACATGGGACTTTTACTACTCCGCCGCCTTTTGATTTACTAACCTGGCCCGCAAAGGGAAACCCTCATTTTCGATACAATCTTGACTTCAGTAGCACAAGAACTCCGTTGGACAGCCTTCCGGCACCGTTTGTAGATTTCAATCAGGACGGGATGTACAATGTCTATGATGGAGATTACCCTTTGTTGAAAGGGGATCGTATGATATGGTATGCGTTCACTGACTCAGCGGCGCACAACCTAACTGGCGGTCAGTCCCTTTTGGCCGATTTTTTGGTGACCCTTTATGCCTATGATTGCCCTCAAAATGAGCAAGTTTGGCAATCTGTTTTTGCAGAATACCATGTCATAAACCGCTCAACATCAAGCTATACTGAGGTTTATTCAGGCGCTTACACCGATTTTGACATTGGCTGCTCTGACGACGATTATATAGGAACAATGCCTGATGCAAACAGTACCTACGCCTATAATTCAGATTCGGTTGACGGCCAACCCGGGAATTCATGCGCTGGTGGGGTCGGTACCTACAATGAAATGATTCCAGTTCAGTCTCTTACGATGCTAAACCACCCGCTTGCGCACTCGATATACAGCAATAGATCCGACGGTAATATCCAGTTATTCCCAATGGATTTCTACCATTTACTTCAAGGTCTTTTTCCCGCCGGTAACCCACAAACGAATGGCAGTTCTGGAATATTCACCGATTTCAGCTTTACCGACAACCCCGCCGACCCACAAGGCTGGTCTATGTGCTCCGCGAATCTGCCCTTGGGCGATCGTCGAATCGTATCCTCGCATGGCCCCTTCACCTTCGCCGCAGGTGACACCTTTACCATGCGTTTAGCTTTCACCTACCACCCCGATATCCCCCATCCATGCCCCGACATAGACACCTGGGTTAAACCCAACATCCTCCAAATCCAACAGTGGCACGACGATGGCACCCTCGACGCTCGGCTTGATTTGGGCGGCGTCTTAACCCTTACTCAGGGCCAGCCGCTTTTGTTGGATGCCACACAGACCAATCCTGCCACCACATATACATGGTCCAACGGACAAACCACTGCAAGCATCTCCATCACGCAGCCCGGAACCTACACTGTCAGCGTAACCCCGGAAACGGGTTGTAGTTACTCCGAAACCGTGCTGGTTCAATGGGCAACCAGCACCCAAAGCCCTACCCTGCCCCGCTGGACGGTACAACCCAACCCGGCTTCGGAACGATTGACAATTTTGTCTGGAAACACTGAGGGGCCACTCAAAGTCCTGTTGCGCAATGCCCAGGGACAAACCGTCGCAACGCAAAATGGCACAGGGAATGCCCTGGAAATCTCCGTGGCAACCTTGCCCGCTGGTCTTTATTTCGCTGAATTATGGCAGGAAGGGCAGTTTTTGGGGAGTAGGAAAGTGGTGGTTGGGAAATAGAATCACTTAAATTTAATTATAAAATCTACTTCGAAATGAAAAAGATCACACTACTTTCTGTCCTCGTGCTCGCTGGCACGATCGTTTCTGCCCAAGCGGTTTGGAACAAAAAAATACCCACAATCAGCACATTAAACCCTCTTGCGGAACTCAGCTACTATGAGGATTCCTATTGGGTCAGTTCTGACAAAAGCCTTTTCCAATTCAACGAAACTGGAGACATTACCGGAAGAATCCCAACGGACATTGGATTTTCTAATTTCTGGTTTTGGGGCGGCAAGGTGACACCTTCCAACAACGCGTCTCCATATTATATCCTGGCTCGACTGACCACGATTACCTCTGGAAACGGCTACTCTCTTGCATATTATTCGCCAAATTCTGGAATCCTGAACGAAACCGTCTTTACAGATTCGCTTAGCGCCATAACACAAACCAGAGGACCGGTAGTGGTCACGGTTGACAACAGCACTCTTTTTGTCTTTGGTCATAAGGTCATTCGCAGCATTCAGCACAGCGAAAATGGATCCATCACCGAGACATGGGCCAAGCCAATATCGTTCAGAACCACCGACGCTTTTTGGACGGGCAGTCAGGCCATTTTTTGTGATGCCTCTGGCAATTTCAAAGCCATGGATGCGGGTGGGAACCTGCTTTGGGAGAAAACCCACCCGTTTAGTACAAAATCAATCAAAAAGCTGCCCGACGGGTTAATTGGATGTGGAAATGCTGCTTCCGGGGAAGGCCTTGTTTTTAAAATGGATTTCAACGGCGACCTGTTGTGGAGCCAAATACTCCCCGAGACAAAACTGAACGACCTTACCCTCGTGTCAGACGGAGGCATCTTTTTGACCGGTGAAACGGGCACTTTAACCTGGATGGTGCTGAAAACCGACGGGCTTGGAAACCCGCTTTGGACAAGAAGTTATGAAACAGGAAAAGGTTGGGAAATTGAACCCACAGCCGATGGCGGAGCAGTAGTTCTGTGGCACAATACCATTGGCGGATATCGCTTGCATTTAGCCAAAATAGATGCTTTTGGAAACACCGCACCCGTAGAAACCGAAATAAGCCAAATAACTGAAAGAACCTTGCATACCTCGGGTGCAAAGACCACACAATTCCCTTTGACTGGCCTGTTTTTTGATAGAAGCAGCTCCCGATTGAACATACCGGCTGACAGCGCTACTTCGACCATTTTTGTGCATAGCCCATGGATTGGAGGTTTAAATGAAACGAACGCCTTGCACATTGCTGCGACTACCTATGGCAACGCGCAACAAGATTTTCGTGCCGGCCTTGCATCCAGTCCAGCCAGAGATTTTGACCGCGTGTGGGCCGTTTCGCGGGAAGAAATCGCTCAAATTCGCGTGGATTTTGGAGAAGACGGCGTTTTAGATGCGCCGCCGCCCTTTGATTTACTTACCTGGCCGGCAAAGGGCAATCCACATTTCCGCCAAAATCTTGATTTCTCTATCGTTACAACCCATCCAGACAGCCTGCCAGCACCCTTTATAGATGTAAATGGCGATGGAATCTACAATGTATTCGACGGAGATTATCCACGACTTTCGGGCGACCGCATGCTCTGGTGGGTAAGAACCGATCAAACCATCCATGAAGAAACGTTCGGTCAGCCACTCGGGGTGGATGTTTTATTCACGCTTTATGGATACGACTGTCCTCAAAACGGAGCGGTTTCGAACGCCTTATTTGTTGAATATCAGTTCATTAACCGCTCTGGAGAGGAATATCATGATACTTATTTGGGCTTCTACACGGACTTTGACCTGGGTTGTTCTGATGACGACTACACGGGGAGTTTGCCAGCGTTAAATACCGCTTTTGTGTACAATCAGGATGCTGTGGATGGTAATCCCGGTTCGTTATGTTCCGCAGGGGTATCCACCTTTGGGGAGAAGGTTCCTGTTCAGGCCCTGAGCTTGCTCAATCATGCTTTGGATCATTCCATTTCCTTCGGTGGAAACGGTGGAGCTTCAGACCCTAGCTCGCCCTTTGAATATTACGCTTATTTGCAGGGGCTGATATGTCAGGGTCAGCTTCCCACCATTGGCGGCACTGGCTGCAACCCGGGAAGTACAGATTTTACCCATTTTCTTTTTCCCGACAACCCCGCCGATCCTCAAGGCTGGTCCATGTGCACAGAAAATGTGCCACTATCTGACCAGCGCATGTTGAACTCCCACGGCCCATTTACCTTCGCCGCAGGTGACACCTTTACCATGCGTTTAGCTTTCACCTACCACCCCGATATCCCCCATCCATGCCCCGACATAGACACCTGGGTTAAACCCAACATCCTCCAAATCCAACAGTGGCACGACGATGGCACCCTCGACGCTCGGCTTGATTTGGGCGGCGTCTTAACCCTTACTCAGGGCCAGCCGCTTTTGTTGGATGCCACACAGACCAATCCTGCCACCACATATACATGGTCCAACGGACAAACCACTGCAAGCATCTCCATCACGCAGCCCGGAACCTACACTGTCAGCGTAACCCCGGAAACGGGTTGTAGTTACTCCGAAACCGTGCTGGTTCAATGGGCAACCAGCACCCAAAGCCCTACCCTGCCCCGCTGGACGGTACAACCCAACCCGGCTTCAGAGCGATTGACGATTTTGTCTGGAAACACTGAGGGGCCGCTCAAGGTCCTGTTGCGCAATGCCCAGGGACAACCCGTCGCAACTCAAAACGGCACCGGGAATGCTTGGGAAATCTCCGTGGTAAACTTGCCGGCTGGCCTGTATTTCGCTGAATTATGGCAGGAAGGGCAGTTTTTGGGGAGTCGGAAAGTGGTGGTACAAAGGTGATTCTGGTAATTGAGTAACGGTGGTATGGCCTTCAGGCCGTCGGGAAGGGCGCCGTTTACGGCGCAGAAGATACAGTGGCGTAAACGCCACTTGTCCCGACGGCCTGAAGGCCATACCACCATTCGGGCGCTTCGCAGGACGCACAATTTGCCTGGTTAGATACCCCCTCAAACCAACTCAAACAAATTCCCCACTCCAGGAATCCTTGAACAAATAAAGCCTTCGGCATACTGTGCCAGAATCGAACGACCAAAAACCCGCGCCTTGGCCTCCATAAAGTCGAGAAAATCCTTGCCGGAAATAGGGGTGTTGGGTGCCTCACCCGTGGGATCAAAAAATTGAGAGCGAAAAGTGAGGATCGCCTCCATCTTTTTAGCAAAAAACGGCGTGATGTCCACCACAAAATCCGGACTCAATTGCCGATCCTGGATATAATGATACACGGCTTTTGGTCGCCATTTTTCCTGCGTTAATCCCTCCTTATCAAGGGTTTCTATTTTTTCAAGACCGGCATAGTAGCAGGCATCCGCGGTCATTTTTGCGGCGCGCCCATGGTCTGGATGGCGGTCATCTACGGTATTACAAAGTACGATTTCTGGCTTGCAGGCTCGGATTATACGGACGATTTTGAGCCAATTTTCGGGCTTGTGCTCAAACAGACCATCTGGAATATCCAGCATTTCCCGAAAACATGCCCCTAACAATTTGGCCGATGCTGCCGCCTCCGCAGCCCGGATGGCCACCGTGCCCCTCGTGCCCAATTCGCCCTGACTCAGATCAAGTAACCCGAACGTTTTGCCCTGGGCTGCATGCCGAAGCAAGGTGCCGCTCGCGCTCAATTCAACATCATCGGGATGAATGCCGATGGCCAGAATATCAACTTTTTTCATGTTTGGAAAGGATGGATGGTTGTCGCGAATGGACCGCCGCGCAATTTTCAGAAAAAACCAGCAGTATTCCGTTTTAATCAGCACCGGGGAAGTACAAAATGGCGACTTTTGCCGAAACCAATCTTCAGCACCATGCCACAAAATCCTTCGGATCCTGAATTTTTGCAAGGGATGAGTCCCGAACAAATAAAACAAGTCGAGTCGCTTCAACACGCGCTGGCGGAATCAAACCTGCGTGGGCAGCGATTTGAAGCGGATTGGTCTAAACTGTTTGATCAGAACAAAACCTTGCGGGAAGAAAATCACCG
This sequence comes from uncultured Saprospiraceae bacterium, assembly GCA_964550795.1. Lineage (GTDB taxonomy): Bacteria > Bacteroidota > Bacteroidia > Chitinophagales > Saprospiraceae > M3007. The sequence goes on from CAZKBH010000013.1 coordinate 51,794, forward strand.
ACTCCAGTTGGGCTACGAAAATCTGCGGATTCAAAAAGGTGGTTTTGGCTTCAAAATGCTGCTTTTGTCAGGCATGGGAGGCTTTTTTACCGCCCTGGTGTTGTGTTTTGTGTACCTGAAACTTAAACCCAAAGATCCGCACACCGTCGCGCTCCAAAATTTCAGACGCGAGCATCAATTTGAATACGAACTGGCGCTGAGCAGAAAACAGTACCACGAAGTGAAAATTTCGCTGGCAAAAGCAATCCAACACAGCGACTACAAACCCATCAAAGCAGACCTCGAAATCATTCGCGAACTGGTGGAGGCTGCGGAGAAAGGCGCGGTTGGACACTAAACAGGTACACCATAGATAGAGCAGATGGGGCATTCTTCCGGTTTATGGCCGCGCGCCGGGCAATATTGACGGCCAAAAAAGATGATTTGGAGGTGCAGTTTGTTCCAGGTTTTTTCTGGAAAAACCGCCTTCAAATCCCGTTCTGTTTGCACCACATTCTTCCCGGAACTCAGTCCCCAGCGGGTCGCCAAACGGTGGATGTGCGTATCTACCGGAAAAGCAGGCCAACCAAATGCCTGCGACATCACCACGGAGGCCGTCTTGTGCCCCACGCCGGGCAGGGCCTCCAAATCCTCAAAACTTTCAGGAACCTGCCCACCGTGCTTTTCCATGATTATTTTCGATAAGCCGCTGATTCCCTTTGATTTAGCGGGCGAAAGTCCACAAGGTTTGATGATTTCACGAATTTCTTCCAGCTCGAGTTTGGCCATGTCGGCAGGATTGTCGGCACGGGCAAAAAGATGGGGCGTGATTTGATTCACCCGCTCATCGGTGCATTGCGCGGAAAGCACCACCGCCACCAGGAGCGTGAAAGCGTCCTTGTGTTGCAGCGGAATGGGCGTTTCCGGGTATAGCTCGTCCAGAATGCGTTGGATATCAGCCGCTTTTTTTTGCTGTTTTTTCATGGTTCAATGCCTGAAATGCCTTAACCCCGTCATCACCATCGCCATATCGCGCTGGTCGCAGGCAGCTACGGAATCCTGATCTTTCATGGAGCCGCCGGGCTGAATAACCGCCGTGATGCCTGCTTCGTGGGCAATTTCCACACAATCCGGGAACGGGAAAAAAGCATCACTGGCCATGACCGCGCCGTTCAAATCAAAACCGAATGATTTTGCTTTGGCAATGGCTTGGCGCAAGGCATCCACCCGGCTCGGCTGACCGCAGCCCATGCCGATCAGTTGGCGGTCTTTGACCAGGGCTATAGCATTGGATTTCAAGTGTTTGGCGCATTTAGCAGCAAACAAAAGCTCCCCAACTTCCTGCGGACTAGGCGCGCGTTTGGTCACCGTTTTGAGATCAGCCTCGGTTTCGGTGCGGAGATCTGCATCTTGTTCCACCACCCCGTTGAGCAGACTTCTGAACGCGCGTTTTTGCACTTCAAAATGCTTGATTTTCAACAAGATACGGGCTTCTTTTTTCGTCAAAATTTCCAAAGCCGCCGGTTCAAAACCCGGTGCGATGAGCACTTCGTAAAAAAGTTTGTTGATCTCTTCCGCTGTAGCTTCGTCCACCACGGTATTGGTCACAAAAATCCCCCCAAACGCAGAGGTTGTATCGCAAGCCAAGGCAGCGTGCCAGGCTTCGAGCAGGCTATTCCGACGCGCTACTCCGCAGGCGTTGGTATGTTTCAAAATTGCAAAAGCCGGTTTTCCGACCTGAAATTCCCGCATTAACTGAACGGCAGCGTCAATGTCAACAAGGTTGTTGTAGGAAATGGCTTTGCCTTGAATTTTGTCAAAAATTTGCTCAAAATCGCCAAAAAATACCCCGCTTTGGTGTGGGTTCTCCCCGTAACGCAGGATATCGGAGCGGTGAATGCTGTGTTTGAACGAGATGTCGGTGGTGCCTTCGTTGAACCAGTTGTAAATCGCGATATCGTAGTTCGACGTGACTTTAAAGGCTCTGCGGGCAAATTCACGGCGATTATCGTCCGAAAAATTCCCGGCTTGCGTCTCGAGCACCTCGCTGAACATTTTATACTCGTCTTTGGAGGCCACTACGACCACGTCTTTCCAGTTTTTAGCGGCTGCACGAATGAGCGAAACCCCGCCAATGTCAATTTTTTCGATGATTTCGGCAGGATCGTTGGTCGCTGCCACGGTTTCCTCAAAAGGATACAGGTCCACAATGACACAGTCCATTTCGGGAATGTTGTAGGCCTCTAGCTGGGCCAAATGACCCGGTTCGCGGCGCGCGAGTAAACCGCCAAAAATAGCAGGGTGCAGCGTTTTTACCCGCCCGTCGAGGATACTCGGAAAACCCGTGAGCGATTCAACTGGGATGACTGGCATGCCGAGTTTTTCGATGTAGGTTTGGGTACCGCCGGTGCTGTAGAGCTGAACGCCGAGGTCGTGCAAGCGGCGGATAATGGGTTCGAGGCCGTCTTTAGAATAAACGGAGATGAGCGCAGAACGTAGTTGCAACTTGATATAATTGAGTGATGAATGATTTGATTGATTCGATTTGACGATTGATGCGATTGATTCGATTGATTCGATTTAGCCGCAGAGCGACGAAAATATTTGTAGATTTTTAATCGAATCAGAAGGTAGAAGGTGCAGCGGGGGTTGTGTCAAAAGGGTGGTCTGAAAAATGAACCAAATTTTATTTCTTTATTGAGTGCCAGACTTTCCAAGTTTTAAAAACTTGGAAAGTCTGAGCCTGAAAAACGGAATAAAATTCCGCCCTAATCCTTGATATAATCCTTTGACACACCCCCCGCTAGAACTTCTACCATTTTATCCGGCAACGAAGCTACAAATATTACGGGGCGCTGGACCCCATTAGCATGGTGCCAAATTCACAAAATCACATTCACAAAATCACATTTGCCAGCATGACCGCCACAAAACCCGCCGCATAGCCCTGCCAAAGTTCGGCTTGTGTGTGTCCGCCCAGGGAAAGTCTTGCGGCCCCAACCAAACCTGCCCAAAGCATCGCGACTGCAAGCACCGTGTTGAGGCTCAGCAGCAAGGAACCCGCACTGAAGGAGGCACCCGACCATTCAAAAGCCAACAGCAGCAGCATGGCGACGAAACCGCCCATTCCAGTAGCGTGGACGCTTATTTTGGTGAAAATATTGGCAAAAAAAGCGAAAAAGAGTCCAATTGTGGCCCCAAGCACAAATTTTGCGAACAAAAGCGGCACCGCTCCATCCATGAAATTTTTGAACATCCAGAGGTAAAAAATCCCTGCAATGATGTACGGACCGGTACGTTCTTGTTTGTCCTGCATTTCCAGGCTTCGGATCAGCCCCAGCGGCTTGAGCAGCGAAACCCCTAGGCCGGGAATGAGAAATGTGGTTTATACCACGTACAACAACAATATAATGGTCCGCTCGTCGCCCATGTGGTGCGCTCCGAAAGCAAACGGATTGATGGCCATCATCAGGAGCAGCATATAGCTCAAGACGAGCAGCGGGTGACCAAGATAAGAAATGACTCGAGCAATAGAAGGGTGCATGCTGCCGGGGAGTGCTGGTTTGGGGGCACAAAAGTAGCCAAGTGGGCAACAAAAAAACCTCTCGTGGCAAAATTGCGACGAGAGGTTTTTAAATTTAGTAATGGAGGCAGCGATTTCAGGATGTTTGCTTCGTTCTGGTCGCCGCGATACGCATCTTATTTGGCTTCTTTTAAAGAACGACTGCCAAAAACAAGTGCAAGGACCAGGAGACAAGTGAGGATGACCATAGGATTAATATTTTTTGGTGAAATAAAACTTTGTTCAGAACCTTGATAAGTTCCTAGCAAAAACGAAGCCAATTTTGGTTTCGTGCCCTTTATGTCCTGACTTTAATGGTCGTTAACAGACAGTTTGAAATTTATGCCTTAGGTTTCATGAAATATTGGAACAACCAACCAAATCCCATCACCAGCCCGCATCCCAGCGGATTGTACCAGAGATAAGCGTCCTTATTCCACCAAAAACACAACAGCACAATGGCTTCTGTGACCACCGCTGCCGCAAAAACCGCACGTCCTTGCACGTTTTTCAGGAAAAAAGCAGTAAAAAAGATGCCCAAAATGGTCCCGTAAAACATCGAGCCGATCATATTGACTGCCTGAATGAGGTTTTCGGAAAGCGAGGCAAAAATGGCAAAAAGCACAATAGACCCGCCCCAAAGCACCGTAGCCACTTTCGATGCCCGCAGATAATGTGCGTCGGATTTGCCAGGTACCAAGGAACGGCGATAAATATCCGAAACCGACGTTGCTGAAAGTGCACTCAACTCAGAAGCCGTGGTACTCCAGGACGCGCAAAAAATCATGGCGAGCATCAGCCCAACCAAACCCACCGGGATATGACTCAAGATAAAATTGATGAACACATAGTCTTTATCATTCCCAGCCCCCTTTACGCCGACACTTTGAAGCAAGCTTTGAGATTGTGTGCGAAGCTCGTTGCGCTGTATCTCCAGCGTTTTTAATTGCTCAATAGCTGCCTGGCTGCTGGCCTCGTTTTCGGTTACGCGGGCTTGTTGGAGCGATTCGAGTACAACTTGTTTTTTCTCAAAAATTGCTGCGTCGGCACTTTCCAGCCGGGCAAACGCCTCGGCTTGTGGCGTTCCGACCAATTGCGCCCGATCCGCCTGATTGAAGTGTAAAGGAGGCTGATTGAACTGGTAAAACACAAACACCATCACCCCCACCGACAACACCAGCATCTGCATCGGAATTTTGATAAAACCATTGAAAATCAATCCAATACGGCTTTCCCGAAGGGTTTTTCCTGAAAGATAACGTCCCACCTGGCTCTGGTCTGTTCCAAAATAAGACAGGAAAAGGAAGGTTGCGCCCAATACGCCCGACCACACATTGTAGCGGTCGTTCCAGTCAAAAGTCCAGTCGAGCACCTGGGTTTTGCCCGTTGCGCCCGCAATTTGCCAGGCTTCTGAAACGCCCATTCCGTGTGGCAACTCGTTGAGAATCAGAAAAAACGCCAGCACCAGACCGCCCAACATAATACTCATCTGCAACTCCTGCGTGCGACTCACCGCACCACTACCGCCCGAGGTGGTATAAATCACGACAAAAACGGCCATAAAAAAGTTGGTAAGTGCCAGGTTCCAGCCAAAAACTGCGCACAAAATGATACTCGGCGCCAAAATGCTGATTCCCGCGGCCATGCCCCGTTGAATGAGGAAAAGGACGGCGGTCAGCGAGCGCATTCGTAAATCAAACCGTTGCTCGAGGAACTCGTAGGCGGTCGTAACCCGCAGTTTATAATAAATGGGCAGCACAAAAAACGCCAGAAAAAGCATCGCAATGGGCATCCCGAAATAGAACTGTACAAACTGCATCCCATCTGCATACGCTTGTCCGGGGGTGCTTAGGAAAGTAATGGCACTCGCCTGGGTGGCCATGATGCTCAGGCCGATGGTCCACCAGGGCAAATCCCGTTTGCCCGCCAAAAAATCATCGGGATCGCTGATTGCGGCTTTTCTACTTTTCCAGACACCGTAAATAACAATAAAAGCGAGGGTAGCCGTGAGTACGGCCCAATCGAGTAGATGCATGTTTATTTCGTTATTGGTTTAGCACCGCCAGAGATCGCCGGTTGCTAAGCCTTGAAAGAATAGTACAGAATCGCGGCCATAAAGGCCAGAAAAATCACCCAAGTCCAGATACTGAGGCTGTTTTCGCGCCACACATTGAAAAGTTTTTCAATGATGTTGCGCCAGTCAAGATCGCCGGTGCGACTTCGGGTAACAGGTTCGTGTGCGAGTAGAAAAAACCGACGCAGCCCTTTTCGAGCCTGGTCGCCGTGTTTGGTCAACACCATGAATTCTTTGTTGAGAAAGCGCAGGTCAAAAAGTTCACTTTTGCCGCCCATTTCCACAATTAACGCGTTTTCTACGCCCAACTGCCGCCATGAACCTTTCATCAGGTTGCCGTCCAGGGAAAGCAGATAATCCCCGTTTGGGCTAAAAATATGCAGGATTGCCTCGTGAAAACCTTCCTCATCGCGCACTTCCTTCCAGCGTTTGTCGTGCCAAAATTGGACTTCACGCAAATCTTCCCCAAAAGGAATCACCTTGGGGAGAATAAAATCGAGGTGTGCATCCATACTGCCCAGGTCTTTTGGAAGTTCTGGACTGAGGGCGCGTTTGATATCTCGGGCTAATAAAGCAAAAGGATTCATATACTTCTTGAGTCATTGAGCGGCAAAAGTCGCAAAAGGATTGGTATTCAAGGGCGCAATGCTTCGTACATTTCCCCCATGAAATACTGCAACACAGCTCAAGGTTCCCGCGTGGCCTATCAAGTAGAAGGCCCTGAACATGAAACTCCCCTCGTGCTGCTCCATGGTTTTTGTGAAGTCCAATCCATCTGGTCGCCCCTGGATTCTGGTTTGCAATCGAGCGCTACTTTGCGAATAGACCTTCCGGGATTCGGAGCCTCTGATTTGCCCAGCAGCCCCGACATGGAGGTTTATGCCGCGGCGGTGTTGGCCGTTTTGGATGCCGAAAAGATCGCCCGATGTGTCATGGTGGGTCACAGCATGGGTGGTTATGTTGCCCTCGAATTTGCTGCCCGCTGGCCCGAGCGTCTCGCCGGACTGGGGCTTTTTCATTCCCATCCTTTGGAGGATTCGGAGGAACGAAAAACAGCCCGCCAACGCGGCATCGAAACTTTGCAAGCAGGCAAACGTGATTTATATGTGGCTCAGCTGTTTCCCAATCTTTTTGCGCCAAAATTTTTGGAGCAAAACGCATCCACCGTTCAGCACTTGATTGCGACAGGCAAAAAACAAACGCCGGAAGGTATTTCAACAGCCCTGCAAGCCATGATGACCCGCCGGGACCACCAGCAGACCTTAAAGAAACTTCCCTGCCCTACCCTATTCCTGCTTGGCGGTCAAGACACACTGGTGCCGCCTGCGCAGGCCTTGGCAGCCGCGTTTCTTCCGTCCATCTCTGATCTGCATTATTGGCCGGATGCAGCCCACATGGCGATGTTTGAATGCCCGGAAGCCAGCGTGAAGGCCCTCCATGATTTTTGGGAATTTTGTTTAAACTGGTCTGTAAACAATTGAGAATCAATCTTCCTCATCCTCCTGTTTGGATTTTTTAGGCAGGGTAAATTTCAGGAAAAAGAATCCCGCCAGGCCCGCAACCAGGGAAGCCAGGAAAACCGCTATTTTGGAATTGATCACAATTTCCGGGTCTTTAAACGCCAGCAAGGTTATAAAAATAGACATCGTAAAACCGATACCCGCCAAAGTTCCTAATCCCAGCAAATGCCGTTTGCGCATCCCGCTCGGTAAGCTGGTAAGTCCTGCCACAACGGCTCCCCAGGCAAAGAGGAAAATCCCCAGTGGTTTGCCAATAACCAACCCAAACATGATCCCCAGACTATTAGTGGATGCCAAACTCTCGGTCCAGTTGGGCGGTATGATGATACCCGTATTGGCCAAAGCAAAAATAGGCAGGATAAAAAAAGCGACGGGCTGGTGCAAAAAGTGCTGGAGTTGGTAAGAAATTGAATCCTTTTTTCCGGTGCCGAAGGGGATCGCAAATGCCAATAAAATGCCCGTTATAGTGGCATGAATGCCCGAATAAAGCATAAAATACCACATGAAAATGCCCAGCACAATGTACACCCAAAGCGCAAGCATATTCAGACGGTTCAGCAGCAGCAGGACGACGAAAATCAGCATGGCAAGCCCAAAATGCAGCAGTGAGAATCCATGCGAATAAAAAATGGCGATGATCAGGATGGCGATTAGGTCGTCTATAATCGCCAGTGCGGTCAGGAAAATTTTGAGTGAATTGGGCACTCGATTGCCCAAAATAGACAAAATACCCAGCGCAAAAGCGATGTCGGTTGCCATTGGAATACCAATGCCGCTTTGGTACACGGTTCCGCGATTCAACACAAAGTGAATCAATGCCGGCACCGCAACTCCGCCCAGAGCTGCCATAAAAGGGAGCATGGCGTTTTTTCGGCTCGACAATTCACCCACGTAAATTTCCCGCTCGATTTCCAGACCGATGAGCAGGAAAAAAACGGTCATCAGCCCATCATTGACCCAAAACTCGATGGGTCTTCCTCCCATCAGGCTGTGCCAGAAATGAGTATAGGATTCTCCCCAGGCAGAATTGGCAATGCCAAGGGATACAATCGTGCAAAAAATCAGGGCGATACCGCCTGCCCTTTCACTTTCAAAAAATTCTTTAAAAAGTCGGGTTGCTCTCATGGAAAATGGATGGGTATGGTCTAAAAAAATGGCTCATTCAATCCAATGATACGTTTGAGCCTAAGGTTTTTGGAAAAAAAAGCCTACTTTCGGATGCAATAAAGGACAAAAAATAAAGAACGGCAAAAAAGCCTTCAGGTTTTCAATTCATTTTCGGGACTTTTGCCACAGGTTCATCCAATTTCAACTTTATAAGTGTCACCACTGCTGCTGATTCTTGCTGTTTTGCCGGGTCTTTTGGTTTGTTGGGCCGTTTACCGGGCAGATAAATACGAGCGCGAGCCTATTGCTCCGCTTGCCATGTGTTTTGGGCTGGGTGCGCTCATAACCACCCCCGCCATGCTCATCGAGCAGCAGATCATCCCCCTGGTAGGCGAAATAAATCGGGATCCGGTGTTGACGTTTTTGCTGTCTTTTGGTGCCATTGCCCCGGTGGAAGAACTTTTGAAATGGCTGACGGTGATTTTTGGCGCCTTCGTGTGGCGCTTTTTCAACGAACCTTTTGACGGGATTGTGTATTCCGTAATGGTCAGCATGGGGTTTGCTACCGTAGAAAACATTTATTACCTCGACGTTTTTGGGAAAGAAACGATGCTGCTTCGGGCATTTACCGCCATACCGGCCCATTTGGTGTTTGCCATCGCGATTGGATACTACGCCGGACTGGCGAAATTTAACCCCGCAGAACGGGTGCATCTTTTGTTCCGAGGTTTGTTGGTCGCCATTTTGCTGCACGGAACCTACGATTTTCTGATCCTTCAGAATTGGACCAAATGGCTGGGGTCACTGGGTGCATTGGCTGTTTACCTCTGTTTGTACTATTTCGGGGCCTTGTTTCGCGAACATTTGGATAAATCGCCGTTTAGACCCAGGGAAGAAGTACTGGGGAATTTGGAAACGAAGCAACCATCTTGATAAATGGGATTTCCCTAAAATTCGGATGAGTCTTGTTTGTTTCCAGGAACTTATTACACCCAGCATCAGTTTAGTCCCCATCATCACACAGTTGAGCAGCATGTACGGCAACACACGCTTTGCGACGTACCTTTGCGCTCCTTGATCCCCAATATCCCAACCCTCAACACATGGCAAAAGAATGGACGCTCGGTGAAAAAACTTCCGGGCTAAAAAAAGAAACTGAACACGCCGTTCTGGTGGGTCTTATCACCTCCAGTGTGACCGAAACACAGGCGCACGAATACATGGACGAACTCGAGTTCCTGGCTGAAACCGCGGGCGCAAAAACCGTGAAACGTTTCACGCAACGACTCGCCCACCCTGAACATCGCACGTTTATCGGCAAAGGAAAGGTGGAGGAAATCCGCGCTTACCTGGATTGGCACGAGGAAATCACCATGGTCATCTTCGACGACGACCTTTCGGGCAAACAAACCAATAACCTGGAAGAAATCCTGAAAGTGAAAATTGTGGATCGTTCCACCCTGATTCTGGACATTTTTGCTTCCCGTGCCCAAACGGCTCAAGCCAAAACCCAGGTCGAACTCGCGCAAATGAAGTACCTGCTTCCGCGATTGCGCGGTCTCTGGACGCACTTGGAGCGCCAGGCAGGTGGTATCGGCACCCGTGGTCCCGGTGAAACCCAAATCGAGACCGACCGCCGGATTGTGCAATACCGGATGAATATTCTGGAAGGCCGGCTCAAGGATATTGACCGCCAAAACCAGACCCAGCGCAAAACCCGGGGCGAAATGGTCCGCGTGGCACTGGTGGGCTACACCAATGTGGGCAAAAGCACCCTGCTCAACCTCCTGTCAAAATCTGAAGTCCTGGCCGAGAATAAACTGTTCGCCACGCTCGACACCACGGTCCGCAAGGTTGTGTTCGACATGATGCCCTTTTTGCTCTCCGATACCGTTGGTTTTATCCGAAAACTGCCCCACCACCTGGTAGAAAGTTTCAAAAGTACCCTCGACGAGGTGCGCGAAAGCGATATCCTGTTGCACGTAGTAGATGTGGCGCATCCACAATACGAGGATCATATCCGAACCGTTCAGCAGACCTTGCAAGAACTCGGCGCCGCAGACAAACCCACGCTCATGGTATTCAACAAGATTGACCTCTACCGCGAACGCTGGTACGACGACCTGCTTGAAGATACCACCAAAGCCGAAATTGAAGCCGATCTACACAATCGGCTGCTCCACACCTACGGCGAAAGCGTGTTTGTATCCGCCCACACCAAAGAAGGCCTGGAGGATTTCCGCGAGCGGCTGACCCGTTTAATCAAGGAGACTTATGTGGTGCGGTACCCGCATCAGGTGAAGCGCTGGGGGTAGGGTTATGGTCGAATGCGCCCCATTTCAGCGAGCGGAATGGCTGTAATGTTGGAGTCAAGGGAATAGGATTGGTTGCCCGGATACAGCACCCACAAATGATCCAGGTTAAGGTCCTCAATGGCTTGTCGCATGGACTTTGTGATTCGGGGAGCGTCCAGATACTTAATCTCCGCACCCATGTTACGGCCATTTTCCTGCCAATATAAATCCAATTCTACGCCACTGTGCGCGGCATAAAAGAACACTTCACTGTCCCGTTTTGCAAGGAAGGACACTAATTCCTCTATGACAAAACCCTCCCAGGATGCACCCAGTTTGGGGTTCGTGCGCAAAGCGGCCATGTCTGGGATGGATTGAATTGCGTGAAAAATGCCTGCATCGCGCAGATACAATTTAGGCGTTTTGACCAATCTTTTGCCCAGATTGGCATGCCAGGGCGTGAGCAGACGCACCATAAAGGTGTCTTCCAACACGGACAGGTATTGCCGCACCGTTTTGTCGCTGATTCCGAACGAGCGGGCCATTTCGCTATAGTTCAGGGTCTGCCCATGGTAGTGGCTCAGCATCAGCCAAAAACGATACATCACCGAGGCTGGCACCGTGATACCCAACAAGGCAAGGTCTTTTTCCAAAAAAGTAGCGATAAAATTATTTCGCCACAACAGGCTCTGCTGGTCGTCCTCAGCCAAAAAAGATCGCGGAAAACCGCCTCGAAGCCAGAGTTGATCCATTTTATCAGTACCCGTTTCCGAAAGATTTAAACCCGTGAGGTAATAGTAACCAATACGCCCGGCCAAAGATTCGCCGCTTTGTTGCCGCAGATTCGATGAGGCACTGCCAAGGAGCAGAAAACGCTGTTGTGGGTTCTGATCTACCAGATAACGGATGAGCGGAAATAAATCGGGCTTTCGCTGTACTTCGTCAATCATAATCAAGCCTTTCAGCGATTCAAGCGCCAATTGAGGTTGCTCCAGCATGGCCAGGTCGCGCGGATTTTCCAGATCAAAGATATGGTCGGGCTTAAAGCGGCGGGCAAGCGTGGTTTTGCCTGCTTGACGCGGACCGAGTATGGCAGTAACTGGAAACAGGCGCATCAAAGCCTGGATGCCATCTTCGTCTTTTGAACGGGGAATGTTTGCGGTTGACATAATTTCGGGGCAAAGATAGTTTATCCTTGAAAATTCGGAGTGGTATTCCGAATTTTCAAGGATAAATTTTTGCAATATGGATGAGGGTCTTGGGAATTTTGCTGAAGGAGACCTATAAGGTTAAAATTTAATGCACGTTTTAGTACGTTTTGGGTAGAGGTCATAACAAGGTATATACGAAACTAATTCATTGTTTTAAAATAATTTATACAATAAAATAAGTTTAACTTAATTAAAATTTTTAAGAGAAAAGATATTTTTTGGTGAAAGTAATAACGGCGCAGTGATATACCCTTGCGGGCCCAAATCATTAACATTTGCGAATTAAACATTCTAACTCTAAAAAACAATGGCTTCCGTATTCGTTAGCACTGTTGACAGTGCGCTCTTTGCTTCAATTCAAAAAATGCTATCAGAGAAGTTTCCTGAAATACTAGTTATGCAGGAAACGGCCAGTCACAGGGTCTTACCTAGTTATTTGATGCTGCCTACACAGCACGAAATCGAATTTGTTCCAGCGGCAGAAGTGGTTCGGATTAATGGCTTTAAAAATTATAGCACGTTTACACTCCATAATCGCCGCCCCATCACGATTTCCAAAAATCTGGCACACTTCGAGCGTTTGTTGCCCGAAACCCAATTTTTTCGTGCTCATAAATCGCACATTGTCAATTTGCAGTATGTGCTGCGGTATCGGCGTCAAGGTGGAGGAATCATTCAAATGTGTGATGAATTTGAAGTACCCGTATCACCAACCAAGCGAGATCAGCTGCTGGTACGATTGGGGCAAATTACCCTTTAGTGTATGCAAAGATGTGTTTGGTACTCTCAAAAACCCTTTTCATTCATTTACCTTCTGATACATGTGTAGCAGTAACGTTATTTGATCCAATTATATCTCACCCCGATTTGTTGCCCCTAACTTACCCTTCCCATACTTTCTGTTTCCAAATTTAATCAAGACTGTTTCTGCTACCTAACATTGGTGGGATTTGCTTCGAAGCAAGTCAACACGTTTTTGTCTAGTTCCTTGCGATTGTCTATTACTAAATGTAACTCTACTCATGAAGAAAAACGCTACCCTCCTTTTTGGCATCTTTTCGCTCCTGTTTTCTTTCAATCTTTTAGCCCAAGACCCACACTTTTCACAGTTTTATGCTAACCGGATTTATTTGAACCCGGCATACGCTGGTTTCGACCCGGGTAAGACTGTGCTTATAAACTTCCGAAATCAGTGGCCCGGTATCCCAGATGGAGATGCCGGAGCTTCTCCCACCTCGTATCGGACTATGAACGTAACGGGAGATTTTCGACTTCGTTGTTTTGAAGGCCTAGATCATTTTAGCCTTGGATTGGCTGGCTCCTTGTTTCGCGACGACGCCGGGAAGGCACCTTTGGTGAGTCAAGGGGGCGGACTTGCTTTTAGCGCGGCAAGGCGATTGAAATTCAAAGGCTATCGAAGAACACTCGATTACCTAGACATTCGAATCGGCACACAATTGAGCATGATGCAGCGTCGAATTGACGATGACTGGTTAATTTACTCCAATCAGTTGAACCCTGTATATGGGCTTATCAGCGACCCCAGTATGCTCAATCTGAGCAGCAAATTGTACCCCAATTTGAATACAGGCGTGATGATCAATATGGGCAATAAAAAATTCACTTTCTCCACTGGTTTTAGCATATCCAATGTCTTAGAACCCAACCAGGCTCTGCGGGATGCGCCAGCGGCCGATCGCCTCCCGCGCCGCTATACAGGGCACTTGGGGGCAACACGGGAGATATTTGACAACGTCTTCCTGTCTCCTCAGTTCCGTGCAGATTTCCAGTCGGGGTTCGACCTAGGGCTTTTCTCAGGAGGGCTTTACTTGCAAACCGATAAAATGTACACCGGTTTCTTCTACCAGAGTAACAAAAGAAGCTGGCCCCAAGCAACTATTACCAATTCCAATACCCAAAATGTAAATCACTACATAATTATGCTTGGAATTGACATTCAATCTGTTATTGACTTGGGTAAAAATGAAACGCTCGAGCGCCGATTTATACTTGGCGCCACGTATGATCTAAGTGCATCAGGCATAGGCCAACAAACCACACAGGGCGCCTTAGAGTTTTCAATTCGCATGTTTTTTGATGGCGGCAAAAAATCCAGTTGCCTTGAGGAGAAAAAGTACAATTACAAACGCTGTCCGATTACACACTAAACCCTTTTTAGCCAAAACATTCACCATGAACCACTTCCCCTCCATCTCTGTCCCGCTATTCGTGTGCATAGTGCTATCCGGCACATCATCTAAAGCCAAGGCCCAGACCTGCGACTCGCTGGCCTATTTTACCTGGAACGCCCAGTGTAACTCGGTAACGTTTACGCCAACATTCATAGACCCAAGCGCCCTCTACACCTGGAATTTTGGCGATGGCAGTACATCCAGCGAAGCCACCCCCACCCATATCTATTTTACCCAAAATGATGCCCAGTACACCGCAATCCTAAGGGTGGTTTCGGGGAACTGTACGGACGCAGATACCGTAGCAGTAACGGTCTCTTTGGTAGCAGGAGAACTGCCAGTTGCCGCCATGATGAGCTTAGGGGTTGGGCCTGTATTGAAGGGGGACTTTTTGCACTGCAATGCATCCCTTCAAAATCCAAATTTGAATCTGACGGTGCAGAACACTTCTCAAAACGTACCAGCCAACACCTCGTATCATATTGATTGGGGGGATAACACCCCAGCATCCATGCCGATGCCATTTGTTACCGCCAGCCACCAATATACCGACATGGGCTTATACCACATCGTTTTACTGGCCGAAAGCCCTGCTGGCTGTGTGGACTCGGCACAGTATGCTTTTTTTAATGGGAGGGAACCAGGGGTCGGGATTGGAATTCCCGCAAGTGCCAATCTGTGTTGTCCGCCAGTAGAAGTCAGCTTCGCATCGCCCCCATTCCTTGAGAATAACCCGCCAGGCACCAATTATATTTACACGGTGGAAACGGGTTGCGAACCACTCTTTTCCGATACCATACCCCACGCCAACCCTTTGATTCCATTTACCTATTTGTTCAACCGAGGTTCTTGCGAGCCAGACTGTGCTCTGCCCAATAGCTTTGGCGCTTTTATTATTACAGTGACCGCCGTCAATGCGTGCGGGGTGAATCTAGCGAACGTTCCGATCCGAATATCATCCGCTCTGACCACAGGTTTTGAGGCGCCTGATGTGGCTTCAGTCGGTGATACTGTTTGTCTTTCCAATACTTCCAGTGCGTACTATTGGGATACTTTAAACCAGGAATGCTCATCCGATGTACAACTGCAATGGAGCCTGTCCCCCTCAAGCGGCTTTACGGTAGAATCGGGCAGTTTGTCGTCGCCACAAGGTTCGGAAACGGTCTGTATCCGTTTCCAACAGACAGGCCTATACACCGTGTCATTGAATGCTTCCCGCACAGATTCGCTGACTTGTTGTGCTGCAGACAGCAACCTTTTCATGCGAACCATTTCCGTCAGCACCGTATCAGCGAGTGAGGAAGCGACGGACAGTCAAATACAAATAGTCCCAAACCCAACAACAGGCACATGCTCCCTCCTGACCGATCCTTCGATGGAGGTCTTGTCTGTGGACGTGTATAACATGTTGGGGCAATGGCTTTCAGCACATTCTTTTTCACAACGCCCGTATTTTCTTGAAAATACCAGGCTCGAACCTGGCCAATATCTTCTGCGTATCCACTTGAACGGAAACCGCTATACGGTCAAAAAACTGATCGTTTTTTAAGCAGGCAATTCTTTCACGCCGCTTATCCCTTCTTACAAAATCACACCATGAAATACTTCCTTTACATCTCCGCCCCTTTTTTCTTCTGCCTCGCGTTGTCCAGCTCTTCGGTGCATGCCCAAGCCCCAGCCTGCGACTCGCTGGCTTATTTTACTTGGAGCGCCCAGTGTAATTCTATGACCTTTACGCCCAATTATGTAAGCCCAACGGTCAGTTATTCCTGGACCTTTGGCGACGGCGGTACCTCAACGGCTGCGACGCCCACACACCTCTACCCAGGTGCAAATGCACCCGGTACTTACATCTTCAGTGTGAATCTGAGCGTCGTTTCCGGTGCCTGCATGGACGATACCACCATCATGGTGATGGTGACCATACCGGCCAATGGTGGTGTGCCTACGTCCAGTATCGCTTTGCCCGCCAACCCCGATCTTTGTGCCCCGGCTGCCATCACTTTTGCCTATCCGCCAAGTGTGGTTACAGGCAACGGCCCAGGCACCAGCTACACCTACATCGTACAGACTGGCTGCGAATTGCCGGATACCACGATTATTCCGCATACTTCTCCTTTTACGCCGTTTACTTACACTTTCTTGCGCAGTTCCTGCGATCCACTTTGCACGGTGCCCGGGGCATCTCCCGGAAGCTTTCGAGTGATTATGGTAGCCACCAATTCCTGTGGCACGACGCGCGATACGCTGGAAGTGCGCATTGCTTCTGAGGGTACGCTCGGTTTTACGGCCCCCACGGTGGCCTTTGCTGGCGATCAGGTTTGTCTTGCAGACACCTCAAGCCCTGGATACGCATGGAATCCTACCACACAGATGTGCGGCAATGCCAAATACTGGGAAATCATGCCGCCCAATTTCAACATCGTCAGCGGCACCCTCGGGAATGTCAACACCCCCGGCAGCAGCAATCCTTGCATTCGGTTTACCCAAGCCGGTACTTACATGGTTTCTCAGATAAGGCCTGCGGGTGCATGCCCTGGGGAGACTATAAAAAAGACCATCACCGTGAAGCCGCCCTGCGATTCTTTAGCGAATTTCACAAGTAATGTAACTTGCAACTCGGTGACTTTTACGCCAACGTTTATAATTCCGAGCGCCAGCTACACCTGGAATTTCGGCGATGGGAGTAGTTCGAATGAGATCAGTCCCGCTCATATATACCTCACTCAAAACAATACACAGTATACTGTTTTGTTAACAGTGGTTGATACTGTCGGGAGCGCAAATTGCATTGATGAACATACGGCAACAGTGTCGGTTATCATTCCAGCGGGCGGACTGCCTATTGCCTCAATGATGAGTTTGGGGATTGGATTTACGCTAAAAGAGAATTTTCTCCACTGTAATGGCTCTAACTTTAACCCGGATTATGATCTGAATGTAGAGAATACTTCAACAAACACATCGCCCACAACCCAATATATTATAAATTGGGGAGACGGATCTCTCATTAGTATGCCAAGTCCATTTGGAACAACCAATCATGTTTACATGGGATTGGGATTATACAACATTGTATTGATTGCAGTTAATGAAAATGGTTGCGCTGATACTGCGCATTATCCTTTTTTTCATGGTCGGGTTCCTGTAGTTGGCTTCGGCCCAAGCCAAAGTGTGGATCTCTGTGCTCCAGTAACCGTTGAGTTTGCCTATACCGATCCTGTTATAAATTTTAACCCTCCCGGAACTATTTATACGTATGAGATTGAAACAGAGTGTTTACCAACCGAAACTGTAGTTATACCTCACACCAATCCTTTCACACCGTTGGTTTACACATTCACACGTGGTTCATGTGAGCCAGAGTGTGAAATAATGGATATACCAGGTAGCTTTAGAGTGTTGATGACCGCCTCCAATGGTTGTGGCGAATCCTCTCAACCATACTTACCTAATATATCTAAAATTGGAAATTCAGATTATGATATGCCTAGTCAAGCTTGTATAGGCGATTCGGTATGCTTAATTAATGCATCAGACACAAGCTATTATTGGACATCTTCGAATGATTGCAGTACTGAGATGTATTCATTTTGGAGGGTTTCACCGAATACTGGTTTTACTGTTACAAAAGGAATTTTAGGGGACTTAAACAGTGCAATTGTAGGAACTGATGAAATCTGCTTCAATTTCAGTGTGCCGGGACTATACGATGTTTCAATGGTTCGACGCCCCCTCCCTTCGGTAATTGGTTCGCCTTGCCCTTATGACACCATCACTAAAACCATCTGCATCCTCCCTCAACCCATTGCAAACTTTAATTTCAACCAGTCCCAACCATCTTGCGCCCCCTCCAATAGCACCATCACATTCAATAACTCCTCCAACACCCTTGGAAACTGTCGGCCAGCAACCTACACCTGGGAGGTAGAATTTATAGAGGCTGAATGCGATACAGTCGGAGGTTATACATTTATAAACAACACCAATGCAAATTCTACCAATCCGACAATTCGGTTTGACCTGTCCGGGCGCTATTTGATACGACTAATCGTAGAAAACGACTGCGGGATAGATACAACCACCCGGGAAGTGACCTTCGGTGGCACCCCGTTTGCTTCCATCGTGCCCATTGACGACGCCTGTGGCAGTTTGATGGTTACCCCCACGGTAGAGAGCACCAATTCTTGCAATGGAATGCCACCAAATTTTCAGTGGATTATTCAAAACCCAATTACTTCCATTTTTGATACCTTGATGGTCAATGAAATTCCTGGCGCACTCGATTACAATATTCCGGGCACATACATTATCCGCCTGACTGCAATCGGGGGATGTGGTAACTCAACATCGTCGGATACTTTCACAATTCACCCCATCCCCGCTCCGCCACAAATCACATCCAACACGCCGGTCTGTCAGGGTCAATGTTTAACTATCACTGTACAAAATCCTAGCCCCATTTTCGAGTATATTTGGGAAACCCCCTGCGACCCACCAGGCACTGTTAACACTGCGAATGTTCTGATCTGCCCTGCCGAGCCATCTTGTACGGGCCTGTATCAGCTGACCATTACCGACCCCTCCTCTACCTTGCGCTGCTCGCTGATGGTCAATACCAGTGCGCTGGTGTATGATGCCCCACCCTTTAATCTTCAACTGGATACCATCCGACTCTGCTCGGGGGAGTCAGGCACTATACAGGTTATAAACGGCCAACCGGGCTACACGTACCAATGGTCGCCAGGTACCCTGCTGGACACCACTGCTGGCCCAGTAGTGATCGTGAACGATACGGTGGTCATCATTCAAACCGTGCTGAATTACACCGTTACTGTAACTGAAATGTCGAATAATTGCTTTGACACTGCCGTTGCCACCGTCATTTTTAATCCACTGCCCATTGTGGCTATCTCTCCTCCAGGCACGGCCTGTGCGGGGCAACCACTTCCCCTATTCGATACAAACAACCAGACTGGCACATGGTTATGGACAAGCGATCCTATCGGCCCTGTGTTTTTCACGCCTACATCAAACCCGACCACGTTCACAGGCACACCGGGTACTTATTTGGTCAAATATGTTTTCATTGACACAAACGGGTGCAGCGATTCGACCTTCACCAATGTGTGCGTACAGCCGCAACCCATTGCCCAATTCACGGCAAGCACTTTAAGCGGCTGTATCTCATCTTTGTCCCCATCTTTACAGGTGAGCACCAACAATAGCTCCAACAGCCAGAACACATGCGGGACCACGACCTACAACTGGCAGGTGCTTTTTGATGGGGCCGAGTGCCACAACGGCACGGGGATATGGAACTTTGAAATGGGGAGCAGCGACACTTCCTTGAACCCGGTGATCAACTTTGAGCAGTCGGGCGTGTACCTCCTCGTGCTAACCGTAACCAACGAATGCGGAAGCTCCAGCGACACGTCCACTGTGACCGTGGGAGAAGCCCCACAAGGGCTGGCCATTGACTCTATCGGCAACGCCTGCGACACGCTGTTCCTAATACCCACGGGGCAGGCACTATCCTGCAACGCGCCGGGGCTGACCATTACTTGGTTCCTGGACAACACATTGTTCCTCAACCCGCCTGGTATTGGCGAGGGAATAGATGGACTGCACACGGTTACAATGGTCGCCACCAACGTTTGTGGATCGGATACCGTTTCAACCGACTTCACCATCCACCCGCTGCCGCCGGTTCCGGTGGTTACTTACAACGGCCCATTGTGCGAGCGAGACAGCTTGGTATTCACGGTAAGCAGCCCCACCGGCCCTAACTTTGAATACTGCTGGATGGGGCCGAATGGTCTGGACACCTGTGTGACAGACTCATTTCTCATCATCCCCAACGCCACGCCAGCAAACGCCGGGCTTTACACCGTGACTGTCCGGGATCTGTCCACAGTGCCTGCATGTTCGGCCTCAGCCACCATAGTAGTTGTGGTCAACCCCGCACCGCCCATCATTTTCCAAACTGACACGGTGGGCATCTGCTCGGGACAGTCCGGCATCATACAGGTCATTAACGGCCAAGTGGGCTATACTTTCCAATGGTCGCCAGATAACCTTCTGGACACTACGGTTGGTCCGCTGGTGACGGTAACGCCTGGTACGGTGACTGCTGTTTTGACGCAGTATTACACCGTCACGGTGACCGATGCGCTTACCTGCACCAACTCCGATTCTGCTTTGGTGATCGTTAACCCACTGCCCGTTCTGGCCATTGCACCGCCGGATACGGCCTGCGCGGGCGTTCAACTGCCGCTTTCGGCTACGGTCAGTCAGCTTGGCGTAGGGGTATGGACGAGTGATCCCGCTGGCCCGGTGTTCGATACAACCACGTCAAATCCAAGCTTTTTCCTGACGAGCGATACGGGCACTTATACGATCCGATATGTTTTCACGGACATAAACGGGTGCATCGACTCGGCCTTTACCAGTATTTGCGTGCAGCCGCAGCCCATCGCGCAGTTTGACATCAGCCAATCGTCCAACTGTATTTCGTCTATGTCTCCGACTTTGCAGGTGACCACCAACAACACCTCCAACAGCCAGAACACATGCGGAATCACGACGTACAACTGGCAGGTGCTTTTTGATGGGGCCGAGTGCCACAACGGCACGGGGATATGGAACTTTGAAATGGGGAGCAGCGACACTTCCTTGAACCCGGTGATCAACTTTGAGCAGTCGGGCGTGTACCTCCTCGTGCTAACCGTAACCAACGAATGCGGAAGCTCCAGCGACACGTCCACTGTGACCGTGGGAGAAGCCCCACAAGGGCTGGCCATTGACTCTATCGGCAACGCCTGCGACACGCTGTTCCTAATACCCACGGGGCAGGCACTATCCTGCAACGCGCCGGGGCTGACCATTACTTGGTTCCTGGACAACACATTGTTCCTCAACCCGCCTGGTATTGGCGAGGGAATAGATGGACTGCACACGGTTACAATGGTCGCCACCAACGTTTGTGGATCGGATACCGTTTCAACCGACTTCACCATCCACCCGCTGCCGCCGGTTCCGGTGGTTACTTACAACGGCCCATTGTGCGAGCGAGACAGCTTGGTATTCACGGTAAGCAGCCCCACCGGCCCTAACTTTGAATACTGCTGGATGGGGCCGAATGGTCTGGACACCTGTGTGACAGACTCATTTCTCATCATCCCCAACGCCACGCCAGCAAACGCCGGGCTTTACACCGTGACTGTCCGGGATCTGTCCACAGTGCCTGCATGTTCGGCCTCAGCCACCATAGTAGTTGTGGTCAACCCCGCACCGCCCATCATTTTCCAAACTGACACGGTGGGCATCTGCTCGGGACAGTCCGGCATCATACAGGTCATTAACGGCCAAGTGGGCTATACTTTCCAATGGTCGCCAGATAACCTTCTGGACACTACGGTTGGTCCGCTGGTGACGGTAACGCCTGGTACGGTGACTGCTGTTTTGACGCAGTATTACACCGTCACGGTGACCGATGCGCTTACCTGCACCAACTCCGATTCTGCTTTGGTGATCGTTAACCCACTGCCCGTTCTGGCCATTGCACCGCCGGATACGGCCTGCGCGGGCGTTCAACTGCCGCTTTCGGCTACGGTCAGTCAGCTTGGCGTAGGGGTATGGACGAGTGATCCCGCTGGCCCGGTGTTCGATACAACCACGTCAAATCCAAGCTTTTTCCTGACGAGCGATACGGGCACTTATACGATCCGATATGTTTTCACGGACATAAACGGGTGCATCGACTCGGCCTTTACCAGTATTTGCGTGCAGCCGCAGCCCATCGCGCAGTTTGACATCAGCCAATCGTCCAACTGTATTTCGTCTATGTCTCCGACTTTGCAGGTGACCACCAACAACACCTCCAACACCCAGAACACCTGCGGAATCACGACGTACAACTGGCAGGTCCTTTTCGACACGTCCGAGTGCGACAGCGGCCCAGGGATATGGAATTTTGAGCCGGGGAGCAGCGACACTTCCTTGAACCCGGTGATCAACTTCGGGCAGTCGGGCGTGTACCGTTTGGTGCTGAACGTTGACAACGAATGCGGCACTTCAAGCACCACGGCCACAGTGACTGTGGGAGAGGCCCCGCAAATCACCTCGTTTGCCACCACTGACCCAGTCGTGTGCGAACCATACATCCTGAACCCAATGGCAGATGTGCTCAGTTGCAATTCGCCCATCACTTCTTATCTGTGGTCCTTTCCTGGCAGTTCAGGAATCCAATCCTCTACTGTACTTAACCCCGGCCCAATACCCTATAATGTTCCCGGAAACTACACGGTTAACTTTGTTGTTACAAATGTTTGTGGAGTAGATTCAGAAGCTCATACATTCCAGGTACAGGCATTGCCAAGCATTACCGCTACAGCCAGCAATACCACTGGCTGTGTGCCCGTCGTTGCTACGTTTTCCAATCAGCCCGTAGCGGGCGTGACCTATGTTTGGGATTTTGGTGATGGATCCAGTACCGTAACCACTCCTAATCCTGGGAGTCATACTTACAACAATCCAGGTACCTACACCATTACCATTACCGCTACAGACGCATTTGGTTGCAGCCGGACAAGCACCTTGGCGACCGTTCAGGCCAACCCAGTGCCGATCGCTGGTTTTACGCTTGCGCCAACTTTGACTTGTGGTATTCCACAAACGCTTTGCCTGACCAACATTGCGGTAGGGAATTTGATATACACCTGGACATTTGTGCCAAATATTGGCCCCATTCCCCCCATAGCTAACCCATGTGTAACCATCACTGCTGAGGGCGATTATGTTATCCAGCAGCTAGTGCGCAACCAGTTTGGCTGCGTCGACTCAACAACCTTGACTTACACTGCTTACGATCAGCCAGTGGCATCGTTTGAGGCCGTTGGCGACTCATCGGGTTGCGAGGATTTGTTGATACAATTTGACAATCTGTCTGAACATGCAGACTTTGTGGAATGGCAAATTGACGGCCAGGTTGTAACCTTAGATCCATTGAACCCTTCCTATCTTTTTACCGACCCAGGTGAGTACACCGTTACGCTGACTGTTGGAAACGGAAGCGGCTGTACCGCAAGCCTCACGCGAAACGCTTACATACGCGTTTTCCCAACACCCGTGGCCGGTTTTGAATTTGTCCCGCTCCCGAACGAATGGCCTGTAACTTTCCGATTTAGGGATAAATCTTCCTCGGATGCCATTCTCTTTGGTTGGAATTTTGGTGAAATAATGGATACGGTGGATTCAGAAGAAAAAAATCCTAAGTATCGGTACTTTTCTACAGCAGATAGGTTAATCACGCATTGGGTAACAAATGCATTTGGCTGTTCAGACACCATTACAGCCCCCTTGTCCATTGATGTGGATGGCGATTTGTTCATCCCCAATATTTTGGAGCCTGCCAACAGCGATCATCCGGAAATGCAAATATTCCTACCTAAGGGGTATAATTTAGCGGAGTACCATATTGCAGTGTTTGCGCGCACGGGTCAGCTGATATGGGAATCCACCTTGCTAGACGTGAATGGGCATCCTGTTGAGAGCTGGGATGGCACATTAAACGGCAGTCCGTTGCCGAGTGGAGTATTTGTTTGGAAGGTAATTAAGGCGGTGTTCATTAACAGAAAAGAATGGGATGGAATGTTGGATGAAAATAAGGTGAAGAGAAAGACCAATTTTTTGTACCTAATCCGCTAAATATCAATGAAATATGAGCCATGGTAATCAGGAGTTTAAGGCAATTTCTGGTCCCATGGCTCATTCATCAGCGCATGGAGCAACTCGGATCAAATCTATTTTTTCACTTTTGGCAAAACAGTTTGCCCCTGCAGATTTTGAGAAGAGGAGCATAACAACCTGTTTCAAGGATAAATTTTTATAACGTGTTTATTCGTCTTGTAAATTTTGCAAGGGAAACCTCCGAAGCCACCGCGCGGCGAAAATATTTGTAGAGAAGGTGCAGCACATCGGTGGTATGGCCTTCAGGCCGTCGGGAAGGGCGCCATTTATGGCGCAGAAACATTTAAAAGGGGCGTAAACGCCCTTTATCCCGACGGCCTGAAGGCCATACCACCATTTTTTGGAGGTGTCACCTCCCAAACCCCCAAACAAAAAGGGACAACTTTTTCAAGCCGCCCCTTTTTTATATCCTTGAAAATCAAGCCTTTACGCTTCCGCATCTGAGGCCGGGGTACCAATTTCTGGCACATGACCGCTTTCGCCGGGCGTGGAATCCACGAACGGGCGTTTGCCAATGATGTTTTCCAGATCGGCGCGGTGCAGCACCTCTTTTTCAAGTAATGCCTTGGCCAGCGCATCCAGCTCTTTGCGTTTGTCCTTGAGCAGTTTTTTAGCGCGTTTGTACTCCGTCTCAATCATGTCTTTCACCTCCGTATCAATGATATACGCCGTTTGCTCGGAGAACGGACGATTGAAACTGTCGTTCAACATAGAGTAGTACGACACGTTGCCAACCTTCTCACTCAGCCCGTAATTCACGATCATCTCATACGACATCTTCGTAACGTGCTCCAAATCACTTTGGGCACCCGTGCTGATCTTGTCGAACACCACAGACTCCGCAGCGCGGCCACCCAGGGTCATGCACATATCATCCAGGAGTTTTTCCTTCCGGGTAATGTACTGTTCCTTCGGCAGGTACTGCGCGTAGCCCAATGCCGCCAAACCGCGGGGTACGATGGTCACTTTCACCAAGGGGTGGGCATGCTCCAGGAACCAGCCACAAATGGCGTGACCCGCCTCGTGGTACGCAATGATTTGTTTCTCTTCCGGGCTGATGATCTTGTTCTTTTTCTCCAAACCGCCGATTACTTTATCGAGGGCGTAGTTGAAATCGTCGAGGTCCACCGCCGTTTTTTCACGACGGGCAGCAATGAGCGCGGCTTCGTTGCAAACATTGGCAATATCTGCCCCCACAAAACCCGGGGTCATTTCAGAAAGGGTCGAAGCGGTTACTTCTGGCGACACCTTGATGTTCTTCATGTGCACCTCGAAAATTTGCGCCCGACCTTTCAAGTCGGGTCTTCCGATGCCGATTTGGCGGTCAAAACGACCTGGGCGCATCAAGGCCATATCGAGGATGTCCGGACGGTTGGTCGCCGCCATGAGAATTACCCCTTTGTCGGTTGGGAAACCGTCCATTTCCACGAGGAGTTGGTTGAGGGTGTTCTCCCGTTCGTCGTTTCCGCCCTGCACGGCACCGCGCCCACGGGCACGACCAATCGCATCAATTTCATCAATAAAAATGATGCAGGGGGCTTTTTCACGGGCCTGGCGGAACAGGTCGCGAACGCGGCTTGCACCGACGCCG
>CAZKBH010000013.1:77083-94809 GCA_964550795.1 uncultured Saprospiraceae bacterium
CGAACATTTCCACAAAATCCGACCCGGAAATGGAGAAGAACGGCGCGTTGGCCTCCCCTGCTACGGCTTTCGCCAACAGTGTTTTACCCGTGCCGGGAGGACCGACGAGCAGCACCCCTTTGGGTATTTTACCGCCCAAAACCGTATATTTTTTGGGATTTTTCAAAAAATCCACCACTTCCATTACCTCTTCCTTGGCTTCATCCAACCCTGCCACATCGGCGAAGGTGATGTTCACTTTGGAATTACTGTCAAACAGCGTAGCTTTTGATTTGCCGATGTTGAACAGCTGTCCGCCGGGACCTCCGGGACCACCGCCCATTCGTCGAAGGATAAAAATCCAAAGACCGATGAAAATGAGGATAGGCAGGCCAAAATTGACCATGACCGCACTCCAATTGATGCGGTCTTCAATCTTCATTTCGATGGGTTGTTGTTTTTTCTCCTTGATGATTTGCTCGTTGATCTTATCAATCTTGGAGGACGCGACTTCAATGCTGCCAATGCTCATCACGTAGTGCGGCTGGTCGGTATTGAAGAGCGATTTTTTGGGCACTTTTACGGAGGTAGCGTGCTCCTCGGCAAGCAAAGAGTCCGTCTTGATATAGACGTACGCTTCCTTGGCATTCACGACAATGAAACGTTCGATATGGCCTTTTTTGGCCCATTTTTCCATATCGGTCCAACTGGCATTGTTGGGTTTGCCTGAGAATTTGGTGAATTGCAAAGCCAAAAGCCCCAATCCAATGAGAATGAACACCCACATGAAGTTGAAGCGGGGCATACCACCACCTTCACCGTTTTCGTCTGGGCGACGTTGTTCTGGCGATTCGTCTTTTTTCTTGTTGTCTTCCATGATTGTGTGGCGCGAAATTCATTTCGCGAATGTCTTGTCTGAAATTACACCTCGCCGAACTCAGTTACTTTGGCATCGCTCCAAAGTTGTTCAAGTTCATAGAAATCGCGGGTTTCGGGGTGAAAAACGTGTACCACGGTATTGAAGTAGTCCATCAATATCCATTTGGAATTGCTCGACCCTTCGGTATGCGACGGAGCGGTTTGAAGCTCCTCCTTTACTCTTTTGTGGATACTATCCGTGATGGCCTTGATGTGGGTATTAGAATCGCCCTCACAGATGATGAAAAAATCTGCGGGTGCATCGCCGAGTTTCCGCAAGTCAAGTTGCACGATTCGTTTACCTTTTTTGTCGCGGATACCCTCGACGATGAGGTGGTTGAGTTGTTCGAGTTGCGGCTGCTTTGTCCGCTGTTTGGGAATGCTGAGCAAGTTTGTAGAGATAATTTTGTGTTTAGACGGTGTTTGATTTTAGACATTTGTGTCTTCAAAAAACACCTTGATAAGTTTCAGTACTCGATAGTGATGTCTAACAGTCTTGAAATTCAAGTTCAAAGGTATCGTTTTTTGGGTAAAAGCGGCTTGAGTTTATGTTTTGTAATGGTCTAAGTTGTTGCAACCATTCATTCGGTCTCGCTACTTAAGCAATACCAATCGCCATGTCAAACACACTCTTTGTAGGAAAGGTTTACCACCGTTTTGATGTACTGCCCTCTACGAACGATTGGGCTGCCAATTTGGTTGCACCAACGATTGCTTCTCCCCATCTGGGGGGGTTGGGAGGGGCTGCAAAAACCAAGCCGCCTGAGGGAACGGTGGTCCGGGCTGCCAATCAGACAGCCGGGAGAGGGCAACTTGGCAGTCTTTGGCAGAGCGCGCCAGAAGAGAACCTTTTGTTAAGCATCATTTTATATCCAACCTGGCTTGAAGTGCAGGCGCAATTTTATTTGAGTATGGCGGTGGCGTTGGGGCTCAATGATCTACTCGAGTCAATCTTAAATCGTCCATCGTCCATCGTAAATGCTCATTCAATCAAGTGGCCCAACGACCTCTATCTCAACGACCAAAAAACCGCCGGGATTCTGATCCAAAATTCACTTTCCGGTTCGCAGCTACAAAGCTCCATCGTTGGTATTGGCTTGAATGTGAACCAGTTGGAGTTTTCGGTGGATTTACCCAATGCTACCTCGTTGCGCAGGGTCTTTGGTCAGGAATTTGATTTGGATGCCGTTGCGGATCGTTTGTTTGAATGCCTGGAACGGCGGTATCTGCAATTAAAAGCGGGAAACCGAGCGGAAATAAAAGCTGAATACGAGGAAAATCTTTGGCGCCGCGGTAAACTTTCGCGCTTTGTGCGCAGTGCGGGTGCTCAGGAATTCGAAGGGACGATTCTCGGAGTCACGGAACGGGGATTGCTGCGCGTGGAAACGGGGGAAGGGCTGGAAGAATTTGAGGTGAAAGAGGTAAGGTTTGTGGGGTAAGTGTTTTTATTCAATCCGGGCACTTGGCACCGGACCCGCTTCGTGCCCGAAAAGAGCCAACACTTGATTTACCTTGTCCAAGCGCAGGGTATGTTTGCCTTGTTCCAATTCGCGAACGAAGCGAAGCCCTACCCCGGCTTTTTGCGCCAATTCCAGTTGAGTCAGCCCCAAGGTTCGGCGGCGTTCCTTGCTAAATGTTGCAAAAGATGTCATAAATAGAGTATACCTTATCGGGTGTAAAAGTAGTATATTTTTTTGAAAAAGAACCGATAGGGTATATTTTCATGTTTTATTCAACCCCTTCAGGGTTGTTAAAAACCCACGCTCAATACCCCGGATTGTATCCGGGGCTATTCAAATTCAAGCCCTGCGGGCTTGCAAGAGGCGATAAAACCATTGCAATTTATCAAAAAAAATTGAATTCGCAACAAAATGCAAGATCAAAACCACGAAGTGGTTAAATATGAATAGCCCCGGATTGCCATCCGGGGTCAACAATGGGCAGGGCACGCAACCCTGAAAGAGTTGAATATGAATAGCCCCGGATTGCAATCCGGGGTACGCGGCACCTCCAACCCAAAACCACACGAGCCACCCCGATCAAATCGAGGTGGCTCGCGTTTGCCTGAATGCTGAGGTTCCGAAGTCCGTTTTACTTCTTCACCCGCTCCATGTATGCACCTGTGGTGGTGTCAATTTTGATCAAATCCCCTTGTTCGCAGAAGAGGGGCACCCGTACTTCGGCTCCGGTTTCTACTGTCGCTGGCTTGAGGGTGTTGGTGGCGGTGTCGCCGCGCAAACCAGGTTCGCAGTAGGTGATTTCCAGCGTCACGGTTTGTGGTAATTCGACGGAAAGGATGGTTTCTTTGGTGCCGTGGTAGAGTACGTCCACAACGTCGCCTTCTTTTAGGAATTTACCATTGTCCACCATGTCTTCCGGGATAGAAATTTGGTCGTACGTTTCTTGGTTCATCAGTGCGTAGCCGCCTTCTTCAGGGTAGAGGTATTGGAATTTGCGGCGTTCTACCCGCACTTCAGTGATGGTGGCTCCGCTGTTGAAAGTGTGTTCTACAACCCTTCCAGAAGTGGTGCTTTTGAGCTTGACCCACACTTTGCCGCTACCGCGCCCTACTTGGAATTTCGAAAAATCAATGATTTTTACGATGTCATTGTTGTGTTCGATGCAAAGGCCGTTGCGGATATCAGTCGTCGTTGCCATTTTTCTTGAATGATGAATTATGAATGATAGGTGATGAATTTTGGGGCTTTTTGCCCTTAAATTTGGGCAAACAGGCCCTTGGTTAGGTGGCTTTGAACATTCATTCCCGCGCTTATTAACAATACGGAATATACAAGTCTTCGCCAAAATCTGGACGTTTAACCGCCTTTGGTACAGGCCCAAACGGTTAAACGCGCGCAAAGGTAGCGCGATTTCGGTTTTTTGAATAAAAGTCCTGGGAAAAAGGTTCGAATTGTAAACTTAACGGAGGAATTTCTTTTCAAAAACGCCCTCGTTGCCCCGGTCGTCGCGCACCACCAGCCGCAGGGTGTGTTCTCCTTTCTCAACACGCTCGTCGAACGTGTAGGCAAGCCGGTTCCGTTTTTTGTCGTATTGGAAAAGCACCCATTTTCCATCAATTGTACCGCGGTAGATCAGGTTTTCGGCGGTGCCACTGACGGCAAAATCGTCGTTGATTCGGAACACCATGGTGTTTTTGCGACGCATATCGGCTGCAAAAAGCACGGGCGTAATGCGGGGTGGAAGGGTATCGGCCATCACGCAAAAATTACCGAACGTACGGACCTTGGTGCTAAGCCATTCGCCATCCCAATTGCCACCACAATTATCCGGCAGGCCGCTGTTTTTATTGGCAATGACGGCTTTCGCCCGCAAAGAAGCTGGCAAATCGCTGGCTTTTAGCTTCAAATCGTAGGATTTATGTACGGGTGTCTTTGCGGAGTGAAAATGATACAGCGGCGAAAAAGCATCCTTGACTTGCGGACTCATTTTGTAATTCAAATGCAGCGTTTCGTACAAGGCACCTTTGGGAAGGGTTGCGGAAAAGCCGTCCATCTCCACATGGCTTTCGGCATCGAAGGGCAATTCAAACTGAAATGGGTCAGAAATGAATGTTTCCATAGCAGCATCATCGCGCAACGCCCAAAAATTGAGTTGGCGGACGTTCCCGGAGGCATCGCTGATTTTCAAGGTAATTTTGGTTGGTTTGACCGGGTCAAGTAGCACGGCCCCCATGGTTTCTGTGCGCGTGTAATTGCCTAAAAAATCGCCAGGGAGGGTAAAACAGCGGTGAAACCAGGCCCCATATCGCTGACGAGCGGAGTAATCAATGTGTGCATTGAGGTACCGGGAGTCGTCGAAATCAAACTCATCGGCGGTCCATTGGAATGCGAGTTTATCGTCGGTAAAAAGTGCAACGGAATAGACCCCGTTGTCATTGGGGCGCGTATTGCTGTGGTCGTAGGTTTTGACCCCAAATCCAACAAGACTTCCGCCAATCTTCACAGTATCCCCTTCCAGTCCGATATTTCCTTTTTTATCTTTTTTAAGGGGAAATGGCTTGCTTCCCAGTTCTTCTCGGCGGTCGTTGAGGAAATAAACCTTCATATCCCGAAGATCGGGTGCTTGGGTATCCAGGATTGGGATGCCACAAAGCAATGGATTGATGGCTTTGCCCGAAGGATTTCTGACTTCAAAATGGAGGTGTGGCCCACCCGAACTTCCGGTGTTGCCCAAGTACGCGATTTGTTGGCCCTTTTTGACCTTAAACATTTCCGGTGGCGGCTTCAATTCAAGTTCAAAACGCTCCCGTTCGTACTGACTCTTTTTTACAAACGACTGAATATCAGCAGCAAAACGGTCTAAATGCGCATACAAAGTCAGGTACCCGTTGGTATGCCGAACATACAATACATTGCCGTAACCACTGGCCTGCACCCGGATTGTTTCCACAAACCCATCAGCGGCTGCATAAATCGGGTCGCCGACCACGCCGTCAATGTCTAATCCTGCATGAAAATGATTTGGACGAAGTTCGCCACAGGTGCCGGTGAGGTGAACGCCCCCCGTCACAGGCGGCATAAAATAATCGGTCGGATAGGTGTTCTTTTTGCCGAAAGGTTCTTTGGCGGCCTCCCACTGATGGATTGCTGCTGCGGCTTGCTGCGGTTGATCCATAAACCACATAGCAAATACTGCGATCGAGGCACCGAGCAATAAAGGAAAATAGATTTTTTGCACGGGATATATCGTTTTTACTGCAAGATAGTAGGAATTACAGAAATGAAACCATCTCCGTAGGCCGTCAGATACAACCGTGGAAATGCTGGATTATTTGTCAGCCAGAGAATTTGCCTTTGGCCAACCGAGAAATTTAGAGGTCAGAATTGGGACAAAAAAGAAGCCGGCGGTGATAAAACTCACCATGAGGTCAACCATCTCACCTTCTGCAACTTTCGCCCAATTTTCGTCTTTGAAAAAATGACTGACGACCGAAAAGCTGAGCTTCAAACCCAATACTCCAATCACTAAAAACGCGCTTGTTTCGAGAAACGGATATCGTTCAAGAAGCTTAACAAACCATTGGGCCACAAAACGCATGGCCAAAATACCAATGAACACCCCGGTGCAGATCAAATAGATGTTATCTGTGAACGCTACTGCGGCAAATACATTGTCGAGTGAAAAAGCCAGGTCAACCATTTCTACTGCGATCACGGTAGCCCAAAAGCTACCAAAAAGCCCAACGGTGAGTTTATAATACCAGGTTTCTTTTTTGTTCAGCAGGTCGTCTTCGGTCTGCGGCGTGGCTTTACGGCGGAAATAATCTATTGCAAGATAGATCAAATAAAGTCCACCGAGTGGTTTAAGCCACCAAATCTGAATCAGCCAGGCAGCAAAAACCAGGCAAATACCCCTAAAAACATAGGCTCCAATGATTCCGTAACGCAGCGCTCGTTGGCGTTGTTCGGGCGGAAGATCCAAGACCATGGTGGCAATTACTGCCGCGTTATCCACAGATAGCAGGCTCTCAATGAGGATCAAATTAAGGACAATAACAAGCGAGTTTTCCCAGTCGCTGCCGAATATTTCTATCATCGGATTATTTGAATGTGGTGTATGCGCACGAGAAACGCGGTGCGTCGCGTAAGGTTTTGATTATGCAAGCTGTTTGGCTACCTGTAACTAAATGTTATTTTTCCTGACCGGCGTCTTGCAGTAAGGATTCTGAATCTCGAACCAGTTTTTCCAGCTCTTGAAACAGCTCGGCTTTCCTGCGCAATTGATCGGCGGCCTGTTCCATTGATTTGGGATCTTTCTTTTTAGGTTTGGGTGCGGCCGATATTCGGTTGTCTTCCGCTTCAATTTCACTGAGTTCCTGCTCCAACTCCACTTTTCGGTCTTCAAGCCCGTCCAGCCGTTTGATCACTTTTTCATCCACGTGGCGCGCCTGTGTGCGGATAGCTTTGTACACCCCGCCAAGTTTGTCCAAGGCTGCGTCGTATTTCCCTGCGTCAAATTTATCCTTTTCCGAACTAACCAGTTTTCCCACAGAAGACACGACGCCCCGAATTTGCCCGAACACTTTGCGCGAGTTTTCCTGTTCCTCGTTGGTACCGAAAAAATAATTGTACACCAAAATGCCTGCGATGAGCAAGGCTGCGATTTTGAGTAGAGAGCGGATCATGGTGTGGTGATTGTTTACCCGCCGAAGCCTTAGCGAAGGAGGGGTGGAGTGGTGATTGGTGGAGTGGTGATTGGTTTACCCGCCGTAGCTTTAGTGAAGGAGGGATGGGTTTGGGGAGATGCAAAAGTAACGGGATTAGTAATGTTGGAACAATAGCATGTCGCGCACTTTTTTCACAAAAAAGCCTTCCGAGAGTTTTCTCGGAAGGCTTTTTGGGTAAAAATGAATACCATTACCTGCTACCAAAAACGGCTCCGATTGTCTTGTACATCGTACTGACGCTGGAGCGATTTCATCAGGCTCGTGCGCAAAGCAGTAGATGCCTGTGACGATAACTGACGACGGAAGAGGGTCAGGTCAGCGGGTAAAGGTTGTTGGCTAATATCCGTTAAGGGCTTAAGCACAACAACACCTAAATTACCAACAATTACCGGACTTATCTGACCTGTTTCGGTCGCGAAAAGTACGCCAGTCACGCGTGGTTCGCTGTTGGTCTGCATGAAATTAGCATTCCGGAGCGTATCTACACGCCCATCCCATTGAGCTGCCAAAGCAGGAAGGTCGGTTACGTTTTGCAGCTTGCTTAGGATAATCTTCGACCGCTTGAGGGCCTTGACTCGATCTACTGCATCCGGAATTCCCTTCAGCGTAGCCACCGTGGATTCTCCTTTAGGAAGGATGCTCTTCAACGCTGCGACGACATACTTACTGTCGAAATAGCCGCCTTTTGCGTCGCCGAATGAAAACACCTCTTTGCTGACGCTGCCTTCGTTATTTTTTTTGTCAAAAGCCCAACGAACCAAGGAACGAATGTCGTCGCCCACTGCACCTAAAGCCCCAATATTGAAGTCGTTTTCCTTTACTGTTACGTTATTTTGGAACGGCAAATTTTGCTGTTTCGCAAGTCCTTCCAAGTCGCTAATGTTATTGGCTTGTTGAATCATGGCAACTGCCTTGTCTTTGATAGCCTGTTGGGTGGTTTTGCTAGGTTCCACGCGACGACTCAAAACGGCTACCTTGGCAGAGGTTTCATTCGTGATGAACTTTTTGCCTGTAATTTCAACAATATGCCAGCCAAACTGGGTAGAAATTTTGTAAATTTTACCTTGTTCGCCCGTGATAAAACAGAGGTTATTGAACTCTACCACCATCATACCATTGGCAAACCAACCCAAGTCTCCACCCAATCTCGCGGAACCTGGATCCTGACTTGCCCTTACAGCAAGTGAATCGAAGCGTTGATTCCCGGAACGAAGTAGGGCGATCAAACTATCGGCACGCGCACTGTTTTCAGGGGTGGCATCACGCAAAAGGATATGGCGGGCTTTCACTGAATCCGGAAGTGTTTTGCGGTCAACAACTTTGACAATCGTCCATGCACCTTCACTCATCAGAGGCCCTACTACCGTACCTGCTGGGCGATTCAAGACAGAATCCGCCAGGCTGCCAGGGAATTTATCCCTGGGAATGTACAGTCCGTTATAGGCACCACCGTTTGCTATGGCGTACAAAGAGTCGTTAGGAGCGTTGCGCAAACCTTCCACCAATTTAGCAGCTGATTCAAACGCAGCGAGCGAATCGGACTTCGTTGGAATAACATCGAACGAGGCGAAAGCAATCACACGCGCCTCTTCTGTCTGGTCATACCAATGCGGATTCTCCTTCAAAAAAGCTTTGTAATCGCTTTCCTCAATCGGAGCTTCTTCGTCTGTTATTTTATCATAAGTGATACGAACCGCACAAAAGTCGCGCCGATTGTTGTTCTCTTTGAAAGCCGCTTCTGCTTGCCACTTCGGCGTGTACATGCCTTTAGCAACTGCGTTCAAAATTTTGTCTTGAAGGCGCGCTTTCACCACTTCTTTCTCCTGAACAGCCCAGTAGGCTCGTCCTTGGGGATCTGTGAATTGGCCTTGCTCAATCGCATTTTTTATGCTTGCTAATTTCGCACGATCTGGCTGACCAGCATCGTTTTTGAAACGCTCAACCATAATTGGACTAAGGTTTAGCCCAAACTGAAGATCCATGAGCTCCTCTGTGCAGACCCCAATCCCGATTTCTTCGGATTGATGCTCCACAATGGCTTTTTCCGTAAAGTAGGTCCAAGCCTGACTTTTGATTTGGTAGGCGTTATCCCGTTGTTGTTCGGAATACACCAGTTTTTCATAGGTATCAAACTCACTTCGTTTGATTTCAACCTCGCCGACCTTACCAAGCGAGTTGGCGTCAGCAGCAGAATAACGCTGCGTGTTGGACATTACATCCATCAAAATAAAGCCACCCAAGGCCAAAGCCATCATCACGATGAGTATCCACCCACGTTTTCGAATAGTTCCGATTAAAGCCATCTTACTTTAATTGTTTGAGAATCAGAAATTTATGTCAAAAAATACTTGGTTTTTCAAAAGTGGACGCAAAGGTAAAAAGTTCGAGCGCGAAAAAGTAAAAATTGTTTGTCAGTTTTAAAACAAGCTCATTTAAGTTAAAAAACCCGGCACCACAATCATGCGGTACCGGGTTGCATTTTTCGCTGCAGTTAGCGGGATGTAGTACACTAATTAGGTACCTACTTAAAAGCGACGACGCAGGGTACTTCGGCTGGCAAGTACTTCCATAAGCGTTATCAGACCGCTGCCCAGGCAAAAAAGCCCGACAGTTACACCAATGATTAACATGATTAAAAGATTAAAAGTTAGGAAAGATGTGTAGTCACAGGCCGAAACGCCTGACCAAGAGGATGTTAGCCAAGAATGATGCCAAAATGCAGAAAAGTGTGGCACACCTCGACTATCACGTTGATTATCAGTATTCGAATTTAGGTGTGCCACACATTTCTGAACACTCCCCTGGATTTCTATGCTGTTGAAAGGTTAAAACTGGTTGTTCACCGATTGCTTTGCAACGTTTTTAAAAACGAATCGTCTCTTGCAAACGTTCTTGTATCCGGAATCCATTTCGCAGGACCAAGGGAAATGAATTCCGCTTAGTACCGCAAAGAGACAGAAAGTTTGATTTGGTTAGCGGCCTCGGCAAATGTGTCGGGGCCTTTTTTTTTGCTGTAAAAAATATCCTGCTACACTTGCACACTCAAATTATTTTTTTGAACCTTTGCATCATCGTACTGATACGATAATACAACCTCTCCCCCTCCTTCGCTAAAGCTTCGGCGGGTAAACCAATACACCACTTACCAATACACCAATACACCAATACACCAATACACCAATCACCAATCACCAATACACCACCCACCATGCACGCGCCCACCATCCTCATGCTCGACAACTTCGACTCCTTCACTTACAACCTGGTGGATTTTTTCCGCCAACTCGGTTGTGAAGTGAAAGTGTATCGGAATACCGTTGAACCTGAAGCACTTGCACAAGTGGATTTCGATTTATTGGTGCTTTCTCCAGGCCCCTCCGTGCCGCAAAACGCGGGCAACATGATGCCAATTATCCATCGTTTTTACCTTGAAAAGCCAATTCTAGGGGTTTGTCTGGGTCATCAAGCACTAATTGAATTTTTTGGCGGCACGCTCGCCAACATCGCCCCCGTACACGGCAAGGCAGTGCGCATCGAACACGACGGACGCGGTGTTTTTACCGGAATCGAACAAGGCTGCGCGGTGGCCCGCTACCACTCCTGGGCCGGCGATGCCATTCCTGCTGAATTTGAGGTCAGCGCCCGCTCTCTGGACGGGGTCGTGATGGCCGTGCGGCACAAACGACTACCCATTGAAGGCATCCAATTCCACCCAGAATCCGTGCTGACCATGAAAAATCAGGTCGGCATGCGGATGCTCCGAAATGTTGTTGAAGGACGTATGGCGGAGGGAAACCGAATTTACCACACGCTCTCGCAGACGCTCCAGACCGGCGCTTCTTTGCCCAAAAACATCCTCCGAAGTTTCCTCAAAACCATCGAAGAAGGACAACTTTCCGACGATCAAAAACAAATCCTGCTGGTTTCGCTCAGCCACCAGCTCCGAAATGCCTCAGAATTGGCCAATTTTGTGGCGGTGCTCATGGAATTTAAGTCCGCGGAGCCATTGATCCCGCATTCAGGCGCCGTTGATATTTGCGGCACGGGCGGCTCCGGACTTCCACGCATCAACACTTCCACTTTGGCGAGTTTGCTTTTGGCTCATTGTGGATTAAAAATCGCTAAACACGGCAACCGGGCTGCAGCGGGACGTTTTGGCAGCTTTAACTTATTGGAAAACCTGGGCATTCCAGCCCGTTTTGATCCCTTGCACGCCGATAAAACCCTGAAAGAAAGCAACCTCGCTTTTGTCTTCGCCCCGGATATTCATCCAATTTTTCAACATTTTGCCTCTATTCGGGCCAAAATGGGCGTTCCAACAGTGTTCAATGCACTCGGCCCGCTGGTCAATCCGTATCTGCCGGAACGCCAGTTTATCGGAACGGCTTTCGCGGATTTGATGGAAGTGATTTTTGAAACGGGTATTTTGATGGGCAAAAAACACCTCCTCGTGGCGCGAGGACTGGATGGACTGGACGAAATTTCCGTCAGCGCCCCTACCCGCGTACTCGAATATAAGGACGGCCAAAAACATGCCTATGAAATTAAGCCCGAAGATTTTGGCATCGCTCCCCTACCCTTCTCAGCGGTCAGCGCCGCCAATCACCTGGAATGCCTGGCCATTGCCCGGGAAATGCTGGCGGGAACGCCGAGTACACCACATTATAAGTTGGTGGCTGTGAACGCAGCGTTTATTTACACGAAATTTATCGAGGATATTCCATTAACCGATGCCTACAAAAAGATGGAACAGTTGATTTTTGAAGGGGTGATGGGGAAGGTTTTGGACAAGCACGTAACTCGGAACGCTGTTCCGGGCGTTGAGTGAGGGTGTGATTTGAAGTCCAATGCCGTCAACTTAGCGATGAGGTGACATCTTCGAGGTACGAGAAGGTGTCACCTCATCGCGAAAGCCAAGAGTAAATCTTATCGTTCGGAGATGTCACCCGCTCCTGCGTCGCGGATGACACCTCCTCACTTCGCCCAAGCCCGGGCTTTAGCCTAAACGCAGCAAACATGAATATTCTCGCCCAAATCGTCGAATCCAAAAAGCTCGAAATTGAGGTGTTGTATGCGCAGTACAATTTGCGCTCGCTGAGTGAGGAGGTGACTTCAAGTCACCACCTCACTTTGACTTCAAGTCACCTCCTCACTTCGCCCAAGCCACTCTTTTACAAAAGCCTCAGCGATGCCCGCGCCGCTGCAAAACCCTTTTTTATCACCGAATTTAAGCGAAAAAGCCCCTCAGAAGGCTGGATTTATCAAGATGTTGATTTGTCGGCCCAGGTCCGCGCGTATGCCGAGGCAGGGGCAAGCGCCATTTCTATCCTTACGGATGAGCCGTATTTTGGGGGAACCTACACGGACCTTCAACAGGCCCGTGAAATCCTGAAAGCGTATGCTGAAAAACCTAACGCCGCTTCCCCTTTGCCACTGCTGCTGCAAAAAGATTTCATTCTGGACCCGATACAAATCTACCTCGCCAAACTTCGAGGCGCAGATCTGATTCTGCTCATTGCGGCTATTTTAGAACCAGCACAGCTTGATTTTTTGCGAAAAACCGCCGAATCCATCGGTCTGGGCGTGTTGGTGGAAGTGCACGATGCCGAAGAACTGGCAAAAATCCAACACCTCGATTTCCCGGTTTTGGGCATCAATAACCGCGATTTAAAAACCTTCCGCACCGCCCTGAATCGGGTAAATGTTCTGAAACAGCAGGCCGGCCAACGGTTTGTGATTGCGGAATCGGGCGTGCTGGATGACCGCCATTTTCAAATGCTCAGAAAGGCCGATGGTTTTTTGATCGGAACGGGTTTGATGCGCAACGCAAAGGCACAAATGCCCTTTAAACTTACCGATCATTTTCAAAGTCAGGGACGGTTTTTGTTCAAAGCCTGCGGCATCCGAACCCCGGAAATGTTGGCAGAATGCAACGAAATAAATGCACCAAACCATGCAAAGGAGCTTCCCGATTTTATTGGAATTAATTTTTCTCCTGTCAGCAAACGCGTTGCAGATGCTCAAACCCGCGAGGTTTTAAAAAACTCAACGAATTCGAAGGCCTTGGCCGTTTTTTACCAAAATACCGAATCTGAGATCCTCGAAATCCTCGAAAAATATTCTTTTAAAACCATTCAACTGTATGCGGGAGATGTTTCGCCTGCGTTTGTGCGCTCCCTGAAAGTGCGCGTCCTTTTGGCCGTAAAAGTGAGTGATCGGCTTTCCTGGAATGAAATATTCACCACACAAATAGAACCCTACGCTGCCGATGTGGATTGTTTCATCCTCGACGGGGCAAAACCCGGCAGCGGAGCACGCATTTTGGCCGATTTCCCGACGGAGTTCCCCTACCCTTTTTTCCTCGCGGGTGGTTTACACGAGGAAAATCTGGACACCGTGCTGGCATACCAAAACTGTATCGGTGTGGACATTGCTTCGGGCATTGAAACGGAGGGCATGGTAGATTTTGGGAAAATCAGGCGCATTGCCGGTGGTTTGGCCGTGCTACCTTTGCCGCATGACCTTTCAAATCGTTTTTAACCTATACCCCTATCAAAATTTAATCCTGCTTCCATCGGCCAATGTCGTGCAACTCAGCAAAGATGGCCAGTTGTCGCATCTCGTGCAGCGCGCCACGCCAGCTACGGTGGGTGCGTATAATTTGGTGCCGAATGAAGTAGAATTGCGGCTTTTTGAACTCATTGAGCTACTTTCTCCAAAATCCCTGGAGGCAAAATATCGTCCCTCGAAGGCCAAATCCTGGCCAACACTCGCCCAATTACTGGCCGATGCAGCCACCAAATCCGTGGTGGAACGATTCATTTTCAACAAAATAGACCTTTTTTTGAACGAGGTCACCCAGCACCGATTTCCAATTACCCTTGATTCTGAGCGCAAAACCCTGGCCAAAGACGTGCTGCTGCATTGCGCCGAAACAGCCCTCACGCCCCATCTTTTTTTCAAAAAAACACCCGGCTCCGGCATTGAGTACCGGCTTCGGCTGGGCACAGAAACCGAATCCTGGGACATCTGCCAGCGTGACGTAAGCCCCGTCACCAATACCGACCCGGCCTGGATTTTGGTCGGACACACGCTGTACCGGGTGGCGGGTATCAACGGGAACATGGTGAAACCTTTTCGCCAAAAAGAGATGGTGCTGATTCCGCCCGACAAAGCCCGGACTTATTTTCGGCAGTTTATCGCCAAAAGTGTGCGGCGAACGCAGGTGGAAGCGGAGGGGTTTCGGGTTGAGCGAGCAGAAAAATTGTTGGGTACGCGCATAGAATTTACCGAAAATATCCTGGAAAAACACTGGCGATTGAAAGCCATTTTCACCTACGAGGGCGCTGAATTTGCCTACGGAGAAACCCGCGACCGGGTTACTTCCCTCGATGTTCCTGCAGAAGAAGACGCTGAAATCACCGTGCACCTCGTTTGTCGCGATGCCGCTGCAGAACGCGAACGGATTGATTTTTTAAAAAACCTCGGACTGCTCGAATCCAACCACCTTTTTTGCCCCGAGGGAGAACCCCGATTGTCGGACCTGATTCGTTGGATGAGCCAACACCGGGCTGCCCTTGAGGCGGCTGGTTTTACGCTGGTCGCAGCTCAGGTAGAGGATAAAACCATTGCGTTTAGCTCGGGCGATTTGCAATTACGTTCTGCGGCGTCCGGCGATTGGTTTGACGTGCAGGGCGAGGTGGAAGTAGGCGATTACAAGTTTCCTTTTCAGCGTTTATTGCCGAACCTGCGGCGCAGCGATCCTTATTTTGCACTTCCCGACGGCACATTTTTCTTGATCCCGGAGGAGTGGTTTGCCCGATATTCCGACCTGGCTGGTGCGATTCAGGAGCAAGGTGAAACCCTGCGTTTGCCCAAATCATTGTTTACGCTCTTACAAGGAGCGGAGGTGGAAAATTCTGCAGCGGATTGGCCCATCATTGACCCTGAAATGATTGATTATCAATCTTCTGAGAACTTAAAAGCAACGCTTCGCCCCTATCAACTTTCGGGCGTAAAATGGCTTATTGGACATTGTCAGCAGGGCCTCGGCGCTTGTCTTGCCGATGATATGGGTCTTGGCAAAACCCTGCAAACCATCGCGACCCTGCTCTGGGCCAAGGAAAATTTGACCAATAAAGAAGCCGATGTTCCAACACCCACCAGTGGCCAATTAGACATTTTTGCTGCGCACCGCGAAACCTTAAAACCGCTCAATGCGCTGGTCATTTTGCCCGCCTCTTTGGTGTTCAACTGGCAGCGCGAATTGGCGCAGTTTGCCCCCAGCTTGTTTGTGTACGCGCATGTCGGGCCGAATCGGCAAAAACATTTGAGCACCCTGAGTACCCACGATGTGATTTTAACGACCTATCACACCGCCCGTCAAGACCTGAGTTTATTGGAAAAAGTAGCCTGGAAATTCATCGTATTGGATGAAAGTCAACAGATCAAAAACCGCGAATCCGACATTTCAAAAGTGGTGCGCGGATTGCACGCGCAGCATAAAATTTCCCTCAGCGGCACCCCGATTGAGAACTCGTTGGCAGATCTTTGGACGCAGATGGAATTCATCAACCCGGCCACTTTGGGAACCTACCCGGTTTTTCGCGAACAGTTTCAAACGCCTATTGAGCGGCAGGGCGACGAGCGCGCGAAGGCACGTCTGTTCAGCCGGGTGCAGCCGTTTTTTTTACGACGAACCAAGGAGGAAGTCGCACCGGAGTTGCCGCCGCTGAGTGCGCAGGTTTTTTACTGCGAAATGGCCGAGGCGCAGCGCAAACGTTACGAGGCGGTCAAATCAGCCGTGCGCAACGAGATTTTGGCACTTTTTGATGACCCCAAAACCCGTTTCCAAGCCCTTCAGGCACTCATCCGGCTCCGCCAATTGGCCTGCCATCCATTTTTGGCCGATGCAGCCTACGAGGGTGAAAGTGGCAAAACAAACGACGTGCTGGCCCAATGGGATCTGGTGCGACGCGCAGGACATAAAGTGTTGTTTTTCAGCGCATTTGAACAACATTTGCAGATTTTTAAACTCGCTTTGGAAGCCGAAGGAACTTCCTATGCCTGGCTCACCGGCGATACTTCGATGCCTGAACGCGCCCGTGCAGTGGAGCGTTTTCAAGGCGATTCGAATGTTCAGGCCTTTCTGATGACCCTTGGCGCGGGCGGCGTGGGCCTCAACCTGACCGCTGCCGACTACGTTTTCCTGCTCGATCCCTGGTGGAATCCGGCCAAGGAAGATCAGGCCGTTGCACGCGCCCACCGCATTGGGCAGGCCCGGCCTGTGACCGCCTTGCGCTTCATTGCGCGGGATACCGTGGAGGAAAAAATCTTGCTTTTACAAGAGCGAAAACGCGCCCTGGGCCGGGATCTTTTTGCTTCGGGTGCGGAGTTCCCAAGTTGGGAGCGAGAAGATTTGGAAATCATCCTTGGGTAGGTTTAATTACGGTATGGAACCCTATACTTCCTGCCCGTTCATCAATTGAACTGCCGTGGCGGCAGCAGCAGCACCGAGTAAATTTCCAATAAAAAACGTCCAGATATCCTCCCATGCGAACATCCCCGCTACCGAACCGCCCGTTGCGATGGCGGGATTGAACGCGCCCCCACTTAAGCCGCCGAGGCCGATGCTAACGGCCAACAGGGTAAAACCAAGGGCAATCCCTAGATTTGAACCTCCCTCTTTTGGGTTCGAAATGCTCAGGTTCAGGAAAACAAACACCAGCGCGAAAGTGCCCAAAAATCCTCCCAGAACGGCGCACATAGCCTGCTCATTTACCCTGGTTTGGATCAGCAAACCTCCGCCACAATCATGCAGAAAAACGCCAAAAGTCGCCGCCAAAACACCCGCCATCAATTGAACTAAGATGTAATACAGCGCATCGCCGCGGTCAATTTTGCGACTGATCAGCATGGCCACCGTAATAGCCGGGTTGAAATGTCCGCCCGAAATGGGTCCCCCGACATACACCATGGCCAGGTAAATTCCAGCCACGGACAAGGGGGCCAGGCGCGCAATGGACGCGTTACTTGACCTCATTACCACGGTAAGCACTATAAAAAAGGTGCCTATAAACTCCATGACGTACTTTTTCATCTTTATTTCGCTTTGTTTGCTTTG
Organism: uncultured Saprospiraceae bacterium; assembly: GCA_964550795.1. Classification (GTDB taxonomy): domain Bacteria; phylum Bacteroidota; class Bacteroidia; order Chitinophagales; family Saprospiraceae; genus M3007. Next base: position 94,291 of record CAZKBH010000013.1, read on the forward strand.
AAAATTGGATTTTGCGGGCCAAAAGTAACCTGTCTCACTACTATGTTCAAAAACTCTTTCCTCCTCTTTCTCTTGACCATGACCATGGCTTCAGAAACAATTGCTCAAAACCAAATACTCACCCCCGAATTGCTCTGGAAACTTGGGCGGGTGGGCCTCGACTGTGTATCACCCGATGGCCAATTGGCGGTGTACGGGGTGCAACGTTACGATATGGCCGCAAATAAAGGCAGTCGCGCCCTATTTTCCGTCAATCTTTCCACGGGCGAAACAATACGCCTGACCGATTATGATAAAACCAGCGGCGATGCCGAATTCCACCCAAGCGGACAAAGAATTGGCTTCCTGATGGATGGGCAATTACATGAAGTGGATTTAAGCGGAATAGCCGCCCCAAAAAAGGTTAGTGATCTGGAAATCAATGGATTCCACTACTCGCCTGATGGGAAGAAAGTATTGTTTTGTATGGATGTAAAACTAGACAAAACGCCCGTGGAACAATATCCTGCATTTTCCAAA
>CAZKBH010000014.1:0-7948 GCA_964550795.1 uncultured Saprospiraceae bacterium
ACCAAACCCAGCATCACCTGCCCGGCGGACTTGACCCTCTCCGCCGATGCGAATTGCAGCAGCCCGCTGGGCGCTTATGGGCCTGTTTCGGTCAGCGATAACTGTACGGCCAATCCTGTGGTGACGCAAAGCCCGGCGGCGAGCACAGTGCTGAGTGGACATGACGATTTTGAAATCGTGACCCTGACGGCGGACGACGGAAACGGGAACACGGAGTTTTGCACCTTTACCGTAACGTTGAAGGACATCACACCGCCCACGGTGGTCTGCAAACCTTTCACTGCAGCACTCGACGCCATGGGCAACACCTCCATTACCACGGCAGATGTGTATGACAGCGGCGCGGACAACTGCGGCACCGTCAATCAGGTATCTGTGCTGCCTAACAGCTTCAATTGCAGCAACTTAGGTCCAAATACCGTGGTACTCACCGTTAACGACGGCAACGGAAATACCGCCACTTGCAATGCAGTAGTGACGGTGGTGGATCTCATTCCACCCACCATGCTCTGCAAAAACGCCGTGGTTTTCCTCAACACGGCGGGACAAGCCTCCATCACGGTAGCGGATATCAACAACGGCAGCACCGACAATTGCAGCATTACCGGACTTAGCCTTGCGCCCACCACTTTCAACTGCTCCAACATCGGTTTAATCAACATCGTGACCCTCACGGCAACGGATCAGAGCGGGAACACCGCCACCTGCACGGCTACCGTGACAGTGGTGGATACGATCAAACCCACCATGCTCTGTCAGAATGCAACGTTGAACCTCAACGCCGCCGGGCAGGCCACCCTCACGGTGGCCAACATCAACAATGGCAGCTTTGACAACTGCACGATTACAACCTTCACCCTGAGCAAAACCACGTTCACTTGTGCAGACTTGGGGGCCAACACAGTAACGCTTACCGGTACCGATCAGAGTGGAAACTCCGCAGCTTGCACCGCTACGGTGACGGTCCAGGATCTCATTCTACCCACGGCGCTTTGCAAAAACATCATCGCCAATTTGGGGGTCAACGGCACCATAACCGTGCTGCCCAGCGCGGTTAACAATGGCAGTACCGACAATTGCAGCTTTACCCTCAGCCTGAACCCATTTACATTCACCTGTAGCAACATTGGATTGAATACCGTGACGCTTACGGCAACCGATGCGGGCGGCAACACCAGCACTTGCACCGCACGGGTGAACGTCAGGGATGTAACACCGCCCACCGCATTGTGCAAAAACTTCACCATCAATCTGGACGATACAGGAAAAGCGGTGATGAGTGCAGTTCAAGTGGATAATGGCAGCTTCGACAACTGTTCTATCACCAGCAGAACCTTGCAGCGGACACAGTTCAATTGTGGGGATATTGCCGCACCCGTTAACAATTTCCTGACAGTGACAGACCCATCTGGTAACTCAGCCACCTGCATCGCTTTGATTACGGTAAAAGACGTTCATGCGCCCACTGCAATTTGCAAAAACGAGACGGTGGTGCTGATGAACGGAAGTGCAACCGTTTTCCCAGCCATCCTTGCAGACAGCAGTTTTGACAATTGCTCTGTGACAAGCTACCTGCCTCAGGCAAAAACCTATTTCGCGCCAGGTGTGTACACCCTGCCCATAACGGTTCGGGACTGGAGCAATAATGGCGCAAATTGCACCTCTGTGATAACTGTCCTGCCCAGCGGGCCTTCCCCAAGACCGGAAGCACCGAGCACGGAAAGTGAACCCAGCGCTTCGCTCAATCTGTCGGCTTACCCCAACCCGACCGACGGGCTGGTCGTCCTGGAATTTGAGTTGCCGGAGGCCCGAGCTTTCCTGATACGGGCATTGGATCTCAACGGCAAAGCAGTGATGATCCAGAAAGGAGACGGGGTGAAAGGGGCAAATAGTGTTTCCGTTCAGCTGGACAGTCAGGCACCGGGCCTATACTTTCTGGAGTTAAGCTCGGAAGAACTGCGCGCACGAAAACGATTGATTTTGAACAAATAATTCAAATAGTGAGGCGGTGACTTGAAGTCACCGCTTCACTTTGACTTGAAAGTAGTGAGGCGGTGACTCGAAGTCACCGCTTCACTTTACCATAGATAATTCGGTTTTACCACCGAAGTCGGTAGGAAGAAGGGGTCGTCTCGAAATGTCGGGGCGGCCTTTTTTAATGGATTAGTAGTGAGGCGGTGACTTGAAGTCACCGCCTCACTTAGACTTCAAGTCACCGCCTCACTTAGACTCCCATATTAAAGTTGAGTTAGCCTTTTTTAACACCTGCAATAAATTTTTTAGCAAGATCGTTGCTCGAGCACACAAAAACTCAGCGCCATGTTTACGGACCTGAGGACAGCATTGTAAACACATTCAAAATCAACAAATTTTTCATGCGAACGATCCTCTTTTTACTGCTCACACTAACTACATTTCAGTCCATAACAGCCCAAACAGACCAAGAACAAGCAAAAGCCACCGCCGATAGCCTTTACATTGAGGAGGTCGAAAATAAAAAAGATCCTCACAAAGTACTGCACGCCGAACCGCTCTATATTGACCTGATTCGTGACTTAGGGGCAAGAAAAGGGGAAAAAGAATGGAACATTGGTCTTGGCCTCACCGACAACAATTTATACGATCAATACACCGCCTTAGTAGAATACGAATGAGCCGGGACACAAAACTGCTCCAGTGATGCAATAAATGCAAGTGAGGCGGTGACTTGAAGTCACCGCCTCACTCGTACTCAGAGCATTACCGAATCACTTCAACCTTTCTTTTCACACTCCCTTTGGAGGTTTGTACAATCAGAAAGTAAACACCGCTGGGCAACTCATTGACTTGAACAACCGCATTCGGGGCGCCCACTTCAGCGCGCATTACCACGCCCCCAAGCGAACTGTGCAGACTCCAGGATTGAATATCCGTATCGGCATGGATGGAGAACTGATCCGAAACTGGATTTGGAAATACCCGCAGTTCTCCGACCTCCTCTATTTTTTCCGAACGATCTGAGTTAGCAGGTCCGACCAGCAGCATTTCTTCTAAATCAAGATCAAAGTCACCAGCAAAAAGGTCATCTTCTCCGTCAATAGGATTAAAGCCGGGGCCATTTGCTGCGCGAATATTCAGATCAACCAGCCGCAATCCCCGGGCTGAAACGTGGCTCCAATACGAATGGAATGCGTTCCAATTGTTCTGATAGAGTGCGTACCCGTCGTTGCCAGCCAGAAATGTACCGGTATAGATGGTGTTATTGCCCGTTCCATCGGTATCCAGATCAACCAGACGGAAACCTTGCGCATTTAATTCACTCCATTTAGTGGTGAAACTGTTCCAGGTATTCGCATGCCACAGCGCATACCCACCTGCACCTGCTTTGAATACACCGGCATAGTACGGGATGCCACCAATTTTATATACTTCCACATCCACCAATCGAAATCCCTGCGCACCCAGTTGCGCCCATTTAGTGTTGAACGCGGCCTGAGTCATGCCTGCTACAAGATGATGTCCCCAGTTGCCAGCACCATATACCCCTGCAAACCGGACGTTACCGTTGGCATCGGTGAATACTTCAATATCCAACAATCGGTAACCCTGGCCGGACAAATTAGCCCACTCAGCCGTGAAAGCGGCCCAGCTCGTACCGGTTTGCACTTTTGAAACACCCGCTCCAGCACGCCATACAGCTGAATATTGAACCGAATTGCCTACTTTGGTTACACTCAGGTCTGTCATACGAAGCCCGTTGGCTTTTTGAGTATTGTCTTGTGCGATCAACGAAGCAGGCGAAACACCCACCCACAGCGCATGTGCACCCGTACCCGTGCGGAACACCCCATTGTACACATGGGTGCCATAAGATGGCTTGGCACTGCTAGGCCAGATAAACGCACGTGCGCCGGCATATCCTGGCAAACCATGTGCCGTAAGTTCTTTCCAATCCGCATTTGAATTCAGGCTATTAAAACTGCTTTTTTGAATAGCAAACCCGGTATTAAACAACAGTGGGCGGAATGGTCCGGTTTCAATGTCCGTTTCCTTGCGAATGTGAATGTGCAAGTGGGGTCCGGTGCTACTGCCTGAATTTCCTGCATATCCGAGGAAATCGCCTTTTTTGACGACTTTACCGATTTGCAAAAGTGCCGCATTTAAGGTTCCTCTTTGCATGTGTGCATAAAGCGCCATGTTAGCTCCATGCTGGATGTAAAAGTGGTTGCCCGCTGCACCATTGTTGTAGTTTTGCCAAGCGGCCTGTTGCCCGGGTTTAGGGTTGTTTGGTACGTTGTTGTGAAAACCTTTCACCACTCCGTCTTCCATGGCATAAATCGGCTTGCCCCAAACTCTGGAGTGGGCATTTTCAGTACCGTCTGTACCGGGCAAATTGTACGACCATGTGCCATTTACAAGCCCTTGCACTGACAAATCGTACGCAAATACCTGAGAACCACCACCGTGGGTACTTCCACCTTGCCAAACTTCGTTTTCGTCCAGATCAAAAGCGCGGAAAGGCATTCCAAAGGTTTCCGTGTAGGGGGCCAAATTTTTGGTAAACACAACGGGGGTTGGATAGCCGCTGAAATAGAGTTTAACGATAATGGTTTTTGGCAGCGGCGCATCCAAATATAACACATCGCCCACTTGGTGATAATCACGGCCATTTTGCCAGGATCGCCATGTATTGGTAGGGATAGGATCTACAGAAAGATTGAAAGTTTTGATTACGGTCTGACCGCTTTGGACGTACTCAAAAACAACTTTATTCCAGTTAATAAGGTTGGAACCTTTGTTTTTTGCCCAAATTCTCAGCGAAATCTGCGCTTTACCGGACTGACTTCCCGTCCAAGCTGCGACGGTTTCGTACAGCAGATTGCCATTCTCTTCTTGATCAAATATCACGTCAATATTGGGGGCGTTTTCAGCAGAATACGAGCTATTAATTTCTCCCCAGGAAGGCGGCGTGTCGTGATCTGATTTTGAAAGTGTAGCACTGTGCGAACATCCAAATTCGCCATCGTGGTGCTCGTGACGGCCCTCTTGTTGGGCAAAGAGGTTGAGCGAAAAGAAAAGCTGCACAATCAATAGAAGGCAAACTGTTGGAGCGATTGAAAAAGTTACTTTTTTCATTGAATTTTAATGTTTGAAGATTGTTCGATGCTATTTGTTTTATGGTATAAACAGCATCGTACTGTGATGAAAGATTTTTTTGTGAAGATTGAAGATTGTTTTCAAACCGTTTGATGGAACAAAAGTATGGGTGGCTCAAAGCCTTAACCCAGATAGTGAGTAAACGGCTCAAATGACTGAGTTATCGGTACTTTGCCTATGGATTTTGGCAGCAATTTTCTCACTCTGTATCAGGCAATTTTCATGCAGACCAATACCATTGGTATAGCCTCCTACGAAATAAACATTGTTTCTTCCCTGATGAGATCGAAGCTCTTTTTGGGAGCGTAACAAGTCAAAATCGCAGATATTTCGACTGAATTCCTTGACTAAAGGATTACCATCAGTATCCTTTAGAATATATTTTTCCTCAATTTTTTGAATAGGATTGACGGTTACGAAGAAATAATCATCCTCGCCATCACTATTCACTCCGCCGTTGGACAAGTTTTGATGCTCGTTGCAATTGTATGTAATCGTGTAATTGGTTTTATCCGTTTCAGAAGCATCCTTTACCAGACAATTATAGGCAGAGTAATCAGCCTTATTCACCGGCAAATAGTTTATATCGCAATGTGCCACAGACAGCATTTTTGCATACTTGATCCGGGATAAAATCTGGCCTTGTTTTTCAGATAAAATCTCCGCGTAATTGCGATACAAATCGTCGGCATGACAAGCAAAAACAATTTTGTCTGCAACCATTTCTCCTTGGGTACTATAAATCTTAAAACCATTCCCTGATTGGACAATCAGTGGGCTTTCTGATTTAATAATCTTATCGGATGGAATTTTACTGACCAGATTTTCTATCCAACTACTTGCACCATTTTTAAAATTATAGCGCAGCGCCGAAGGAACCTGCTGATATTTAAATCCGCCTTGAAGCGTATAAAAATTCATCACAAAAACTACAGGAAGATCATTTAATCCTTCTGGCGGACAAAAGAAAAGACCTTGAATTCGCGGATAGAGATACTGCGTGAGGAACTTTGGCGAGTAACCCTTTTCTTCAAAATAGTCTTTTACACTATACTGGCCGAAAGCAGGATTGGACAATACTTCAACGGCTTCCAGTTTAAACCGATTAATATTGTCAATCAGATCATTATCCTTCAATTCACTTTCTTTGAACAGAAAATTGCTGCTTGAAAAAAATGTGGTGTTTACCTTAACCTGACCCGTGAGCGAATTGGTTTCCTTCAACATACCGGACAATTTTCGGTAGGTATTTGGATTGAAATCGTTCACCGCCATATCCACACACTTTGCTTTTTTATTGTGGATAATTTTTCGAGTATGGGCATTCCCACCCAAACGGCTTTCTCGTTCAAACAGAACAAAGTCAACGTTTTTTAAATGTAGAAAATAGGCCAGGGATAAGCCCGATACACCGCCACCGATGATGGCTACTTTTGTGTTTTGGTTCAATTTTTTTGAAACTTGTGTGTTCATGGTATAGTGGTTTGTTCAATCATTGATAGTACAAAAGAGCAGGCGCTCCACGGCTCCGCTCCAAAGAGTTGAGCGAATGGCCGTAATGATTGAGTTATCGGTAAACCCTATCTTTGTCTCAAATTGAAGAGCAATGAAATCAATCGGTCTAAAAACACCTCTCAGGCTTGTGTTTTTTCAACTGCTGCTGCTGTGCTTTGGTGCGCATCATTTATCCGCACAAAAGCCAGAAATGGTGCCCGAATACGAAAAACGCCTTCGAGAAGCTACCACCGACAGCGCTCGTGCCATGATCCTTCAATACCTGGCCTTGAATCTGGCTCCTAATGACCCAAAACGAAGTCTCGAATACGGCGAAGAAGCCTTGCGGGTAGCAGAAAAATCGGGCAATCCATTGCTGCTGGCCCACTGTCATAACGGGGTAGGTTGGGCTTTTTTTTCAGCCGGAAACTATGACCGAGCCAAAATTCTGCTCGATTCTTCCATTGCGTACAATCGGGCAAACAAGAATTATTTCGACCTCGCACCCGCCTGCAACAATCAGGGCTGGGTCTACCTCAAACAAGGCGACAATCTGAGCGCGCTCCGGTATTTTCGAGAAGGACTGAATGCCGCCGAAGCAAGTAAGGATAAAGGGAGGATCGCTTTTATGAATCGAACGCTGGGCTCCTTTTACAATGAGCAGGAGGAATACGATAAATCAATTGCGCATATCAAGCGAGCGCTGGAAATGTTTATTTTAATGCGCGATACGGGTCAAATTGGGGATTGCCAAATGACCCTCGGCAATAGCTACAGTGGCATGGGGCAAAACGAGACGGCCATTGAATATTACAAAAAAGCCCTGCCAATGGCCCGGCAAAGGGGCGATCTGCTTGGCGAAGGACTGATTTTTGAAAACTGGGGAATCGCGCTCAGCCAAATGGGGCGGTTTAGCGAGGCATTTTCAAAATTGGAGGAAGCACGCCCGGTATTTGAACGATTGGACGAGCAAATTGAATTGGCTTTCCTCGAACTCAGCATTGGCAATACTTACCTGAAACAAGGCGACACCGCAAGGGCTATTCTTCCGTTTGAAAAAGCCCGGCAAATCAGCGAAGAACGACAAATCAACGATGTACTCACCGAAGTTTTGCCCGCCCTGCATAAAGCTTACGCCAAAGTAGGTTCGCCCGAAAAAGCCTACCAAACGCTGCTGGCTTACCAAACCCTGCGCGATACCAGTGCCGCCGAGCTCAGCTTTCGAGAACTGCAACGCCTCAAAACGGAGTTTGAAACCGAACGTAAGGAAAAAGACCTCCAAATCAAAACCCTGGAAAATACCCGCCTCCAATCCAGA
>CAZKBH010000014.1:7958-39499 GCA_964550795.1 uncultured Saprospiraceae bacterium
TTTTATTTCCTTGCCCGGCACCGTCGAAAAACCAACGCCGTGCTAAAAGCTAAAAACCAGGAAATACTCGCCCAAAAAGCCGAAGCAGAGCGACAACGCGAGCGAGCACAACACTCAGAAGCGGTCAAAGAAAAATTTCTGGCAGCCATGAGTCATGAAATCCGCACCCCCATGAACGCCATCGTAGGCCTCAGCCAATTGCTTGATGCTGAAAGACACGCACCCACTACCGCCCATAACATTTCCATCATCCGGCAATCGGGCGAGTACCTTATGACCATTCTCAACGACGTGTTGGACTTGGCCAAAATCGAGGCAGACAAAATTGAATTGCGCCCGCAGCCGCTGGCCTTGCTGCCACACCTGCAATTTATCCGGGATACTTTCGCCGCCCGGGCGCAGGAAAAAGGCATCGGTTTCCGGCTCGAAACGGAGCCGGGTTTACCGGAAAACGTTGTCGCAGACCCCGTTCGTTTCGGTCAGGTATTGAGTAATTTGGTTTCGAACGCAATCAAATTCACCGACTCCGGCGAAGTAGTTATCTCCGCCAAACCGGCCGACCAAACCATCCCTGAATCCAATTTAGCCCCCATTTCTTTCTCCGTGCGAGACACCGGAATTGGTATCCCGAAGGAGAAACAAGCCGTTGTATTTGAGGAGTTTACACAAGCAGACTCCGGCGTGGCGGTTACGTATGGCGGTACAGGTTTGGGCTTGAGTATTGCCCGCAATCTCGTTACTCAAATGGGCGGGGAACTGCAATTACGCAGCAAGCCGGGACAGGGCGCTGAATTTTTCTTTACCTTGAATTTGCCCGTTGCCAGTGCGGAAACCTACGCAGAACAGCTTGCAACCTTGGGCAAAACCGTTATTCCTACCCTTGTTTGTCAAGACTCCGTGCGGGTTTTGTTGGTTGAAGACAATGAATTCAATCAGGCCGTTGCCCGACAAACGATTGGCGCAATTTGTGCTGAAATCCAGTTGGATATCGTAGAAAGTGGCGAAGAAGCCCTTAAACGGGTTAAAACAGCGTCCTTTGATCTGATCCTAACCGACCTGCAGATGCCCGGCATGGATGGTTATGAAACCACGCGAAGGTTGCGCCTAGGGAATTTCAAACAGCCCATTGTGGCCTTGACGGCTAGTGCCGTGCGCACAGAAGAACAAAAATGCCTCGACGCTGGCATGAACGAAATGGCGCTTAAACCCATTTCCCCGACTGAAATGGCGGCCTTGTTGATGCGCTACATTCCTGAAAAACTAGCCATGTCATCGAACCTTAGATCAGCAGATACGGTCAATACGGCGCCTAGAGAAGCAACTGTACCAGCGGCGTTGCTGCATTTTTCGGGCGGAAACCCTGACATGGCTAGGGAACTTTTAAGTATTATCCGCGCCGAATTAAGCGAGCATCTGCCAGCAATCCAATCCCTTCGATCCGCTGAAGACGCGCCCGGCATCCGAAAAATCGTGCACAAAATGCGCCCTCAACTGATTGCGCTCGGATTAGAAAAACATAAATCACTGTTGGACGCGGTAGAACAAAATTCAGCAGCCGATGCTGACTTTTGGGGGAATGTCCGCATATTGGAGTCTGTTTTGGAACATACACTTTCCGAGTTAGTCCTATAATCTATGGAAGCAATTCGAACCCTTATTGTCGAAGACGACCCTTTCGCCGCCACACAGTTGCGTATGTTGTTACAGGATCGTCATCCCAGCCTGCATGTGCTCGCCACTTGCAGCGATGGGCAACAGGGTCTGCAAGCCATTCAGACTTTAAACCCTCAATTGGTTTTTAGCGATGTGGAAATGCCTAAACTTGACGGGCTGGAGATGTTGCGACGCTTGGAAAAGCCTGATTTTGAGGTCGTTTTTATTACTTCCTTTGACAAATACGCCATTGGCGCCTTGCGGCTCAGCGCCTTAGACTACCTGCTCAAGCCCGTCAACCCGGCAGAACTAGACGCTACTGTGGCACATTTTTTTAAAAAACGAGACGCAAAACTGCGTTCAGAAGGCATCATTCAAAATTTTCTCCATAACATGAGCACAGGCGAACATGCGCAGCAGCGGCTCGCCGTAGCTACCACGGAGGGAACCCATTTTATCCCCCTGGCCGATCTGTTCCGCATAGAAGCTGAGTCCAATTATGCCCGGATTTTTGCGCGGAACAGCAAACCAATTTTGGTGTCCAAAACCCTTAAAGACCTGGAAGAATCGCTGCCCTCGAATGTCTTTCTGCGGGTGCATAAGTCGCACTTAGTCAATCGTTTGCACATTAAAAATTTACTTCCAGAACAGCGTATGACTATGACGAATGGAGATGTGTTGGACGTTTCGCGCAGAAGATGGGCGGAAGTACAGGCGGCGCTGAGCTGAGACTATCCCTTAATTAATTTCCCTCGAAGTAACTTGCCGTCACAGCGCACTTGTACGGCATAAACACCACTCGTCCAGGTGCTGGTATCCAAATAAATCCTGCTATTTTGGAGCCTCGCTTCGGTTGGAGGAACCAAGGCCCGGCCCATAACATCTACGACGGTAAGGACGCAAGCTTGGGTAAAAAATGCCTCAGGAAGTTCCAACATAACCCAATCACTGGCGGGCTGGGGAAAAGCCCGGAGTAACTGAACGGTGTCCTTTACGGGAATAGAAGTGCTGGCGGTATCCAATCGCAATTCAACACAATAATCCTCCACCTGTCCAAACTCGAAATTGCTGCAAGGAATGGGCGGGGAATCATTCGCGGCTGTGTATTGCATCATTACCCGAAGCCGGGTAAGGCCGGGCAAGGAAATTTCGGGCACGTAAAAAAAGCCCGCTGCATCTCCCTCAAATGCGAATCCGGGATCGAAGACCAACTCGTTGTCGTCCTCAAAATCACCGTCCTGATTATAATCCAGATAAACGCGGAAGTACTCCTTGGATGCACTCCCGGAGAAACCCGGTGAAACCCTGAGCGCAACCTCAGTACCCGAAACCAACTGCGGATAATTCGTTTGGGTCTGGCTGAAATTCTGGTATCCATTGCCGCCATTTCCAGAATAAAACTGCCAGTCCCCGATGTGCACCGAAGCGATCCATTCCTCGGAGGCATCAGCGGCATTTACAGCACAGTATTCCAGTTCGTTACAGGCACCACAGCCCCTTGTTTGAAACGAAAAAAGTGCGGAATAGGGCGTCAGATGATCCTCACATCGCGCCTGTACCTGCATCTCATAAGGCGTGCAAGGATTCAAATTTTGGAATTCCCAGGCGTTCTCGTCCGCTTCAAAAAACTGCCAGGTACTACTGCCTATTTCGCGCAAACGTAGCCGATAAGTATTGTTGAAACTACTGGCCTCCCAGGCAATTTTAGCAGAATTGGTGTTGCTACTCTCCAACCAAACCGTTTCGGGAGCCGTGCAACAGCCCGTGGTTTGAAAAAGAAACGGCGGCGACCAGGCACTCTCTTCCCCTTGGGCACAAACAGATTGCACCTCATATTCATAGATCATGCAGCCTGCCAAATCCATTAACTGGATGGCCGTTTGCACCGATTCTACGAGGTTCCAGGCTCCTGCGCCCAATTTTCGCCAGCGCAGTTTTACAGCATTTGCTGCGGGTGGATTGGTCCAACTCAGCCTTACAGAAGTTTCAGTGTGCATTTCACTTTTGAGCGCGAAGGGCGCCGGGCAATCACTGCACTGCAATTCGTAATTTAGCAGGGTACGGTACAGGTTCAGCCGACCATCACTAAACGTTATGCCCTGAAGGGACGGATTCGGGGTGATATTCTCTAAAATCAGGCTTTTAACCCAATAAGCAGCGGATGCAGGATTCAATTTGGCCAATGCAATCAGATTCGGACAAGGTGCGGAATAGAGCAGCCCCACGGCCCCGGTCACCTGCGGCGCAGCAAAAGAGGTGCCCGAAAAACTGCCATACCCGCCAGCCGATGCTGCGGAAAATACCTCATGCCCGTATCCGCCCAAATCAACATGGGTCTTGCCCCATGCGGCATTTTCGGCTTTTTGGTCGCTCCGGTTCAGACTGGTTACCGCGACGAGGTATTGACTCGTACAAGCTGTCGGGAGGTCTCCAACCTCGTCTACATCAACGGGCTGATTGGCCGTAGCCGCAATACTCAAAATCCCTTCGGCCCCCATTTCATCGTAAGCGGCGCACCAAAGGGGGGCTTCCGAGGGTTGGCCGTTGTTGATACCCCAGGAGCAATTTAAGGCGACGACAAATGCCCCCTTGGCCCCTTGCGTATCATTGTAACGTTTCCGCGCCTGACGGATATAATCAAAGGCTGCCAAAAGTTCAGACTCAACTCCAGAGGCCGCCACAAACATGATTTTAGTGTTCCAGTTCACCCCGGTTACGCCGTTGTTGTTGTTGCCGCTCGCACCCAAAATAGCGCTGACTGGGGTTCCATGCAGCGATGAATTCCCTTGAATTTGATCATTTTGGGTAAAAACATTCCAACCCCTGAAATCGTCTGGATAACCGTTTTGGTCATCGTCCAGCCCGTTCCCGGGAATTTCCGCCCGATTGATCCAGATATTGGGGGCAAGATCAGGGTGTGTAGCCTGTAATCCACCATCAATAACAGCCAGCACAATGGTATCTCCGGCTGGGCTTAGTCCGCCGGTAGAAATCTCCCAAGCCTGCTCGGAATCCAGATCGGCATCAAAAACGCCGCCGGACGAGCCGTTATTGAGGTGGTGCCACTGTTGTGGAAAAAGGGGGTCGTTGGGAAGCAAATTGAGGCTTTGCCCTCTGTTTTCGAGCAAATGGTTGTACTGCGCCATGCGAACCTCCGGCTGACGTTGAAGCCATTGCAACAGCTCCTGTTCGGGCATATTGGACCGCAACAACCAGATGTTCAGCAACGCCGAAATTTTGGTGCCGGAACATTGCGGGTCAAAACGCCTGGCAAAATCAGCATCCGCCAATCCTTCAACGAGCGATACCAACATCTCTCCAGAACGGTGTGGGGCGTTTTGGGCGGAAAGTACCGCGCTAAACGCGCAAAACAATAGTATAAACGGCAGTTGAAACCCTCTCTTCATCTTAAGCGCAAAAGTACCGCCCTTGGAATAGCCAAGCCGGGCAATCTGCCTGCAAGTACAATTTTGACAAAAAAAAGGTTTGCTGGAGTCCATTACTAGCGTTCTATACATTTTCAATAAATATCAATCGGCTTGATTACCTTGTCCCACCTTCACCAAAAGCAACCACCCAAATCATTGATGGTTAATCTCTAATCCCGCCTCGTTTTAAAAAATTTTTCTAGCAAGAATCATTGTTTAAACAAACATCGTTCCGATGCAAGGTCAATACACACCGACGGGATTTCGCTTCAAATCACTTTTTTTTCTATTTTCCTTCTTCTCAGCAAGCCTTGCACCCAACACCCTGGTTGCCCAAGGCTGTTCTTGCACCAACTGTCCGCAGTTCATGCCCGATAATTTTGTGGGTGACTTCCTGATTAATGTCAGCGGTGCAGATAACCCTACCCTTGGACAAGGCGGACAAGGGGTCTGCGGGGTAAATATGCACTTTGACCACGAATATCTCGGCGATTTGAGCATTACACTCACCTCGCCAGGTGGACAAACGGTTACCTTGGTTGGTCCCATCGGCTTTTTTGGGGCCACCGACGGAAGCTCCTGGGATATTTCCTTTTTACCCTGCGATGACCCGGTAAATCCCGACCCTGGATTCGCCCAACAATGGAACAATAACCAGGGATGGGGTGTGAATAACAATTATTTTGGATCCTATTATCCCAGCAACGGGTGCCTCGAAAACTTTAACTCCGGCCCAGTGGATGGCACCTGGACACTTACGGTCACGGACGGGCAAGGAAATGATGTGGGTAACTTCTACGACTACGAAATCATCTTTTGCGACCCTTCCGGCATCTCTTGCATATCTTGCGAAGCCGATGCAGGTAATCTGCTACAGCCAGATGTTACGTCTTGTCAAGGCAGCGCCAATTTGAATCTTGATCTGTCTCCCACGTATGTTTTACCAAACGTAGCCCCTCCTACCAGCGATTATTCCTACACTTATGTAGTGGGCGGTACAGGTGGAGTCATTGTGGCATACGAACCAGGGCCAGACCTGAGCAGCTACGATCCAGGTTCATACACTGTTTGTGGTCTTTCCTTTCTAACTGCCCAGGAAAGCGACATTCCGGCACCCAATGGCTCCCTAACCGTCGCGCAGCTAAGCGGTCAATTAAATGGCAACACCCCACCCTTCTGCGGTAATATTACCGGCAATTGCGTCAACGTGGTCATCAATGCAGCCCCACCAGACGAAGAAGAATTGGTGGAGATTTGCGCACCTGCCTGCCATATCTTTTACGGCACCACCTATTGCCAGTCTGGCACCTACCCCCGCACCATTACGAATGCACAAGGCTGCGTTTTTAATGCCACCCTTTACCTCACCGTCAATCAGCGGAGCTTTACCAACCTCGTAGAATTTATTTGTGATGGAGGATGCCCCACCACGCCCGGTTTTGAAGGAGAATGCGCGCCCGGAACCTACCAAGAGGTCTTTTCCAATGCCCTCGGTTGCGACAGTACCGTAACACTCACCGTGCAGCAAGTAATCGTGAATGCCACTGCGAATCCTACAGGGCAGCTCGATTGCAACAATCCAATCATACAAATTTCGGGGGTTGGCTCTTCCTCTGGCGCGGGTGTGAGTTATTTCTGGACGGCCTCCAATGGCGGAAACATCATCGGATCCAATACCAACCTGAATGTAACCATTGATGCCGAAGGCGACTACCAGCTCCGGGTTTGCAGGACGCAGGGGGGCACTTTTTGTTGTGATTCTACTGAAGTTGGAGTCATTGACAACAGTGTGCCGCCCGCCCCCCCGGCCGCCATTACGGGTCCCGCCTCATTGTGTCAGGGTGATTCCGCCACCTTCACCGCAACACTGGTACCTTCCGCAACTTCTTATTCCTGGACCCTCCCCCCTGGGGTTTTGGTCAATGGAAGTGCCACAGGAAATGTAATCAGTGTGACCTGGAACAGCAGCAGCTCGGGACAAATTTGTGCCGCCTCGGTGAACGACTGCGGCACCAGTTTACCCGTTTGCCTGGATGTCAGCATTACGGCTGCCCCGCCGCCGGATACGCCCTTAGGAGCAGACACCCTCTGCGCCGGTGCACAAGAAGCCTATAATATCCCTTTGATTTCGGGTGCAACAGCGTACACCTGGTCCGTCACAGGAGGCAACATCGCTTCCGGGCAAGGCACCAATAACGTCATCATTGATTGGGGTGTGGGTCCCAATGGTCAAATTTGCGTGAACGCCACGAGCAATTGTGGCATGAGTCAGGACGTATGTTTGCCCGTTCAAATCATAGCACCGCCTGTAGCTCCTTTAGTTCTGGGCGACTCCGTGGCTTGTCCAGGCGGAACTGAGTTTTTCAACCTTACGCCTATAAACGGCGCTACACAATACACTTGGACGGTCGCGAATGGCATAGTTGTCTCAGGGCAAGGCACGGATACTTTGCAACTCACGTGGAATGCCAATGCCGCAAGCGGGACCGTCTGCGCCAGCGCCTCGAATACCTGCGGAGCAAGCCCTGATAATTGCCTGGTGGTAAACCTTTCGATCCCCACAGCGGGTCAGATCACGCGGGTTTGTGATGGAACCAACACCAATTACACCGTTTCGTTTCCTATTTCCGGGGGAACAGCCCCCTACAACATTCCGGGCGGAACCATCACTGGCGGCATTTTTACCTCCGACCCAATTTTGAGCGGACAGCCTTACAGCTTCCAGATTTCAGATACCAACGCCTGCGTTTCCGGGGTCATATCAGGGGCGTTTAGCTGCATTTGTGCCACCGATGCGGGTACCATGGATCTCACGCCACTTTCCGCTTGTGAAGGAGACAGCGTGACTGCCACCCACTTGGGAGGCCAGATGCTGGACGCAAACGATGTGACCGCTTTTGTGCTGCACAGTGGCGCTGGGAACGCTTTGGGGCCTCCAATTTTTGGTCAGAACACCACAGGAACCTTTGGTTTTCAGGCAGGTATGTCGTACGAACAAACCTACTACATTTCCTTTGTGGTGGGTGATAATCTCGCGGGATTCCCGGACCCCAACGACCCTTGTTTGTCCGTCGCGCAGGGTCAGCCCGTCGTTTTCCATGAAAATCCAATGGCCAATGCTGGCCTGGACCGCGACACCTGTGGACTCACACAGCCCCTGGGGGCCAATCCGGGGGTTGGTCTGGGACAATGGTCCGTTCTTAGTAGTCCAGCAGGGGATAGTTTGATTATCAACAGTTTGCAGAACCCAAATACCTCGGCCACCGCTTCTGGTCATGGAATTTTCAGCCTGGTTTGGACCCTGAACAACAGCGGCTGTGTGGATGCCGACACTGTTATTTTGGCATTCAACGCCTCTCCGAGCATAGCAGGCCTTACCACCGTTTGCGACGCTACCAACGAGGCATACAGCGTTTCTTTTCAAATTTTAAACGGCACACCCAACTACACCGTGTCAGGAACCCCATCGGGCAACCTCACCGGCAATACTTTCCTCTCCGACCCACTGCAAAGCGGCGAAGCTTATGCCTTGTTGGTCACGGATAGCGCGGGTTGTGTTTCTGCGCCCTTAACTGGTTCATTTACATGCACTTGCAGTTCTGATGCAGGTGAAATGGAACTTGACTTGTTATCCACCTGCGAAGGCGGAAGCCTGACTGCACAACATCTGGGTGGCGAAATATTGGATGGCAACGACACCTTCTCCTATATGCTGCACACCTTGACCGGCTCATCCCTCGGGACTATTTTGGATCAAAACAGCACGGGGACCTTTAGTTTCATTCCCGGAATGGTGTACGGAACCACCTACTACGTCTCTTTTGTAGTGGGAACCGCACTCAATGGTGTTCCAAATCTTCAGGATCCCTGTTTGTCGGTTACCCCCGGGCAGCCCCTTGTTTTTTACCAAAACCCTGTTGCAGATGCAGGCATGGATTTGAGCACTTGTGGAACGGTGTTGAACCTCAACGGCAACGCTCCGGCTGGCAGCACGGGCCAGTGGTCCATTTTCAATGCGCCCAGCGGTGGAATCTTAAACCTCAGCGATCCAGAAGACCCCACTGCGACCGCAACCGCGACCGGATTCGGGACGTACACCCTGGTTTGGACCCTGGCGCAGAACGGCTGCGTGGGCACCAATCAAGTAAACTTGCAATTCAACGACTCCCCGGTTCTCGACGACCTCGTGCGAAACTGCGATGCTGCCAACGAAAACTTCGACGTTACGCTGAGCATCTCGGGCGGAACGGCTCCGTACACCGTGAACGGTCAGCCAGTTACCGGAAACACTTTCGTTTCTAACCCCTTCCCCAACGGCTCCACTTATATCTTCAATGTCAGCGATGCCAATGGCTGCCAGATGCCGCAAATCACAGGTGCATTCAGTTGTAATTGTGCAACCAATGCCGGCACCATGTCGGCCCAAACCTTGCAAGTGTGCGCGGGAGAAAGCCTGAGCGCCCTTTCTAACAATGACTTCACGCTGGATGCAAACGATATCACGGCCTATGTGCTGCATAGTGGCACCGGCCCGGCGCTTGGGCAGGTTTTTGCCCAAAATGCTACAGGTACCTTCGCGTTTTTGCCGGGACAAATGCAATTTGGCACCACTTATTATATCTCGCTCGTAGCGGGTAATCCACTCGGAGGATTCCCAGATCCGCTGGATCCTTGCTTTTCAGTGGCCCCTGGTCAGCCCGTGCAATGGCTCCAAATCCCAAGCCCAAATGCTGGCGCTGACCAGACGATTTGTGGAGAAAGTATTGACTTACAAGCAGTAAGTGGCAATTTTAACGGAATCTGGACGCTGGTGTCCGGCCCTGGAACGGTCGTTTTTGGAGTTGAAACGGACCCAAACAGCAGCGCTGAAGTGTCCGCAAACGGATTGTACACGTTTAGCTGGACGGAAACAAACGGCATTTGTTCGGAATCAGACGAGGTCAATGTTACTTTTCATGCCCTGCCTGTTGTCACGATGTTGAGCGAAATTTGCAATGGCACAAACACCGAGTTTGAAGTCATTTTTAGTGCCAACAATGGACTTGCGCCGTATTCAGTGAGTGGTTTGACCGGCAGTTTTGCGGGAAATATTTTTACTTCAGAGCAATTGTCCAACGGCTCCAGCTATGCCTTTGTGCTGGTGGATGCCAATGGCTGCGAAAGTCCCAACATTTCCGGTGCACAAAACTGCGATTGCAGCACAGACGCTGGTTCGATGCAAACCAACCCCGCGACCTTCTGTGCCGATGTCCCCGCTACGGCGGTTTGGAACAACGACGCGACGCTGGATGCCAATGATCTGGTGCAATTTGTGCTGCACAATGGTTCGGGAGCAGCCTTGGGAAACACCATCTTTGCCACCAACAATCAACCCGTTTTTGACTTTGGCGGCAGCCTGCAGTTCGGCGTCACATACTACATTTCGGCTATTGCGGGCAACAATATGGGCGGAAATGTGGACCAAAACGACCTTTGCCTCTCGGTTGCTCCAGGCACCCCGGTTCGTTGGAAACCACTCCCAAGCGCAAGCATTTCGGGAGACGCCACGCTCTGTCTGGGCAGCAGCACCGTACTCTCTTTCAGCGGAACCGGAACTTACCCGCTTACCGTGAATTACTCCGTTGGCGGGGTTCCAAACAGCATTGTTCTTACTGGTCCTCAGACTGTTACCCTCCAAGTATCGCCCTTCACCACCAGTACGTTTACGCTGATCGAAGTGCGCGATGGCACCGCACCCACTTGTTCCAGCATCCTTTCCAACGCCGCGACCGTCGTAGTCAACCAGCCCGTGGAAGCGGGAACCGCCAACGCAACGCCAGAATTTTGCGAAGGCGAATACAACTTGTTACAATTGTTCAGCCTGCTGAACGATGCTGATTCGGGTGGCCAATGGTCTGAAACCTCTACCCTACCCTCCCAAAGCGGTGGATTCAATGCAGCAACGGGTACCTTCCAGGTGGGTGGGCAAACTCCCGGCCTTTACAACTTCCGTTACCGACTCAATGCCTTGGCTCCCTGTCAAAATGATGAAAGTATGGTGTCAGTGATCGTGCATCCAAAACCAACGGCGGATGCGGGCACCGATAAAACCTTGAACTGCAATGTTTTAGCTGCGAATATTGGCGGTCCTGGCACCACGCCCGGCGCATATCAATGGTTGCTCAATGGAGATCCCATTGGGGTTGAGCGTCAATTTCTGGCCAAAGAAGGGGGGACTTACACACTACTTGTGACGACACAAGCTGGTTGCACGGATTCGGACCAGGTTGTTATTACGGAAGACAATGAATTGCCGCAGGCAGAACTTAGTTCCGTTCGGGATGTGCGTTGTTTTGGAGAAAGTAACGGCATGGTTTCGGTGGATTCCGTGACCAGTTCGCACCTGCCCGTGTTGTGCTCCTTGAATGGCGGGGTATTTGGATCCAACGCGCAGTTTAGCGGCTTGGCTGCCGGGGATTATGTGATTGTACTACAAGATGCCAACGGCTGCGAAAGCGAAACAGGGGTGCTCACAGTCAATGAACCGCCCGAGTTGCTCGTTGACCTTGGACCTGACCTTAAAATTGCGCTGGCAGATTCGGCGCATGTTAGTTTGCAAGCAACCTTGCCCACCAGCGAACTGCAAAATATCGAATGGAAACCCCTGCTCGATTCCACAGCGGCAGGCAAACCGTATCAAAATTTCTTCCCACTCAATTCCTGGCAAATATCCGTGACCGTCACGGATTCCAGTGGTTGCACGGCCACCGATCGCATCTTGGTGCAGGTAGAAAAACCGCGTAACATCTTCATTCCCAATGTATTCAAACCCGACGGCGATATTGACCCGCTGTTGTATGTATTTGGCGGCCGAGACGTAGAACTAATCGAATCCTTCCAGATTTTTGACCGATGGGGCGAGGCCGTGTTTGAATATCGCAACTTTTTACCCAACGATCCGAACACGGGCTGGGATGGACGCTTTAAGGGCAGCACGGTGATGCCAGGGGTATTCGTCTATTTCGCAGTGGTTCGATTTATTGATGGAGAAACGCAGGTGTTTAAAGGAGATGTGACGGTGGTGCGGTAGTAGTCAATTCCCACAATTGAATCACTTCCACCGCCTCCCGCACATCGTGCACACGCAGGATGCGTGCACCCTGTTGAAGGGCCACTACATGCAGGGCCGTGGTGCCGTTCAATGCCTCGGCAGGCTTGATCGCCAAGGGTTTGCAGATCATGGATTTGCGGGAAATTCCGGTGAGTACAGGCAAGTCCAACACGTTTTGAAACACGTGCAGGTTTTTCAGCAAACTGAAATTATGCTCCACGGTTTTGCCAAAACCAAAACCGGGATCCAGGATAATATCTTTCAGGCCAAGTCCGCGCAGTTCCACTATTTTTTGAATAAAAAAGTCCAACACTTCTGTCACAACATCCTCATAATGAGGCTGTTGCTGCATGGTTCCGGGTGTTCCTTGCATGTGCATGAGCACGTAAGGCACTCCGAAATCAGCCACGGTCTGTAACAAATCATCGTCTAATTTGCCCGCAGAAATGTCGTTGACGATGCTCGCGCCAGCATTCAGGGCCTCCCGGGCTACGCCTGCGCGCCAGGTATCTACGGACAGTATTGTGTTTGGAAAATTTTTCAGAATCGTTTCAATGGCCGGGATGACGCGCTGCAATTCTTCCTGCTCCTGCACTTCCGCAGCACCGGGTCGGGAAGATGCCCCGCCGAGGTCCAATATAGCGGCCCCCTCCCGGAGCATTTTTTCAGCTTGATGCAAGACGGCCGTTTCCCCGAGGTGTTTTCCGCCATCAAAAAACGAATCAGGCGTAAGGTTCAGGATGCCCATCACTACGGGGCGTGAGAGGTCGAGGAGTTGGCCGCGGCAATTGAGGGTCGGGGTAGTGATCGGCATTTGGCCTCAGCGTTTGGGGAAAAGTTTCCGCAGCAAAGTGACCGGCGAAAAATCAGAAGAAGAAAAAGTAGATTCCACAAAAACCAATTTTAGTCGGCGGCTCGCGCTGGATACCGCAATCAGAAGCGACCTTTTCCCTTCTTCGTTCACTTTATGCACAGAATCCAGGCGCCAGTCATTGGATTCGATGGACGCATCGGGTTGTTCTAAAAGGCTGTCGGCAAGATGATACCCTTTGGCTTCAAGGGTTTGGAGGGTTTCTGTAACAGATTGATGTTGTTGCATGGTTGATTAAAAACAATATTTCCTCTTTAAAAGAGAGGCTAACGGTTGATGAAATTACAAAAGAAAAGGCAAGACCAAAAGAACGAAGTTGTTCGGAAATAGCGGCGCATCGGGGGGATTATTTTTGTCTGCTAAATGCAGCAGCCCCGATTGGCGCTACCAATCGGGGCTGCAAAAACGGAACGGGCCTTGGCTAACATTAGCATCAAACAGCGGATATGGGGTTAGGTTTACCATCATGCCTCAATTGCCCGTCCCGGTGCGGCTTGCTCGCCGTGAGTCATAGTGTTTGCCCTGATTTGTGCTGTCATCCTCACATCTACAACTGAACAGTTAGGGCAGGGAAAAATAAACGCTGTGGTTGCGCGTCGTTCAACGGTTGCCTGCAATTCCACGTTTTAAGGCATAACTAATGGCCTCACCTTTGGAATTCACATGCAGTTTCCGATAAATACCTTGGATGTGGTTTTTAACCGTGTCGGTACTGATAAAATGCTTGGCTGCAATCATTTTATACGACAACCCATCCACCAACGCCTCGAGAATTTCTTGTTCTCGAGGCGTCAGTCCGGTGGAAAGGCCATCATCATCACTTTCAAAGGTTCTGTTGACAACCGTTGCAGCAGCAGTCGGGACAGAAGTATCGTTCAGATAAAAAAACTGTAAAACTTTTCGGGCAATGGCGGGACTCATCGGCGAGCCACCTTTATGCACCAATCGCACACTGTCAACCAATTCATCCGGACCGGATTTTTTTAACAAATAACCCGTTGCGCCATTCCGAAGGGCTTGAAAAATCCGATCCTCTTCTTCGCTCACCGTCAACATCACAACCTGCGTGGAAGGGGACACCTCTTTGACCACTGCGGTTGCTTCAATTCCATTCATGCCTGGCATATCAATGTCCATCAGTACCACCTCCGGTTTAAGCTCAGAGACGGCACGCCGAACCTCCGAACAATCCGGATATGCCGCAATGACTTCTACATCCGGCGTAAATCGAAAAAGATGCAACAGGCTTTCCCGGAAATCACCATTATCCTCAAAAATAAGCAAACGCAGTGGAGACATATCTTGAAATTGGGGCGTGCCTTGAAAGGTTAGGGATTACCGAACAAAGGTAAGTGCCTCTTGCTGGGCGGCAGATAGGAAGTTCGTACTAATCAGGATGCAAAAATGTTATCCGCCTACGTAATTATGCGGGGTGAGTCGTTTCAACTCTTCTTTGACTTCCTCCGAAACATCCAGCCCATCCACAAATTCGTGCAAATGCTCGCGGCTGACCAGATGGCGACCACGTGTAAGCGCCTTGAGTGCCTCATAGGGCTGCGGATAAGCCTCCCGGCGGAGAATAACCTGAATGCCCTCGGCGACCACCATCCAGTTGTCTTCCAAATCATCAAAAAGTTTGCCTTCGTTTAGGGTAAGTTTGCTCAAGCCCTTTTGAATAGACTTCAATGCGACCAAAGTATGGCCCATTGGGACACCGATATTGCGCAATACAGTTGAATCCGTCAGGTCGCGTTGCAGACGGCTGATGGGCAGCTTCTCGGCAAGATGATGCCAAAGGGCATTGGCCAAACCCAGATTCCCCTCTGCATTTTCAAAGTCAATGGGATTCACCTTGTGCGGCATGGCAGATGAACCGACCTCTCCCGCCACCGTTTTTTGGCGGAAATATTCCATGGAAACATAGGTCCACACATCGCGGCAAAAATCTATCAAAATGGTATTAATCCGCCCGATTGCCTGGCATTGAGCCGCAAAACAGTCGTAATGTTCAATTTGTGTGGTGTGTTTTGAACGTTCGAGGCCGAGAAACTCCCGCACAAAATCATCGCCGAAGCGCTGCCAATCGTAGTCGGGATATGCGGCATAGTGTGCGTTGAAATTTCCAGTGGCGCCCCCGAATTTGGCGCGGTGGGGGATGCTTTTTAGCTGCCCGATTTGGGTATCCAGGCGCTCCACAAACACCTGAAATTCTTTGCCCAACAAGGTTGGGGAAGCGGGTTGCCCGTGCGTACGGGCGAGCATGGGCACGCGCGCCCAATCCTGCGCCATTTGCTCGAGCAGATCCCGAATTTGTTGAATTAATGGATAATAAACTTGCTCGAGGGCGGTTTTAAACAGCAAGGGAGTCGCGGTGTTGTTTACATCCTGTGAGGTTAGTCCGAAATGTACAAACTCGCGCAAATCGCCGAGGCCGTGCGCGTCAAAACGTTCTTTGAGGAAGTATTCTACCGCTTTAACATCATGGTTAGTGGTGCGCTCAATTTGTTTGATTTGCTCGGCATCCGTTTGATTGAAGTGCTCAAAAATGGCATTCAGCTCGTCAATCTTGTCGTCCTCAAAAGCAGCTAGCTGTGGAAGTCCATACTGGCAAAGTGCGATAAAGTATTGAATTTCAACAAAAACCCGGTATCGGATCAGGGCATATTCGCTGAAGTAATCGGCAAGTTCGCGGGTTTTGTCCGCGTAACGCCCGTCAATGGGGGAAATGGCAAGTAGAGACATGTGGGCAGGTGTTTTATCCGCCGTAGTCTTGAGGGATACAGGGCGGGTTTGCAAATCGTTTGCGCGGCAAATTTCGCATTTTCCTGCCAGCAAAAGCAGCGCAAGCCTACCTTTGCCTATCTTTTTCCTCACTTAATTTTTGACATGAAAAAAATGATCCAATTACCCACAGTATCTGCTGCGAAGTTTACCCTGCTTTTGCTCCTCTCGTTCACCCTTTTCACCGCTTGTGGCGGCGACAAAAAACAACTCGAAACCCTCGTCCAGGAAACCGAAACCATCCACGACGAAGCGATGAAAGACATGGCTGAAATGAATCGTGTGGCGCGTACGTTAAAAGAAAACATCGTCGCGGACTCTACCATGGATAGCACACGCAAAGAAACCATTATGAATGCCCTGACCAACATCGGCAACGCCGAAAACGACATGATGGACTGGATGAAAAACTACAAACCACTCGACGCAATGTCCACTGAAGATGCTTTAAGGTACATCCAAGACCAAAAAACAGCCATTGCCAAAAATCACGCCGATATCAAGGCGGCTATGGAGGCGGGGAAAAAGTTGCAGGGCTCGAACACAACTAATTGATTTTCAAATGATTAAGATGAAAATTCCGGTATTTTTTCCGCTACTAAGCACTTGTTTGCTTTTAGCTTGCGCTACGGCGCCAAAAGCGCAAACGTCTAGTGCTTCCACTTCAAACACCTCAACTACGGTTGCACCAATGCCCGCTTTTGTTAGCTGGGACAAAAAAATGGTGGACCTTGGCGAGGTCAAAAAAGGCGAAAAACGCTCCCTGTTTTTTGAACTCACCAATACGAGCGGACAAGAAATTCAGATTGAAATTGTGGATGCCTGCGAGTGCACTAAGGTTGATTTCCCACGAAGTCCCATCGCACCGGGAGCCAAGGGGCGTTTCGACGTGGTTTTTGACAGTACTGAAAAGGATGCGGATGAAACCATCGGCATCACCATCGTATTTCGGGAAACGGACGCCCGGGGAAACCCACGCATCGAATCGGTCGAGTATAAGTTTGAGTTGATTAAGTAATAAGTGGGGGGCCCATAAGTTGATGAGGTTGATAAAAGTTTATATAGTTGATAATATGCGCTCGAAAAATGTTAGCATTTTGCCCTTTTGAGCACAAATCATCAACCTTCATCAACTTTTATCAACCTCATCAACTTATGGCCCCCCCCACTTTTTTTATCTCGGAAGCACCCGGAATTCCGTGCGTCTGTTTTGGGCATGCTGCTCTTCTGTGCACTCCACGCCATTGCTGCAATGGTTTACCAGTTGAGTTTCGCCGTAGCCGTGGTATTCCATGCGGGAACGCTTGATTCCCCTCGAAACCAGATAATCCACCACGGCTTTCGCCCTGCGTTCAGAAAGGTCCTGATTAAATTCATCCGATGCCCGGGAATCCGTGTGCGAATTAATCTCTATCCGAATTTCAGGGCGTAATTTCATCAGGTTGTAGAGTTTTTCCTCTACAATTTTCCTTGAGCTTGAGTTCAAAACATCACTGTTTAATCCGTAATATATCGGCAGAACATTGTAATCCAGCAACTCACATTCAATTTTACGCCACTCGTAACCATCTCCCGTCGCGCTTGCACTTCTGTCCTTGACCAAAAAAACCTCTTCACGCACCACAGGGTTCACATCGGTTGTTTCAACGGTCTCATCTTTTTCCAGCACTCTTTTTTGGAGGGTGATGTATTCTGCCGGAATTTCAATTTCCCGCATGGTAGCTGGCGTCTCGATAACCCTTCTTTTGACGGTTTTGTAGCGCCCTTGTTGGGCGTTTTTGACGTACGTGGGGTTGGAAACAATCTTTTTTACCGGAATCTGCTTGGTAACCGCCGGGTATTCCACATAACAAATCACATCACAATCTCCTGGCACGGGTGACTTACAGCCAGCCAGGGGTGGTCGAGACTCAAATCGGGAATAGGCAGGCTCCAATACGATCGTCTCGAAAGTATCAAGCGTCACCACGGGAACCAGACTGATCTTGTTAATTGGCTCTTCAATCAAAAACGTATCCACTACTTCGCGATACACCGCTGGAACGTATTCAAATCTTTTGGAAGCTTCCTTCACCAGCACCTGTTCCTCCACCGTTTTGTACACAGCTGGTACCACTTTGTAGGATTTGTAGGATGGTGTGACCACTACTTTTTCGATTTCCTTGATTTCTTCGATTGGGCAGCGAATATAGCATGCGCCAGGTTCCGGATTAGCGGGGTAATTTTGTGCCCAAGTAGCTTGAAGGGCCAAAAATGAAAGAACAAGTGTTAGTGTGAAAATTCGCATTGTACAATGAGTAGGTTTGGTTAAAACGCCTACATTTGACGGGGCCTGCAATTATTTGAAATTTCCGAATCTGAAACAAAGCGTAAAACTACTTCGATTGTTAAAAAACGTCCTATTATGTTGTTGAAAAAATTACCGCCAATAATTTTGATAGTGGGCATTTTAGTCCTTCAATGCTGTGCGCCCAAACAAATTCCCGCCCCTCCGGCAAGCGCTGCCAAACCCGGCGAACCACTTTCCAAAATAAAACTCACGGACCTAGACGGTAAGCCACTAAATCTGGCAGATTTTGCAGGAAAACCCGTTTTTTTGAATTTTTGGGCCACCTGGTGCGGCCCCTGTGTGAGCGAGATGGGCTCCATTGAACATGCCTCAAAACAGTTCAAAAACGAGATTGTTTTCCTCGCGGTGAGCAACGAATCCCCTGCCATAATCCGTTCGTATGTGCGAAAAAATAATTTCACCTTCAGCTTTGCCCGGCTCGAAGGTTCATACCTCGATGCATACGTAGTTGCACTACCGACCACCATGCTGTTGGATCGCAAGGGCAATTTAGTGGAAGACATAGAAGGCTTTCGCAACTGGAGCAGCGCGAATAGTATCGAAAAATTGAATGCGTTGGTGAAAGGTTGAGAAAGTTACTCAGTCCTTCTCTTCGCGGCGTTTCAGTTCGTCGCGAATCTTGGCTGCCATTTCGTATTCCTCATTGTCGAGGGCTTCTTGCAAGCGCCCGCGAAGAGCGTCAAGGGGCCAGGTTTCCATGGCATTTTCATCCAGATGCGAGGGCGCGGGCACTGCCGAAAAGCCACCGCCTTCCTGCTCTTCCAAAATCACCCCGGCGGCTTCCAGAATAAAATCGTACGAAAAAATTGGGCATTCAAAACGCACCGCCATTGCAATGGCATCAGAAGTACGAGAGTCAATTTCAAACAACTCACCGTTCTTCATACAAACCAAACGAGCATAAAAAATCCCATCCAGTAAATTGCTGATAATCACTTCTTTAAGCTGAATATCAAAGGTGTCAAAAGCGTTTTTAAACAGGTCGTGCGTAAGCGGACGATTGGGCACCATACGCTCCAAAGCCACCGCAATTGCCTGTGCTTCAAAACTCCCAATCACAATCGGGAGGCGGCGTTTTCCACGGCGTTCGCCCAGTACCACAGCATAATTGTGTGACTGCGTCATGCTGTGCGAAAGGGCCACTATTTCAAGTTCGATGCGTCTCATAGTTGGGTGACTTGTTGATTGGGGGGATTAGAACAGTAATGGACTACCCGGCTTTAAATTTTTTGATCGCATCATTCAGTTGAGGCACTACCTCGAACAGATCTCCAACCACCCCATAATCTGCCGCTTTAAAAAACGGTGCCTCCGGGTCCTTATTAATCACCACGATCACTTTTGAGTTGTTGACGCCTGCCAAATGCTGAATGGCGCCACTGATTCCGATGGCAAAGTACAAATTTGGGCGAATGGCTATTCCTGTTTGACCAACGTGTTCGTGGTGCGGACGCCAATCAGCGTCGGATACCGGACGGGAACAAGCCGTCGTGGCTCCCAGGGTCGTGGCTAAATCCTCAATGATTCCCCAGTTTTCCGGGCCTTTCATGCCGCGGCCAGCCGATACCACCACTTCCGCCTCCGGCAATGGAACGATGCCTTCCTGCGTCTTTACAGATTTTACCCGAATGCGACCTTTGGCGGCCCCAACCGATACCGTTTCCACGGAAACAGGAGACCCTGTCACTTCTGGCTTAACCGCATTCCCCATCAGCGACAACACTTTCATCGCACTGTTGATTTCGTATTCAGCAACTGCTTTGCCGGAATAAACAGATTTTTTTACCCGCAGTGCTGCACCACTAACCGTAGGTAAACTATTCACCCCAGACACCAGCCCGGCATTCAACCGAACTGCAAGACGCCCGGCAACGGATTTCCCGGTAGATGTATGGCTAAGCACCACCACTGATGCTCCATTGCTTTTTGCAATTTCTGCAATGGCATTCGCAACTGCTTGACTATCAAATTGATCGAAACTGCTATCTGATACATGGAGCACCTTACTCGCTCCGTAACGCCCCAGTTCTCCGGCGTCATTTACGGCACCTAACGTGAGGGCCACACATGTGGAACCCATCAATTCAGCAACCTTTTTCCCATAGGTAACGGCCTCAAATGCCGATTTTTTGAACTGCCCAAGCGGGGACTCTGCAAAAACCAAAACCATGTTGTTAATGATGAATGATGAATGATGGAGATCAGATCACTTTTGCTTCTTCGTGTAAAAGCCGTACAAGCTCGTCCATTTGGTCAGGAGCAACCAGTTTGACCCCTGCTTTTGGTGGTGGGAGCGTGAATTTGACCGCTTTTGCAGCCTCTTCAAAAGCCACTGCGGGCACTTCTTTGAGCGGTTTGGTACGCGCGGTCATAATGCCTCGCATATTCGGGATGCGCTGTTCCGCCATACCTTTTGCCGCACTGACCACAAAGGGCAAATCCACTTCCAATATTTCTACCCCACCTTCGATATCGCGCTCAAGCGTAGCCGTTGATCCGTTGAGATCAAGTTTGGATGCGAATGAAACATACGGAAGCTCCAGGTGTTCAGCAACCATTGCACCAACTTCAGAACCATTATGGTCAATGGTTTCTTTACCGAAGAAAATGATGTCAAATTGTTCCGCACGGGCATATTCCGCAATTTGTTTGGCCACAAAACCAGCTCCGGTAGGATTACAATCAATCCGAACCGCCTCATCGGCACCAATAGCCAGGGCTTTACGAATGGTGGTTTCGTTGGCCGCTGGGCCTACGTTGAGTGCTACAACGGTGCCGCCGAGTGCTTCCCGGAGTTCGCAGGCGCGCACAAGTGCATACCATTCGTCGTATGGGTTCATAATGAATTGAACACCCGCAGCGTTGAGTTCAGTGCCATCGGCATTGAAAGCAATCTTGGAAGTGGTGTCAGGAGTTTGGGAAATACAGACCAATAATTTCATTGTAAAAAATGCCGCTACTTTTGTGGGCGCGCAAAGGTAGGAAGTGGAATAAGAAAGTTAGCGCATCCGACACCTTTGTATCAGGAAAAATTAAAAAACATGACAAATCGTCTAGAATACCTCCAGAAATTGCTTGAATCTTCTCCAAAAGACGCTTTTGTGCTTTTTGCCGTTGCCAAAGAGTACGAAGGCGCAGGTGACGATTCGCAAGCACTTGCGTTTTATCTGCGCCTGCTGGAAACAGATGCACAATATGTGGGGACTTATTACCATTTGGGCAAGCTGTATGAGCGTGTGGAAGACAGCGAAAAAGCCATTCATACCTATAAACAAGGCATCGAAATCAGTCGCCAAGCGAATGATCGGCATGCCATGAGTGAGCTACAAGGCGCACTTTTAAATCTCGAAGATCCGGAATGATGCACCAAATATCCAAACCCGCTTCTAATGCCAAGCCATTGCAATCTTGGCAGCTCAAGTATCGCAAGCTGCGGATGCTGGGCCTTTTCGCAGCATTTTTTGCCTTGCTTTCCGCTAAGGAAACTGGGTGCAAAAAAAGCCCGGATTCTTACAACATCCGTCCGGCCACCGAAACGCGCAGCCCGCAATATTTACAAAAAAAACTGCGCGGCCACGCAGCCCCCAACTTGAAACACGCCCATGGTCAAGCAAAAATTTTTATGGAGGGCAATGGGCAATCCATCGGCGCTACCGCCAACATCATTTGGGTTAGAGATAGTGCTATCTGGTTGAATGTCAAGAAGTTCGGCTTAGAGGCCGCCAGGGCTTTGGTCACACAGGATTCTGTTTTTGTACTCAACCGTTTGGAAAAAACGTACACCGCGCGCGGGCTGGAATCCTTGCAAAGACAGTACAGTTTACCAGCCGGTTTTGAGCTGATCCAGAGTATGTTGATCGCTTCTCCCTGGTTCTTCCCGGATATTTCCTTGACCTCCGACATCAAAGACGGACAACATCGGCTCTCCGGTAGCAATGGGAGCTATGCCGCAGATTACCGAATGGAAGAAGAGCCGCTTTGGTTGAAACAAGAGATTTTTTTACAACCCCGAGATACACGTTCCATGTCCGTTTCGTTTGGAAATTACAAAAAAACCAATCTGGCGGGCTGGTTTCCTTACCTTCGCACACTAGAAGCCTTCAGTCCTGAAACTGGCGACCTGAAGCTTTCCATCGAACTCAACGACATCGAATTCAATTCCCCCAAAAGTTTTCGCTTTGAGATTCCCAAACATTATGACCGGGTTGACTAAATTATCCAAAAATTTCACTCCAAAAACATTTCATTTTCGGGCAATTGCGCGAAACACAAGCCTCCTGCTTGTCCTTTTGCTATTCGTGCCGCTTGCCCTCTTTGCGCAGTCCAAAAAGGAGCTCGAAGAAAAGCGCAAAAAAATCATCCGTGACATCAAGACCACGGAACGCATGATTAAAAAAACGGCCCAGACCAAAGAAGCCGCTTACGACCGTTTCCTGGCACTTCAAAAACAAATCGAAAGTCGGGAGGCCTTGATTCAGAACATACAAGCTGAAATTGAAGCCGCCCAAGAGGGCATTGAACGCAACCAAACTGTCATTGCATCCCTAAGCAACGATGTAGATAAAATGCGAACGGAATATGGCCGTACTGTTCGCAACGCATTCAGACGCAAGACTTTAAGCAATCCAATTCTTTACATTTTATCTGCCGAGAGCCTGAATCAAGCCTTCCGCCGTTGGTTGTTTATGCGTAAATATGACGAGCGCCGAAGCGAACAAGCCGAGGCTATCCGCCACACCCAAGAGGTTTTGTCGAAAAAATCTTTACTGTTGGAGGAAACGCGGCTGGAAAAGGAAAATCTCCTAGTTAGTATGCAGGGCCAAAAATCTACCCTTACAGGAGAATTAGAAAAAAAAGATGAGATGCTCAAGGACTTGAGCAAAGATGAAGTCCGGTTAAAGGCCGATTTGGAAAAAAAACAGGCCGCGCATGAAAACCTAAACAAAGCCATTGAAGGGGTAATCCAAGAGCAGGTTCGCAAACGAGTCGAAGCGGCTCGAAGTACGCCAAAACCAACGGCTGCGCCCGTTCCGGAAAAGCCCATAGCAAAAGCCCCTGGATCGGAGGTTGCGCCTTCTGAAGCTAAGCCTGCAATTCTAAAACCCACCATACCGGAAGCCAAACCAGCAGCCGAAGAAGACAATGTCACCTTCAACTTCAGAAAAAACAAGGGCCGTTTACCTTGGCCCGTAGAAGGAGGGTTTGTCTCGCGCGGGTATGGCAAACAGAAGCACCCCACGCTCAAAAATATTGAAATCACCAACAATGGCGTGGACATCCGAACCGAAGAAGGGGCCGATGTGCGCGCTGTCGCCGACGGGCGAGTGGCTGGCATCGAATTTGTCCCCGGGCATGCGTACACGGTTATCCTGCAACACGGCGATTTTTACACCGTTTACACCAATCTGGCATCTACAACCCTTTCCAAAGGAGATGAAGTTAAAGCCAAGACCCCCATCGGCCAGGTAAGCACCAACAGTATTACTGGTACTTCAGAACTACATTTTGAAGTTTGGCAGTTAAAAGAGCGGATGAATCCGTCGCTATGGATTAAAAAATAGCAGATAAGGGAGCTCCGTTTTTGGAATCATTTTTGCACTGTCACCGATTATGCATCCGATCACCAATACTTCCATAGCAAGTATCTTGCTTATATTTTTCCTGGCTCCGCTTGGAGTGCTCGCACAAAATTCGAGCACGGCTATGCCGCCCCCGCCATTGCCAACGGACGTCCTCACGGCCAAAGGTGTCGTTTCGCAGAGCAATGTAGTGGCCTTTAATCAGTCTAGTATTAGCCCAGACACCGTAAAAGCTACCCTTCAGGTACGTATTATGGAGCGCGGCGACGACACAGAACCCGTGCAGGGTGCTACCGTTTTGCTCCGCAGGGAAGACGATAAAATGTTGGGGCGCGTCACGACCAACGATGGCCGCTGCCTTTTCAGTGCTGTTCCTGCCACCTATACTGTTCGTGTGCAAATGACTGGCCTGAAAACCCTAGAAAAAACGGGGTTCACCTTGGAAGCCGGGAAGGTGTACGACTTAGACATCTTAATGGCCAGACAATAAGAACAAGTCATGATTCACCCGTTCCTAAAATGGGTTAAAGACAGAAAAGCCACTCCGTTAATTCGGAGTGGCTTTTTTGTTGGTTACACTTCTTCGTCTGCCTCGAAGTAGCCTTTGGCTCGATATTTTATTTTTTCGATAGGTTTTAGTTTTTTCTTTTTTTGTTCTTGATCTTGTTGACGGAAGTCACGATCGTCGGTGCGACGGGGGTCTTTTTTGTTGATCTTTTCCCAGTGTCTCATGGCAAAAGTGAAGGTAGGTTTTGTGTTCTCCTTAGTGCTTTCGAAGAAAGGTTTTGCGGAGAACGCAGGTGAAAAAATTAGGTGTCAAATCTGGTCTAGAAACATCTTCAAATTGTATTCCTGCCAAATCATACTACAAAAATAGTCCGTCGTTGGAAAACCACAATGGGTGATGTGTTAAATTTTTTGAGAGAAGCACATTACTTTTGATTCGTCAGCCGCAACTTTAGTGAAATATTAGCTGAACAAAACTGAGATTTTGCTTAACCTGCATGATATTATCATTTATAATCTTCTCTAAATCAATAGATTTACAACAATGGCAACCAATCACAAACTTTTCTTTTCGATCATGAACGTACGGCTTACCGCCTTGCTTTTTTTGTTGACTACTTGCACTTCTGTGTTTTCTCAACAAACATTCCCCGTACATTTTGAGCACGGGACAGAATATTTTCCAGAAAATTTTGCCACCGTCCGACAAAGTCAGCATGTTGACGGGAAAGAAATTGTAAACGGTGTCTACGTCCGTTTCATCCAACTAAAGAGCATCATGGATGCCCCAACCCGCGCCGCTTTTGAAGCCACTGGCGCGAAAATTATTGGATACATTCAGTTTGGGGCGTATTTGGTTCTGTTGCCCCAAAATTTTGACCTCAAATCTTTAGATACTTTCGCACCAAGAAGTATCGTGCCGGTTAACCCCGACTGGAAAATAGCCAAAAGCTTGCGCGAACAACCCTACGGAGACTGGGCCGTGCGAGGCAATTATCTGGATATTAACATTCAAGTTTATCCCCATTTGCGTATTGCTGAAGGTGCTGTGCTTTGCCAGAAAGCCGAGCTGGAAGTGCTGCAAGAAGGCAACCAAAACGGTTTTTTACAACTCCGCGTGCACAAGAATCGCATAGACGAAATCGCCGCCATGCCTTTTGTACAGTATATGGAACTGATCCCTCCTCCTGGACAAAAAGAAGATACCCGCGGCCGTTCTCTGCATCGCGCCAATCTGGTGGCAAGTGACGGGCCAATGGGCAAAAAATATGATGGCGCCGGAGTTGGCGTTCTCGTGCGCGACGATGGCAGACTCGGCCCACACATTGACATTCAAGGGCGATTGAAAAATTTTGCAGCCGGCCCCGAAACATCTGGCACCCACGGGGACGGCGTAGTGGGTATTATTGGAGGCGCGGGGAACTTGGACCCCACCATGAAGGGTATGGCAGCCGGGACAACCGTGTACTCCCTTGACTATGTCAACCATTTTCAGGACCAAACCATGCCGCTCTTCTTTAATGAGAACGTCACTTTGACCAATTCTTCCTACTCGGATGGGTGCAATGCAGGATACTCGCTGGCAGCCCAAACCGTTGACCGACAGCTTTTTCAAAACCCAACCCTAATGCACATTTTTTCCGGGGGCAACTCCAACGACAACAACTGCGGATATGGGGCTGGCACACAATGGGGTAACATCACGGGTGGACACAAAATGGCGAAGAATGCCATCGCTACGGCCAATATCTTCGCGGACGCAACGCTCGTTCAAAGCTCCAGCCGAGGCCCTGCGTACGATGGTCGCCTTAAACCCGACATCTCCGCCAACGGCCAGGAACAGGGTTCGCTCGACCCTAACAATGCATATCAGGTTTTCGGCGGTACTTCAGGGGCTGCACCAGGTATTGCGGGCTGTCTCGCACAACTTACACATGCTTACCGGACCATCTACAATGTACCCGATGCTCCGTCAGCACTCTTGAAAGCGACCATCCTTAACACTGCCAATGACCTCGGCAATGTCGGCCCTGACTTTAGATTTGGATGGGGCCATGTCAATGCCTGGCGGGCCCTCCAACTACTCGAACAAAACAACTGGCTAGAGAACAGCACGGATCAAAACGGCAGCAATACCCATACCCTCGAGATTCCTGCGGATGTGAAGGAAGCTAAAATTATGCTGTATTGGTCTGAGCCGCCCGCTTCTACAAACAATTCCCGTGCACTGATCAATGACCTTGATCTGACCGTAACGGACGGCTTTGGCACCGTAAACTTGCCATGGAAACTAAACCCTACTCCGGTCCCCGCCTTACTAAACGCTCCTGCGGGCAAGGGTCGCGATTCTCTAAACAACGTAGAGCAAGTTTTGCTTGTAAATCCTGCTGCGGGCAACTATACCATTGAAGTGAAGGGGACAGAAGTTCCACTCGGCCCACAACCCTACTATCTCGTTTGGGAGTTTGTAAAAGACGAGATCAAAATTACATATCCGGCTGGGGGAGAAGGGTTTGCGCCGGGAGAAGTGGAACGAATTCATTGGGATGCATTTGGCAACACGGGTACCTTTACCCTCCGATACTCCACGGATGGAGGCAACACCTTCGTACCAATCACAAGTCTTGGCGGAGACCGTCGGATGTATGACTGGACGGTCCCAAACACCGTAACCGGGAAACTACATTTAATGATATTTCGCGGACTGGTAAGCGACACCACTGATTTTCCCGCAAGTATTGTCCCAGTTCCTCAAAATCTACAGGTTACCAAGGTATGCCTGGATTCGATCACGCTCGGTTTTGACTCCGTCAACGATACCCTTTCTTATGAAGGATATCTTTTGGGCAACAAATACATGGAATTGAAAGGCTCCTCCAGCACAAATTCCATTACGATGCCCTTCCAAAATACGGGCGGAGAACAATGGTTGTCGGCGCGAAGCAGTCACCCGGATGGAACAGCCGGTCGCAGGGCAGTAGCAATCTACTGGCCTGGCGGAATACTCAACTGCCCTCAGTCGTTTGACTTAGACGTAGCGCAAATGCTCTCTCCTGCTGGCAATGCAGTCATTGCCTGTAGCGCTTCAGAAATCAATATTTCATTGCGCGTCAACAATGGTGGCCTAAATGCTTCAGCGGGTGCTACGGCAAATTACCAGGTTAATAATGAGCCGCCTGTAAGTGAACCCTTGCCGGATATCCCGGCAGGATCCAGCCTCGACTATGTCTTCCAAACACCATTAATCCTCAATACGAATGGAGATATTTCCCTAAAAACCTGGGTAGTTTTACCGAACGACGTGGTCAAGTTTAACGACACCCTTAGCCTTGATTTTCCAGTTATTTCAGCCACCACAAATCAGTTTTTTGTGGAAAACTTCGAAAGCGAACCAAAGCTTCCGGTGGGTTGGGCACAGGTAAATCCTGATGGATCGGAGGTAGATGGTTTAGGATGGGAACTTACAGATGAACTTCCATCATCCATTGTAGGCCCAGATGATATCATTGGGCGGTCCCTGCACCTTAACTTTTTCGATTATGGGCCTGATAAAGAAGGACAGGAGGATTATCTGTACATGATTCCAGTTGATCTGAACGGGCTAGATGATCCAACTTTGACCTTTCATGTGGCGTATGCTCAATTTAATGCTACATTTTTCGATGGACTTAGGGTGGAGGTTTTTGCCAACTGTGATTTAAGTGCCACACCAGATGTTGTTTGGGAAAAAAGCGGAGCCGATTTAGCCACTGTCCCGAACCAAACCGGATATTTTTATGCAGATAGCGGGGCAGACTGGCGCATTGAGTCCGCTGATTTAAGTGCTTATGCAGGCCAGAAGATCGTCGTGCGCTTTGTCTCGGTTAATGGATACGGTAATAGTCTGTACCTCGATAACATTGGCATTTCCAGCATTGAATTGCCCAGTGCCGCATTCGTTGCCCCGGATACCATTTGCCGACTGGACACCTTGACTTTTGAAGCGATTCCGTCCGTTAATGGCTCAACCTATGCCTGGAATTTTGGCTCTGCAGCTAACCCCGGCAGCGCCAATGGTATCGGCCCCCACGCCGTATTATACCCAACCGCTGGCAATAAAACGGTGCGTTTGATTGTCACCAATGCGTTTGGCGCAGACACGATGATCCAGATCATGAACGTTCGCCACCTCGCAGTAGCGAACTTTACCTTCGTGCAAGATGGTCTAAATGCAAGCTTTACCAATACAAGCACCAATTCGACCACATACCTCTGGAACTTTGGCGATAACACGACCAGTACAGAAGCCAATCCAATGCATACGTACGCGTCTCCAGGTACCTACAGTGTGACCCTTTCTGCCACTAATGCCTGCCGGACACACCAAAAAACCAGTACCCTTGGGGTAACAGGGATCAATGAACTGTCTGAAAAAGTTGGGGTGCTTATTCTGCCTAACCCAACCGCCGGAGATTTTGCGGTTGAACTAAACAGCAATATAGATGGGCCGGTACAACTCAGCCTGTTCGATGCCGCTGGGCGAATCGTGACGACTCGTGAAACGGTGGTCAGCCAGGGCATTTCCCGCGTCCGTTTTGAACAGTTAAATTTGCCCAAAGGCATTTACCAACTGAATATTCAGGCAGATGGAAAACAAGCCAGCTTCAATGTAGTTGTGCAATAGCCCTTTGAAAATTTCGTCAAAGAGCGCCATCCTACATCAGGTTGGCGCTCTTTTTTTTGTCCCTATTTTCGCAAAGCGTAGAATTGACACACAAGCATTCTTGTTGGGCTTGGATTTGACGCAGCGCTGATTACTTTTGCCCTAAGTACCGATGAAACACCGCGGCGAAGGCTAATCAAGAAACCTGCTTTATGAACAGAATCATTTATCGTGATCCAAATGTAACGATCTTCCAGAGTGCCCTTTTCCAAACCAACTCCACGGTGGTTTGTACCGACGATGTGGTGTTGATTTTCGACCCTGCCTGGTTGCCTGATGAAGTGGAGGCTATTCGCCAATACGTGGAAAGTATTCGGGGGCATCGGCATGTGTTTCTGCTTTTCACACACTCCGACTTTGACCATATCATCGGCTATGGCGCTTTCAAGGCAGACAAGGTTTTTATGTCGAAAGCCATGGCTGAAAACCCTGACAAAGCGTTGTGCGTTGAAAAATGCCTGGAATTTGACGAGCAATACTACATTAAGCGCCCCTACCCTATCGAGTATCCCAAGGGTGATTTTTTAGTGTTCCGAGATGGCGTACAATACCGTTATGGGAACACCAAAATGTCCTTTTACCTCACTCCCGGCCACACTGCTGATAGTATGATGGTGATTGTTTGGCAGTTGGGGCTTTGCATCGCGGGGGATTATTTGAGCAACTGCGAATTCCCATTCATCTACCATAGCAGCGTTGATTACGAGCAAACGCTCGAAAAACTCCCAAGCATCCACGATCGGAACTGGTTTACCCGCATGATTCCGGGACATGGAGACCCCGCCCTGAATATAAACGACTGGCTTCTGCGTCGTACCGAAGCGCAGGCTTACCTTTTTGCGCTGCGCGAAAGCATTGCCACCGATGTTCCTTTTGATGAAAGTTCTTTGTGGGAGCGCTATAAATTTCCGCGGCTTCAGCGCAAATACCATCTGGACAACATTGCCCTGATGACCCGAGAATATGAGCAGGGTCTATGGCAATGGGATCCTGAATTCTCCCTCCATTCTCCGGTGATGCAAGAGACTTATATCACTGAAAATCAACCTATTGACAGTGATGAAGAAGGATGAAACAAGGGAATGGCTGGAGGCCCAAATTTTGGCGGAGCACAGTAAGGCCCAAACCATGCGCATCGTCCGCTGGGTAGGCCACGATGCGGATCGGCTGGAAATCCTGATGGAAATTTTTTTGAACAACCCACCCGCCAAACCCTTACCGAAGGGACGGGGCTACCAGCATATTTCTACCCAAAGAAGCGCCTGGGCGGTGCGGTATGTGGGCGAAAAAGCTCCTGAAATCATGGCTCCCTGGCTTCCAAAACTGGTGCTTCAACTCCGACAGCCCGCATTACACGCCGCGATCAAACGGAACACGCTGAACATTTTTGAACCGCTGGATTTTCCTCCCGAATTGGACGATGAACTGGCCGACCTCTGCTTCGGCTACCTGGCAGACCCACAAGAACCCATCGCGGTTCGTTGTGCAGCCATGACCGTTTTGGAACGGATTTGCCGCCGTGTACCGGAGTTAAAAGACGAGCTGCGACTCTTGGTCGAAGAACATCTGGAACACGGTTCGGCGGGCTTCAAGAGCCGGGCTAAAAAAGTGCTGAAACAGCTTTAAAAAGTTATGGGCATCACTTTTTCCTCCGTGCCCCGTTTTACTTTTACCGTCGTGGAATCCCCTTTCTTGAACATCGAAAGGCCCTTCATGTAGTCCTGAATGGTTTTGACTTGTATTTCTCCAAGACCAATAATGATATCGCCTTTCAAAAGCCCTGCTTTGGAAGCGGGTTTGCCATCGGTCACACCATCCACATGTACGCCCTCGCCATCCCAGGTGTAGTCGGGCATGATGCCAAGCGTTACTTTAAAACTCACATTGGTGCTCTCTTTGGTCTTCGTTTCTTGAAATTTAAGTTTTGGTTGTTTGTCAAGCGTTTCGATCACTTCCGCCACCGTAGAAATAATCT
The DNA here is from genome assembly GCA_964550795.1 of uncultured Saprospiraceae bacterium. Classification (GTDB taxonomy): domain Bacteria; phylum Bacteroidota; class Bacteroidia; order Chitinophagales; family Saprospiraceae; genus M3007. The sequence goes on from CAZKBH010000014.1 coordinate 38,895, forward strand.
GCACAACCCCTGGGAAATTCACTTTTTCCACGTCATCCGTTGGTTTGTGATAATCCGAATGTTGACCCGTGAAGAAAAATAGCACCGGAATATTTTTCAAGTAAAAGGATGTGTGGTCGCTGGGTCCAACGCCCGCGCTGTCCAGTTTCATCCCTAAATCAGATTTTAGATTCTTCAGGGTTGGCACAAAATCCGGGGCTGTTCCGACGCCACCCACCACAACTTTTTTCTCCTCATTGAGCCGACCAATCATGTCCATATTGATCATAAAACTGACCGAACTGAGGTCAATGGTTGGATTTTCGGTATATTTTTTGGAACCAAACAAACCCAGTTCTTCGCCTGAAAAACAGAGGAAAAGGAAGTTGTGCTCTTCTTTTACGCCGTTTTTGGCAAAATAACGCGCCAATTCCACCACCCCAGCCGTGCCACTTGCATTGTCGTCAGCGCCATTGTGCACTTTCCCCTCCGGGTTTGGATCCAGGGAATTGTGATCATAACCCATTCCCAAATGGTCGTAATGCCCGCCAATAATGATGGTTTGACTCGCGCCGTTATCGAGAAACGCAACAACATTTCGGGCTTTCCCCGAGCGACCTTTAGCT
>CAZKBH010000014.1:39509-70993 GCA_964550795.1 uncultured Saprospiraceae bacterium
CGTTTTGTGAAGAAATAGGTTTGGCACTCGCATCTACGCCACCGTGTGGATCGCTTTTTTTGAACGTGAATTTATGGAAATAAGTCCCGTCGCTTCCTTTGGGTGTAAGGCCCATTTTGCGAAATTGTTTGGCCAGATATTCCGCAGCCATCCGTTCTTCGGGTGTACCCGTACCACGGCCTTTCAATTTATCGGAGGCGAGGTAAGTAATATGTTTGCGGAGATTTTTCTCGGAAATAGCCGATTTTTGCGCAAAAACGGAAGATATTGCGAGTAAAACAGTCGCAACGCTGAGGACGAAATATTTCATGTGTGTAAATTTAGCTCGCAAATATAGCAAGTCAAGGCGGGCCGAAGATGATTTTCTGGATTTTAGAGAAGTGACACTTTTTAAAAAAGTGTCACTTCTAAGAACGGATCTATGGTCGCGCAGCCGGCTCCTCAACGGAAGATTCTTGTTTCGGATACCAGCAGAGCTGATCCAGCATTACTTTATTGCCCGGAAAGAGGTTTAAATCAACCTTTTTGGGAATTCCTTCGATGCTGCCTTCGTTGGAAAATTGCCAAATATTCCAATCTCTGCCGCAGGTCAAGTCCGGGCGTTCTTCTGAATATCGGGCAATCCATAGTGGGTAAGCGTCAAAATGCCCAGTCAAATAACGTTCGTAGAAATTTTGGTTGGTATAAATAATGGGGCGAATTCCCAATTGGCGTTCCACCACTTGAAGCCAAATAAGGGCTTCTGCCACCATGATTTCAGGTGCAATATTGTCGGTCAATTCAATATCCAACACGGGTGCCAAGTCTCCTGGCTGCATTTCGACCAATTGTAGAAAGTGTTTGGCCTGATCTTCTCCGCAACCATAAGCCCGGAAAAAGTGGTAAGCACCACGCCGTACGCCCACACGAAGCAAGGCATCCCAGTTTCGACAAAAAAGTGTGTCAATAAAATCCCCGCCTTCCGTGGCTTTGACAAAAGCGAAATCAATCAAGCCATCGCTAACTACCGTCTCCCAGTCAATGTGCTTCTGATGATGCGACACATCCACCCCCCTCAGGAAAGTATCCATTTGAAGATAGGAATGATCCGCATGTCCACCCAATATCGGGGCAAATACAAACAGAATCGCAATGATTTGAGTACGCAGCATTGGTTGTTATGTCGAGGCGAAGAAACAATCTTGAAGCGAGTTGGTCATGGCAAAATAGACCGTTTGCCTTTGGCGGACAATTTCTTGAACGCCATAATCCGTGCCAAAATCCGAGAAAGCGAGCATATAATGGAATAAGCGGCAAAACTTTTAGATAAACAAAGCCCTCCGTGCATCAAACGTGCAGGGAGGGCTTTCATTTCAGCGCTTCAAAAAGCATTAACGATTCATGGAAGCCAGGAATTCTTCGTTGCTGCTGCTGTGTAACATCTGTTTTTTTACAAATTCCATCGCTTCTTCCGGCTTCATATCGGCCAGGTGATTGCGGAGAATAAACATCCGTTGCAAGGTATCTTTGTCCAAAAGCAGGTCTTCCCGGCGCGTGCTCGACTTGGTAAGGTCAACACTTGGGTAGAGCCGCCTGTTCGCCAAATTGCGATCCAATTGCAACTCCATGTTACCGGTACCCTTGAATTCTTCGAAGATTACCTGGTCCATTTTGGAACCCGTGTCTATCAGCGCCGTCGCGAGAATGGTGAGTGAGCCGCCATCTTCAATGGCGCGTGCAGCGCCAAAGAATTTTTTCGGGCGTTGCAATGCCGTGGCTTCCACACCACCCGAAAGCACTTTGCCGCTGGCTGGCGCTACCGTATTATAGGCGCGAGCCATACGGGTAATTGAGTCAAGCAGGATTACTACGTGGTGGCCACATTCTACCATCCGTTTGGATTTTTCCAATACGATGTTTGCGAGGCGAACGTGGTTTTCGGCCAGCTCATCAAAGGTAGAGGCAACCACTTCTGCTTTAACGCTGCGCCGCATATCAGTCACCTCCTCAGGACGTTCGTCAATGAGCAACACAATCACATAACACTCGGGGTGATTTTTGGTGATAGCATTTGCTATATCCTTGAGTAAGAAGGTTTTACCAGTTTTGGGCTGCGCTACAATCAGGCCGCGTTGCCCTTTGCCAATGGGGGTAAACAGGTCAATAACCCGGTTTCCAAAGTCTCGTCCAGTAGGGCTGGTGAGCAAGCTGAATTTAGCGGTGGGGAACAAAGGGGTCAGGTAATCGAAGGGCACACGGTCGCGTACATCCTTCGGGTCCAAACCGTTAATTTTGGCCACTTTCAAGAGCGCAAAATACTTTTCTCCCTCTTTCGGCGGACGGATTGCGCCGCGCACCGTATCGCCAGTTTTCAGGCCAAAAAGTTTGATCTGAGAAGGAGAAACATAGATATCGTCCGGGCTGGTCTGATAATTGTAGTCGGGCGAACGCAAGAAACCATAGCCATCCGGCATCATTTCCAAGGTTCCCAAACCTTCCACCACACCATCTAATTCAACATCAAAACGCTCCCGGTGAACGGTAGGAGGCATCACTTCAACAGGTTCAGGAGGTGGCACCGGCCGGGCTGGCTCCTGAACGACTTCAGGCTGGGTACCACCTGCAAGCGGCGCAAACGGGCGATGCATAGGTACTACTTCTTCCTCTTCGTCGCCAGTATTTACGGGTGCAACGTATTCTTCCTCCAGATTTTGCAATTTTACGGCCTCCGGATCCAACAAACCAGGCTGCCCTGGGCGTGGTGGCTGCGGACGATCCCGACGACGGTCCTCCCACTCCCGTTGGCGACGGTCGCGGCGATCTTCCCAGCGGTCACGGTTACGGCCTTGTCCTTCCGGGCGTTGGCCTTGACCTTGGTTTTGTGGACGTTGGGGTTGACCTTCAGGGCCTTGGCCTTGATTTTCTGGACGTGGGGCTTGACCCTCGGGGCGTTGTTGTGGTTGTTGGTCGCGACGATTGGCCGAGGGGTCGTTGGGCAAAGGCCGGTTTTGGTCGCGATTATTGGAGCGGTCATTTCGGTCGTCGCGCCGTAACGCTTGTTGTTGCTCGCGTTTGACTTCCGACATTGGTCTGTTTTGGTCGCGGTTAGCGTCCTGAACAGGTCGGTTGATATCTCTTTCGCGGCGATTGTCTGGCTCAACCGTTCGAGCGGGGGGCACAGATTTGGGTGGTTTAGGCGCTGGCTTTTCGCCGGGAGGAGCGGCAGGAGCATCCGGTTTTTCATCCGAATCTTTTACTTTTCGGACCCGGCGGCCTGTTTGCGGATTAGGCTCTTCCACGATGGGCACGACCCGGTCAGTGGCGTTTTTTTCAGCAAGCGCCTGTTCGTCGAGGATTTTATAGATTAAATCCTGTTTAGAAAATTTGGTAATGCCCTTAACGCCCAATTTTTGGGCAATTTCTTTGAGCTCTGTAACCAGCTTGTCGTTAAGCTGCAAAATGTCGAACATGAGTGGGGATGAAAAAAGTTAAAATTGAATGTTGGCGCGGCTCGATTCCGGAGCGTTGGCATACGAGGGATTCGCGCACAGTGGTGGGAACGTTTTTACGTAAAAATATGTCGTTGCGAAGTTCGGAAAACCGAAGCGCGACGCGAGACGATGGTTGAGAATGAGAAAGCCTATCCAAAAAGGCTATAAAATCACCTAAAAAGTAAGGGAGTTTGAGCGTGCAGTGGGGGCCGAAAAGATCGAAAAAATGGCACCAGACTTGGATTGAACGCTGCAAATATAAGCCTGTTTTTAAATTCGCTCTATCTTGCCGCGAATTTTTCAGCATTTGCTAAAATATGACAAACACACAGCCATTCGAGACATGATCTCTTGAAGTGCAAAACTACGTAAATAAACCCAATAAATTGAAAAAAGTTGAAACCTGCCAAATATTTGTCTCCTGGAATCAACTAGTGCCGCATCCGGCGAATGTTCTGTGAATTGGGGTGGTAGATTTTTTGTTCATCAAGACCCTGAGGAGGGCGCAATGCGGGACATTTTAACCGACGATGAACGCAGATGAACGGAAAATATAACCGCCAATTCATAGGACATTCGCCGGATGCGGCACTAAACACCAAAAGTCATACACACAGCATGCCAGCAAACACAAAAGGCGACAATCATTTGATCCAGGCTTCTGTGCCACTCACATTACCTAAATCACATTCATTCAGCATATATGCTCCAACTTAAAGTAATCCGCGACGAAAAAACTCGAATCCTCGCCGGACTCCGCAAACGCAACTGGACCAGCGCCCAACTAAAGGTCGTTGACCAAATACTTAAAACCGACGATGCCCGGCGTGCAACCCAAAAAGACCTCGACGATGCACTGGGTGAAGGCAACCGCCTCGCCAAACAAATCGGCGCACTGATGGGACAAGGCAAAAAAGAGGAAGCCGAAGCACTCAAAACACAGGTAGCTACCCTTAAAATCAAGAGCAAAGAGCTTGAAGAACGGATGGACAGCCTCAAACAACAACTCGACGAGATGTTGTACACGGTGCCCAACTGCCCCCATAAAACTGTCCCTAAAGGCAAAACCCCCGAGGAAAACAAGGTGGCCAAAGACTGGACCAAGCCCTTCCCTACCCTATCCGACGACGCGCTCCCGCACTGGGAATTGGCCAAAAAATACAATCTTTTCGACCTCGAACTGGGCGTAAAACTCACCGGCGCAGGCTTCCCCGTGTATCGCGGCAAAGGAGCCAGGCTTCAGCGCGCACTCATCCAGTTTTTTCTGGATGAAGCCGTAAAAGCCGGATACGAAGAAATTCAGCCCCCACACTTGGTCAATGAAGAATCTGCGCGTGGCACCGGCCAGTTGCCGGATAAAGAGGGCCAGATGTACCACTGTACCGTGGACAACCTCTACCTGATTCCTACGGCCGAGGTGCCCGTTACCAATATCATGCGCGATGAGATTCTTTCGCTTAAAGATTTGCCTGTAAAAATGACCGCGTACACACCCTGTTTCCGGCGCGAAGCCGGGTCTTATGGGGCGCACGTACGCGGCCTGAACCGGGTGCACCAGTTTGACAAAGTGGAAATCGTGCGCGTGGAACACCCGGACCAATCGTCTAAAGCCCTGCAAGGCATGGTCCGGCACGTAGAAAAAATCATGCAGAAATTGGAGTTGCCTTACCGTATCCTGCTGCTCTGCGGCGGCGACATGGGCTTCGCTTCTGCCAAAACCTACGATTTTGAAGTTTGGTCTGCTGCGCAAAAACGCTGGCTGGAAGTTAGCTCGGTTTCTTGCTTTGAAACCTTCCAAAGCAACCGACTCAAACTCCGCTTCCGCGACGAAAATGGCAAAACCGAATTGGCGCATACCCTCAACGGCTCGGCCATGGCTTTGGCGCGCATCGTAGCGGCATTGTTGGAAAACAACCAAACGGCGGAGGGCATTCGATTGCCCAAGGCTTTGTGGAAATACGCGGGGTTCAAGGTGATTACCTAACCACCAATTTTTTCATTTGTACCTGAGCGCCAGTTTGCAAGCGAACAAAGTACGTTCCAGCGATTAAGTTCCCCGCATCCAAAAAGTAATTACTAGCCCCAGAAGGAAAATCTCCTGCAAAAACCTCCTGCACGATTTGACCTAAACTGTTGAAAACCAGAATATTACCATTGGTTTTTGCTTTGGCATTGACGGGGATGACCGTCCTTGCCGAAGCGGGGTTAGGGTAGATTTCCATCAATTCAGCACCGGGATTGGTTGTGCTTGAAATTGGACTGACACAGAATTTCCACCAGCCTTCCGGCGCGGTGAGCGGACGCGTGATTGTTTTGCCATTCACCGCCGTCGCTTCGATGTAATAATAAACGGTGCTGCCAGCGGCTTGTGCCGGGATGCCTCCAAACCAGTCGTCGTTTGGAATAACTCCTTGCGTCATCTCGGTGCTTTGCCAGGCCCCTGTAGGGTCGGTAGTGTAAAAAACCTTAGCTCCCGCCACGCCGCTGCGGTGCTGAATTGTAGCGTGCAGCCCATATCCTCCAGGTGTATTGTTATTGTCCTGACATTCCAGGGCCTGATGAACAATCCGCAGCGGATCATCCACCCCAACTTCCTTCGTAATGCAGTGTATTGCGCCCGATAAAAAGATAATGCTGTTGCAGTTGATGCCCACGACATTGTATCCAGGCATAGATTCCTCCCAAATGCGCTGCGCAGTGGTATCATATTTAGTTTCGTAAAAGGGCACAATGATTGTTTTGTTTACAAAAACCGCATTGGCATAGGTGCGGTAATCGGCGCCTACGTCTGGATAACTGCTGCCCACCGGAGGCATGGGGATCCGTTTCACTTTATAAGGTGTACCGAAAGCGCTCTGAAAATTACTCAAAACATACTGAATGTTCGCCTCAATTTGAGGCCCATCCGCAATGCCCTCGGGGTACTGCCCGACCAAAAGCGTCTCTTCGTCGAGCAGTTTCATGTGCATATCAATATGGTGTATTTTATCGTAGGGCAAGGGTTCCATTTTAATGTACCGCTCGATTCCCATAAAATCCTGCAGGATTTCATCCACGGCTGATTCGGTTTTAACTGAAACGCCGTAGGGGTTGCCCGGACTGTTTTCTTCTAAAATAAGCGAAGAGGAAAAAGCTGTCCCCATGCCATCTACCATAAAATTCCCGCCCGTGTTGACCAAATCCGAAGGCGCGGCACTGGTGCTGTAAAGCGGAACCCCGAAATATGGAGCAATCTTCGTAGCAATGGTGTCATCTTTCTGACGCTGGGTACGATTGTAAATCCAATCCACGAAATACAGTGAATCCACATCATTGGAATAGACGGTGTTCGGTCCGAAATCACGTACCCAAACGGAATTATTTGGAGCAATGAGAAAGGTGACATTGGTGTCGTAGTCAACGTCTTCCAACGTAAGTTTTGCTTTCGCCTGGTTGATTACATTTTGATTTTCGCAGCAAATCACCACGTTGCACTCCTCTCGAGCAGCCCGAACAATTTCAGACAGAATGGTGGAATGGCCGTTCCAGGTAATAATCACAGCTTGTAATTCCTCCCATTCTGCCATGGTCCGCACGGGGCCATTGGGCGGCGTGGTGATGCCGATGGGCATGATGAACGGAGGCTCCATTTCCCGCTCCTCTTGAGTTTCGTGTTTTGGAAGCGGAAGATTTTGGGCGTTTAAGAAAAAGGCCCAAGAGAGGGCAATGAAGAAGACAAGGGTAGTTTTTGTGCGCATGGGTAAAATGTACAATGATTCAGTCGATTTAAGGGACGCAAAGGCTCTGTGCTCAGAACTTCCAAAGGTACAAATTTTGAAATAACCATTGTTAATCCTGTCGGAATGACCTCGGAGAGGTCAAACGTTTGTAGCGTTTATTATTAAACGAAAAAAAAGCGGCGCCGCATTACGCGTGCCGCTCGAACAAAACCCATTCTATCGTATGAAGCAAAACTAAATTTTTACACATTAAAGCCCCGCTGGAAGTGCTTGCAAATCGCGGAAAAGAATCTTTTTCCGGTTGAAATACAGCACATTAGAGCGCTTGAGCTGGTTGAGCACTGCAGTCACCATTTGGCGACTGGTGCCGGTCAGATCGGCAATGTCCTGGTGCGTCATATTGTGTTTTACCAGGGTTTCCATACCTACTTTTCTGCCTTGTTCGTGGCCCATTTGGTGCAGGTATTCCACAATTCGGCTACGGGAATCTTTCAAAACCACGTTTTCCAACTGACTTTCAGTGTAGCGCAGACGCTCGCCGAGGAAATGCAACAAAGATTGTGCGAAGGCAAAATTGCTTTTCATTACAGCCAGGACTGCATTGGCGTCCAGCTCCAGAATTTCGAGCTGATCGTCCATGGCGTATGCAAAATCACGGCGCATGTTATCACCTGTGAGACAAGATTCGCCAAAAAGGCCTCCTGGGCGGACCACATATTTAATGATGTCTTTTTTCTCGGCATGTACGGCCACCTTCACAACCCCTTTGAGCATAAAATATACTTTATTTGCCAATTGCCCGGGCTTGTACAGCACCGAATGTTTGCCGTAGGTTTGCACCATGGCACCGCGTTGAATCAACGCGCGTTCTTCAGGGGAAAGCACCGCAAAAAGCGGACTGGTTTCAAGTACAGGGAGTGAATTTTTAGTGTCCATAATCGAAATTTAGCAGAATGTGTTTAGTCGTTCTTTCGACACTAGGACAGCAACCCCCATCTTTGCCCCTATTCCGGGAACGGCGAAATATTTTTTGGCAATGGATTTGCAAAAGAGCATTTTTAAGAAAAAGCCTGCTTTTAAAAACAAAATTTTGTGGAAGATCAAATTCAATGCATTTGATTTTTTAACACTAAAATAATAATCCCAGTTTTAGAATAAAAATTTTTTAGTTAAAAAACGTGGAAACACCCGAACAACAACTGCTTTCTGCCCTCCGTTTTGGCAATGAAGGAGCACTCCGGCAAATTTTTGACCGGCACTACCCGCTGTTGCTCGGGGATATTTACCGGCTTATCCCCGATGAAAGCACTTGCCAGGACCTCGCGCAGGAAATTTTTGTTGATCTTTGGAACAAGCGGGAAAGCCTCGACATACATACTTCTCTCCGCGCCTACCTGCGCCGCGCTGCCGTCAATAAATCACTCAATTATATTAAGGCAACCCGAAGGCACCAGTTTGAAGACACGGACGATCTGGGACAATTGCCAGATAACTCGCTGCTGGACAACACTAAACGGGAGGCGCAGGAGAACATGGAGGATGCCCTGCACGCAGCTATCAATGCATTGCCCGAAAAATGCCGCGTCGTATTCAACTTGAGCCGCTTCGAACAACTTTCCCACCGACAGATTGCCGAACAACTCGGCATATCGGTGAAAACCATCGAAAATCAAATCACCAAAGCGATGAAAATGCTCCGAGATGCCCTGACCGACCATGCGGAAATGTCGTCGGTTGTCATTTTGTGGCTAAACTGGTACTCCGGCGCGTAGGGGCATAGGGGATGCCGTCCGGTAAATTGTCTTTAGGGCGAACCGATCCAATAGGCAACACAAAATAAAAATGAAAGAAAGCGAATTTACACTCCTCCTTAGCAAACGTTTTTCGGGCGAAATCAGCCCGGAACAATCGGCTACACTCGACGAATGGCTGCGCCGCTCGCCGGAAAATAGCCAATTTGCCGCTGATATGCAGCGGATTTGGGAAAAAGCGGAAGGATACGGCACTACTTTTTCACCCAATCTCGATGCCGATTTCCAAAAAGTACAAGCTCGAATCCGCCAGGCTGCTCCAACGCAATTGCGGGCTACGCTCGGCCAAAAATTGATGCGGGCTGCCGCAGTATTGGTGTTGGCGCTGGCTTCTGTCTGGGGCTGGCAACAGTTTGCGTCCAGTCCTGCTGCTGATATTATGGTGGCTGCTGAAAATTCCGGTTCCAAAAATGTTTCCCTGCCTGATGGCTCCAACGTATGGTTGCGTGAAGGAAGCCGACTCACCTACGCCGCTAATTTTGATGGGCAAGCGCGTAACGTAAAACTGCAAGGAGAAGGATATTTTGAAGTTGAACACGACCCTGCGCACCCTTTTAAGGTTGAACTGGAACTGGGCGGCAGCGTGGAAGTACTTGGTACTCAATTTGATGTGCGCCAAACCGCCGATCAAACTTCTGTACTCGTACGCTCGGGCAAAGTAAGATTTTCCCCCGCTGCCAATACCGACGGCCCTGTTCTGACGGCTAATCAAAAAGCTGTTTTTAACCGTGCAGAAGCCCAAGTCAGGGTTTCAAATCTGAGTTCGCTCAACGAACTTTCCTGGCAAACTGGTGGACTTGAATTTGTAAACACCCCGCTTAATCAGGTCGTGCGCGATTTGGAACAATACTATGGTGTAAAAATAACCCTGCGCAACGAAGCGATGCTCGGATGCCCACACAGCGCGCCCCTCACGAGCCAGCCCATTGAAAAAGTGCTGGAAACGCTCGCTTTGACGCATGAACTCAAGGTGAAAAAATTGGGTACACAGTCTTTTGAGCTAAATGGCGGCACTTGTCGTTAATACCATAGTTTGCCGAATCCCTTAGAAAATGTCAGGCTTACAGTCAAAGCAAACCTCGTTTACCCTGCCATCATTTCCCACAAGTCCTCATAGGGGATAATTTCCACCGCAAAGGTTTGCCCAGCCACCTGCGGTTGTTCCTTACTCAGCACTTCCAGCTCTTTTTTAATTTTTCTTGCGGCAGCGGCGGATTGATAATCCCGTTTAGCGAAGGCAATTAACAGGTTCAAAAAGGCTGCGCTGCGGCGATTCATGTCGTTGTCAAGGTATCTTTTGCGGTATTTTTCCAGGGCTTCTACCGAAATATCGGCGGAATCAAAGGTGCCTTTGACCAAATGATGCAGGATGGGCAGGAATACCAAGGGGATGTTCATGCCCTGTTTATCCTTAGCCAGCACCTCTATTTCGTTGGAAAGTTTGGCGTAGCGGAAGACCCCAACTACAGCTTCTACCTTGGCAGAATCCAGTTTCCCGAGCGCTGCGAGCAGGTGCAAATACCCCCCATATACCTGCCAATTGTCACGCACAGCTCCCCCTAAAGATTCAAATTTTGGATGTTGAGCGGCCGTTTCAAAAACCTCCAGGGCCTGCTCATAGCGGCGGACGAAGAGACAATAATGGACGTGTAACTCATGGGTGCGAAACCAGTTGAAAGAGCCTACCTCCTCGAGTGACAGGCAATACGCGATTGCTGCTTCTGCTCGACCATCAAAAACACGAAGTTGGGTAAGACATGCAATCTGCTGAAGTGCAATGCCTGAAAGTGCAGTCCGATTTGTGTTTTGCCTTTTGCCTAATATTTCAATCGTTTCGTCACAAATTTGGAGGGCTTCCTTGCAATTATTTACGGCCAAGCACTTGATAATGCCAATTTGACCCAAATAATTGTAAAACTGGGAGGTGTCGGCGATTCTAGCCAAAGGCAACAATTCCTCTTGGTAAGCGCTGGCTAAGTCATGTATTTCTTTGCTGGGTGAACGACGAACAAAATAATAATTGATTAAATTTTCAATGTAGTCTAATGCCAGCATTTCCAGGCGCCTTTTTTCTTCATATTCGTGGTGAATCTTGGAGTATTTTTCATGCATCATTTGATTGCCTAACCCCCTCGACTCCATTCTTAACCTTCGAGCAATTTCCGCAGCCAATTCTACAAACTCATATTTCACAGCCTGCTCCAGGGTTTGCTCCAGCAAGTGGATGCCGGGACGTCTGGCTTCCCGACCTAGCAGGATGTACGCAGCCGCAAAATCTCGATAACAGTTGTAATAGGCCTTGGATCGTTCGTTAAACATGGGCTGGTTCAGATCCACAAAAAAGGCGGTATTGAGCAGATTTCGCTCCAAACGCCCTTTCAAACGCAAATAGGCCTGTGATTTTTGAGATTCACCCTCGCCATAAAACAGCTTTGCCGCCTCCTCGTCACTCTGTACCTTATCCCTGGAGATGGCATCGTACAGGGCTTCCACCAGGCTGCCCTCTTCCCCTGCATTGCCCAACACCTCAATTTGTTTCACCTTGTTGCGGGTGATGGTCTTGACCAAATCTTTCAAAGCATCAAAATCCATGCGTAATCAGTCTAAAATGAAGATATGAGAGATTCTACGAATCTCCCTGTATTGAAATCGGGTTCTTTGTCCTTTTTTGGGTCTGTGGGGTAAGCCTACCTTTGCTTTACCAAACAGAGACAAAAGTAAGATCATTTTGCAAACGCAATAATCAGATACAAGCGTAGGGGGCGTCCGGGGGGATGTCACTTGCGTAACTGCCTAAGGTTGTAAAGTTCATTGACCTATCCGCAGCGCTGCTGTGGGCCTGGTGTTCCGCCATGCCCGAAATCTGCCTGTATTGAAATCGGGTATTTTGTCCTTTTTTAGGGTGAGATACGGTTTGACCTTTGTGACAAGATTTAATTCTGATTCACAAACAAAACGTCTCCATCATGAACTTGGTTTTTTCACACAGCAGTCCACGTACCCAATCTTCTGCCCCAACGACTCAAACCATTGGCAATGTTTCTAATATCGCCAAAACCTTGAATAATTTGGGTTTGATGAGACGTTTGTTCTTTTTGTTGCAAATACTCGCGTTGCCCTGCTTGTTTGCTTTCACCAAGCCAACAACCATCGCTACGAACGAACAAATCAACGCAGGTTTTGCAAGTGCTGCCACGGCATTCACTACTCAAAAAACGAACGCCGAACCTGTAAACGTGTCATGGGCTGAGGTACCAGGAGTCCAGAGTTACAGCTTAGTAGTGACGGAAAATGGCTCAACCGTACAACATTCCATGGTATCCGGGACGACCAAAACGTTGAATGGATTGACCTCAGGGCACACTTACCGCTGCACCGTAGTAGGTTTGGCCAATGGAACACAAGTTACGGATTATATCATTGTTTTGGACATCATGCCTTAATTGTCTGCAAAAAAGTATTCAGGCCTCCGCCTAAGATAATCCGCTTCGTTTGACCGTAAAAAATTGACCAACTGTCAAATAAACTTTGATTAAAACGACAGAAACAACATTTTTTAATATCCAGGGCGGTTTTGCCCAACGGAAACTACCGTATTTTAATCTTTCTGCCGTGTATTAAAACACGCTTTATTGCACTTCATTTAAATAATCCTTCCTATCGCGAACCGGAGCGTCACCTTGCGCTTCGGTTTTTTTATGCACCTGCGGCAAGTGCTTCGCATCTATTATCGAGTGCTCAGACTTTCCAAGTTTAAAAAACTTGGGAAGTCTGCCTCCGCAATAATATCCAGTATAGAGGTGCACATTACTGTTCAGGGTCCTATTCCATTCGTTTATCCAATCTTTGTCCGCTCCTGCCAGCATTAGCCAATCTTCGGGCGCTAATTTGCAACTTCAGCCGTTTTCGTTAGAACAGTTTCTTAGCCTTTCACATTCATCAGTTTAACCAATCTACACAGGAACGACGTATGAAACGACTTCTCCTTCTGGGACTTCTTAGCCTGTCTGCTATTTTGTCCCCTGTTTTTGCTCAAGACCTCCCAACTTACGATCCGAATTCCATTGACGTACCGTACCAAAAATTCGTGCTGCCAAACGGTTTGCGCCTGATCGTCCATGAAGACCACAAGGCGCCCATTGCAGCCGTCAACGTGTGGTACCACGTCGGATCGAAAAATGAAAAACCTGGCAAATCAGGATTTGCACACTTGTTTGAACACCTGATGTTCAACGGTTCAGAGCATTTTAATACCGATTATTTCCAGGCACTGGAAGCCATCGGCGGTACTGACCTGAACGGCACCACCAACGATGACCGCACCAATTATTTCCAAAATGTGCCAATCGGTGCACTTGATCAGGTACTTTGGCTCGAAAGCGACCGCATGGGCCACTTGCTCGGCGCCATTGACCAGGGTAAATTGGACGAACAGCGCGGTGTGGTGCAGAATGAAAAACGCCAGGGCGAAAACCAGCCTTATGCCAGAGGCTGGGACATTCTTCAAAAAGAAGCCTACCCACCCCATCACCCGTACGGCCACACGGTTATCGGTGAAATGGAAGACCTGAACGCGGCCAGCCTGGACGATGTCCATGAATGGTTTAAGACCTATTATGGCGCCTCCAATGCCGTCGTGGTAGTAGCTGGCGACATCACTCCGGAAGCAGCTTACGAAAAAGTGTTGAAATACTTCGGCAACATTCCTGCGGGCCCAACCATCGCTCGTCCGGAGTTAAATGTTGCCAAGCGGACTGGCAGCAAACGCGTTCATTATCAAGACCGTGTACCAGAATCCCGCATCGTAATCTCCTGGAATACCCCGGAATGGGGCAATCGCGAAAATGCGGCCCTTGACCTCGCAGCCAGTGTGCTTTCTTCCGGCAAAAGCAGCCGTTTGTTCAAAAAACTGGTGTACGAAAAGCAAATTTGCAGCTCTGCCAATGCTTTCAACGGCCCGTCCGAAATCGGAGGCGGATTTGGCATTATTGCCAACGTTAAAAAAGGCAAAACGGTAGAAGAGGTGGAAGCCGCTATCCGCGAAATTTTGACCGAATTCATCCAAAACGGCCCTACTGAAGAAGAGTTGAAGCGTGTAAAAGCCGCCTACTTTGCCGGATTCCTCAAAGGTCTGGAGCGCATCGGTGGTTTTGGTGGCAAAAGCGACCTCCTCGCTGAAAATGAGGTGTACGCCAAAAGCCCCGATTTTTACAAAACCTACAACAACTGGCTCAATCAAGTAACCGCGAAAGACGTCCAAATGGTGTGTCAAAAGTGGTTGACCGACGGAGATATCACCCTGATTTGTGACCCATTCCCGGAATACTCTGTGACGGGTACTGAAGCGGACCGCTCTAAACCACCCGTTGTAGACAACAATGTGGCGGCAAAATTTCCCACTTTGCAACGTGCAACCCTGAAAAACGGGATGAAAGTAGTGCTTGCCCGCCGCACCGAAAGCCCAACCATCGCGGCCAATATCATGTTTGACGCGGGGTATTGCACCGACAAATTGGGCGGAAAACTCGGCCTCGCCAAACTGGGCATGGACATGCTGGATGAAGGCACTAAGTCCATGAACTCGCTGCAAATCAATGAGCGACTTCAATTGCTCGGGGCAAGCCTATCCACTTTCAGCGATCTGGATAATTCCTACATCAACCTCAATACCCTCAAGCAGAGCCTCGATCCAAGTCTCGACCTCCTGGCGGATGTGGTGTTGAATCCCTCCTTCCCGGATGCAGATTTTAAACGGTTGCAGACCCAACAAATCAGCGGTATTCAAAACGAGAAAAAGAACCCGCAGAGCATGGTGATGCGCGTCATGCCCACACTCCTGTACGGCGAAGACCACCCTTACGCCATGCCGATGAGCGGCTCGGGCGAGGAAGAATCGGTGAACAATATCTCGCTGGACGATATCAAAGGTTTTTACGGCAAATGGCTGCGCCCCAACAATGCTACCATCGTAGTTACGGGCGATATAACGATTGAAGAATTGACGGCCAAACTGGAAAAACGTTTCAGTGGCTGGAAAGAGGGAAAGGTGGCCAAAAAAGTCATCCCGGAAGTGAAGGCCAATACCACTTCAAACAAAATTTTCCTGATTGACCGCCCGGAAAGTCAGCAAAGTCTGATTGTGGCCGGCTACCTCACCAAACCTTACGGAGAAATGGATGAAACGGCCATTGAGCAGATGAACAACGTATTAGGCGGCGATTTTACCAGCCGGATCAACCTCAACATTCGGGAAGACAAACGCTGGAGTTATGGCGCCAGATCCATGATCCAGAATACCCGTGGTCAACGTCCTTTTGTTGTTTTTGCACCCGTTCAGACCGACAAAACCAAGGAAAGTATTCAGGAGGTCATCAAGGAAGTCAATCAGTTTGTGGGCGATAAGCCGATGTCGCAGGCTGAATTCGACAAGACCAAACAGAATACCGTACTGGGCATGAGCGGCATGTGGGAAACAAATGCAGCCGTAAATGGCAGCGTTCGGGATGTTGTAAAATACAATCTTTCAGACGATTACTGGCAGAAATACGGCGCGAAAGTGCAAGGACTTACCCTCAAAGACGTGCATTCAACCGCCAAAACCATCGTTCAACCCAACAACCTTGGTTGGTTCCTGGCAGGAGATGCTTCCAAAACTTTGCCCGGTTTGAAAGAACTTGGCATGGAAGTGATTCAGATTGATGCCAATGGAAAAGTGATTTCTACGAAGCCGAAGCCGTAGTAGTGATTGGTGGAGTGGTTTACCCGCCGAAGCTTTAGCGAAGGAGGGTCTATCATAAATTTTACAACCCGGGAGATGCGCCGCGCGTCTCCCGGGTTTTGTATTTCCTTGTTATCTTTGTAAAAAATTTCAAGCCTATGACTACTGCAGCAATCCAAAAAGTACTGCAACCCGCAGCGTGAGCCGTTGGTAATAAAGTCACTGAAACGGAGCAATAATCTTCTGATGTCCAAACTCCTCGAAATCAACAACTTAATCATTGAGTTTAACTCCGAACGCGGCAGCACACGCGCCGTGGACGGCATCTCCCTATCGCTCGACAAAGGAGAAACCCTGGGCCTCGTGGGCGAATCTGGATCGGGAAAATCCGTCACGGCCCTTTCCATCATGCGGCTTTTGCAAAGTCCGCCCGCTAAAATTGTTTCGGGGGAGATTGTTTTTACGGGAGACGGACTACGGTTGACGGTGGACGGTGGACGGTGGACGGTGGACGGCACACGGTGGACGGGGGACGGGGGACGGTCTGCGGTTGACGGTAAACCGTCCACCGTCCACCGTCAACCGTCAACTGTCCACCCTCCACCGTCCACCGTCCACCATCCACCGTCAACCGTCAACCCTCCACCGTCTACCGTCCACCGTCAACCGTCTACCGTCAACCGTCAACCGTCCACCGTCAACCGTCAACCGTCAACCGTCAACCTACTAGGCTTGCCTGGGAAGGAAATGGAACGGATTCGGGGCGCTGAAATTGCCATGATTTTTCAGGAACCGATGACTTCCCTGAATCCTGTGTTCCGTTGCGGACATCAGGTGACCGAAGCCATTCAATTGCATCAGAAAATCTCATTTGCAGCCGCCAAAGCCCAGACCTTGTTGCTTTTTGAACGGGTCAAACTGCCTGATCCTGCGCGTATTTTCAACGCCTACCCGCACCAAATCAGCGGCGGACAAAAGCAGCGTGTGATGATCGCCATGGCCATGTCCTGCAATCCAAGCCTGCTCATCGCCGACGAACCTACGACCGCCCTGGACGTGACCGTTCAAAAAACCATCCTCGATTTGATGCGGGAACTCAAGGCTGAATCTGGGCTTTCGATGTTGTTCATCAGCCACGATTTGGGCGTTATTTCCGAAATCTGCGACCGGGTGGTGGTGATGTTTCAGGGCAAAATTGTGGAAGAAGGCTCGGTTGAAAAAATCCTTCGGCATCCCGAACATCCCTATACCCGCGGGCTGGTGGCGTGTCGCCCGTCCTTAAAACGCAAACTTTGGCGCATGCCGACGGTGCCTGATTTTCTGGAGCAGCAAAACTTCGAATCCCGGGTTGTTACGCCCGCCGAAACACAGGCGCGACAAAAAAGCCTGTACACCCAGGAACCCATTTTGCAGGTCAAAAACCTGAACGTGCGCTTCCCTGCCAAAAAGGACTGGCTCGGACGCCCGACGGAATGGCTCCATGCGGTGAACGACGTGAGTTTTGAGGTTTATCCCGGCGAGACCTTTGGTCTGGCGGGCGAGTCCGGCTGCGGCAAGACCACCCTGGGCCGAACCATTGCCCGGCTCACGGAGGCTCATTCGGGCGAAACCCGCTACAAAGGCATTGATTTGCAACAATTGGACGAGGAATCCTTTCGCCCATACCGCCGCGAAATCCAGGTTGTTTTTCAGGATCCCTACTCCTCCCTGAATCCGCGCATGGCCATTGGCGATGCCATTGTGGAGCCAATGCAGGTGCACAAACTCCAGGAAAACGACCGCGCGCGCCGCGAAAAAGCCATTGAACTGCTGGAAACCGTAGGCCTGCAAGCCGATCATTTTCAACGATATCCACACGAGTTTTCCGGCGGACAACGCCAGCGCATCTGTGTGGCCCGCGCCCTGGCCCTGGAACCCCGCTTCCTTGTCTGCGACGAAATGGTCTCGGCCCTCGACGTGTCCGTGCAGGCCACGGTGTTGAATTTATTGATGGATTTGCGGGAAAAATTTGGTCTTACCTACCTGTTCATCTCCCACGACCTTAGCGTCATCAAACAAATGTGTGACCGGCTGCTCATCATGAACCAAGGCCAAACCGAGGCCTTGGGCTATCCCGAGGAGATTTATCAAAACCCTGAAAGGGAATATGTGAAGCGCTTGATCGCGGCGATACCGGGGGAGTGAGGGGGGGGCTGTAACCCGGAACGCTGTTCCGGGCGGAATTTTTGGTATGCTGGCTTGAATGTATCTGAGAAAACGCGACCTACCTCTGGCGGACATTAGAGCCGCCTCACTATCGCAATCCGTTTTCGTTGGATATAGGTTGGATGCATTCGGGGTGCGACTTTAATTCGCACCCCGAATTTTTCCAACCATGTTTATGCTGGCCCGGAACGCTGTTCCGGGATACAGGTCAATTTCAAGGATATCACAACTATCACGGTGTCAATTGTGTTGCAATAAAAAACTTATCCTTTTATTGAAAAATCTATTCCAAATACTCCGACACGCCCTGTTTTTTACTTTTCTGACCTTAATCACGCAAATTGGTGGCTTGATTTGGCTATTGAGTTTGTATTTGAACAAGATAGTCCAGAAACGCCGCCCGATTCGGGGACTTCGATGGGTAATTTTCCTTGTTTTATATACCATTACCACCATTTTTATAGTCCCACCACTTGCGTATTATAGTTCTAATCGGGTGCGTTTGCCTGTTTTTTCCAACCCACACCTGGAGCCCGAAAATGTAATTTACAGTTTTTTCAATCGAACTTACGTGAAGCCTGAGCTACTGGAAGCCCTTGAATCAGTAGCCAAACAAATGCAGGATAAATTCCCCGGGACCGCCATCTGGTACATGGACGCAAATTTCCCTTTTATAGATGGTTATCCGCTACACCCGCACCTTACGCACGATATTGGGAAATCAATTGACATCACTTTTTACTGGAAAGACGCGCATACGGGCGTACCCATTCGTAAAAATCCATCCCCAACGGGCTATGGACTTTGGGCAGAAGCCTTGCCGGGGGAGTTCAACTATTCCGCTCATTGCAAGCATCAAGGCTATTGGTACATTGGCTACGATGGAGACCTCACCGACTGGACTTACGACAAAAACGACTATGCATTTGATGGCGAACGAACGGGCGAGTTAATGCGCCTCATCGCCCAACATCCGGCTTTCGGGCGAATACTGATTCAACCGCACCTGAAAGAACGGTTTGGTTTGGAGGATTACCCAAATATAGCGCCGCAGGATTGCTTTTCTGCACGGCATGATGACCATGTGCATGTGCAATTGAAGTGAGTGGCTCACCTTCCAAATCCAATCCCCCTTCTCACAAATAAGTTCAACTTGTCCTTGTCAAAGGTGAACGTCGCTACATCATCCAGTTTAAGGGTGTGCAACTCAGGCTCTTCTGTAATGCGAGCCGCCGATACACGGAGGTTTTGATTTTTGATGGCCTCCATCACAACCTGGCGCACGGTGCGGGCATTGCCGAAGTATTTGTCGCGGAACTGGTGCAGGAACGCCATATACTTGCCCAGATGCTCGCGGGCCTCTTCTTCGACCTGATAATTTTCCTGTCGGAACATAAACAGCGCGATTTCCAGCAGTTCTTCGGGCGAATAATCCTCAAAACGCAGCACCTTGTCGAAGCGGCTGGCAAGACCGGGGTTGGCCTTGAGGAAATTGTCCATATTTTCCGGATATCCCGCCACAAACACAAAAAACTCGCCCCGGCGGTCTTCCATGCGCTTGAGCAGGGTCTGGATGGCTTCGTCGCCGAAATCGCCCTGATTGCCTCGGGACGCCGCTGCGCTGAGTGCATACGCTTCGTCAATAAACAACACCCCGCCAATGGATTCTTCGATGCGTTCGGCGGTTTTGATGGCTGTTTGTCCCACAAAACCTGCCACAAGTCCCTGTCGGTCGGTCTCAACGGTATGTCCGCGTTCGAGGACGCCGAGGGATTTGTAAATTTTGGTCAGAATACGCGCTACGGTGGTTTTGCCCGTACCTGGATTACCTACAAATACGGTGTGCAGGTAAAAACGCCCAAGTACATCGCGGCCACTTTCGCGGTAAAAACGCACCAGATCCACCAATTCCCGAATATCTCGTTTGATGGATTGCATCCCGATCAGGCTGTCGAGTTCGTGGAGGGTTGCGGCGAGTAGTTTTTCGTCCACCGGGATAATAGGCAGGGCTTTTTTGCGCAGCACCTGCACTTTTTCCACGTCTTCACGAAGTACCACCGTGAGGGCTTCGGGACTGAGGTTGCGCACATTGGGCATGGCCATGAGGCGTAAACCGAGCTGGATTTTGGCTTTGTCCACCAGATCGTGCACAAAACGGGCGTTTCCAAAAGCGCGGTCGCGGGAACGAAATGCCTCGGTGATGAGTTCGTCCACCTGGTCTTTGGCTTCTTTGGAAAGGGCCACCTCTTTTTCCTTGGCCGCGTATTCCGCGATGAGCGAAAGTTCCTGCGGCAGGTAGTCGGCGAAGTCAAATGTAAGTTTGAAACGGCTGCGCAGACCCGGGTTGGAATCCAAAAAGGTCTTCATTTCCTTGGGATAACCCGCCACAATAATCGCCAGATCGCCAGGACCATTGGACAGTTCGCGCACGAGAATTTCGACGGCTTCCCGGCCAAAATCCTTGCTGTCTTCAGGACTGCGGGCGAGTGCGTAGGCTTCATCAATGAACAACACACCGCCCCGCGCCATTTCGATGGCTTCTTTCACTTTCGGGGCCGTTTGGCCAATGTATTCGCCCACCAAATCCGAGCGATCTACCTCATGGACATGGCCTTTGGACAGCAATCCCATTTTTTTGTAGAGGCGACCCATCATTTTGGCCACGGTGGTTTTGCCCGTGCCGGGATTGCCGCTAAAGACAGAGTGGACGTTGATTCCGTCTTTTTCCACAAAACCTTTTTCTTTTCTAAGTTGCAGAAATTGAATGTATTGTGCGTGTTCGCGGACCTTTACTTTCACTTCCGACAAGCCGATGAGGGCATCGAGTTTGACCAATACTTCCTCAAATCGTTCGGTGTCTTCCGGCTCCGGTTCGAGGAATACTTGCAGGCCTGTTTCGGGTAAATAAACGGGGTTGGTGCCATAATCCCAGTCTGAGCCGACATCAAAAGGCATGACGGCCAAGGTTTGATCCATAAACACGACCTCGGCGGTGTAGCGGTCGCGCCGCCAGGAACCTTTTACATTGGAACCCCATCCGGCGGTGATTTTCACCCCGTCGTCGGCTTTTTGAACCCCGTGCAGGCGCACGACCTGGCCTTTTAGTTCGCGGGCGTTGTTGTAAAATTTGATGAACACCTCACACTGCCAAGCCTTGCTGACGAGTATGTTTTTGAGCATCAACTCGGCATAGACGTAGCGCGTTTCTTCGTCGTGAAAACGTTTGAGGTAGTTGCGTTCAAATTCCGGGGTATCGTCGTAAGGCCCCTCATACATTTTGAGGGACGTGATTTTACAATACGGGTTGTCGCCGACGCTTATTGGGCGGCCCGCATCTTCGACAAAGAAATTTTTGGAACCTACTTTTTCGCCTTCAATCCAGGCTTCCCAGACATAAGCTCCTTTTTTCCAAAACACGCCTTCCTGTTTGTTACCCCAGCCTTCGCGGATATAGCCAACGGCGTCAAACTTGCTGACTTTACGCTGAAAAGGTAGGTTGCAGAGTTCTTTTCGCTGTTTTTTTACCGAATAACATCGGAGTTCGACGTTTACTTCCCAGTCATCAAGGTCGAACTGTTTGTTGTGGAACGAGAGTTCGGCGTAGATATAGGAGGTCTCGAGCCGGTCAAAGACCTGCCGGTATTTTTTCTTATTGTCGGCCAGCCATTCGGTGGACGAATATATCTTCAGCTCCTTAAACTTCCAGTTTTTGTGTTCTGGAGCGTCGTTTTGAAGAATCTGTGGGTTGCTTTCAAAATCCATAAGGAGGCAAATATGCGGACTTCGTGGGAAAGATGGGTGCGATGTTGGCAAATTTCCGGAAATGAACCAACCATATTGCACAATCTTTGTGTCAAGAGAAAATCGAACCTCCTCTATTTCCCTGAAAAGCAACTTAAATGTTCCCTTTATGAAACATTTTTTAACCTGTCTGACTTTTTTGTGCTGCCCTACCCTACCCTGTTTTGCACAAACGGAGTTGCTTGCAAAACGCCCGGCGCATTTGATTGTGCAGAGTGGAATTGGGCTGCAATACCTCAATAGTAACTTCAAATTCTTCTCCATTTCGATTGAGAGACCCCTTAGCGAACACTGGAGCGTAGGTCTTTTGTGGAATCACCTTTTCCCTTCGCAGCAACAGCAAGCGTTTCCCTTTGATTTACCTGATTCGTTTACAGGTGGTTATGAAGTGGGCGGATTTGCCAAATACTACTTGCACGGCAGGTTTTCTGGTCGCAAAAGCGGTCTTTACTTTGGGCCTGATATTCGGTTTGGGGGACGCAAGTTCAAGCGCAATTCGAGCAGGTTCTTTCCTTCGGTGCCACCTTTTGAAAGTCTCATCTGTAGTGGGACTACCATCAAACTTTTGATGCGTTGGGGTTACCACAAACAATTGGACAATGCGGTTCTGGAAATTTTTGTCCCGATGGGTTTAGAGCGGTACCGTCCAGACAATACTGTTTTTGATAGTAGCCACAATCGGTTTGTGATGATCCCTACTTTTCAAATGGGGCTGGCGTTTTGAAGTGTAGAGAACGGGGATTTAAAGGTGATTTGCAAAATTTTGAAGCCAGCTTTTTGCACCAAACCCGGCGGTTCAATTGGCGGGACAACGAAGGATTGGTCATATTTGCCCTTTCGTTAAGTCTTTAAATCAAACATTTTGCACATGAAACTATCAATTCTCTGCTCCATTTTCATGCTTTTTGTCAGTTCCTTGTTGGCCCAAAAAACGGTCACCACTGATGAGCAAGCCTGGTTCGCCGTGTTCAACCAAACCCGCCTCAGCAAAAAATGGGGCCTCTGGTTCGACGCGCACCTCCGACTAAAAGATGACTTTGTAGGCGATTTCTCGCAAAGTATTGTCCGCTTTGGGCCGACCTACTTTTTGACCGACGATGTACGCCTGACCGCAGCGTATGCCTACGTCCACACTTTCCCAGGCCCAGGGCATGCGAACATTGGTTTGCCGGAACATCGGCCCTGGCAACAAGTGCTCTGGTACACCCGCTACCCGAAGGTTCGGCTTACCCAATCCTTCCGTTTGGAGGAGCGATACCGACGGAAAACATTGACAGACAATGAATTAGGGGAAGGGTATAATTTCAGTTGGCGGCTTCGATACAATTTTTGGTTCTATACGCCCTTGACCAAAAAACAATTTGAGCCTGGCGGTCTGCAGTTTTTAGTCAACAATGAAATTTTCATCAGTTTTGGCAAAAACATCGTGTATAACCACTACGATCAGAACCGTCTTTTTGTCGGTCTGGTCTATCAAATAAACAAACAAGCTCAACTTCACGGCGGCTACATGAACCTCTACCAGCAACTTCCGATTGGCGATCAATTCCGGAATCAGCATACGGTTAGGGTGTTTTACTTTCATAATTTTGACCTCCGTAACTAAGAGCCGATGAAATAAGTTTAGTAAATATTCCAGAAAACTCACTTCAGTAGAACGATTTTCACCAACTTTGGGGGGCCGAAAAATGGCCCCAGCCTTGAGCTGATACAGGATTATGGCGAGCAAAAATGGACTGGATTTGTGTTTGAGGTTCTATGTTTTTAGGATTGACTTAGCCTTTCGAAATACCATTGAATAAAGCACCTGATGATAGACCAAAGTAGCGATTTCAAATCATTTCTGCATGAAACTGGCGAAATTTCCCGTTTCGTGCTGCGCTTTTTTCGGGAAGCATTTCGCCCGCGCTATGAAGTGGCGGAGTTTGTACGTCAATGTTATGTGATTGGGTACAAGTCATTGCCGCTCGTCGCGCTCACCGCGTTTATCATTGGTTTGGTGCTGACGATGCAGTTGCGTCCAACGATGGTCAACTACGGGGTGGATGTGCAGATTCCGGCCATGGTGGGCGTCGCCATTGTTCGAGAGATCGGACCTATTCTTACGGCGCTTATTTTTGCGGGAAAAATTGGCTCCAGCATCGGGGCGGAACTAGGTTCCATGAAAGTAACGGAGCAGATAGACGCGATGGAAGTTTCGGGCACTAACCCGTTTAAATATCTAGTCGTGACGCGTACCCTGGCAGCCATGCTGATGATGCCGATACTGGTTATTTTGGCAGATGCGATTGCCCTTTACGGCTCCTATTTAGGGGTGAATATTTACGAAACCCTCACGTTCAGACTGTTTTTTAAAAAAGTATTTGACAATCTGGCCTACATTGATGTCATACCGGCATTTATCAAAACATTCTTTTTTGGATTTGCAGTGGGCATTGTTGGTTCTTACAAAGGCTATTATTCCCAAAAAGGAACAGAAGGCGTTGGACTATCGGCCAATTCGTCCGTAGTGGTGTCTTCTGTACTGATATTTATCATTGACCTGATTGCAGTGCAAATTGCGGATTTGTTTCAATAATATGGGTGACCCAGTTATTAAAATAGAAAACCTTTGTAAGTCGTTCGGAACCAACCATGTTCTGGACCACTTCGACCTTTCGCTGTTTCGGGGAGAGAACCTGGTGGTGCTCGGCAAATCGGGTTCTGGCAAATCAGTTTTGATCAAATGCATCATCGGACTTATAGAACCCGAACATGGAAAAATTGAGGTTTTAGGAGAAAACATCCTGGCGCTCGACCAAACGGCTTTAGACCATATTCGGGTTAAAGTGGCATTCCTGTTCCAAAGCAATGCGCTTTATGATTCCATGACAATACGCGAAAACCTGGAATTCCCGCTTCGCCGCCATTCAATTCAACTAAGCGTCACAGAGGTAGAAGCCCTGGTGATGGAAGCCCTGCAAAATGTTGGACTCGAACACACCATTGACATGATGCCCTCCGAACTTTCCGGAGGTATGCGCAAACGAATTGCACTCGCCAGAACGCTTATCCTAAAGCCCGAAATCATCCTCTACGACGAACCAACCACTGGTCTTGACCCCATTACCAGCGTCGAAATCATTACACTCATCAATAAAATCCAGGAAAAATACAAGACCTCTTCCATGATTATCACGCATGACATGAAGTGCGTCAAACTGGTCGCGCAGCGAATTGCCATGTTGATTGACGGAAAATGTTATGCCATTGGCACTTACGATGAGCTGAGTGCCTCTACAGATGAAAAAATAAGAGCCTTCTTCAATTAAGCATTATCACAGTACAGACATGAAAAATAAGTCCATAACCTCCATCAAGCTAGGCGTTTTTGTATTAGCAGGCCTGACGCTGCTCATATTTTCGCTTTATCTGCTGGGTAAAAACAAAAATTTTTTTGGTGCCAGTTTTGAACTGAAAGCACATTTTCGAGATGTGAATGGACTTTTGATTGGCAACAACGTGCGCTTTTCTGGCATTGACGTGGGCAATGTATTGGATATTACGATACTGAATGACACGGTGATTGAGGTGTCCATGAATTTGAGTAAGGACATAAAAGGTTTTATTCGCAATAACTCGGTTGCCAGCATTGGCACCGATGGTCTGATTGGCAATCGGGTGGTCAATATTGCCCCGGTGGGTGGCAGCAAGCCATTTGTGCAAGGCGGGGAAAGACTTCCAAGCCGGGAAGAAGTTGATACAGACCAGATGTTGCAAACCCTGAACAGCACCAATCAAACCGTGTCAAAAATTGCCGGGGAAGTGCTCGCTACGGTTCAACTAATCAACCAAAGCAGCGAATTAAACAATCTCTTGAACGATAAGAGTTTATCCCAAAACCTGCGAAATTCACTAGAAAACTTGCACAAAACGACCCAAAACGCATCCATTTTAATGGACAATGCCCTCAAGACCTTCAAACTGGCCTCGGAAGGAAACGGCACAATCGCCACCTTGCTGACGGATACCACTCTATCCGCCGAACTCAAACAGGTAGTATCGCAGATACGGACCTTGGAAAACAGCGCCGACCGCCTCGTGAAAGACCTGAATGTGGTCATTGAGTCCGTCGAAAAAGACATTAATCAGGGAAGCGGATCAGTTAATGCCCTCATGCGCGATTCTGTGATGGCTGACCGGCTCAGGGCAACCATCGAAAACGCGGAAAGAGGCACAGCAGCCTTTGCAGAAGACATGGAGGCGCTCAAGCACAATTTTTTGTTTCGGCGGTATTTTAAAAAGCAGGAGAAGAAGGCGGTGAAAGCTAAGCAGCAGGAATCGGGGAATTAATGGATTTGGTACAAAGTAGGCATTCGAGCCAAGTTTCTAACTCCGCTCAACGCCCCACCCCTTTCGCTGGTTTAGGCAATTCTAACTCCATACGACACTTTGGGCAACGCTCCCCTTTTTTCCCTTTGTAAACAGGGTGCGACGGGCAGGAATAGGGCTGGACAGGCTGCTCCATCGGTGTACCACATTTAGGACAGTTGCCGCTCATTTTACTGGTGCATTCCTTGTGGATTGGGCAGCAAAAAACGGCTGGTGCGCGAGATTCGACCAGTTCCATGTTGCATTTTGAGCAGCGATTGCCTTTTTTGCCCTTTATTTCAGGGTGCATCGGACAGCTGAAACTGCTTTCACTTAAGCGGGTGTTTTGGGTGGTTTTACAAGCTTGAAAGAGGAAAAAACAACCCGTTAAAAGCAGGATGGAGAACAAATAATTTGATTTCATAATCCGCTATTTTTGCACAAAATTCGCCCTACTCCACCCTTATAAAGATGACAATGCTCATCTTAAAGGATGATGTTTGAATCAACCTGACCATGACCCAAATCACAGACTTTCTCTCCCAGTTCCATCCAGCCACGCAGGCATTTTTTGCCACTATGTTCACTTGGACCGTCACTGCCCTGGGCGCAGCACTGGTTTTCTTTTTCAAAACCATCCATCAGCGCATGCTCGATGCTATGATGGGATTTGCAGCCGGGGTAATGATTGCAGCCAGTTTTTGGTCGCTTTTGGCACCTGCAATTGAAATGAGCGAATCCGTCAGCAGTTTGCCGAAGTGGGCACCAGCGCTGATCGGTTTTTTGGCCGGAGGGCTTTTTTTAGCGCTGATTGATAAGATTTTACCGCATGTTCACCCGGGTTTGGCTTTGGAGAAGGCTGAGGGTATTTCTACCCAGTGGCGACGGAGCGTACTGCTCGTCCTGGCAATTACCCTACATAACATTCCCGAGGGGCTTGCCGTGGGTGTTGCGTTTGGCGCCGTAGTACACCAAATGCCAAGTGCCACCCTGGGTGCAGCAGTCGCATTAGCCATTGGCATCGGGTTGCAGAATTTCCCGGAAGGGACGGCAGTGTCGGTGCCCTTGCGGCGGGAAGGGATGTCGCGCAGAAAGGCTTTTTGGTACGGCCAACTTTCGGGCGCTGTAGAACCTGTTTTTGGTGTAATCGGTGCTGTTGCCGTGCTGAGTATGAAACCCATGTTGCCCTATGCCATGTCCTTCGCTGCAGGAGCCATGCTATTTGTGGTCGTGGAGGAATTGATCCCCGAATCCCAACGAGCGGGCAATACCGACCTGGCTACCCTCGCTACCTTGCTGGGTTTCAGTGTGATGATGGTATTGGATGTAGCTTTGGGATAGGGGGTAAATAAAGCATAATAAGAGTTGACATTATTGAACACAAATCTACCTTTATGGCCTAAAACGCTCTCGCGCTGAAACGAAGTTGGGTGCTAAGAGGCTGGATCATGTTCGTAAAAAAATCATTTATATGAAAAATCTAATCACGCTTTTCTTGGTGTTAATTCTGCCCATTTATGGTACTGCCCAAAGCAATGAAAACAGGCAGAATCAGACCAATTCAATCCTCATTACTCCTTTAGGAGAATTGCTGAATAGCAGTAAATCAAGTATTTATTACCGACGAATATTGAAAAATGATTCAATAAAATATTTGAGTCTTCGGATAGGAACTGAAATATTTAATTCAATAAAGCATAAACACGCTATAGACCGAGACAGAAAGTCAAGCTCGAGGAATATTAAACTGGGTTTGGAGATGGGAAAAAGCATCGGCAAAATGGTTGTGTACGGTGGTCCCGAAATTAGCTACACCGCGTCAAGAATCAGTAGTGCCACATTGTTTCCGAATGAAAATGCTATTTTCTCTACTCGTTCATTCATAACTGAGGAGTGGGAAGCCATTGATAAAACATCTACGTCTATTTTTTCGATCATTGGTTTTGTTGGATTTAAATATAAATTGACAAAATCAATATCAATAGGAGCGGAAAGTGCTATTGGGCTAGGTTGGTACAAGTCAAACCAAAAATTCAACCCTGAAATCTTTTCTCGTGTGGACGAAAAATACAATGGATTTATTAAGGACTTGGCGGTAAACAGATTTATTTTGTTGGAATATAGTTTTTAAATTAAAAAGGGAGGATACCACGTTACGTTTACTAAACCTTGAAGGTTTAGTAAACGTCCCCCCCTACCCTCCCAAATAAAAAGCCCCCGTCAAAGCCCGAAACTCCGCCGAATAGCCATTGCCCGAGGCTCCTTCGTACACACAGATTTCCGAGCAATGTAAATCGTACGGACTGCTTTCAAATTGCAACAACAAGCGCTCCACGGGTTTGCCGGGCCGACTCCGAACTTCCGTAACACGGGTCCAATACAGGCCATTTTGAACCGCGAGTTCGCAGAGTTTGCGGCCTTCTCGTTCTGGTAGCACCACACAAAACCTGCCCTTAGGTGCAAGTAATCGGCGCGCAGCAGCAATCAGATCCAATTGCGACAAGGTAGCCGTGTGCCTGCCCAGACTGCGGATTTTGTCCGGCGAAACCGTCAATTCCGAAAAAAAAGGAGGATTGCTGACAATCAGATCAAAATGGCAGGCATCAGGCGTTTGGAGCAGCCCCGAATTTTGCGTTTTGGACCCATTTTTCAATTCCACAAAGTCCTGCACCGCGCCCTCCCAAAGCTCCAAATGATTCGCCCAAGGACTTTCCGCAAAATTCCTGCGCGCCAGTGCGGCTGAGTTTGCGTGTAGCTCAACCCCGGTTCCGGTCCACGCAGACGACTCAGAAAGTCGCTGCGCCAACATCAGCGCCAGCACCCCGGTGCCCGTCCCGATGTCCAAAAACCGCTTCGTTTCAGACACATCAGCCCAGGCACCCAGCAGCACCGCATCGGTACCCACCGGATGGGCGGCACCGGCTTGCTCGACCTTAAATTTTTTGAAACGGAACGCTTGCAACGCCATGAGCACTGATAAAGGTAACAAAATAGGTGCCTGGAGTCAGGTCTGAAACATCCACACGCGAATCCGTTTCCGGCACTCGATTGACCGTAGAAAGTACTTGTCCAAGGGCATTTTTAACCAAAAACATCCCTTCTACCGCAGGAAGTCCTCGAAATTCCAGCATTGAAGCAGTTGGATTGGGAAACACGGAAAAAGAGGGCAAAGTCGTCGTGTGTGTGCTGACCGGAAACTCGCCCCAGCGTTTTTCAAACTCTGCTTTGAACAAGGCTGCCACGGCCGGGTCGTGCAGGATGAGCGTATTTTCATCGTTGGTCGTCTCGGCTGCATTCGACCAATTGTGCGAGCCAGTTGCCACCGTAGGATCAGAACTCAAATCGTAGGCATCTACCACTACATATTTGTGGTGAAATTCACCGCTGAGATTGTGGTGCCGAACATTCACTTCGTTGGCCAACAAATGATAATATTCCGATCCATTATCGTTGATGTTCTCCATAATTCCCCGCACCGAAGCCGTGGTTTTGGAGACCTCAATCAGCGCATCCCCCAGCTCGTTTTTGGTAAACGAAAATGCAGCAAAAAGTGCCTCGTTTTGGGCACTTCTAACCACGGACTCCAGTTGTTTCGTCGTACCATCCGAAGGCGAGAAATACAATTCTACCCTGTGTCCGCCGACGATAAATTCGTGGGGCGTATTATCAAATTTAGCGCTGCCAAATCTACTTTTCAGGGTGTCGGGTTGTATACCTGAGCTACCCCACATTTCTTCAAATTCCAGTTCATAAGCACGTGCAAGCGATTGATCTTGAATAAACAACGTATTGTTGAAGTCCGTATTGATATTTTGATTGGTCCAGTTCAACGACCCGCTCATAATCCAGGCTTTATCACTGAGATCCGCATCTATGACCATGAACTTATTGTGCATCAGTGCCTCGGTATTGCCGCGAAGCAACGGAAAAACCGGAGGCGTATTGAGGGCTGGGTTGCTGGCATCGAGCGCAGCGACGTACCGGACGCGCACCCCTCGTGCATGGGCAGCAGCCACAGCGTTGGTAAGATCGCTGCGGTTGTTGTTATAAATGGCTACATCCAGAGTCTGCTGCGCTGCATCAATCCGGGCAATGGTTTCGGCTAAAACGGCCTGGGGAGTCTCGCCATCGGCCACAAAACCATTGGCAAATTCGGGATCAATGCCTTTGTTGAAATACGTTTTGATTTGTCCGGTAGAAAGCGATTGGGTAGCAAAAGGCACCGGATTGGAAAAAATAGTCTCACCATCATGTCGTGCCTCCACCTGCACCCAATAAATCGTGCCGGGATTAAGATTGGAAAAAACGAACGCGTGATTGGTTTGGGTGCCCGCAACGGGAAACAGATCGTTTGGATTCGGACTCGTGCCGATTCGGAGGCTGCAATCAGCGGGCAAGTTGGTGCTCCAGTTGACCTGAAACCCCGTGGTACTGATGTTTTACCGCGTAGTTTTTTCAGTAAAATAAAAACAAGCTGCCGGATTCATGTCGCTCGGATAACGCGGAAGCAGTTGAAACCCATTAAAATCGGAAAGAATGGCCTGTAGTAAAACCGGTTCGGCAGAAATGGAACTACCAATCAATGGGTGCCCGGTTCGCAGATACGTTTTGGCCGCTTCGCCCTCGGTATCTACGATGGTCCAGGTGCCGGAGCTATTGAAAATACCGCCCGCGTTTACAAAAGAGACACATTTTACTGCAACCAGTTGACTTTCCAAATCTTCCGAAAATTCCGAAAACGAGATGACTTTCGGCGCGGGTAATGGGTTTCCAACGGAAATAATGCTGTAAGCCGCAATTGGCGTAATTTCCAGCAAGCCGTTGAAAGAAATCAAGGTTCCCGTGACTTCAATACTATCTCCAGGCTTCACAGCTGTGTCGAAGCCAGCTGCCGAGCCGGTGCCGGGAAAGGCCGCAATGCCCGCCATACCATCTTGCAGGTAGCGGATTCTGCCCAATTCGGGCCCGTTGGTCACAATTCCACGCACGGTAATTGTGCTGCCAAGCGGCTGGACGCGCGCATCGGCGATGGATTGTGCCGGAAGCAGGCTCGAAAGAAGGCTAAAAAGAAGGATTTGAAAAATGATTCTATATAAAGTCATCGCGCTGATTGTCGCGGCATTTCGGGGAATTGATGCGCGAAGTTCTTCATTTTTGCGGCATGGAAAAAAACAGTATGGAAAACTTGGGCAGAATGTCCGTGGACGACTTTAAAACCCGCCCCAAAATCCCCCTTACCCTCGTCCTGGATAGCGTTCGTTCGGGCCTCAACGTCGGCTCTATTTTTCGCACCGCCGATGCATTTGCCCTGGAACGGGTGCTCCTCTGCGGCATCACGGCACAACCTCCGCACCGTGAAATTTTAAAAACCGCCCTTGGCAGCACCGATTCCGTGGATTGGGCGTATTTC
>CAZKBH010000014.1:71003-76200 GCA_964550795.1 uncultured Saprospiraceae bacterium
GCAACCACGGCGATTCGAACCTTAAAAGAGGCGGGCTATATTGTGCTTGCGATTGAGCAGACGACTGAAAAAACCTGGTTGCAAGATTTTTTTCCTGAAAAAGAAAAAAGATACGCTTTTGTATTGGGAAACGAGGTGGAAGGGGTGGACGCTGAAGTACTTGAACTGTGCGATGGCGCTTTGGAAATCCCACAATTCGGCACCAAACACTCCCTGAATGTGGCCGTGGCTGCCGGGATCGTCGCTTGGGAATTCGTGCGGGGTAGCGAACAAGCGCCTGCACTTGACAACAATCCGTAGAATGCCCGACCGGGCAGATACCAGCGGCCCACATCTGGCGTTCAAAACTTTTTTTTAAATGTCGGGCAACCTAATTTTAACATTAACCACCATTCACTTTGTTCAAACCAACATGCATCATTTCAGCGATCAGGATTTAGTTAGCGGCGTACTTCAAAGTAGCCCCGCACACCAAACTGCCCTTTACCGACAGTTTAGTGTGCCGATGTTCCGGGTCTTGCTGCGATACGCCAAAGATCGGTCAGAAGCAGAAGACATGCTTCAGGATGGCTTCGTGCGGGTGTACCGGGATATGGCACAGTTTCGAGGAGAAGGCGCACTGGGCGGATGGATTCGTCGGATTATGGTAAACACCGCGCTCAGCCATCTGCGCAAACAGCGTGATTTTGTAAAAGACGTGCCGGATTTCAATATTTTTGAAAGCAAATTTCACACGGAAGAAGATTTTGCTTCCAATTTGGACGCTCAAACCCTTTTGGCATACTTACAACGACTCCCAACCGGGTATCGGACCGTGTTCAACTTGTACGCCATTGAAGGTTTTAGCCACGAAGAAATTGCCGAACAACTGGGTATCAGCATCGGAACCAGTAAAAGCCAGTTGTTCAAAGCACGCGAATATTTAAAAAAAATACTGGATAAATCTTTTGCCGTTAACCGGTAATCATTGACTTCAGCAAATTTGATCATAAAAAAAGGGGACCGTCTCACTTGGCGGCCAACTTTGAACCATAACCTTTCCCATGACTGAGCAACAGATGCCGAACCCCATAGACGATCTTTTTCGCAAAACCTTCGACAATTTGCCCGATTCGCCCGCCGGTTCTGGGTGGGACACCCCCTCTGATCAAGTGTGGCAAAACGTGCAGACGAATATCCAAGCACCTAAAAAAGGCTGGAGTATTCGCTCCTTTGCACTCCTGGCTGCATTGGGTGTGACGCTTGCCGTGGCGTTTTTCTGGATTTTTTCACCAAAGGAACAACCACAGTTACCGCCTGCTCCAAGTAGTACGGAGCAACCCGTCGTAACGCCCTCCCCTGCCCCCGTCACTCCCCCGGATAACACCAAGGTTAAAACGCCTCCTGGCAAATCCACCCAACAAAATAAGCCAGCGGCCTCTCCCGCCAAAGCGACCGAGAACAACACGGCGCAACCGCTTCCAGGCAGCAAACAAACCCTGCCACCCAACTCCACGGAGGCGCAAAAAGAGAAACAATAGGTCTTAAGGGATATATTCCAAAAGTGTTAATTCCTTACTAAGTTAATCAAACACATTCGAGACGCCTCACGCCGCCATCCCCACCGCATACCGCTTCTTAAAAAACTCATACAACACCTCTGTTTTTACTTCAATGTCTCCCTCCTCATAAGCAGGGAAGGGCAAGCCCTCGTTGCGGATGCACGGGAAGGCTGGCTTCGATCTTGGTTTTGGCATCGTTGAGTCGCCGGAAGGCATGGCGCAAAAACAGCAGTCCCAACACGGGAAAGGAATATTTGGTAGCCGTGAGTTTGGAGTTTGCACGGAGTTGATCGGCGGCGGCCCACAAGCGGGATTCCAGTTCTTTTAATTGTATGGCGGTCATAGGGGGTCGAAAATAGGCAGGAAGTGGGGATTGAGGTAATTGCGGATGGGGGAAAATGTGGTTTGGCGCGCTGGGGAATTTTGTAAAATATTTTGTGTTTTTATTTTAAAAACAAAACAAAGTATTTTAAATTTGCTCCTCATTCAGCTTTTACCCAATCTCTTATGAAAAAAGAACTTTCAAACACCACTACTCCACCCATTTTTGAACAAATAAAACGCCTCGATGAAAATGGCGTAGAATACTGGTCGGCCAGGGATTTAAGCAAAGTGCTCGAATACCTGGAGTATCGGAATTTTCAACCTGCCATTGAACGGGCAAAAGAAGCCTGCCTAAACAGCGGCCAAAACCTGGCAGACCATTTCGTGGATATGCACGAAATGGTCACAATTGGTTCAAAAGCCGAAAGGCAAATCGAAAGCGTCAAACTCTCCCGCTACGCCTGCTATCTAATCGTCCAAAATGCCGATCCCGCCAAGGAAGTCGTTGCACTAGGGCAAACATACTTCGCCGTGCAAACGCGCTTGCAGGAAATCCGTCAAATGGAGGAGTACAACAATCTCGGTTCGGATGACGAAAAGAGATTGTTCCTGCGCAACGAACTACGGCGGCACAACGCTCAATTGGCCGATGCAGCCAAAGATGCCGGCGTTATTGATGCAGTAGATTATGCCATTTTTCAGAATTTCGGCTATCAGGGCTTGTACGGAGGCTTGAATGCCCGAGACATTCACACCAGAAAAGGACTCAAAAAAAGCGAGCATATACTGGATCACATGGGCAGCACTGAGCTGGCCGCTAACCTTTTCCGCGCCACCCAAACCGAAGAAAAGCTTCGCCGTGAAAACATAAAAGGCAAACCCAAGGCCAACCAGACCCACTTCGATGTAGGCAAGAAAGTACGCCAAACCATCCAAGAACTCGGCGGCGATATGCCTGAAAACCTCCCGACTGAGGAAAGTATCAAAAAGGTGAAAAAAATTCAATCACCAAAACTCGACTAAAACAAAAAAAGCCCTCGTAAGTGATTAACTTACAAGGGCTTATGCAAAATGCTCTGTAGTCTCCGCCCGCGTTGCGGATGCACTGTAAGGCTGACTTTAACCTTAATTTTGGCATCGTTGAATCGCCGGAAGGCATGACGCAAAAACACCAAGTTCCAACACAGGAAAGGAATATTCGGTAGCCGTGAGTTTGGAGTTTGCACGGAGTTGGTCGGCGGCGGCCCACAAGCGGGATTCGAGTTCTTTTAATTGGGTGGCGGTCATAGGGGGGCGAAAGTAGGCAGGAAGTTGGGAATAGGGTACTGACTAATTGGAGTAAGACCGCTCCTGCCATACACTTGGATCTCGTTTTTGGTGGAATATGGCGTGGACAAAGGCCGTTTTGCCCTCAATGGAAAAGAAAATAGAGAAGGGAAAGCGTTGGAAATTTGCGCGTCGTATGTCTTCGATTACAATAAGCCATATTTCCTGCTAAGCTTTTCCTTCACTGTTTTGGCAGATACCGTTGCAACTTTGCCGGATTTCACTTCATCCCGACGACGTAACAAGGTCTTTTTCTGGGATTCAGACAAAGGTTCGACACCCTCCTCCGAGGCGAGTAGCCCGGCAATGAATTGGAGAAACTCCAGCCTTTCCAGTCTGGTAAGCCTTGCTGTCTCTGCTTTCAACATTTCGATCGTCATAAATGTCCTAGTTTAAGAATTAGAATACAATATTACGTTGAACCGCAGAAAATGGCAAGATAGATGCTAAATAAATGATCCACAAATTGAAACACATAAAAAAAACCCTCGTAAGTGATTAACTTACAAGGGCTTATGCAAAATGCTCTGTAGTCCGTACGGGAATCGAACCCGTGTTTCATCCGTGAAAGGGACGTGTCCTAACCCCTAGACGAACGGACCTTCTTTCAAAAGCGGGGCAAAGATAGCATCCCCTGATTTTGTTTTCCAAGTGTCTCTGAAAGTTTTTTGAAAAAAAGTGCTGGTCGATCTAAAAAGGTGCTTTCGGAGACTTTAACGGGTGTTTTATCCCCAAAAATAAAATGAGTGGCACATCCGGAGATGGGCATGCCACTCATTTTTAAGTTTCTAAGACCATTCCGAATTATTCCTCGAAACGAATCCGATATCTTCCTAAAACAGTGCTGGTAATTTCCGAAATCTCAATAGTGTATTGGCCCGGCTCCAATTGTTTGTACTCCACCCCGGTGCCACACCAGTTTCCAGACCAGCCCTTGAAGTCAACTCCGTTTACTTTACCATTCAAATAACCCATTGGGAATTCATAGTCGCCTCCAGGGTAGTAGCCAACTTCAAAATAATCGAAGGGAATGTAGCCGGTGGTGGCTCCCGCAGCAATCTCGCCCACATTTTCCAGGTTGCTTGAGTCGAACTCCATTTGGGATGCTTCAATTTTGGTGTTTAGGGTGTTGTGAAAACGCACCAGAATTTGAGTGTTGTCTTTTGTGCAAGATGAAGTTCCAAATAAGGTTGCGATCGTCAGGGCAACAAAAAAGATATTTTTCATGATGTTAGCAAGTTTGGTATATCCCAAAGACCGGCCTGAATGGAACGATGGTTGGGTGACTTAGAAACGATAACGTTCCAGTAACTTTTGGACTCTTTTTTGCACTTCCGGATCCACCACCAGCTCGGGCGCGTGATGCGGTTTGATGCGCGCATCCAGCACCAGCGGGCCACGACAGCCCCAGTGTTTGTGTTCCGTAAACGCGCCCACGCCGTGCACATCGTGACTAGGGTTGGCCCGCGTAAAGGACACCCAGACGAAGTTATTGAGCGTAGCAGCAGTGAAAGCACTGTCGTCAACCAGCAAAATGAGCGGAATGTGTTGCAAATCAAATCTTTCCAACCATTGGCAGAGCTCGTTCACTTGTTCGCGGGCCGTTTGTTCAACTTCAAATTTTGGAGCGCGGATCGCCAAAATGCCCGGATAACAAAAGTTGGGTTCGCCAAAACCCGCAGGCAGGGAAAAGTTTTCCGGCAACTCGGCTTTCAAAATCCTGCGTTTTTCGCCCCGACAAGCTGCAATGAGTTTGGAACCTGCATTCCAGCCAGAACCTGAATAATCCAGGGTATCAATGGTTGTTTTGGTTTGAAAATGCAAATCGCGGGTTAAATCTACCCGTTCCAGGAAATGTTGGAAAAAATGGGCAATGTCGTGCGTGTCCAACTTAGGATCGTCTTCGCTGGCGGCAATGAACAGGAATTTGGCCAGGGAGGTTTGGCCGGAACCTATGATGCGATTGGCAATGGTCAAAATTTCCTCTGGCACCCGTTCGCGGAAGG
>CAZKBH010000014.1:76210-79073 GCA_964550795.1 uncultured Saprospiraceae bacterium
CGCGGAAGGGCATGTACCGCTCGTGACCGATGGCCAGCAAAAGCGGGTGAACGCCCGAAGCATCCACCGCATGGATTTCCTTCAATCCCGGAAACTCCTGCGAGGCCAGTGGAGCCACCAGTTCGTGGATCAGCCAGCCAAAACTGCTGTCTTCCATGGGTGGCCGCCCAACCACACTAAAATGCCACAGCGGGTCCTTTCTGTGCCAAACCTTGTGCACCTTCATCACCGGGAAATCATGCGTGAGCGAGTAGTAGCCCAGGTGATCCCCAAATGGCCCCTCGGGCTTTTGTACGTTTTTCAAAATTTCGCCCGTGATGACAAAATCCGCGTCGCTGCTCAGGAAATGTCCGTCGCGATATTCGTAGCGGAATCTGCGCCCTGCGAGCATCCCTGCAAATGTGAGTTCGCTCAATCCTTCGGGCAGGGGCATGATGGCTGAAAACGCGTGACTCGGCGGTCCGCCTACAAAAACACTGCAATGGAAGGGTTTTTCGAGCTGATTGTATTTGGTGTGGTGCACGCCAATGCCCCGATGAAGCTGATAGTGCAGACCTATTTCTTCATTGGTAACATATTCATTTCCAGACAGTTGAATGCGATACATGCCCAGGTTCCCGCCCATGGGACCGGGTTGATCGGGATCTTCGGTGTACACCTGGGGCATGGTGACAAATGCCCCGCCGTCCATCGGCCAACTTTTAATTTGTGGAAGTTTATCAATGGTCGTTTCCTGCCAGGTCACGGGGCTTCCCCAGCGGTTTTTCATGGGCAATGCCGAGAGCGCAGTGAAAGGCGCGCCGAGATAGCGCGTTGGTTTTTTCAGGAAATTCCCTGGATCGCGTTTAAGCTCAATTACGCGTTTGACCTTTTCCAGGGTATCCCGAAAAAGAAACGCCGTGCGCTCAAACGTGCCATAAATATTGCTCACCGCCTGAAATGGGCTGCCTTTAACCCGTTCAAAAAGAATGGCCGGGCCTTGACGATCGAAGACTTGACGGTGAATTTCAGCTATTTCCAAATCCGGGTCCACTTCTTCCTGAATTCTCAGGAGCATCCCGTGGCGTTCTAGGTCGCGAACCGCATCGCGAAGAGAGGAGTACGTCATATCATTTTATATGCCCAAACGGCACCGGGGTACTCAACAACGACGATTCCCAAAGGTTCTGTAATGCTTAGCGCATCGGTGGCTGGCGTCGTTTTCCGCCCGGACGAAAACCTTTGCCGCCCATGGCCATCATGCTGGGATTCATGGACTGTCCCGCTTGTTTGAGCTGTTTTTCCACTTCTTTAATCTGTTCTTTGAGCATGCCGTCCGTCACACTGAGTTTTTTCAACTCTACGAAATGGTTCTGTGCTGCCCGGATGTTGTTTTTTCCGGCGGAAATCATGACCAATTGCAGCATGGCAGCGCCGCGTTCATTATCAGAAGGCAAGCCCGATGCAAGCGATTTTTTGATCCACACTTCTGCGGTATTAAAATCGCGTTTTTGCATGTAAAGCGCTCCGTAGGTCATGTAATACACGCCTTTGTAGCCCATGAGCAGGATTTTTGGAAAAAAAGTGAGTTTCAGCCGGGCCTCTGCCTCCGAGAGTTGTTGTTTGGCCAAAAGCTGATTTGTAGAAAGAATGGTGCCGAGCATCAGGTAGCCGATCAATAAAATTATGCCGACTAGCAGGAATGGGAACCCGTACCAAAAACCGTATATGCTCCAAAGTGCAATACCGCCCAAAATACCGCCCACGATGAGGGCAAAACGCAAATAGATGTTGATGACGAACATTGAATAGATGGGTTTGAAAAAATCGGGGCGAAGGTACAAGGTTTGAGCAAAGCAACAGCCTCGACCCGCAAATACTGCGAATCGGGGCTGTAAAAAAAGCCGCCCAGTCTTTTCGACTGGGCGGCTCACAACATAACCATGAAAACAATTAACCAATCAAATGTTAGCCCTTTCTGATTATGTTAGTTCCGAAAACCGTGCCAAGTTTGAAAAGTGGCAAAAATTTTCGGGGCAAAAAGTGTTAAAACTTTTGGAGTCATAGAAAATAGGCGCCTATCCCCTACCCTAATGTCCCCAACTTAGCAATTAAAAACTACGAAGTGGTTGAATGTGAATAGCCCCGGATACCTGCCTGTCGGCAGACGGAAAATCCGGGGAATTGTAAATGCGGTGCGAGCAACCCCGAATGGGGTTGAACATGAAAACGTTGCACACCGATTCAACCCCATTCGGGGTTGTTACACCCCGTCTTTCTACCCCCGATTACATCGGGGGCTATTCATATTTGACCCTTTCAGGGTCTTGTGGCCGCTAAGTTGACGACATTTATCCCCTACCCTGCTATTAGAAACTGTTTTAGTTTCTTATTTTTTCACAATTCTAGCCATCAACGGACGCGCTAAACCATTGATTTTCAGGAAATAAACCCCGGCAGCTTGCTTATCCAGGATAACCATGCCCCGCAAAGTATCGTCCCAGCGCACCAATCGAACGGCCTGCACAAATCTGCCTCTGGCGTCAAAAACTTCGCACAAAACAGACTGTTCCGAATCCAGCGCGGTCAGTTCGATATTCGCCATTCCGCTGGTTGGATTCGGTGAAATTTTGAGCGCGCGCGCCTGAAATGGCTCCTGCGCAGAAACCGTACACAAATCTACGGGGCGTTCAACTACACAACCGTTGGCATCCACACAATACAGGGTGTATAGCCCGGCATTCAAACCCAGGAAAACTGAATCTAACTGATAGTTGAGGTTGTCAATGCTGTATTGGTATGGTGCTGTCCCGTTCGAGGGCATTGCACTGATTTTTCCATTGCCGATCGGTTCTGGACATTCGACTAAAACCTCCAATTCAAA
>CAZKBH010000014.1:79083-91322 GCA_964550795.1 uncultured Saprospiraceae bacterium
ATTCAAAGCCCGCACAAAGGGGGGCTGCACAAAATGGCTTCGATAGGGATGCGCCAAAATTCCCGCCGAAGTAGGTCCAAATGGAAGCCCCGTCGTTTGGATTAAACAAATTGATAAAGCCCCCGTCCATGCCATTCTCCCCGGAATCGAAGAGTGTGAACACGTAACATTTGTCTTTTTCCAGGCATAATTCATCGCTGTAAAATCCAAAAGGCTCCGGGTAAGGACCGCCAGTGCGCACTAAATTGCCCTGATCGTCGCGAAGTTCCCAGTAGTTCTCCGCGGGCGTTTCGTTGGTACCAAAAGATATTTGTACCGGGTATCCATCGGCTGCAAGGTTGAAGCTAAGTTCTCCAGTATCGTTGCTTGGATCTTCATCTTCCCCTTGTCCCGAAACGTTGGTAATATCCACCTGAACGGTATTTTGGCCGAATTGCAAGCCCGTTACCAATACGGTCAACTCAATGGATTCATCGAGCGGAAGGGTCAATAGCTGTGGGACAATTGGTTGAAGCACCCCATTGGAGGTGATTTGAAGGTCAAAATGCTGGTTATCACCCAGGCCATTGTTCCGAATGGTCACTCCGATGTATGCAAAATCCGGATTATTACAGGCTTGAATGGTTCGAACGCTTACTACTTCCAATTCGCGGAGCGCGCGATTCCGGACAATGGCCGAAACTGTGTCGTTGACTTTTTGCTCGTCGTTAGGCAAGGTGGCCCTGATTTCAAAAAAATACGCTCCACCAAGCGTGCTGAGATCTTCCGTGGTCCCGAACGTGTGCTCCACGGTCGCGCCTGCATTCACGGCACTGGGGAAAGTTTCCGTTTTCCAAACCCCTCCGTTCAGCCGGTAAGAAAGTTCAACGCCCGTTTGACTGCTTAGGCCAAAATTCCGAAAACGCATCCGAACGGCTTCTGTCGCAGACAAATTTGGGCCATTCACAGGCGAAACCAGCGCAATGGCACCGACATCTGTCTGCTGACGAACAGGCGTACAAATGGTAAATTCCATTGGCTCGGAATCGGCAAAGGAGGCACTCACCAACACTTTTCCATAAATATCCATGAGTCGGAACTCCCCAGACCAGGAAAAAGTAGAGGCTTTCAGCACCACTTTATAGCAGGTATTGTCGTCGCTACAAATCTGCGTAAACGTTTGCCCGGCACTCATCTCACCCGTCGCAAGCAACACATTTGCCTGGGTGCGCAATTCCCAGCGCAGCACCCCGAAGGTTGTTTCAGACTCTGCAGTCAGGTAAGTGCCGTCCAAATTTCCGTTGAATTTAATCGGCGGAAGTGAATCATTGGAAGTCCGTTCGTCTTGTACGCCGTTGGGTAATGTGGCAAAAATAGTGAGGCCATTGACTCCATTCAAGATTCCAATTGCCTGAAAATCAATGGTATCCCTTTCATTCGGAGCGAGATTGCCGGTCCAGTTAAACACATTAAAAAATTGGTTATTGACGCGCCAATAAATCTTCGCGCTCTGCAAGGGCAAACCGGATGCGTTCCGAATCACGACACCAAAATCAGTCTGCGAACCACAAACCAGGCCGGGAAGGTTATAAGCGCCAACGACCGCCACATCGTTGGAGGTAAGTTTTTGCACCACTGCATCCAGGGTGTCATTGCGCGTGAACTGATCTAAAGGCCAATGGGTAATGATTCGGAATTTGTAATCCGCACCCACAGTGGGCATATCCACATTCACCGCAAACGTGTGATCGTAGGTTTCGCCCGGGGCAATGGAGGCAGTAATATTTTCCGTAGCAATCAGGTTTCCTTCAAACATTAAAGACACCGAGATGCCGGGGGTACTGACCAGACCGCCATTCAAAATCCGGACCTGCACTTGTTCGCCGTTCCCCAAAGTAGCGGAATTGATTGGCGTGAGCAGGGCCAAGGGCTTCACATCATAGGTATCCACCTGAATTTTGAACGAACCAATACGGGTGCCCCAAGTCACGCCCGTCGGTTGATATTCTCCTGTAAACCAGAACGTTCTGCCATCTTCTGGGTCCACACTCATGTTACTGTAATCGCCCCAACGGGGGTCGTAGTGACTTTGGGTGCCGGGTGCGAGGGTATATTCCTCCACCGGCATTTCACCCAACGGATCCGTAGATCGGCGGCCTGTTAGGTAGATTCCTGGGTACAAAAACTGGCTTGCACCCGTATATCCCAGCGCAATATTGCCTGCCTCATCGGTACAAATAGTACCCATAAACCGATTGGTCACCAAATCCGGCGCATAAGTTCCTTCCTGGTACAATTCCCAGTCGCTGCTACCTGATTTGCGCAGTTCATACCAGCGTACTGCCGCATCACCACCCTCACCTACCTGGCCTGAAACGTCCGTAATGTGGTTAAAAACAACCGATTCATAGCTTCCAAAATTCCGGTATGGTGCGCGATACATAATGATATTTTCCAAAGCGGTAATCCGAGGCGCATCTGCATCCGGCTGTTCAATGCAGTCGAAAAGCCCATTGCCGAAGCAGACCTTAGTTTCAAAAGGGCTTGGAAAAATTTTATCAGGGCCTGTAATATTGCTCAAGGCCTGATTGTCCCAGTCCACATTAACCTCCCAAATCTGCAAATGGTCTTGTCCACCATCCCAGGCATCATCGTAAATCCTGAAAATATATTCCGGACTTCCGGCAGGCGGTGGCGGACCACCTTCCCAGTCGGCACCCGTGGCGGGTTGGTATGCAATACCCTGATAATTAGGCATTACAAACCGATAAAGGTCAAAAAACGGCTCGCCCGCCAATATAGCCGAGCGTTCCAAGGCATAGCCCGAGCATGTATTGGTATTTGTTATTTCGTTTACCGTCACGAAGTAGGCATTGTGCCACACGTACAGTTTTGGGTAATCGCCAAAACCCAGGGTTTGGAATCGGT
Organism: uncultured Saprospiraceae bacterium; assembly: GCA_964550795.1. Lineage (GTDB taxonomy): Bacteria > Bacteroidota > Bacteroidia > Chitinophagales > Saprospiraceae > M3007. Next base: position 81,991 of record CAZKBH010000014.1, read on the forward strand.
AGGCTTTCCAACCGCCGGTGGGATCGCTGTCATTAGAAATCGCAATCAGCAATTCGTTGGTAAAAAAGCCCTGCATTTCCATGATGAGCCAGCGCTCGGCATCATGGTCGTATTGCACAATCGGGTCGCCAATACTGCCTGTGCCTACGGCATTCCAGATGGTGCTGCTGAGGATCGGGCCGTACACAGATTCGCCGGAATGTTTGTCCCAAACCTGCAACCAGGAGCCGCCCGCAGCATTGGTCATTTGAACGTAGTGGTTTTTGCCGATGTCTCCCGTCGGGTCAGGAGGCGTTACGCCGCCCGGATCCTGCAGGCCTTCAATATTAAAACCCGGATTAATTTGTGGCCCGCTCCCCCGGTTTTCAGCCTGATTTTTAACAAGAGGATCGCCCCCCTGAGGAGAAGGGTTTGGATTGTTTAAATCGTTGGCAAAGAAGTAGTTGCGTTTTTCAGCCAACTTTTTAGGCAAATTTTTCGAAAGCTCAGTTTGCGGAATCAGTTCGCGCAAAGAAGGAAAACTCCCCAACATTTCGCCCTTGGATGTCATGGGCGGATACGATTGGGGCGGATCGGTTTGTAGAATGGTGGTTTGAGCAACTGAAGAGGCCACGATGGACCAAAGAAGGCAGATTGTAAGAAAGATACGCATGGGAATGGCTAGGTTAAAAAAATGAGCACCCGCTGCCATCCGAAAAGCAGCCCGAGCCCTCATTTTGGCCGCCAATGTATGGGGAAAAATTGGTGCGTATGAGGGAGATTTTGGGGAAACGTCCAAAGCCGACGTTTTGAGTTCAATTGCATATTGGACCCTCCTTTTATTTATCAGGCAGAAGTGATGCCTTAAAAATCAAAATCAGTGCTTTAGCCACGTTTTGTCATTTTTGAGCCCAAAAAGTAACCAAAAAGGCTCGGCTGTCGAAAAATCTAACCATTCAATGCTATCTTGCACAAAAATTTAGACCATGCGCAATTTTCAAAAAATACTCCTATTCACCATCGCAGCCATCGCCTGCTTCTCTTTGGCATCCTGCGCAGACGTAGAACCCATTCAAGAATGCCTTACAGGTAAAAGATACGGCATACTCTACGGCTTGCTGCACGGGTTTATCACGCCCATCAGTTTTATCGCCAGCCTTTTTAACGACCAGATCGCCATCTACGCCGTCAACAATTCCGGGGGTTTGTATGATTTGGGATTTCTGCTGGGTTCCAGCGGATGGGGGTTTATGGCGGGGAATAAGTCTAAATCGCGGTAGGGAATGGGGAACGCGGATTACGCGGATGCTGCGCAACACGGATTTTGAAGGTTGATTGGACTTGGAACGAAACTTGGAACGCGGATGACACTGATGCTGCGCAACGCGGATTTTGAAGGAGGTCCTTCTAAAACGGATACCCAAAGGAAAAATTCCAGTTCAAATTCTCCCGCCGCCAGCCCCTATAACCGAAGCGCATGTTATCCCCCACCCAGCGCTGGCCCTCGGGCAGGAAGGGTTTGGTGAGCGGAACGGCTACATCAAGCCGCAAAACAAAGAAGCCGAGGTTGATGCGCAAGCCCACCCCGGTACCCAGCGCCAACTCCTTGTAAAAACGATTTAAACGAAACTGCGACGCCTCGGTCGCATCGGGTCCTGAGGTGAGCCAGATGTTTCCAGCATCCACAAAAAAAGCAAGCTCGGGAAAGCGTCCAACCGGCACTCGATATTCTAAACTGCTCTCTATCAGCAAATTACCCGTATAATTTCCCACTTTAATTCCCGCGCCTGACGTGTCACGGGCTTGCCCTCCAGGCCCCACCGTGCGCGGCGCAAACGCCCGCACACTCGAAGCGCCCCCGATCACAAAACGATCCAGCAATGCAATAGTGCCGTTCGGGCGGAGCGGTATACCTGCACCCACCGCCATTCGATACGCGAGCACATTGCGACCATGCGTCCGTTGATATTGACGGTAATCGGACTCCATAAAGATGTTGAGCGGACTTTCTAAAATATAATCTTCGGGCAAGGAACGACTGCGCGTATAACCGCTGGCTTGTGTGGCAAAACGTTGCCGAAAATAGACCATCAAGCGCCGGGCAGGTTCCAGTCGCTGATCGAAGGTGAACGTGTAATTGGGTTTATATTCAAGGAAGGTCAGCAATGCCCGGGAAGTCCCCGTCGAATCGTTGGGTATGTCACGGATCAATTGTTTTCGGATATCCCGGTTGCTGGTGGTCGAATATTGCAAGCCAATACTGAGCGGGTTGGCGGCATGTATGACGGAGCCTCTGCGATTCTTTTTCCACAAATAACCACCTTCAGCGCCAATCCGTTGAAAACTCAAGCCAAATTCGCCCAGCTCAGGCAGGGCGTACCGGAATCGGTTGGCTTCGTGGCGGAGACTGAAGATGGTGGCGCCGATGGCGAGCCGTTGTTTTTCCGGGAGCAATAACATGTAAGGCAGGGTAATTCGTGCCGTTGCATCGCTCACCAAAAAATCCTCAAAGTCAAAATTGCTTTTGTTGGTGCGCAAATAAGCCCCGTTTAAAGACACCTGCAGGGCTTCCGCACCCCGAAAGGTATTTCGGTGGAAATAAGCGCCGCCCAATCGAAGCCCGTAATAAAAACTGGGCGAAAATACCGCAGATAAAGTGCCTTCTACCCGCTCGGGACGGTATGGGGTGAGAAAAATGCGAACCTCCAAAAGAGAATCCGCTTCGGGCGAAACATCGAATCGAATGTTGACAAACTTGTATAGATTCAGGTTCAGCAGGCGGAAAATAGTGGCCTGATAATCCACATTCGAGTACAATTCGCCGCAGCGAAAATAAAGCTGCCGATTCAACACCTCCAGCTTGGTGCTCAATTCATGGTACACATATTGCACACAGCCAAAGCGAATGGTATCCGTTTGATTTTGTGTTGAGTCGGTTTTTTGAGCCAGATCGTAGTCGGGGTAAACGGTGACGTTTGCGATGCGGTATTGTTGGCGCTCGCGTTCTCCAACAGTAGGTTTTATGCGCAGGGTCAGTTTCATGTCGCCTGGCGGATTCAGGGTATCGGCTTCAAACAGCAGGTTGTCTGGAGAAAAATAGTACCAGCCGTGGTTGCGCAAAGAGTCTGACAAACGTTCACGCTCCGCAATAAGGTTTTCTAAATAATAAGGCTGAGTCGGCTGCACCAACGCCTCGGGTCTCATTGCATGAATGCGACGGCTAATCAAGCTGGAATCAGGCGGATACACCACTTTATCCACCAATTCACGTGGACTTTTCACGGTTACTTCGTACTCCAAAGTCATTTTTCTCCGGCTCGGTTTTTCCTTTGAGGTGATACTTACTTTGAAATAACCACTGTTTGCGGCGCGCTCCGTGAGTAATTCGCGGTGCCGGTTTGCTGTTTTTGGTTCGTACAGAATTGGGGCTTCCCCTAAGTTGCCCGCAACAAAACTCCCAAAACTATTGGGCCGACTGTTTTTAAACATGTTGTGGATAATCAGCTTAGGCCGCATCCAAAGGATCTTTTTATTGGGTCTTGGCAGGATAAGGGCTTTTTTAAGGTCCGCTTTGAGGAGTTTGGTCGAACCAATTTCTGGCCCTTTTTTGATTTTGACTTTTGCGCCTGTGTACAATCGCTCCCCCTCCCGGAGATGGCTCGTGCCCGTGCAGCCGACGCCGATAAGCGCAGCGAATGCCAGCAAAACCATAACTTTCGATAGAAAAAAACGTGTACGCATATATGCGGTAGGGTTTAAAATATAAAAGGGTACAAATTTTTCGGAATGGCTTTTAACACAACAGCCGAATAATTCAATCTGACTATCCGAATGTAGGGTACTTGTGATGAAATATCGAATATCGAACACCCAATATCGAATGAAGAAGTAGTTTAAAGGTGACAGGATACTAAATCCAAATGTTCTATCAACGCCGGTTAATGAGTATACCCCTTCAAAATTCGGTGTTCGGTGTTCGGTGTTCAAAATTCGATGTTCGATGTTCGGTATTCGATATTCGATATTCGATATTCGATATTTTTCAAGCTTATTCGGGGTGCGACTTCAAGTCGCACCCCGAATAATTCATTTTCGTTTGCGCTTCCCCCCAAACTCCCGGGTCATAATCAAACCCGCCCCCGAATTGCGCAGATTCGAAGAAGAAGCATTGAGTAGTTCGAAGCCTCGTTCCGAAAATACCGTGATTTTAAAATCGCCCTTGGGGGTAAGCGCGTATTCTACCGAAGCGTTTTCCAAAGCGCTGGTCGCCTCGTTTCCGTTGCTGCCAACGGTGGTTCCTCCCGTGAGTTTGAACGTCAGACGGTCTTGAAAAAACGATTTTTGCAGCTGCAATTGATAGTTGGTAGAACCATCATCCTGGCTGCCACCCCTGTTGCTGGATCCTTCCTTTGTGGCAAAATCCACATCAATAAAAGTCAGATACTGATCCGCCAATGCATTGATTTGTCCGGTCAAAAAACTGGTCAAACCTGTTTGCAAGGGGTTTCCTCCCCCACCAATACTGGTAGCTCCTACCGATTCGCCAATAAAATTGCGCAACAACAAGACCCCGAATACCTGCCTCGAAAGCAGGTTTTTATCATTATTCACATTACTCAAAGCACTTTCCACCAAACTGACTTGCTGGTTGCCGAAGTTGGCACCAAGACCGCCCGGGCCTCCGGTGGAAGGGTATATAAACTCAAAAGTTACATCCGGCTCTGTCGCAGAACCCTTGATGGAAGTCTGCAAAAAGAAGGTCTGAGGTCTTCGATACAGCGCCGTTTCTTCACTCGAAGCAACCGATAACTGATTGACAACCAATGGATAAGGCGATGCTTTAAATTGATAGCGCGCTTTCAGGTCCAGCTCGGGCTTGGCAATATCGCCTGTCCAGGTAATCGAACTGCCTTTTGTGACATTAAAACTGCGTTTCACCACCGATTGGTAGGAATAATTGTACACGCCACGCACCAATTCCATACTTCCAGCCAGGGTCATGTTGCCGTTAGATAACATATCGAATTGCAGTCGCCCCATCGCTTTACCCCGAAAATCATCTCCTGTGACAGGATTAATCACACTATTGATAGTAAGGTTTGAATCAATTTCGATGCTGGCACTGAGCGTAAATGGTTGCGCAGACACTGGCGCATCATACACGGGAGGCCGAACATACTGGCGGGGCGGCGGTAAAAAATAAACAATTCCCTCGTGCTGCAAGGCCTGGGTGGCTTCGTCGTACACGTAGGTAAAACTGGATTCTTTCTCCGTTTTGACCACCACAAGTATATCCGGCTGGATAATCGGGCCGCGCACTGTGCCGTCAAGCGAGATGTATAATTCCCCAAAATAAACCGGATTTTGTTGTCGGGTGGAGTTCAACACCTGCCAGCGGTCGGCTTTAAGCGTAAGATTGGTTTGGATATCGGTCCAATCCTTGGAGGTAATTTTACCATTGATTTCCAGGGTTTTACCGTAGGGGTCACGCAGGGTTAAACCTTCTACCCGCACGCCCGATTCCGTAAATTCCAAAGGGGTTTCGCTTAATTCGTAGCGCACATTGGTCAGGGTGGGGGTAAAAAAAGTCTCGTGCAACTGCAATTTACCCCGCACGAGCGGCGCCTCCGAAGTACCTTTTATGTTGAGGTGCGCCTCCGCCCAGCCCCCTAAATCAAGCAGAATGCCTTTGATAAAAATGTCAAAATTGTTGTAGTCCAGCCGGTCAATATCCAGCGCAAAATCAAGCCCGGTTTTACCTCCAGCTAATCTTTTCGTAGTCCCTTCCACTTGAATTGACTGGCCGCGACCGGTTAATTTTAAGTCATTTATGGCCACACTTCCCGGCGTAATGCGAATCTCATTTTGGGCATCTACGGCCCATTCGTGGTAATCAATAATCTGGCGCGGCATCAAAGCAACCCGTGTTTCCTTGGTCGCGTTGTTCATATTCCCCTGGAGTTCAAACAAAAACCGCTCGCGACCATCCTCGCCCGCAGCCTTAAATGACACATCGGCCACATTGGCCAAAAAACGACCGTTTAGAACCACGTCTTGAATAAAATTTTCATCGCCTCTTTTCACAAAAGGCGCGGTAAGCACAAACATAGCCGCAGTGTCCCCCGCATAAGCACGCACATCCATGGAATCTATGTCCCAACCCGTGTACACAATGCGCGGTGCCTGGATATTTAAATTAAAATAATTGCGCTCTGCCACCAAAGAACCTCCCAAATGTAAGGGCGCAAGTTCTGTCAAACCTGGCACCAAACCTGTGGTCAACACATCCGTACGCAACAACCGAATTTGTACGGACAAAGAATCGGTTCCGACGGTAGGCCTCGCCGCCGTTCGATCTACCACAAAATATTGATCCGCAATATTGGCAATGGTGGTGGACAAATCAGGCAGGGAGAAATAACCTTTGATCTCGCCCTCCAGCCAATCAGAACTGAGGTTGATATAGTTCTGGTCGTTGTCTAATTTGATATCAAAAGTCAGATCACCCGGATTGATATGCACGGTATCATACTGTAAATCAATCATTTCAATCTTCACCTGCGCGGTCAAGGTATCCACCGACAAACCCTCCGAATGCGATCGGATACGCATACAAGCCATGGTGGGACGATACGACCAGCCCAAGGCGCGAAGGTCCAGACAATTTAGGGCAAGGTCTAAATCCAGGATGGGTATATTGGACCTGAAATCGCCCACCGCCCGGGCACGCACCGCAAAACGTTCGTCGGGCGATTGGAACCCTCCGCTAAATTGCTTGCCGTTCACATCGGCATCAAAACCGATCTCGCGCAGGATGAGGTTGTCCCAAATGACCGAATCAAATTTTCCGCTCATTTGAACACGGGCTGTTTCTCCAAATTGAAATCCTTCGCCACTTATATCTGCCGTTAGACTCGCGGTTTTGAGCATTTGCAGGTTGCTATCCACGACCAATCGGTGGACCAAAATATTCTCCGCCACCAGCTTCATTTGATAACTGCTGTCCAGCAAGCGGCCATCCATTTGAATTACGCCCAAGTCGCCCAGGCCGATTTTGAACTGAGCCGTTGCATCTTTTACCAAACCCTTGGCCTGGCCGTTTAGCTGCACAAAAGCCGGCAAAAGCAACACATTTGTGATCACAGAATCGGCTACATAGCCTAGGATTTCCTGCCGGGCCAACGCGGCATCTATTTGTACATTAAAACCCAGTTGGTCAGGCGTTCGGATGTTATTCAAAAGCCCTGAAAAGGCGATTTTACTGTTTACGTTTCCGCGCTGCGCAAGGATTTTCAAATCCGTGTTCAAGGCTGCGACGCTGCCCCGCAAGGTGCCCGTCACCTGCAATTGATCGGGCAATTGCATATCCGGCGTTTCCATAAAGGCGAAAAAATTGCGGGGCGCATCCAGCTGCTTGATCTGCAAATCCATTCCGAGGAGATCCACGTCGTTCGCGTTTGTCAAGGTTCCCGCTACATTAAATTGCAAGGGCAAACCCTCGGAAGGCGGGAAATCTGAACCAGTTTGCAGGGAACCAACATCGCCTTGCAAATCCAATTCCAGGTTTGCAAGCGCGCCATTCAGCGTACCAGAAGCGTTTAAATAGGCCGGTAATGGTTGTGCCAAAATGCTGTCCATCGGCGTTTCGCCCACCGACATCCATCGAACCAAATCTGCACGATTCGTACTTAATTGGCTGATATTCAGGTTCATACCCAATTTGGCTGGCTCGGTCAATCGTTGAACTGAACCTGTAAAATTGGCTACGCTGCCACTGCCCGCCCGGACCCGCATATTACTGGTATACAGGTTTTCCAACCAACCGCTCAATCTGCCCGACACCTCGTAAGGCATGTCGGCGATCCGGGATAAAGCCGGATTTTCCTGCGGAGGCAGCAGGATGATCAAATCGCCGAAGATTCCCCGGAGTTGCCGCAGTTCAATCTGCATCCGGTCAAAAGTTGCCTGGCTATTTTTGAGCAGCAGTACGTCGCCGTTGACGCTGGTTTGGTTTAGGCGGGCTATGATATTTTTGAGTTCAATGCTCCCGGGCGTAACCAGAATATTGCCTTTCAGACTGTGCAGCCTTATGCCACTTTTATCCTTGCCCGATAAAGCATCGGCGCGCAGTTTCAAGGTATCGTTTTGGAAGGAAAATTCGGGCAAATTGGCATCGAGACCATTTAGATCAAGGTCGCCGGCGTTGAGGTGCCCGGGCGTAGCAACAATTTCCGGGTCGCGATACGCAAGATCACTGCTTTCGATCAGAATGCCTTGTGCCTGAATGCCCAAAAGGTCGTTGGCAGATTGTAGTTGGAATTGATCCAGTTTGGTTTTTATCAGATTGGCGTTGAAGGATAATTCCGGGGTAGCAAAAAGCAACTTGGAGCAAGTAATATCCGCATTTTTCAACAGCACCCCAAAGGCAGGATCAGGCTTGCCGCTGGGCACTGATTTTTTCCGTTGAATCAATTTTATATCGGAATCTGCCAGCTTAAAGCCATCTACCTCAAAATACAGGTTTTTTAAATCAACCTTGGAAAGGGTGGTTTCTGCGGTACCGATGTAGGCCTGGGTGGTACTTGCTGCGTCATCGTCCTGAATCAGCAGGTCTATTTTTTTCAGTTGCAATTCCACCAAATCCAGTTGCAATTTCCAGGCAGAGGCGGAGGTGTCCCTGGAAACCGTATCGGAGGAATCGGCGGCAAATGCCTGCAACACAAAATCCATGTTGGAAATACTGTCTTTGGTATGCAGGTACACCGCAGCATCTTCCAGACTGATGTTTTGTAATTCAATGGTTTGATTCAGCAGTTTCCACATGCCAATGGATACTACCAATTTACCAATACGAGCCAAGGTATCTCCTTGTTGATCGGGCAATACGAACTGCTCCAGGGTTACCGTAGTTGGAAATTGCACCCGAACCGCTCCAATTTCTACCCGGGTGCCCAGTTTTTTTTGCAAAAAGGCCTCTGCCTCCTCCGTAATACGCTGCTGTACGGATGGCAACGTAAGGGCATAGAGCAGCAGCCCTGCCAGCAAAATGGCCGTAGAGAAGAAGTAAAGCAGGAAGCGCAGCAGCTTCCGCCAGTAAGATTTCCCTCTGTTGGGTGGAGTTGAATTCAAAACGCTCGCAAGGTTGTCTTTTTGCAACATTATGACGTTACACAATATTGGAAAAAGCTTGCAAAATTCTAGGAAAGGGGAATTTGTTTGAACTTGAGTTAGTAGCGTGCGGGTTGTGCATAACCAAATGGAAGGGGTAGATTTGTTTGGCCGTTTGGGATTCCGGTCTACGCTGGCCTCCCCCGGCCTGCGGCCACCCCCTCCAAAGGGGGATAGGCTCCGCG
>CAZKBH010000015.1:0-14571 GCA_964550795.1 uncultured Saprospiraceae bacterium
GCTTGAGATGGTATGGGTAGTTTTTTTGGGATGTGAGTGGGCGGGGTCAATACAGAGAAATGCACACCCAGATCACTAAAAAAGCTTGGGGAAGGTTAAACGGCCGCTGGATAGTTTGAATGTGTAGGCTTTGCGAAAATAAATTTGGCATAATGTTGCAGATTTGAAATCAACAAATTACATTTGCTCCTACTAAATCAAATCTAACAATCATGCCCCGCCAGCCCCTATGTTTTGATAATCGGTGCCCCTTGGCTGCTTCATGCGTTCGCGCAGGTGGTCAAGGGGCATTTTACATTGGGGGAATAGTCGCAACGGACGAGTAGGTGGATTTTGAGATTACTTAGTCGTTAGTTGCGGGTAAGACGTAGTTCGATGCAATAAAAAAATAAAACAATGAATAAAAATAAAATATTAAATATAATTGAGAAGGGCAAAATTGACGAGGCACTTAAAACCATCTCAAAACTTGTGAAGGGACATTCATCACAAGATGAGTTTATTTTGATAACTTCTCAATGGAATAGTGCAAAAGAGGAGAGCCTACATGGGGTTGTTGATGAAAAAAATATTGAGAAGACAAAAAATAGAATTGTGAAAGCCCTAATCGCATTCGTCAATTCCAATAAAGATATTTTCAAAATTGCAAACTTCGGCAGCGAAGCATGGTATTTGGATGTTAATAACAACTTGAATCAAATAATATTGGACTTGAACAACCTGACGGATTCAATGTCTTCAAGAGAAGAAAATAATAATTACATTAAAGAATATAAAGAAAAAGTTAAGGTAGTTAATGCAAAGTGGGAAAGCAAAAGATTTAGAGTTGCGGTTATGGCGTTGATTAAATCAGGGAAATCCACCTTGTTAAATGCTTGGATTGGAGAGGAATTATTGCCCTCCAAACTAAAAGCCGAAACAATGAAAATTGTAAAAATTGTCCATAACTCTAAAATTACTGAGGGGGTGCTTCATAGAAATGAGTTACGAATCAAAGGGGCAAAAGAAATAAGTAAATATATCGAATCGGCTAACCAAAATGAGAGGGAGCATGGAAATGCACCAGAAGATGAACTGTATTTAGAGGTAAATATTCCTTCACTTACAAAAAAACAGCAAGGGTCAATTGGTTTTGAAATAATTGATACACCAGGTGTTAATGAATATGATGTAAGCCATTTAGAAATAAAAACAAATTCGATTATTGATTCTGCTGATGCAGTCATCTATTTACTTGATATTACCAAACTGCATACTGTTGATGAATCAATAATTTTAAATAAACTAAAAAACAGGAAAGGCTCCCTTCTTAGAAATAAGGACAAACTTTTTTTTGTTCTTAATAAAATTGATGAAGCCAAAAGACATGAATTAGAAAATGACCCCGAACTAAAAGGCTTATTCTCTCATGCGAAAAAGCAGATTGAGTCTGTTTTGAATATACAAATCGGAATTAACTCAATAATTGGCACTTCGGCAGAAGCGGGATTGCTGTGTAAATTAATTAAGAATGGTAAATACGACGATTCACAATTGGTTGATTTTAAGAAAAGATACTTTGGCGACTACGGGTATAAAAAAGCGACGCTTGAACAATGCTTATCTATTGTTGATGAAGTTATTGTTGAAACTGGTATTGAAGAATTAGAAGAAAGAGTATTATCGTCAATCTATCAAAAAAGAGCCTCTCTTTTCTTCAATGTCATTATCGAAGAGGTTGAAAATATAATTGACCAATTAGTAAGAGAGTTGTCTGTTGACATTAAATCAAAACAAGCAAATGTTGAAAAACTAATAAATTTAAAGAAAGAACTCGATGAAATAAAGAGCAACCTTGAAGTTTTTGGGAATTTAAGTAAATTTCAAAAAAAAACTGAAAAATTAGTAAAAGAGTACCATAAAGAGTTTGAAGATGAAATAAAAAGCAAAATTAGAAGTGCTTTTAAGAAGGATTCTGATGTCAACTCCAAAAGAAAAGGATTATTGGCAAAAATAATCGATGCAATTTGGGGCGTATACGAGATTGAAGATAAGAACCAAAGCACAGTACAGGAAAGGCTTAGTAAAATAAATTCAGAAATCGTAAATTATCTTGAATATCAATATTCAATTTTTTGGGAAAATTTGATTGAAGAAGTGCATGATAATTACAGAGATTTGTCAAGGCAGATAAACAAAGAGATTGAACCTACAATTAGAAAAGTTGAGAATACAATCGGCAATGCCTTGGATATTCGCTTAAAGCCTTCAAAATTTAAGAACCTTGAATTGAAGCCAGAAGACTTTCATAATAAACTTCAAAGTCAAATGCTGAATTTTGTGAAGAAAAAAACAAAATTAGTAACGATTACGGGCATCAAGAAAGTTAGGTTTTTGGGGTTTGACTTCCCCGTACCTATAATTGAATTTAACAAACAAAGTTACTATGTCGTTTCGAGTGATTACTTAGATTATGTCATTGAATCAATTGCACCAATAATAAAACAAGCAAGCAATTCAACATTAACAATAATAAACAAAGAGTATGTTTCTACTGTGAATAAAGCCAAGTCAGAGTTAGACGCATATATTGGAAAGTACACAACGATATTGTCGAATAACATTGCGAGCAATGTCAAAGAAATTGATAGACTTCCTGAAATAATTAATAGTATCGAATGTGAAATTGAAGAAGCGGAAGACATTAGTGCTAAGGTAACAAACATTAGAGAAACGTTCTTCAATGAATAATAAAAAGCATCGAACAAAGCATCTGCGCCTATTTGCGGCAAACCCAACCCACAAAGCCAACGCAGCCGCAAACAGCGTAGATGCGCCCGTTATCACAAATTAAATAGTCGACCCTGATAAAGTCAGGATAGACTATTTAATTCTCATGCCCAAAACTTGACGGCGTGAGGCATAAGAAGATCAGAGTTCAAATTTTTATGTTGGTCCAAAGAACAATTAATATTTTTGAGCTTACCGAATGCCTTCGAAAAGGTATGTACCAATTTCTAAATCTTTTAAAATAACAAACATGGAAATTCCAGCTGAATTTTTCACAGTCCAAAGTATGCTCACCCTTACAGGAACAACAACGGCTACTTATGTCATCTCCAACGTAATCCAACATGTTTTTAATTACAACCCCAAGTGGCTGGCATTAATCATTGCAATGGCGCTGTCTTTTTTCGGAGTGTTTAGTAATAATGGAACTGGCGGCGACTATTTTATCGGTATTATCAATGGATTTCTGATATATGCCACCTCGCTTGGCATCGTCACACTTACCAACGGAAATGCGGCCGGTGCACAAGCAACGGCCAGAGGCGCTGGCGCCCCAGATAATGCTCCTCCCAAAAGGAGGACATTCCTTAGCCCTTGGTATTAATCTGTTTATGTCCACTTCAAATATAGGCGGAAAGTTTCCAGCCAATGAAAGTAAATGCTTATAAATTCAGCCAACTTACGAAGGTCGTTTTAGTTGGCGTAAATGACTATCGCTCTGGGCAGTTAGTAAGTTTAAAAAGCCCCGAAAAAGATGTCGAAGCTATCCATAAAGCTTTGACTGAACCCGGAGGGTGCAATATCCCTATTGAAAATATCAATACGTATACCGGAAGCGATGCGAAGAAAGGGCATTTATTAACGGAAATCAGGCAGGGAGTCGAACAGCTTGACAGGGATGAATGCCTGATTTTTTACTTTGCCGGACATGGGATGGTTAATGATGGGATGTTCTACCTCTGCCTTTCAGACACATCCCTTTCTGATCTTGCCGGAACCGCTGTTTCAAGTTTGGAACTTGATGAAAGTTTCTCCGGCTTTGCCGGGCGCGGGCTACTATTTATCCTGGATTGCTGCCAAAGCGCGAGTTTTGCCGAGTTAACACCAAGTTTTTTCCGGCGACTTGGCTCAAGCGAATACAAAATATTATTAAGCGCTTCTCATTCAGATGCCAGCTCTTGGGAGTTGGCTGACGGAGGAGGGACATTGTTCACTAACAATTTAGTCCAAATTATTCAAGGGAAAGGTGCAATCGGCGATTCTCCTGGATTTATTTATTTTTCCGACCTCTTTGAGTACCTGCAATTCAAAATGGCCGAGGATTTAAAATTAAAATTTCCGGAATTAGCTCACCAAGAACCGATTTTTTCGGGTGTATACTCCAAAAATCCGCTGATTTTTCTTCATAAGAACCTGACGCTGGGGCAGGTGAAAGTGAAAACAGCTAAATATTCACGAGAATATATCATAGGCGTATTAAGAAGGGTGGCAGCTTCATTGGCAATACTATTGATTTTCGCCACTGGACTGATTTACACGATTAATGAGAAAACCCAATATGCAAAACTAGAAAACAACCGCATTAGCGTTTTCCAAGGATATCCAGGCTGGGATGCATTTGGCTTTCCCCGGCAATTATGGACGACCTCGATTGAATCGGAATGGACTAAATCCAATAGTATCCTTAGGGATGGAGGCATAATCGTTAGCAAGTTGGGCCATCCTGTACAAGATAGTATCTACGGCAATCTTAAACCGGAATTTAGAGCGATGTACCTGCTGTGGCAAGGAAAAAAGGAACAAGCAAGGGAATTATTGTTGCGCATTATCAATAGTGGTGAGTTGCCTGCTGAAGAAATGGCGAGCTCCATCATCTTATTTACTCATGCGTCGGATCTCCAAGATACGAGCCGTTTAAAGGATTGGATAAATAATTCGACTGTCGAAGACATACGCAACAATGCTTTGATGGCATTCGTACGTGTTTCGCCTGATATGTGCGTTGAGTTGGTGACCAGTAATCAAAATCTTAACCTTCGGGCAGTACACGAAATTGTCTTAAGAAATCTGGAAGGTGCGGCTACGCAAACTATATGCCGCTACTTCAATTGGCTGATGGCAGAAAACAATTTCGCAAACCGGCACCCATCGCTCATCCCAGACGTAATCAACAAAGCGCTTGAATTGAACTGTAAAATAGATACCGAGTCGCTGCTGAAAGCCTTTGCGGATGCCGGAGCTCAATCTGACGCTCGTGATATTGTCAATTATGCTGTCGTTGTCGGAGATGTATCATTCCAAAAACGCTTAGTCAAGACGTTGCAGAAAATACCATTAGGCAAAGTTGCCCAATACGAGGAGACGTTTTTTCTCATTGGGAATATTTTTTACGCATTGAGCCTTATGCCTGATGTGCCTTGGGATGCCAAGCTTACTGAATTCTTAGATGGAAGATTCAGCGTTTTTTCAGAGAATATTGTAAGGGCCAATCTTATGCACGGCAAACAGTATCGTGCCGCTATCTTTTCGAGAATAAATGACCAGCTTAAAACCATGAAAAATAGGGAGAAAATAAGCTTGGCTGAAACGCTATGCCAGAATAATCTATTGTCATCAGGTGAAGTCTTGGATTGGTTGGAAGAATACGGCCGCGATATCAATAAGGACGATTTTGAAATTGGCGTATTAATGGATGCGGCAAGTAAGATGGATTTGAAGGAAGCCGTTCCCTTAATACGCCCTTTCCTGAAAAGCGCTACTGCAGCTAACAAACAGAAAGCAATTCAATCCTTGGACGCATTGGGCGATAGAGAAATGCTACCTGCCGAATTATTGGTGGATAATGACACAGACGTGCAGGCAGCAGCTTATGAATGGTATTATAAAAGAAACCCCGATTTGGTATTCGAGAGTTTATTGAATCGTTTTGACCAAGAGACTATAGGCAATTATCTGCCAAGATTAATACAAGGAAAAGAAATACCTCAGAAATACTATGATCTTATTAAGGATAAATTGTCTAAATCACCTTTGGAAAAGTCAAACGCTACAACAGTTTTTGCCATCTCCGGCACGATAGAGCACTTGATTTTTTTAATAAATCACCCGAATCCCTTTGTCCGAGAAAAAGCGTTAGATTACATCGCGTATAATGAAGCGTTAGGAGAGCTGGTTAAGTCAAAAGAAATCCAACGAGAATATCCTGACTTTTCCATAGTGGCAGTTGACAGGCAGCTAAAACTAAAAGAAAAATTTCGACAGCACATTTCTAAAATTCCCTATGAAAAAAGGCGCTGGTTTATTGATTTGCTCTACCGCACAAGACGTTTGGATGTCACTAAGGGACTTATTCTTTGGTTAGGAACAAGAAATGAATAATCTTCATTTTGCTCGTATGAAGATATCTAGACATAGCGAGTAAACTTAAGCGAGATAAACTTCCGCCTCTCGTGGTCTTCCCACTCACTACCCAAAATACCAAGCCCAACGCACGCTGGCGCGACGTTTCAACGTCGTGACATACTATTCCCGTCGGCTTTGCCGACAACCACGGTACGGATTTTAGCGCTACCCCGTTTGCATCATTCGTTTTTTGAGCATATCTTTGATAAGCCAAACAACCAATGAAATGAGCGTTAAATACAAAATCCGTGTCCAGCAGGGGTTGCACTTTTTCACCTCTACCATTTGTGGCTGGGTAGATTTATCCGGAAGACTGGAAAATACAGCAGCGCAAGCAATTACGACGAAGGGAAGGGGGTTTTTGAGGTTCAATTATTATGGACGGGATTCGCGGAGGATGGAGGCTGGTTCTTTGGCAATGTCAATTATCCCACTTTGGCCTAATGCATCCACCTTGCGTTTGTCGGTACAGCCGACAGGGATAGTATGTCACGACGTTGAAACGTCGCGCCAGCGTGCGTTGGGCTTGGGATTGAGGAGCTTCGCGCTAGCAGGCGCAAAATAAAAAGTATAGCAGCCAACTAATCCCTCCCTTTAACCGTCTGCTAAGCGCGGCGGTGTGGCAGTCACACTCCCGTTCTCAGTACCCTAAAATAAATAAAAAAAAATGACTATCCGCATACTGTACCCCAACTCTCCCTTCCCGCGACTTTCTGCGTAAGTCGTTGATTTTTAATTGTTTATGTTTTTATTGTTAGGGTTCGCTTTCCTATAATTATCGTTTCCGTTACAAAAATCTATTCTCGTAAATCTGCGGAAGCAGTTTCGCCTTCAACAGTTCGTGTGCTGCCTTCAATTCCTTGAACAAATCTTCGCCTATGTTCTCATTGCTCAATGCGTTCCTGACTTGCCACCAACCAGCGTCCCAAGTTTCAATCTTAAATTTCGTAGTACGCAGTTCGTTCAAATGTTCAAAATAGAGTTTCCAAATCTTCCTACCTGCTTCAAAAACTGCTCTTGCTTCTTCTGAAAGGATTTGTTGGGCAATCCATTTTGCTGCGAACCTTTCATCTCCTGCGGACAATGTGTTTTGGATGTCGGTATCAGTAATTTTCCAACCTTTTATCTCTGATTTTAGAAAGGGAAAGAAGTGGTTGTCAATCTGGTATGCTTCCCCTTTGTATTTTACATTCCGAAGGGCTGCTGTTTGGTTGCTGTTGCTAAATAAGTTCCAAATTGTGCAGTCAACTATGAACTCGTTTGGTAATTCTGTTTGTGGCTTCATAAACTGGTCACGGTCATTCAGCCAATTTGCCTTTGGAATACGCCTGACAGCGTGGACTACCATCGCCTGTTCAAAATTTTTAGGTGTGACAGATAATCCCCCTGCACTGGCAGATGGCCCTGAAAGAAAATATGTTACAGCCTGTTGTTGAAAGTCATTGCCCGGACACATTAAAGAACCTATGAAGTCCTTTGCAATCCTATCCCTACTATCTAAGTTTTCCAATTTAACAACAATTGCCGAACCAAATGGCGGGAATGTTGCTGTTGCGGTGGGTCTGTTAATCCACTTGTTTAAAAAATTATCTCGGTGTGCTGAAATTACTAACTTGGTACTAACCTTTTCTACTGACTCATTGAAAACATCCAAAACTATTTCTTGGTCTTCCAATTTCTTTTTCAGACTTAAATTCCAAATGAGAAATCCTACTGGGAATTGAGAGGATTTGCTTGTTCCTGCAAAATTTACAGATGAGAACATAAAACCCTTTTCAAACTGAAACTGAAACAGAGCATCTCTAAATTTCTGGTCATTATTCGCATTGATATACTTTATCTTTGAGAAAAGACCTAAGTGGGCTATTTTCCCTTCAAATTCGCGTCTGATTCGGAAAAGAAATTGTGCAAACAGTTCCCTTGAAACCTCGCCCAAATCTTGACCATGCATCAATTTACGAACTTTCGTATCGCTAACATCATTTTTTCTATCCCCATAAACGGCTTTCCCCTTTTGTGCAGTTGCAAATGGCGGGTTTATCAGGATTATCCATTTTATTTTAGGGTTGGCAAGGTCATTTCTTAATTTTTCAGGGAGTTTCCATGTCAAATCAAACGGCAATTGCCCCTCTATAAACAAATTCCCAATATCATCATTCAAATAGTCATATTGAAACGCAGTGGCGTTTGGGAAAAGACGCTTGCAATGTTCTACATCTTCAACGTACAATGACGAAAGATAACAATATGGCAAAGCATCGCTGTGCAAGTGGTATTCTAAATTGCCCGTTCCGGCTGCCATGTCCCAAAGCCTGTATTCTCCCGTTTCCCACCATTCCTTTTGAATTGTAGTTTCAAGGTAGTCCAATGCTTTTTTGGCAAATTTTACTGGTGTAAAGAACTCACCATGAAAACGGCGCATTGTTTCGTCAGACAACCTGTCAATCTTTGCCAAAATACCCCGTATCGTGTCAACGTCTGTAACCTTTTCGTATAGATTCCAAAAGTATTTGTAGTCTTTTTCTGGTATCTTTTTATTCCTACTTTCTCCATTCCCAAAGTCAAAATAAACCTTTCCTTCTTCTTTCTGGTAAAAAGACCGCCCTTTTTGAATATCGGAAAAGAAATAACGAGATGGCTTTTGCCCATTTCTTACATCATCTCCAAAGGTCTTGTTCCAATACTCAAATACATCTTCAAAGTTGTCTTCTGTGATTATTTTCTTGTCATTCAGACCCATTGACAATTGAAGGTTCAAACCTTCTGCAAGTCTGGCTGAAAATACTTCATACTCATGTTCGTCTTGAACCTTGAACAGATGCAAATTCCTTATGCTTTCAGTAGCAATTATGTCATTCACAAGGTTTTGGTCTGGAATACTTGGTGCTAAATCCCAATCATACTTTTCACTTGAATCAGTATAGAACTCTTTCCAGATAGAAGTTTCGGTCAGTATGGCTTCATTCTTATCTGCCAGACACAACATTGGAGGTATGGGCTTATCTGTAAATCCATATTTGAGACGGTGAACATAATAAAGCGTTTGAGCCAATATTGCAGCCTTTGTTTTCAGGCTTTCAAAGTTCTTATCAAATTTAAACTCAAAGAATACCTGCGGCGTATAAAGGTCGTGCCTATCGGCTGTATTATACGATATGCGGAAGTGTTTAGCATAACAGTTTTTAACGTCTTCTTCCGTGTGAGTTTTCCTTAATTCCGATACAAAACGGTTAAAGTCAACAGTATTTTTCGCCATGTTTTGAACCTTTATTTTACGTTCACCATTAACAAACGTATTAACATTTTAAAATTTGTAAATCGTTGATATTCATGTATTTTTGTATCATAATTAACGAAACAACGATTATGAATATCTTACAATTCATCTCAACTTTCCCCACCGAAGAAAAGTGCTTGGAACACTTCGCTGCAATGCGTTTGGAAAGAGGGATTAAATGTGAAAAGTGTGGTTGCCAAACGAAATACTACTGGCTTCAAGACCAAAAGCGTTTCAAGTGCAGCAAATGTAAAACGAAATCCTCTTACAAATCCGGCACTTTGATGGAAAACAGCAAATTGACCATCCAGCAATGGTTTATGATGCTCCATTTGATGACTTCAACCAAGAAAACCTTCTCTGCCCTTGAAATGCAGCGTCAGTTGGGTGTGAAACGATACGAACCAGTTTGGTACGCCATGCACAAAATTCGTTCTACAATGGGCAAGCGTGACGAAAAATACAAACTCATGGGCGAGATTGAAATTGATGATGCTTTCTTTACCACAGTTGATTTAGACCGCGACAAGGAAGAAGAAATGAAGCGTGGACGTGGTTCACAAAAGAAAAGTCAAGTGATGGTCATGGTTGAAAGCGTTCCATGCGAACCAAACAAATCCAAACACCGCCCTTCCCGTAAAATGGGCTACGTCAAAATGGTAGTCATGGATGATTTGACCAGCACAGGCATCAACTACGAAGTAAAGAAAGCAGTTGACAGTCAGACAAAGGTTCTTACAGACGGATGGAGAGGCTATTCTAAACTTCCCGAAGTAGTTGCAGAACACCACCAAGAAACCGTACCAGCCGAACAAGCCCACAAAAAACTGCCTTGGGTTCACACCAACATAGGAAACTCAAAACGGGTGCTTGACGGATTTCACCACTCAATCGGAAAAGGATACCTTCAAAACTACCTGAATGAGTTCTGTTACAAATTGAATCGCAGAAATTTTGAATCAGATATGTTTGACAGGATTATTACAGCAGGGGTAGATGATGTTTGGTACAAGAACAAAGCCCAATACTACCGTTAAGGTTTACATTTCAAAGAACTGATTTTTAAGCCTTCCACTTTTGGAGGGCTTTTTTTGTTTTCTACAAATCCATAAAATACCCGTTCATAACCTTCCGAAGTTCCTCAACCTTTCCATCGCTTACAACATTTTCATCCATGTAAAGACGCTTATTCACTTCAATCATAATGCCTTTTACATTAATATTATTCATAAAACAATGTTTGGGTATGATGCAGCCGGAATAAGGGTTGTTTACTTCAACTGAATAACCAAGATTCGTAAAATAGTTCAATGTATATTTCAAAAGGTAATCAGGAGTATGAAAAGGGTCAGTTCCAATGCAAATATCAGGAGACTTTGGCTGTTCGATAAATGGAACTAAGGGATTGTCGTTAAATGAATGGCAATCAATAATATAGCAAATTCCGTGCTTATCTAACCTTTCCTTTGCCAACTTGTAAAACAGTTGGTGGTGCTTTAAGTAAAAGTCCCTGTGAATCAAGTTTTTCAGAGTCTCGTTCGTCTTTCTCAATTCCGAACCATCGTACCCGTTGGTGTAGTAAAATCCCCTGCCCACGTTTAACATTGGCTCATTTTCATCCTCAAACCTTTCAACATCACAAAATAACCTGCTGAACGGGGCGACAATCTTTTCAACGCCGTCAACGTCAAATATTTTGTCGGTCGCCCAATCAGTAAGGAGGTTGATATTTTCTTCCACCTTATCTAAAAAGAACCCTTCAAGGTTCGGGATATGAGTAGATGCGTGTGGTATATGTAGAACAAATGAATCCAAAATATCGCCCTTAAACAAGGACATTCCAGATTCCGTTTCGTATTTTATATTCATCATTTACAGTTTTTGTGTTTGCGGTAGATAACGTCCGATTCGCCGTATTTGTTCCTAAAACTACCATCTTGGTCGTACTGTGCGTCAAATTTGTCCCTATCAATTTCTTCAAATCCCAAACTATCGTAGAAAGAGGACAAGTAGCCGTCAAAATGGTCTAAATAGCAACCTCCATTTTTGATAGCCGATTTCATCAATTCATTGCCCACGTTTTTAACATCTGACTCGTTGTTGTGGACTGCAACTATTTCTTTGTAATCGCCGTTCTTTTTCTTTAAGGCAAAACCTATATTGTACCCGTTCAACTTGTACAATTTCATCTGCGACAGTTCACCAGTTGAGTACAGGGTCAGCATTTCCTTGTGCTTGGATATGTCCATAGAATCCTTGAAACTTTTAGGGTTTTGAGGTTCTTCCCAGTCTCCATTGCTTATTTTTTGCAACACGTCTTCCCTTTTGTCAGTATCCACCTCCTCGTTCAGACTATTACTAAATAGACTTTCTTGTAGCCTATGATTAAAAATAAGCGATTGGTACTTCTTCTGTTCAGTGATTATCCGTGCTGCTATTTCTTTTAGTTTCATGGTTTCATTCCTTTTCTCATAAATATCCTGTTTGGTTTGTACTTTTGCTTTCCACTTCAAAATCTAACTCATGTCAGACACCCTAATTTCATTTCTGGAAGGCTTTGAGCCTACAAATGAGGTTCAGACCTTGTTGCGTAACATCGTTCTGTTACAAGCCAAATTTGACAATCCTGATGAATCTGATGTGTTCTTTCAGGGTAGTAAGGACAAACAAGCGGAATACCTCAAATTAGCGAAAGAAAAATACTCCTTATTGGCTGAAACTGTAAATGACGGTGATTTAGAAGGATTCGATTCTCACATACAAAGGATTAAAGACGAAAGGGAAAAGTTCATAGCAGAACATGAAATGAACTCCATAACAGGGCAAAAAGTGAACAACCTAAACTCTCAATTAGATGCTGTACAGTCCTTCAAACAAGCAAAGGAAAAATATGGCACATTGAAACCTTTGGACGAACTGATGAATGATGAAAATGCCCTGATGGAAATATTTGGATAACTTTTAAACCTCTTTCTATGATTGCTTTAAGCACTAATATCCAAGAACTCCCAGTAACCGAAGATACTGATGGTCTAAATCAGCATAGAAATGAAATCGTTATGAAGTCAGTTGAACGGTTTAGAGAAGCATTAAAAAACCTTGGAACGGGCGATATTTACCGAAGGGTTGTTTTAGAGGGAAAGGTTACAACAGCAGCCACATTAGGAGAACAAAATATTTTTCCAATGGAAAATGTTGATGATGAATTGTATATGAGAGTTTTACAAGTTTATTCCGAGGTCAAATGGGGATAATGCTTTTTGACCCAATCAGGGAACTTTTCAGGCAAGTCCCAAAAACACTCTATAACTCCGTTTATCATATCAGCACACATAATTGTTTTTTCGGAAACGGCTTTTAATTCTGGCGGGTATTCGGCAAACATCTGGTCAAACTCCTCTTGCCCACCGAGCCAGTCAATATATCTCCATGTAGGAGGCGGTTTTCGCTGATTTTCGTATTTGTTCATTCATGCTCCTTTTTACATAAGTATCTAAAATTTTTGAAATGGAAAAATTGACTACTGAACAAGTTAAGGCTGCTGATACTATTCTTTTTATGGCTTCTCTTGAAAATCATATATGGGAGCATGAGGTTTTAGATGAATCTAATAATGAGTTTACCGAATTGGATATGAAAATTGCTGCCAAATATCTTGAAAACGATGACCTTATTTTAATAACGGTTTCGTCAAGCCCAGACCTTTATTTATTAACTATTGAAGGGGCTGATTTTAAAAAGAAAACATCCTACAAAGATTATCATGAAAAGAATCTTAGAAAAGAAGAACGCGAAAACTCTTATAAAGACTTACAGATACAAGACCTGATAACCAAGTTGAACACAATTAACCCAAACCAGTTAGATTTTTGGAAAGCACAGAAAGAAAGGAACAAACAGGCTACCTTGATTGCGATTATAGCAGCCTCGTTTTCCCTTGTTGCATTGCTAAAAGCATGGGGATTCTTTGATTAAGTGATTGATTTTTAAGTGGTTATGATGTTGGGGTACAATATGCGGATAGTCATTTAAAAAAATATCCTAACCAAAATTCAGACCAACCACTGATAATCGTTAGTTTTATACATCGCGTAAATACCTAATCCCCCTCATCCAATAACAAATCCTCACCTAAACACAATACT
Source organism: uncultured Saprospiraceae bacterium (assembly GCA_964550795.1). Taxonomy (GTDB): domain Bacteria; phylum Bacteroidota; class Bacteroidia; order Chitinophagales; family Saprospiraceae; genus M3007. The sequence goes on from CAZKBH010000015.1 coordinate 13,594, forward strand.
CTTTATGAAATTCAAACTATTTACCATCTGCCTGTTGCTCCTCAGCTTCAAATCAAACATCTTTTCCCAAATCAATTGGCAACCCACCAACGGCCCGGAAGGCGGAAGCTTCTTTACCATTTACGATGATGGCGAATACGCTTTTGTTGCCGATGAAAATCATTTTTTCAGAACCGACGATGGGTTAAGCTGGGAACAATTGCCCTTTGGAAACATTTGGCCCCTGGCTACCGCTCCCACCAAACTGGTCGGAGGGCAAGGATACGGGTATAATTATGGCCCCAGTTCGGGCACTAGGTTCGTAGTAAGTTATGATCACGGCAGCAGCTGGATTGAAGGAACCATGCCCCCCACCACCTATGCCTATTTTTCCAGCATCGCCGTATGCTCGCATGGCGTGTACGTGCCTGATGGTCACAGCGGCAACATTTTCAGAACACAGGACGATGGACTCACCTGGGACTCGATACCAGCGCCCGGGTTGTATTGTTACGATGCATGGGCCTTTGAAGACCGATTGTATGTCGCATGGTTTTCCAAGTTCTGGCGCCTGTCTTTGAATGGAACCGATTGGGAAGTGGTGTCGCCTGCATTTGGCAATGGTGACTACCCTTATTCCATGTTCGTTTCCGATTCCCTCTTGTTTTTTGCCACCGAAAACAACCTTTGGTGTTCCAGTGATTCCGGGGGGACCTGGACCAAAACCCCCATGCAGTATCACAACAGTACAGACAATTTTTGCAAAATCGGAGACCGGGTGTATAAAGGCGGCGGGCTAACAGGCATTCTGTACACAGATGATTTTGGACATAGTTGGCATGAATTGCCCATTTCCTATGATTTTAACACGTTTGACCTGGCGATCGCAGGAGGACAATTGTTGTGCGGCACGTACAACCAGGGCGTGTTGCGGTATGATGCGCCCAATCAACGGCTTGTTACCTCCAATGAAGGGCTTAATTCAGCAGCAGTATATGG
>CAZKBH010000015.1:14581-19417 GCA_964550795.1 uncultured Saprospiraceae bacterium
CTGGATTCCGGCAACGGGCAATTGTGGGCTGCTTGTGGCAACGGTGTGTTCGCCTACGATCTGACTCAGGAAACCTGGGTTGACAAAGCACCTTTACCGCTTCCTGGTAATTATTTTAAAGACGTAGCAGTCAGTCCAGCTGGAAAAATATTGGCCAGCTCAATATACGAAGACAGCCTTTATCTGTCTGTAAATGACGGTGCTTCCTGGGTTATCATTTCACCCTCCGATCCTGCAAATTTGGGGTTTGTCATTGTTGATAAAATATTTTGGGTAGGTGAAAATATCTTGATCAAGTCTGAATGGAGTTACGATGATGCCTGGTCTACAGACCTCGGCCAAACCTGGACATATGGAATTTTACCCGATGATATTGTCTTTTTCGCCGGCCGGTATTATGGGCTTACCTGGCCTGGTGGGCTCGTTTCGAGCGACGACTTTGGCCTCAGCTGGCAATCGGCGATTGGCCCTGATGTTTCTTTCTCAGGATCGCTGTATGCCACCGACGATAAACTATTTGTACTGGGTTATGATGCCGCAAATAAAACTCAAATCCACAGCAGCTCAGATGTAGTCAACTGGACCTATTCCAACGATGGGCTACCGCAGCTGGATGTTTTTGATCCTAGTGGATATCTCTATAACGGTAATATTTGGCATAAAGGCAACAGATACTATCTGCATCATCCCTCCACAGGTTTTTTCACTTCCCTAGACAGCTGTAAAACCTGGCTTCCGGTGGAACGAATTACCAGTGGAGTGATGCATGCTGTAGACACCACCTTTTTCCGCGGCGGTTTTGGCGGCGGAGTTTCCAAAACGGGTTTGCCGCAAAACTATGGAGCAAACTCTACGGGACATGTGTACAAAGACGACAACAACAACGGCATTTGGGACCCCAATGAAGCCGCATTGCCCAACCTGAAGGTGAGCATTAAAGAACCCGGTGCCTGGTATCCATATTGGTTTGTTTACACCGAAGCAGATGGCCGGTATTTGATTGGCAGTTCGGCTGGCAGCATTGATACGCTTCGGGTGCAAGTTCCATCAGCCTATGTAGAAAACATCCATCCGCCGCAATTCGTGGTCAGTAATTCGGGCAATGAGCGCAATTTTGGCGTTCATTTCAAAGCAGACATCACCGATGTTTCCATTACCGGCCAATTTGCCGGACGGCCCAGGCCGGGGTTTCCGCTCGGCGCTTACATCAACTACAAAAATGAAGGAACCCTGCCTGCCGACTGCGCAATCTCTGTCAAACTCGACCCAAGATATAGGTTCATCAGTGCTGACCCGCCTCCCTCCGCTATGGTCGGCAGCGATAGCCTGATTTGGGATGTCAGCTCCCTCGCGCTTTGGAGCCAGGAGCGGATTCATATCAACGGAGTGGTGGATTCGACCACGGTACTTGGCACGCTCTTTAAAATGAGTGGGCACATTGAGCCAAGTATATCCGATTTTATGCCTGTCAACAACCATTTCGTGCACTCGGACACCGTGGTTGGCTCCTATGATCCGAATGATAAACGAGTTGAACCGGCAAGAGGACTTACCTCCACCGAAATCGCAGCGGGAAAAGAGCTGGTTTACACCATTCGGTTTCAAAACACGGGCACTTACGAGGCTGATCGTGTCCGGATCACGGATTTGATAGATACGGCTTTTGATGTCAGTACGCTGCGCCTGCTGTCATCGAGTCACACGATCACCACCTTTCGTCTGCTCCCCGGCAATTTGCTGGAAGTCATCTTCGAACATATCGCATTGCCCGATAGCAACAGCAACGAGCCGGCTAGCCACGGTTTCGTTTCCTTTGCCATCCAACGCAATAAAGCATTCAGTACGCACTACAAAATCCGAAATACAGCTGCTATTTATTTCGATTTCAACGAACCAATTATTACCAATACGGTCATTACGCCACTGGCCATGCCCCTGGTATCCAGCTTTGAGCCTACCTCAACGGATCCTAAATATCCTGGTCTGTTGATTTCGCCCAATCCAACGACCTCGGATTTTGTGGTAGATACCCGTGGAAGGTTGACGGGTTCTGGAGACCTTGTGCTGATCAACGCGCAAGGAAAAATTTGTCATTCCCTGCAAGCCGCCGACTTGTCAAACCCTATACCTGTGACCACCAACGGCTTAAGCGATGGGGTTTACATCGTTCGGGCTTCGGGTAAACAGGGGATTTTGTTTGGAAAGCTGGTGATTGCGCGGTGATCGGTACTTGGACCTGTGAGGGATGGGGGTTGGTGATTTATTTGAATTTAATTTCTTGCAATGCAAACTTCCCGAAAGTTAAAACTTTCGGGAAGTTTAATTTCGCGAACAGCCACGCGCACGTGCTGCCGGATGAGACCCGCTAGCGGGAAGCTAACCCAGTACCAAGCCCAACGCACGCCATCGCGATGGCTTCCGCCTCCTACCGAGTCTTTCTTGTCGGCTGTGCTTACAAAGTCAAGGTGGGTGCTTCAGCCCAATGAAGTATAATCTACCTTACCAAAGAGCCACCCCCTACTGGCAAGGGTGGAATCACTAAAATCTGTTTTGTGGTTGCCGGTAAACCGGCGGGAATTAGATGTCACGACGTTGAAACGTCGCGCCAGCGTGGGTTGGGCTGGGATTGGGGAGCTTCGCGCTAGCGGGGGTGAATAAGGTTTTTCATGTTGAAAAATTTAGCAAGCACAGTTCTATTGCTCAATAATAAACGCAAGTGTCTCTATGTGCATAAACCCGGCTGAAACATTCGCCGTTTTCCCGCCCCGCTTCATGCAATCTTCATTGAAATAGGTCTGCGCAAAAAGCCTTTCGAGTGGATTGGAATTGGATTTGGTGTTGACCCCACGAGTTTGGACGATGGGGCGTAGGTCTATCGGCACGTCTGTCACGATTAATTTCAGGAGTTCTGTGCCATAAGGCGGCTCGAGTTCAAAGTTGGTTTTTAATTCAATGGTTTGCCCCGGCTTGATATAAAACTCTTCCGGCGTTTCTCGGACGTTGGGGGCTAATATCACAAAACTGTTGTCGGGAGAAAGGTCCAGAATGGTAAAATAAACCGGGTAATGGCCAGGGTTGCTTACCCGAATTCGGAAAACATCGCCTCGCTTGAAACGCAAATTGCCAAATGAATCCGTTTTATCGGTTATCGGAATTTCTCCCCTGATTTGCATGGTTTTGCGGTCCAAATCCACGGGTACAATTTCGAGGTTTAGCTTAAGTTTCCCATTGACTACCTCCAATCCACGGAGGTAGGACACCTGTGCCCAGGACTGTATTTTTCGGATCATCCGTTCGGTGGCTACCTCGGTTCTGGTGTGGGCATCGGCCTCCGCTATGACGAGATTGCCGGACACCAACTGAACGGTTTCGCCATTTTGAACCACATGAAGATCGGCTGTCTTGTTGTCCTCCTGAAGCATAGGCATCACAGCAATCCGTTCTCTCAAAGCCTTTGCAATTGGGTGCTTGGCATCTAATTGTATGTTTATCCGGGCTTTCAAATCGCCAAAATTCCGTTCCAATACATAAACCCATGCAGTGCTTGAGATTTGCTTTTGCAGCGCACTGTCCAAGGCAACCATGCTTTCAAAAGGTCCGGAGGCTCTTATCGTGCCCTTTCTTAAAGCTTGTGTTCCTGCGGGATGGCGGGTTTCAGGCGGGTAAAGCCCGACCACAGTACCTTCATACAAGCCCTGCATCTGTCCGGCTTTTATTTCGATGTGTTTCGAACCGGCACTGCGTTTCACCGGGATGTGGCTGGGCTTTTCTACCAGACTTCCGCCAAAAACATGCTGATCGAGCATGCCCTCCACCTGCGGCTGTTGGCGTGAAGCAATTTTGGCCATTTCCAGCCGGATTTGATCAAAAAGTCCGCGGTAAGTGGTGGAGGAATTGGCCTGACCCAGTTTTTTGCACAAAGCATAGGTCAGTGAACCCAGCCAAATGCCGCGTTCGTCGCGGGTTTCAAAATTCAACTGATTGGCCGAGGAACCAAAAAATGCAACCATGGGCGCCAAGCCGTCATCAGCCTCGATTGGCAGCATTTCATCTTCAGGCTTTTTGTGGATGTGTTGGGCAATGTAACTGGAATCGGCCATGATTCGGTCGGTGCCCCGTGCAATCGCCATACCTCTGGTGCCCGTACCCGAGTGACACGAATCCAGAATGACCAGGAGGTTTCCTTGGGGTCCGATGCGCTTGCGGGCTTGGACGAAAAGTTGGCCAAGTTCGTCATCCCGAATCAGATATTGGCCCGTATTGCCTCCCTCGCCATAGCGCAGGGGGGAGTCGAAAGGCACTATGGCTTCATCAAAGCCGTCTACCTCGTCGCCATTATCATCGGCAACTTGCTGCCCATGACCAGAAAATTGAAAATAAAGCACGTCGCCGGGTTTTGCAGCATCTATCAGGTGTTTCTGGATGGCTCGCAGGATTCCCTTTCGCGTAGCATCGGCATCTTTTAAGATGGTGATGTCTTTTTCCTTAAAACCTTGCAGGAGCAGTACCTCGCGTACCAGTGCTGCGTCGTTGGCGGAATTAATTTTTTGCCAGCCGGAATGCTCGGAATAATCGCCAACTGCAATTAAAAGCGCGATTTTGCGGGGCGATTGGGCAAACAAACTACTTCCCCATACACCAAAGAGGGTCAAAAAGAGCAAATGGAAAAGGGAAATCTGTTTCATAGAATGCGGCCCAAGATAGATAGTACATCAGCAAACCGCCCAAAAAATCGGGGTGCGACGCTTAACCGCCGCACCCCGAGGTGACCGAGCATCAGGCACTGGACTGGGTTTGCAGCGGCTGTCAGGCCCTGAACCGGGGCCAGTGCCCGCA